>CAYNQS010000014.1:0-27081 GCA_964399485.1 uncultured Candidatus Bathyarchaeia archaeon | reverse complement strand
AACCCGTAGGGACGGGGATGAACTGTTCCGGGTAAAGGTCGTCGGTTCAACTCCGGCCGGCCCCACCATTCATTTGCCCGGAGATAATGTAACGTTTTCCTGTTTTTTCAGTTGAATTAGAAGGTGAGGGAAGGTTAGTAGACATAGACTATAGTTGCCCTTATGTTTGCTGTTCCTTTTGATGGGTCGTCATAGCCGATTCTTACTTCCAGGTTTGAGGTGGGTAAGACTGGAAATCTAAAAAACGTCTCTTCTCCAACAACCATTCTTTCGTTGTAGAACACAAGGTCGCCTCTAGACCAGACCACCTGAACGTAGATTTCGCCTGTTTCTGTTGCTGTCACACCGCTAATTTGTTCACATTTGATGTATCCGGCATAATCTATTGTTCTATTCAAAGAGATGAATGAGCCTGCAGCTACATTTTTAAAGTAATCGTCTATCAAAACTTCAGATTTGTGCAGTTTTATTATTTCAGTAAGGTTGTTAATCTGTTCGGTGAGGTCGCCGATCTGGTTTTGAAGAGTGACTTTATCGGAGTTCAGGCTGTTCATCTGGCTTTGAAGAGTCTCATTATAAGAAATCCACGAGGAAATCTGAGTGTCTCTATCAGCTATTTCAGAGTTCAAAGAACCGATAGTGTCATCTTTGTATTTCAGAATTGAGCTATAGAATGCAATTATTGTAACTACTACAGTTATTAAAATGATGCAGACTATTGATTCAACGGTGACTCTTCTGCCACTGACTTTCTTTTCACTCATTTTATCTCACACCAAGCACACGTAATTTCTCAGTCTTTTTTAGCCTAAAAGATTTTTTGTAAAGCTTTCTTGACTAAAAGGAAAAAAGCGGTGCATTTTATGTCAAGATTTCTTGACAACAAGAAATTTTTTATTGTGCTGGAATAGATGAGCAGATGACTATAAACCCCCTTCAGAATAAACAGCACATTTCCCGTCGAACACACAAAGTTTTATAGGAAATTGGTGTTCATCATAAGCTTACTAGATTGCAGAATCTGGTGATTTCTCTGTTCATGCAGAGAATGGGGCCGTCGGCTAGCTTGGTCAAGGCTCTGAGACTTGGACTCTCGGGACTCCGGTTCAAATCCGGGCGGCCCCACCAAAATCGCTTCTCACAGAAATGTAGAAAATGATGTAAAAAATGAATTTTGGGAAAATACCCGTTTTTTGGCTTATGGTGCGTCAATCTATTTTGGTGCGAATGAACTTTTTCTTGGCTTTAATTACCTTCCAAAGCGCCAAGACAGTTAGAGTTGACACCATTAAAACAGCAAACACGGTGCTGTTAAGGTCCTCGGGAATTTGCAGCGGCTCCGCCCTTCCGTAAACGTCTTGGAGCCACTCAGGGAGGTACTCGGTCCTGTTGCTCCATGTCAGCATTTCCTTCCATTCATCATCGTTCAAACGCCTAAGATCCCATTTTTGATCGTTCGAATCCCAAGTTCCTACAAGTCTAAACTCATAGTAGGAAAAAACTGGACCTACAGCAGCCACCAAAGTTCCATCCGGCTTAGGATACAAAACAACCAAAGCGTTTACGTAGCCAGTGCCGACGTGCAGTATCTGAGGCGGATACTCTATGTCGTCTGGCGGAAAGGTTGCTACGTCCGCTATTACCGGAGTTTCTAAGGTTGCAGTGCTGTTTGCTGCGTGGGCGATGGCGTGGATTGTGTCAACGTACCATCCTATGAAGCCGCCCGAGCCGCACTGCCAGACTAGCGTTTTTATGAAGTCAACCTCATCTTCTGTAAGCGGCTCCTTGGCTAGCTCCTTCTCTGAGATAACTTCAAGCTTTTGGGTTGCATCTTTCAATGTTTGGAGTGAGTCTGTTATTGTAGGGTTCACTTCCTCTGGTTCAAGTATGTTTACTGCTCCGAGGGTTCGTTCGCATAAGTCCTGCATTCTCGAGTAAAAGGTTGGGTTGGGTTCAGCGAAGGCTTCGGGGTAGCTACAGATTAACACTGGTATGTAGGTTTGTTTGGCGTATAGTATGGTGTCATGTCTCAGTTGAGCCCAGCTTCCCAATGCTGTGTTCAGTTTCTCATCTTGCCATGCCAATGTTTGCATAAACTCGGGATACTCGTCGAAGTAGATTGGGTAAATCAGGCTTTCTAGGGCATATATCCAAGATGTATACGATGACTTCTGCCAGTCGCTTTCACTCCAATCCGCAAAGGTTGATGTTAGGTTTTCGAGGTTTTCCTCAAATCCCTCATATTCAAAATCGGGGGCTAATAGTTGGTATGCTCGTTCTGAGCCCAAAACTGCAAAAATGTCGAGCCCCTTGGGCAGTATCCGCCGTCCCCCAACAAAAGAGTTCCGTCCCACTTTGTCCCAGCAGAGATACTGGAAGATGTAGGAGTCGGGTACATAACGTTGCCCCATAAATTGGTAAACTAGTGGGTAGCGTGGAAGCGGTTCAGGTCCCGATAATAAAGCTTGGGATAATATCTGCTGCGCGTATGCGGGTTTGCCTAACTCTTCCCTTAACGAGGCAAGTCCGCCCTGAGCAGAAACGTAAGGTAGATATTCGTTGGCGCTTCCGAAGACGTTGTTGAGTGCAACTTCGAGGTTCAACAGGTTTATTGAGTCGCTCTCGCCTACGAGGGCGCTGGTTACATCATAAAGCAGCTTCCACTTTTCATAGTATTGTGGATTTAATTTCAGGATATCTCTCATGTAAACCATGGATGCGTCGTCAATATGTAGTGTATCCCAATCATATGATTCGTTGTCGCGTGGAATAAAAATTGGGCAGCGACCAAACCACATTAAGGTGCGGAAATATTGTTCGAGTTGAGTGTCGCCTAGGTAATGTCCCCGCACAGTGAATTGTGTGAAATCGTAGTTTATCTCTACGGACACAGGTGGTTCGAAGTCTAGGAGATTCCACCATGCTGCATGAACGAACTGTGGGTCCTCGGCGTATATGTTGTTTAGGAAGAAGTATAAGTCTGATAAAAGTTCTGTGGGCACGTTTGCGGTTTCGCCTGTGAGTAGGGAGAGGGCTACGGCAAAGTAGATTGTGGAGTTTCTTGTTGCCCAGTATCGTATGGAGCCGTCATGTGGGATGGCGTTGTAGTCGTTTAGTGATGTCTGGTATGCGTATTGGGCGATATCAAGTGCCATAGGGTATAGGTTTTGCTTTTCGATAAGTTTCAGTGAGCAGTCAAAGACTACGTGGAATAGGTGAAGAATCGAGTCGGTGGTGACGAATACGGGTAGGTCGTTGTGATAGACTTTGTAGTAGTAGAAGTCTTCAAAACGCAGTGCAGGATTGAAGATGTCTTCAAGTGGGTCTGTGTCATTTGATAGTTCAACGACTACGAAGCCATACTTTTCAAGCATTTCCTCCTGCTCGGGAGAGAGAGAAAGAGCACTCTTAACTTCATCGTAGTAGGCTGCCTGAGAGAGGTCGAAAGCCGCCTTGGCAGGTAAAGGTGTAATTAAACTTAAAGAAGAAAGCAATGAAACAAGTAGGAGAAATTTAGCAACCTTATTAATTTTCATTTTCTCCCCTTTAAAACTCAAAGAATATGGTATTTAACGTTTGCGACCAAATCAACAGCTGGGATTTTTTTGAATATTATCGTAGATGACCTGCGTGTCGTAGACCGGACTTGAAACAGCGACAAATCGAGACCTCTCCAGCAACTCCCCATCTTTTCTATGGACGGTATGCAAAACCTTAAATCCTCAAAACTCAGACTCCAATCGAAAATAGCTTTCAGGAGGGAGGAGAATGAAATCTAAAAATTCTAGAAAGGGCGTTTCGACTACAGTAGTTATTGCAATAGTGCTGATAATCATTGTAGTTATCGCTGGAATCTATGCTTATCAGGTATATTTCGCTCCGGCGGAGGAGAAGCTTAAGGACACGCTAATCATGGGGACTACTGACAGTGTTGAGTCGGCGCTCGATCCGGCTCAAGCCTACGACTTCTTTGGGTGGGAAATAATCCAGAACACAGGCAGTGGATTAGTTGAGATTAAACCTGGTTCAAGCGCTGGTGCTGATGATTACCTTGCGGCTCTAGCAACAAGTTGGGACGTGAGTGATGACGGGTTAACTTGGGACTTCACGCTGAGAGAAGGCGTTTATTTTGACGACGGCGAAACAGAATTCACCGCTGAGCACGTAAAATACAGTTTTGATAGAAACATAGGGATTGCTAGTCCTGACGGCCCCCAACTAAACATGGAATATGATGCCATAATAGAAAGCGTAGAAGTCATAAGCACATATGTGGTTCGGTTTAATCTGAAGATACCCTTCTCATCAATGCTGGGGCTAATGGCATGCCAAGCATCCTACATCGTTAATCCTGATTACGCCGGCGGGTGGCAAACCGAATGGGACACAGGTGATGTAGTCTGGTACTCTAATGGTACAGATGCACGAACACGCACTCCTATGGATTTGGGCCCATACAAGCTGACAAAATGGACTCGCGTAGGTGATGAGGATCAGGAGATGTGGTTGGAAGCGAATCCAAACTACTGGCGCGCAGATGAGGGATACCCAAAAACACAGAAAATTGTGATTAAATTCTACGCTTCTTCCACAGCACTTCGAACCGCCATCACAGCTGGAGACGTTGACATTGCGTTTAGACATCTTGAGGCAGTGGACATAGAGGATCTTCAGGATAATCCAGACCTCAAGGTCTGGGAGGGAACTGGAGCAGCTATTCAATACATTATCTTCCAAGAGGAAATAGAGCCATTCAATGATGCGAGAGTGAGAAAAGCCATCACAGCGGCTTTAGATAGACCAACCATGTGTGAAACAGTGTTCCTGGATCAAGCAACTCCATTGTACAGCATAATACCAGACGGAATGATGGGACACACCGAAGCGTTCGCGGAGCTTGGAGATGCAAACTATGAACTCACCAGAAGCTTGCTTGCTGAATTAGGCTACAACGAGGACAACAAACTGGCAATTGACTTATGGTATGAATCGTCTGGGCACTATCCCGCAAGTGAGGATCAAGCCATCATTTACAAGTCATCACTTGAGGCAAGTGGAGTAATAGATGTAACCCTGAAGAATGCTGACTGGCCAAGCTACCGGCTTAACAGAAACGAAGGAATCATGGAGGTTTTCATCTATGGTTGGTACCCAGATTATATCGATCCAGACAACTATGCCTTCTTATACTATGCCGTATGGCTCAACCATCACTATATAGAAAACGGTGAACATTACACTGAGATGAAAGCTGCCTATGACGCGGCACGAGCCACCACAGTCGAAAGTGAGCGAATATCAAAATATGCAGAGATTGACGGTTACGCCGTGACGGACTGCCCCGTGGTTCCATTATGGCAAGGAAAGGCTTACGCTGTAACGAATCCGGATATCGAAGGAGTTTACTTGGACATAACACAGAACTGGCGAATGTGGTACATATATGCTGAAGCCGATTAGCAACCATGTTCGCCTCACCTTCCCCTTTTTTTTAACCTATTTTCGTAACGAAAAAGGTGTTGTTTCATGGGATTACGTACCTACATAATCACTAGAATACTGCTTATGATACCCATGATACTACTTTTGCTTTCAATCGTGTTTATAGTTGTTCGAGTTATGCCTGGCGACCCCGTTGCACTCCATTTTGAAAGAAGAGCCAGCGAAGAATCCATGAATGAGATGAGAAGCAGATTAGGATTAGACAAGCCTCTGCACATTCAATACTTGGAATATTTGGGAGGTCTATTAAGGGGAGACTTTGGAAAGTCAATGCAAGATTACTCACCGGTTGGGCAACAAATTTTCTCAGCATTCCCAGCTACGCTTGAGCTCGCAATTTTTTCTGTTTTCATCGCAATTGCCCTCGGAGTACTACTGGGCGTAAGGTCTTCCAAGTTTTACAATTCGGCTCAAGATCATTTCATTAGAGCTTTCGGAATTATAGCATACGCTATTCCAGTCTTTTTTCTAGGTATGATATTTCAATTGATTTTCGCCGTCGAACTTGGCTTGTTCCCCACAGGACTGCGTACGAGACCCACAATGGAGCCTTATGGCTTGATTCTCGATTTGAACTATCCTGCAGAAGGCTTAGCTACCGTTTTGTTGTGGGCATTACCCGCAGGTTTAATCTGTTCCATATTATGCTTCGTTGTGTTGAAGAGAAGAAACGTGAAATTTTGGCCAAAAGGTTTCCTGTTTTGTCTCCCTGCTTTTTTAGCTGGTTGGCTGGTTTGGACTGTTATATCATGGCATTTCATGTCTGTTGGAGAAGTGCATATGTCAACTGGTTTATTCACAATTGACAGTCTCCTTGAAGGCAACATTATCAAGTTTGTCGAAGCGTTGAAGGGTCTATTTCTGCCCTCTTTAACGCTCGGAATAGTTCTCTCCGGAGTATTCATTAGATTAACCAGAAATAATATGCTCGAAACCCTACGAGTTGAGTATGTTACTGCCGCAAGGGCTAGAGGACTAAGAGAAAAAACTGTGGTTTACGGGTACGCCTTCAGAAATGCTTTTCTACCGATTCTAACAATGATGGGGCTGCAGTTTGCCACTCTCCTCGGCGGGGCTATACTAACAGAGACAACGTTTTCTTGGCCAGGATTGGGAAGATATCTGGTCTCTAGAATAAATTATAGAGACTATACTGCTATTCAAGGGGCAGTAGTCTATTTTGGTCTCATCGTTGCCCTGGTTAACCTAATTGTAGATATTTTCTATGCATACCTTGACCCGAGGATAAGATTATAGGAGAGATTAGATTGAATAGATTGAAACCCGAACGATCCCTCCTTACAAAGTTGTTGCCGGGTTTAGCTTCTTTAACCAAGAGAGGCTCTGCGGGTTGGATGACACTTATAGGGGCGACAATAGTCTTATCAATAGTCATAATGACGTTAATAAGCCCCTGGATCACTCCCAGCGATCCGACAGCTACTCCACCAACAATCAATAATCCACTGAAGTCTCCTCCTAGCTGGGAATTCCCTATGGGAACAAATAAATTAGGGCAGGACATGTTGAGTCGAGTTCTATCTGGGGGAGCAGTTATGCTCCAAGTAGCGGTTCTTTCGGTTTGTTTTTGTTTCATTATAGGCGTACCCATTAGTCTTTTTGCATCTTATGCTGGGGGCATGATCGAAAAAGTCTGCTCATTAGTAATGGATAGTCTCTACGCTTTTCCAGGTTTAGTTCTCGCCATAGCAATAGCCGCGATGATGGGGAGAGGAGTCGTTAATATGGCTATCTCGATCGCGGTTGTCTACGTTCCATCCTACTTCAGGGTGGTGCGAAGCCAAGTTCTAACAATAAAGGAACTACCTTACACTGAAGCGGCAAAAGCATCAGGTGCAAAAGGGCGCACAATACTTCTTCGTTACATTCTGCCAAACGTGGTTCCCTCAATAGTAGTGGTGGCCACAGTCAATTTTGCAGACGCTATTCTAACTGCAGCAGGCTTAACCTTTGTAGGGTTGGGAGTGGGAATAGATGTTCCAGATTGGGGTTGGGACTTAACCAAGGGTTTTGAGCTTCTGCCAAGTGGTGCATGGTGGGTCATAACTTTTCCCGGCATCATGATCGTTCTCCTCGCACTGGGATTCACTCTAATCGGAGAAGGACTAAACGAAATGCTGAACCCAAGACTTGAGAAATGATGTGATCTGATATGCCGTTGTTAGAAGTTGACTCTTTGACAATAGAATACCGGACTAAAAGAGGAAAAATTCGAGCCGTAGATAACTTATCCTTCACTCTGAAAAAAGGCGAAACGCTGGGACTAGTTGGTGAATCTGGTTCCGGAAAAACCACCTTGGGACTTTCAATAATTCGCCTTGTTCCTCCTCCAGGCGTAATTGTTAGCGGTCACATAAGAATTGATGGAACAGATATATTGAGTCTCTCAGATGAGGAGATGCGTTCTCTCCGAGGGAAGAAAATTGGTTTAGTTTTTCAAGATCCCATGACTTCTCTGAATCCCGTTAAGAAAGTTGGAGCGCACTTCGTTGAGTTGATACACGCCCATGAACCTGAAATAAGCGAAAGAGAAGCGCTTGAACGCACCGAAAAGGCACTGCACGATGTAGGAATATTGTCTGAGCGTATAGATGATTATCCACATCAATTTAGCGGTGGAATGCGGCAACGTATTATGATAGCTTTGGCAATTGCCCTTAACCCTGATTTAGTAATCGCTGATGAACCCACTACCGCTCTAGACGTTATAGTTCAGGCGAAGATATTGGATCTTTTGAAAGAACTAGGGGAAATGTATGGAATGGCTCTTATCCTCATAACTCACGATTTAAGCATTGTCTTGGAGAGATGTGATAAAATCCTTGTGATGTATGCTGGCAGTCTTGTTGAATATGCAAACAGCGGGGAACTGTATAGAAATCCGAGGCACCCATATACGCGGGGGCTTCTACGAAGTATACCAAATATCGAATTGGCAGAACAGAAGCTGGAGGCTATTCCCGGTATTCCCCCAAATCTGCTTAATCCCCCAAAAGGCTGTCGCTTTTCACCTCGCTGTTCCATTGCTAGCAAAAAATGTTGGGTAGAAGAACCTTCAATTGTTGAGTCTAACCCAGGACACTTTGTGAGATGCTTTAGGGAGGAACCTAACCTTGAGCGCAGTTATGACCATTGAAGAATTAAAAAAGTATTTTCCGGTTCAGAAAAGTTTCTTCGAGAAACTGTTCACACGAACTAGAGACTTTGTCAAAGCAGTTGATGGTATCAGCTTTTCAATAAACGGCGGAGAGGTATTTTCATTGGCTGGTGAAAGTGGTTGCGGGAAGACAACAGTTGGAAAGCTTCTTGTGAGACTTCTCGAACCTACTGGAGGTAAAATCTTCTTTGATGGAAAAGACATTACGCATCTTAAAGGTGAAGAACTCAGGTTACAGAGAAGAAAGATACAGATTATTTTTCAAGACCCCTATGCGTCACTTAACCCCAGAATGAGAGTAGGAACCGCTATCGGTCATCCACTTGAAATCCATAATTTGGCAAGCGGAATTGAGAAGAAAAAAAAGGTATTGAAAATTCTCGAAAAGGTTGGCTTAACACCCGCCGACCAATTCATTAATCTTTATCCACATCAACTGAGCGGGGGACAGCGACAACGGATCGCTCTCGCCAGATCAATTATAACCGAACCGGAGTTTGTTGTAGCAGACGAACCTGTCTCCATGATCGATGTTTCCCTCAGAACAACCCTCATCGATCTTATGCTAGAATTAAGAAAAGAACTGGGATTAACATACCTTTTTATTACTCACGATCTGGCTGTTGCCAAATATATATCGAATAGAATAGCCATCATGTATCTAGGAAAAATTGTTGAACTAGGTAAAAAAGGAACTATCTTCTCAAATCCTTTGCATCCATACACACAAGCCTTACTCTCAGCTATTCCAATTCCTGATACTGAACGAAAGCGAAAAACTATAGAACTTAAAGGAGAGGTTCCCTCGGCGATTAAAATACCTTCAGGATGCCGTTTCCATCCACGTTGCCCAAAAGCTTTTGACAAGTGTCCCATTGAAGAACCTGTTATGTTGGAAATTGAGAAGAACCACTTCGTTGCTTGTCATCTATACTAAATACGTGCGCGTCTGATATGAGGACTGAAAATGTTTGGTGTGATCTCAATTATCATGGCTGCATTTTGCTGGGCTTTGGGTGCTTCTTTGTACAAGAAGGCAATCCTTGATATAAACCCATTAAAGTTTAATTTGCTTAGAAGCATTTCTGCTCTGATCTTCGCTTTTTTGATGCTTGTTCTTCTAGGGAAATGGGGTCTACTTTCTGAGCTGGACTTGATGTCTCTAGCTATTATTGGTGCCTCATCCATTCTAGTATTGGTTGCTGGAGACACCTTCTATATTTTGGCTTAGATTTCACTGATGCCAATATTGCGGCGCCTATTACGTCTATAACCCCCATCTTTTCCGCGATAATTGCTATGTTTTATTTGAGAGACCCCCTTGCCAAGAAAGTATTCTTTGGAACCCTTCTTGTGACAGTTGGAACAATATTTCTCCTTATGTAACAAAAATTCTTGGTTGCCATCGCAACTTTTTCGAGGACGTTTCTCTCTACCTTCAAGCAGGAGAGCGATTATTTCCTGAAAAAAGCTGTTTTTCAACAATGAAGTATTATTAGTCTCCTAATATGACTGGGCTGTTTAGGGATTCGTTTGATTTGTTTTTCTGAAAATAAAAGCGGTTCTTACTCTATGGTTTGTACTTCTTATTACCCCAATAACGCCAACAAGTTTCAACTCTTTTTTCCTGTACATAGGGAAAACTTGGTCTAGCCACACCATAAATCCCTCATTTTCGAGAACTTTTGCACATTCTTTGACAACAACGTTTCGGTTTATCATTGGCGTACCATAATGTTGTGCATCTTCTTCGGAATATGGAGGGTCTGCAAAGATTAGTTCATATTTTTGTTTGACAATTTCTGATAGTTTATGTGCATCTCCAACATATGTGGGGTTGTATTGAGGGTTAATATCAAACGTATCGTCCTGTTGAACAGAACCCGAGAAGACATGCAAAATTTTTTTGCAATCTGGAAACATTGACCCTATTCTTTTGAGGTAAGAGTGAGGGTAACAACCATAGTAATCACTTTTGTTTCGATAATAATTTCCTATGATCCACGTGCCAACTATCCATCCGTTGCTAGTAGCCAATTTCGGGTAGGATGGAAAAGTCTTATTGTATGCATCTACTCTTTCTTTTAGGGTCAAACTTGGCATCTACGATCAACACTCGAGCATTGCTTTCAGCTATTAAGTTTACCTAATAGTTCTTTGTATCTTTCCTTCGCTTGTTGCAGTACATCTAAATAGCTGAGCATGAAGATTCCAATTCTTTCATAGTCTGGATTCCTTACTGCTTCGTCATATTCATTGCCAATCAAATATGATTTAACAGTCTTAGTGTTTGGAAGGTGACTGTTTACAATGGATTTGTAGGAGGATATTTGTGCGAAGTCATTTTGATCAACAAGATGAGCAGGTCGTTTAAGTTCGATTATAATCACATCGTCACGTGAACTTTTAACAATAAGGTCCGGGCGATCTTTGTTATGTTTCATAAACTTCTTTTGTATTTTGTTTTCTAACACTGTTTTGAGTTGTTTATTGCTCGAAAAAATTCTATAATCATCATCTAGCAACCACAAATTCTTTTCAAAAAGCTTGTGAATTGTAGGGTATTCTAATGTGCCAATTTGCTCAAGAAGTTTCTCAAATTTGGTAATAATTGTTAGACGGGTTTTAACATGTTCTATGACTGTATTTATTTCATAAAGTCCCCAAGATGTGAGATGTTTTGCCAATTGTTTGATGTCTCTTTCACCCGCTTGTTCAAGTTTTTCTAAAATAGTAATCATTTCTCCAGATTCAATAATCTTTAAAAGAGCCTTGACTATTGTGTCAGCCCGCTGTGGAGAACACTCATTTAGGTATGGAGCAATGTTTTCGATCATTCCTTTTATTTTGTCTCGTATGTCATCTCTAAGCTCTGATGGGAGTTTCACTAACATTTTTTGGAACTCATCGCTTTGTAAGATTTTCTTTTTGCGTTCTTCCGCCTGCTCAGCTTCCAATCTTCGACAAATTTCTATGAGTTTCTTTTCTACCCATTGTTTATATTTGATGAATTTGGGGTGATTCACATTAAAACCAGTTCTGCTCGTAGATATGATAAACTGGTCCAGCTTGTTTTCCGGTTTCTCTGGATCCAAAAAAGGGACTTCAATTTCTCCGTAAATATGCTCGGCAACTCTATAATGATGACCACGAGCATTAATATCAAATACTGTAGGGCCCATAACACGTCTTTTTCTCACTGTAGTTACTATTCCGTATTTTAAATGATGTTTTTTTAACACGCTGGGCTTCTTTGCAATGATAATATAACCTTCAATATTACCAAATTCTCCAATCGCACTATCAATTTTCCGTCTATCTACATTTGTTATTTCTTCTATTCGTATTTCTTCTCCATTAACATAGACGTGAAAATTTGCTCGTGCGACGAATTCTTGTGCTAAGAACCTTCTCAGGTCTTCTTCATTGATTGAACTAACGTGTGATAACAATTTTTTTAAGGTTATTTTTGTTCCGTTTTTCTGTGTTGTCCTTTCTTCTGTTATTGGAAACTTTATTTTTTCAAGAGTAATATTTTCCATTTTTTCCCGATCTATTTCAAATGTACATTTTGTTCTATCTCTGATTGTTTCAATTTGCACAATAGTAGAAATGCCCAAGCCCGCCAATTTTCCTATCCCTTTTGACCCAATTTTTAAGCGCTTGTGAATTGGAGTCCTCTCTTCGATTCGATTCATTCCTCCTAAATCCATGTAAACTTCTTTAATGTCTTTCTTGTTCATTCCAACTCCGTCATCTTCAATAATGATCTCACCCTTTGGAAGAGTCTCTGGAATGATAATGTGAACGTTTTTTGCGTCAGCGTCATAACTATTTGCTACTAATTCGCTGATTGCTTTAGGCAAACTGGAATACATAGCAAGTCCAATGTGGTCAAGGAGCCGTGAGCTAATCTTGAATCCAACTTCAGACATTAAACCTTCCCCCTGTTAAATTGATGTTTTATCTTAAAAATTAATCCCCTCTATCGTTGGCATTTTTGATTCACATCAAAGAACAATATTTGGTAATAATTGATGCTTTTAATTACTTTTTCTAGAAAAGTTAACCTTTCTTAAGACTGTAATGATGCTTCAAATGTTGGTATCCGCCTAAGACACTTGGTTTATTCCTTATGAGACAATCTGGTCCCGGAGGAGGCAGAGACCGCATCCTTCTGCGTTTCCGCCTAAGCTGCCGATGATGTGCATCAAATTTCATGGGTTAGAGCGGACCAAGCTTGTTTTAGACCCGTTCATGGGAATCGGCAACACTGCGGTTGCCTGCCTGAGGCTGGGCATCGACTACATAGGCTTCGAGATAGACCAATCCTACGCAGAAACTGCAGAACAGCAAATAAAGAAAAACTTGTCATCCTAGTTTGCTGAGAGAATAGCTGCCGTGTAGGTATTCCTAAAGTTTTTCCACGATGTAAAGAATCAACAAGATGGGCAACGCAGATAGATTAAGATACATTGAATCCCTTCATCCATTTTTTGATTAGTTCCTCGGGCCAATCGATTTCTTTCAATTTTTTTTCTATATTCTGATCGTTTATTAGAACTTCACCGTATTGTCCACTGAAGTTAGACAAATTCCCATTTTCACGCTTTTCAAAAATAACATCGTCTGGAATCAAGTATGGCTTTTTGTTCTTAGAACTCCATCCAATGAATAACGGGGCGAAATTTTCATTGATGTAAAGAAAAACATTAGAAATCTCATTTTCTATAGACTCTTCGTCCGAGGTAGATTTTTTTCCCGCCGATGGATTGCTCACCCACGACGGAAGATTCAGAATATCCATAAGGTGACGTTCATACCCCTCTGCGCTTGACAAGGTTTCTGTCCATAAACCATATTCTTCCCAGATACCAATCGTGTGTGTATGCCCATATACAACAGTCAAAAACCTTTCTGGATCAAGTAAATCCCCAAAATTTACCCACACTTTATCGCGTCTGTCAGTCGCAGCCGCGCGAGCGGTAATGGGTTCATATCTTATGGTTCTAAGTTTGTTCCACAGAGGTCTCGCGACCTTGAAGGCTAAAAACGGTAGCGAAATAGAGAATAACAAAGCGCATAACATTATATTAGCAATACCCCCAAATCCAGCCAAAACAGATACCAAATCCATAAAAAATAAGGCTACTATAACCCATGTCCAATTTCCGAAAGCAAGTGCTGGCTTTCGAAAAAGCATCATTAATTTCCAAGTTGGCAACTCGAAATGCTTGTCAAATTGATGGCCATGCAAAAAGCAATAATCATAATTCCCTTTTGTAATCCAATACTCATCTTCAATAATTTCAATATCTGAGGTGCCCAGAGGATACCTTCCTTTAATGCTTATAAGATCACGATCATGGTTTCCCAATACATAGATCTTCTCACAATTCAACTCTGACAATAATTGTATTATGTGTATTGTTGACGCAAAAATGGATTCATCTGAAGCAGTCCAAAGTTCCAGTATATCGCCAAGAAGAATTATCTTCTCAGGTGGCTCAAGCTCCAATGGCGCCTCAACATCCGCTGAACCCCAATCTCCGATTTTCAGCGTCTTTTTCTCGCCTTTTTCCAGTTCTTTGATCCAATTCAAGAAATCCGCAAAAGCATTTGGGTCACAAGCTTCAATTTTTGTACTTAACCCGAAGTGGGTGTCTGCAACAACAATTATACTCTTCTTTTTATCCCCCAAAGAAATCGACCTTTTTGAAGGATATGATTGTTCCCGCCAAGAAAATAAATGCTTTGTGGGTGCTATCTAAGTTTAATCATTCTTGGAATCCGTTGTGGGAAAATCAGAAAGTGGAGGACGAGTCGTCAGATTAGATTGCTCCGAAATCCAATAGTAGTTGGTTTTCAACAAATATCTGTTATTAGGCTCCTAAATATGAATGTGTTTGCTGGCGGCAATGGACCAGTTTTGGCTCGTTGTTGGGTAAGTTATTTATCCTGATTGTAGGATAGGTTGAGTATTAAAAGGGTAAAAAAATGGATTTGAAGAGGTTATGTTATGCCTATGGCGTATGTTTTGATAACCACTGAGACGGGTGCTGTGAACAGCGTTCTGGAATCCCTGAAAAATATGGACTTTGTAAAGGAGACATACATCGTTTACGGCGTTTATGATATTATAGCCGTGGTTAAGGCAGAAACAATGGATAAACTCAGGGAAATTGTTACTTGGAATCTGCGAAGCTTAGATAAAGTCAGGTCAACCTTAACCATGATAGTGGCCGAAGAAACAGAGTGAACACCGACTTCCTTCTTCTTTGCATCCTTATTTTTTCAGTCAATTGACCATTCACAATTTTCTTTGGAAGCACCTTTGACACATCTTCAAAGGTCAGAGCACACCTTTGTGACGCAACATTGCCAAAAGCTGCTGCGAAACCAAAATAACGCCACTTATCGTCAGAAAGACCGCTGTCAACGGAAGAAATAATGTAACATAAGCGCTACTCCACCAGCAAATAGATCCGTCATAATGCCACATCTGCTCAAGCGTCCAGTCAGCGCTTGTCGCCAGCCGCTCGTTATCCTGAATCGCAGAAATCGAATGCCCCAAAAGGCTGACCCCAACTACCAGAAACAAAACTCCCAGTAAAGCAGACACTCTAAACGGATGCCTTATGGTCAGACAGTTCAGTTTAGCCACTTCTTTTGCCTCTAGCTGGGTGCCCTCTATCTTCACCTGACCAAAGATATTCATTATTTTAATAGTCGCCATAAGACAAAATCCGTAATATCCACGAGCAGGCAACATTCTCCCATTCTTAAATACTTAACGGCAATCAACTCGGAGAGCATTGAAAATTTTATATAGGTCAACGGTGCCTTTTACAGTTGAGTATCATGGCTGAAATTTGTCCTACCTGCGGCCTACCCTTAGATATTTGTGTCTGTGAAGAAATCGGCAAAGAACAACAACGAATACGAGTGCGTTTAGAAACCAGAAAATGGGGAAAAGCAGTAACCATTGTCGATGGCATCAGCAACAAAGAAGCAAACCTAAGCCGGTTAGCCCAGAAACTCAAAGCTTTCTGCGCCTGTGGGGGAACAGCAAAAAACGAGGAAATCATCCTGCAAGGCGACCACCGAGACAAAGTCAGAACATACCTCATCCATCAGGGCTACCCAGAAGAAAACGTTGAACTTCAATAACAGATGAGAGAAACAAAATGGGTATACTTGCAGATTTCCGTGAAGTACTGAAAGGACTGAAACACAAGAAAGTAGGCGAAGCAACAATCAACGTTTGCCCGAAATGTGGAAGCAAAAAAATATTTCACACAAATCCATGGTTGTACGGAATAAGCCCTAGACAGTATGCGTGCGCAGAATGTGGGTACACGGGACCTATAATTATGGAGCTGACAAAAACAGAGGAAACAGACTAATCGGGCAGCTCTATACCTAACTGTCTCCTCAAACTCTTATACCTGTTCCGGACAGTAACCTCAGTTACACCCGCAGCCTCAGCAATATCCTTCTGAGTCTTCTTCTCATTCTTCACCAAACAAGCAATATACAACGCAGCAGCAGCCAAACCCATAGGATCCTTACCCGCAGCTGCACGCCTTTTCCTAGCCTCATGAAGAATCTTAATCGCATGACCCTGAGTCGGACCGGAGATACCTGTTCTCTCAGCGATTTTAGAAACGTAGGTTAGAGGATCAGCGATTGGCATCTGAACATTCAGCTCTCTTAGCAGTAGACGGTAGCAACGAGCCACATCCTTCTTGTCCACAAAACTGGCTTCAGCTATCTCCCGAAGAGTTCTGGGGGTTCCAGTGGTTCGGCAAGCAGCGTACAGAGATGCAGCGGCAATGGCGGCGATAGATCTGCCTCGCACTAATCCTTTGTCTAAAGCCTTACGGTAAATGATTGCGGCTTTCTCCTTGACTGGGCCGGGAATATATGATTTATCGGAAAGACGATCCAGCTCTGCCATGGCTTGGGCAAGATTTCGGTCTATGGAGGAGTGAACGCGGGATCTTATCTGCCATTTCCGGAGTCTCCACATCTGCAGTCTCGTGGATAGAGGAAGTTTACGTCCGAATGCGTCCCTGTCCACGCGTCCTATGGCTGTAGATAATCCTTTGTCGTGAACAGAATATGAGGTGGGAACTCCAACGCGGCTCCTGGACGCCTTTTCTTCTTGAGTGAAGGCTCGCCATTCTGGACCCTTATCCATCATCTGCTCTCTGACAACTAGACCGCAGCCTCCGCAGATGGTCTCGCCAGTATCATAATCGTGGATAAGATTGGGGCTTCCGCATTCAGGGCATTTTTCGTTTACTCTACGCGAAATATCTTTTTTTTGCGTAACTTTTCGCCTCTCGGCAATTTTTTTGGCGAGAATTCCGTTTCTAGCGTGATTCGTCTTCCTTTTGGGGTTCAGGAACGTCCATCTGGACCCGCCGTAGATACCCTGAGGTTATGACTAAATATATAAATATTACGATTTGTCTTCCTGTACTTTGTATCAAGTGAGCTAATACGTACAGAAACCCCTTTCTTCCATCCATTTTGGTTCCCGAAAAGAGGGGTGATGAGAGATTTATTAATAACATTAAAAAAAGCTTATTAAGTATTTGATATGATTCACAGATGGGGGAATTAGAATGAGTCCTCTTGGAAGGATTGCTGGATTATTCTTAGTTATAGTTGGTGGATACGTTTTGGTTATCGCAACGCTGGACCTTGTATGGGTTAATCTTGGTGCTCCGCCATGGACCTATGTTCGAAATTTTCTTGTTTGGGCTATCTTAATATTTGGCTCTTTCCAGACGATTTGTATCGGACTGATGTTAGGATTTGGTTCTCATCCAAGGGTTGAGGCTATAAAGAAACGCTGGAAGCAAAAAAGCACGACATCTAAAAGCCGTACAATACTTGCATTGATTTGTGGTTTGATTATAATATGGCTATTGTTCAGTCAATTATTCTTTTCTGACGATTTTACTCTTTTCACCTCAGACTATCTCGTTTCATTCTTTGTCCCACGTTTAGTTGTCGGAGTGTCCTCCTTAATTTCTGGTATCACGTTCCCAAAATAAACACTAAAACAACATAAAAGGGTTATTTTGTGAGTATCTCTACTCCTTTTCTTACTGCAAATCTTATTCTATCTGCACAAGCATAGTCATGAACTCTAGCAAAATATTCCTTCTGTCCTTCCTTAGTTTTTACATTCAAACCCGTTAGTTCCCTGCAATTCATGTAACCAAATTTATCCTTGAACTCCGCTACGTAGTTATCTACTATTTCCCAAATGGGTTGGGGATTTGCTTCTGGACTGTTTCGACCATACTTCATGCCAGTAGCGATTGCTATGCTCGAGATTGAGCCACAAAGCAAGCCATTTAATGAAACACCAGCACCGATACCAGTTCCAATTTTTGGAATTAACTCGGTTTCTTCTCCCAAATAGTCTTTGAGAGCTAAGAGAACGCTTTCGCAGCAGTTAAACGGTCTTCCAGTTGGAAAGTTCTTTGGGCGGTCACAAAAGTATCTTACCGCTTGCTCCTGCAATTCTTTCACTGTTGCCATAGATTCACCCCATACACTCAATAGGCTATCATGCTTTTCGTCCTTTCCAGAGATAGTAGATCAACGAAATTACAAAGATGAAGAAACCTGCCCAATGAACCGCAGTAACAATTTGCCACGCAGTAACCAAGTCCTCCTGAGGACTTGCCCAAAAACCCAACGGAATTCCCATTGCTAGTTTCCATATCATTCCGGCTATGAATAAGATGAAGCCCACGATAGCTAATTTCCCAGAAATATGCAATTTCTTTCACCCCTTTAACTGATGGTATACCCTTTTGTTTTCTAAAAGAATATAACTTTTGAGTCTAGAGAGGCTTCAATGAGGTCTAAGCCCAGAAAATTCTGAGGTAACTTATTAATGAGAAAAGAACTCTCCTGTAACATAGAAGAAGATTAAGCCCGGTGGTGTAGCGGTCAATCATGGAGGGCTCTGGACCCTCTGACGGGAGTTCGAATCTCCCCCGGGCTACCACTACACATGTTTTGGAATACTCTTCTCAAGTGTTACGCTAAGTTTATAGTGTTGTCTTCAAACTTCTTGGCTGTACTGGAGTTCACAAGCTTGGGTAAGCGTAAGTGTGTGGATTGTGGCGCCGATTTGACTGATGAAGACGTTATGAAGGTAATACTTGAGGACGGCTCATGTGAAGTTATTCCTTTCACCAGATGTCCAGAATGTCTCAAGAAAGAACTGGCGAAAAAGGCGCGCCGTTAAACGAAGAGGCTTCAATAGCTGGGGCAGCCACACAGTAGAGATTTATTGGAGAGGGTGACGGAGCCGTTTTCTGTAGAGCATAACTGCCAGCAGCGTTGCTGTCATGAATAAGGGCAGAATCATCCATGCTGGAAATTCGGGGACAGCGTCAGAGGCTACGATTTCGATGGTGTGACTGCTGTGAATGTAGTTGCTGATTTTAAACGTGTAATATGTTCCGTCATAGGTTTGGCTGTAGTCCTCACTCTCCACCAAAGCATATCCATCCATGCTCAAGGAGAAAGTGCCCCAAAGCAAACCATCTGGAAACGTAATTTCACAGGAACCGAATGTTCCGGTTTTGCCAGTTAAATCTAGGCTCAGCCGCTTTTCTGTTTGATTGAACTCGAACCCTAATATGGTGGATTCGCTGTTTACCGTCACCGGGTAGGCGTCGCTGTCAATATACGGGTAGAACACCTGCTCTAAACCAACTCTCTGAAAATGAACGTTCACAGTTTCTACCGTACCATTTTCTGCAGTTTCTGAGCCGCTAATGCACCATTTAACGATTAAACCCGTCGACTTTTCCCAATAATAATTTTCAGAACGAGGCTGGTCATCAATCGTGTACGAAAAATTCAGATGATTGACCTCCATCATTGCGTCCCCATACTTCAGGAGAACAGTTTCGTTTGCAGAGGGAGCGCCTTCAGAAGTCCCATTCTCATTTACCCAATCCGGATATAGGAGGGCACCCGCCTTGACATTTGCTGAAATAATAACAAAATATCCAGTGCCGTCCCCATCACTCATATTTACCCAAGACGTGCCCCTTTCTTCGGTTCCATTAAGCAGATCCCTATCGAATTCAAACGTAACGTTGGTTCCAGAAATCTCTTGAACTGTGATTGTTTCAAGGTAGTCAACAGTGAATGGTGTGGACGCGGTTAAATTGCCATTGCTGTCCCTTACAGTTCTACTGATAGCGTAAGTGTAGTCAGCGGTCTGCCCAACAGCGACGCCAACGTTTCCTGCAGCTGAAGCGAATTCTACGCCTGAAAAAACCATAACCACAAGCACGAAAATCAACGGCAGAACAATTTTTCGCTTCAAAGCAACTCACACCTGCCATACAAGTAAGTTTTGTATGTAGACTATTACATCTATTAAGGTTGTGATTCCAAAGGAAACAGAAAACTGCGAAGGCGTACATTCTGCCCAATGAACAGATTAATCGACTTAGGTGACGGGGAAATTGTTCTAAAAGTTAGAATTGTGTATATATTAAACTGTGCACTCATTATATTTTTGATGAGCACATGAATAAGCGCCAGAAACTCTTTGTAGCCGCAACAGCCATAATCGTCCTAACAGCGGCTTTAGCCACCGCTTTCTACTCGCAGCAAAACAAAACAGAAAGCGATAAACTGAAAGTTGTAGCCACATTCTATCCCCTCGCCTTCTTCGCCCAACAGATAGGCGGAGAAGAAGTAAAGGTCACGCAGCTTATACCCGACAACACGGAGGTGCACACTTGGCAGCCTTCATTTGCTGACATTTTAGCCGTAGACGAGGCTGCGGTGATAATTTACAATGGCGCATCTCTGGACCACTGGTTCGAAGAGGAAATTCTCTCCAACATCGATTCGAGCAACAAAATTATCGTGGAGACCACCAGGGGAGTGCAGCTTATCGAAACCGAGCCAGAACATTCTGACGAGCACGAAAATGAGGGACTCTATGACCCCCACACATGGATAAGCCCCTTCTTGGCGAAACAGCAGGCTCAAAGCATATACGAGGCTCTGATCCAGAAAGACCCAGATCATGAAGGCTACTACAGTGAACGCTGGCAAAATCTGAAGACACGATTCGAAGAACTGGACAACAACTACCTGACTGAACTCTCAACCAAAAGTGAGGAGAACGTTTTTGTTGCCCACGCCGCCTTCGGATACCTCGCTGACAGGTACGGCTTCAAACAGCATGGAGTTATAGGCATCTCCGCGGACGAGCAGCCCAGCGCCCAAGTTTACGCCAACCTCGTCGACATGATGATAGAGCATGAGACCTACGTGGTGTATGTGGACCCAGTTTACACGGAAGAATCGGTTCAAACCCTCAAGAACGATTTGGAGACCCGCACAGACCAGAATGTGCAGATTCTGAAGCTCTACTTCATGCTCGGCCCCATCGATGGTTTGGATTACTTTGGACAACAGGAAAAAAACTTAGAAAACCTGAAGACAGGATTAGAAGCTTCATAAGAATAAGGCAAAGTTGAAATGAAATGGCAGACAATAGTCAATCGTGCGTCATGAAAGAAAAAACTCCCATACTGCAGGTTTCAAACCTCTACGTAAATAGGTCAAACTCTTCGGTTATTGAACACGCCGATTTTACAATCCACAGAGGAGACTACGTTGGAATAGTGGGTCCCAACGGCGGAGGCAAAACCACTCTTCTCTTAGCCCTCCTGAACATTCTGCCTAGAACCAAGGGAACCATCCGTCTCTTCGGACAGAACATAGAATCATTCTCCGACTGGGAAAAAGTTGCCTACGTTCCGCAGCACGCCACAAATTTTGATTCTAATTTCCCGTTGGCTGTAAGAGAGCTTGTGTCTCTCGGCAGGGTGAACCGAAGCAATCTGGGGAGAACCTTGAAGCGGCAGGATTGGGAGTCTGTGGATGAGGTTCTTGAGTTCATGGGAATATCTGAGATTGCGAAGAGGAGGATTGGGGAACTTTCTGGAGGGCAGAAGCAGCGGGTTTTTGTGGCTAAGGCGTTGGTGAGGAACCCTGAAATTATTTTGTTGGATGAACCTGTAGTTGGCGTGGATGCGGAGACTCAAGAGAAGTTTTACAAGAAACTTAGCGACCTTAATGTTGAGAGGGGCATCACCATTCTGATAGTGACCCATGATTTGACAGCGGTTTTCTGTCGGATGTCCAAGGTTATGTGTATCAACAAATGGGTTAACGTAGCTGAAATAACTGAGTCATTGGAGCCCGAAGAGGTTCTGAGAAAAGCCTATGGCGAGCACTTCCACTTCGTCTTCCACAAGCATGAATGCAGACGGGTTTTCGAAGATGAATGAGCTCGTTGAGATTTTCAGGCTTCTGGAGTTCCAGTTCTTTCAGCATGCGTTGTTGGGCGGAACTATAGCGGCTTTGGCTTGCGCTTGGGTTGGTCTCTTTCTGATACTGCGGAAGGAGGCTATGTTAGGCGATGGGATTGCGCACACGGCTTTTGGGGGGATTGCGTTGGGGCTGTTTCTTGGCGTCAACCCCATCTTGACTTCGTTGCTGGTTTCGGTTTTAGCGGTTTTGGGCATATCTTACATGAGACGGAAAGGTTTGGCTCAGTCTGACTCTGCCATAGCTGTGATGTTGGCAGTGGGGTTTTCTGCGGGTCTGATCATAATAAGTTTGGCTGGCGGATTCAATGTTGAGCTCTTCAGTTTTTTGTTCGGCTCGATCCTCACTATCGATCAGACTGACCTAGTTATAGTGTTGATTCTCGGAATCTCGACGATACTGATGCTGGGAATCTTCTACAAGGAGCTTCTTTCCATCACCTTTGACGAGGAAGGCGCCCGGCTGATGGGCATCCCTGTCCGTCCACTGTCATTAGCCTTCAACCTGCTGGTGGCAATCACCATTGTACTTTCAATAAAGGTGATAGGGGTAATTCTTGTAGTCGCCCTCCTAGTGCTACCTGGGCTCTCAGCGCTTCAACTGAATCTTTCGTTTAAAGGAACAACATTGGCTGCCATCGGCATCGGAATCCTCAGCATGACCACAGGCGTACTACTCTCAGCGATCTACAATGTGGCGACAAGCGGAGTCATAGTTTTCACTGCAGCAGGCATCTTCCTGTTCACAGCAATCTACAGAAGACTAGAATAGCAAAAACTTTTACCACGAATAGTCGCTCTAATTGTGGATCATATTTCTATTTCGCCGATTTCGTTGTGGAGTAGGAAAGAGGCTTCTTGGGTGCTGATTTGGTTTGTGATGACTTTTTTCCAGAGATTATACAGGCTCAACGTTGTCAAGAATATTGCGTTGTTTGTTTCAAGAAAGAGCTTCACTGGAAGATCGACGTGTTCCTTGTTTGCTCGTTCGTCAATGGGCAAGCCTCTGTACGTGTTAGCCACAAACACGATTTTCTCGTTCTTCCTCTGGTTTTCAATGAATCTTGCCAGTTGGCTGACTTTGGCGTTCTTAGCCTCAACTTTTCCTTTCGTTGAAGCAGTTAATACCACAATGCTGCTCTTCAAGCCTATCAAGTCAAACTCGGCATTTGGAAGAGTCTGTATACCCAAATCTTCCAGAACTAATTGAACCGCCTTCACGACTTTCTCATGGTCTATTGAGAACAAGTTGCGGTATTCTTCAGCGGCTACACCACTGTTCCACGGGTCTTCGGTCTGGGGCAGTTCTGGAACTTCTATCGAATCTAACCACGCAGGTTCCTCTGTCTCTTCTGGCTCTTCTCCAGCGGCTAAACCCATCAGAAGCGTTATTGCCTTAGAGCGGCTGATTTTTGTTGTTTTTGGCAAGAAATGGATTTTTCCTCTATTGTCTATTGTGATGGTGGCAGCTATTGAGTTTTGGGATTTGTTGATTGCTATGGGGTCAAAGCTGCAGTTGGTCGTGTTTTCCCAGAACAGTTCGTTCTCCCATTTTTCGACATTTTCCATATATTCAGAGAATCTTTCATCCGTGAGGACTATTGTTCTCCCCAGTATCATGGGGTTCACTGTCAGCTTTTGTGGGAAGGGAATCCACGAGTAGTTCAGGGGGATTTTTTTAAACGGAATTCTTAAGGGTTTTTCAATTATGCAGAAGATTTCTTTGTTATCTCGGATGAAGAGTCGGGCTGTTCTCTTCAGCAAACCTATGTTGTTGAAGAGTGTTGGGGGATAATCTTTCGGAAATGAGGTGAGGTCGATTATCAGAGAGTCATATCTTTTCATGTCCTGAAAAGGTTGTGTCCATTTGATGCTGTCCACTCTCTTGTGAGGTGTAGATCCTATGATGAGCAGCTTATTCACGAGCTGTTTGACTCCTTCGCCAAGTTTCTTATCTGGAATAGAATCTTTGTTTTAGTTTTTAAAAATTTGGAAAATATAATTTCTAGAAAGAACGAATACACTTGGGTTTGGGGTTAAATTTTAACCTCTCTCTCTTTTTGCATTTACTCTTTTAGCGCATGTTTGTTCTTCTGGTGAGACAGAGAAAGTTACAGTTTGCCCTATTTGATATGTATATGAGTTACACTTTTAGTAACTGCTGTTTGTAGCTCCGTGAATAATGATTGTGTAACATGCTAATGTGTAACATTTAACGTGACTACTGTGTCAAATTATCATCTATCTTGAACCTATAATGTTAACTCATGGCATGCCAATTGTTATTTGGTGTCAAGAAATGCATGAGCAAAAACATAAAATCTCTGAACAGACTTTCAAACCAAAAGAGAGATTAAAAAAGCATAAAGAAGAGACGCATGACCCATGCCTAGCGGGTATAGAGGCATCATGGGACGGATGCATCTATTGTCTTGCTTGCATTCCCTAGATAACAGCAGACATGCACCCGATCTTTGAGCTCGCGTTTTTCTTATTTCTGCTCATCTATTTATTCAAATCTAAATTAGTTGATTAGAAACTTATTATGCGTGCATGTGCGTGCGAGTTTTGGATACGTGTATGTATATGAGAGAATAGACGTAGGAGTGAATATGTTTGGGTTTTGGGTTAAATTTTAACCCTTAATTTGAGCTGAGCAAATCTTCTGAACAAAGAAGTAAAAAAGGCAGTCTAGGTAAAATGAAAATGCAGAGAGAAATCGAATCATGTCTTGAGGATGCTTGAGCCTCAATAGTTTATACTTTTACTCTGAAGTCTTCTTTAACGACGTTGAGTACGACGTTTGTAACTGTTCTGCTTACGTGGGGCATCTTCAGTGTCGATTTGATGAAGCTGTTTAATGTACTCCTGTTTTTGAATCGGGCAACCACCGCTATGTCATAGTCTCCGGTGATGTCGTAAATGCATATAACCTCGTCCAGCTTGGCAATCTCATTCTCCACCTCGGGTAGATACCGCCCCTCCGCCTCAATAAGTATGAGAGCGGTCAAACCATAACCAAGCTTAGCTGAATCCAACATTATCGTGTAGCCCTTCAGGATACCTTTATCCTCCAGATTCTTTACGCGGTTGTAGGCTGTTCCAACGGCTATGCCCAGACTTTCAGCTATCTTGTTGAAGCTTTTTCTAGCATCCTCTTGCAGTAAACGGATGATGTTGCGGTCAACGTCATCCACTTTGTGATGTGAACTGTAATCCATTTTCCATTTCCTCCTCATTTGAACGATTAACCATTCTACAATTTTGGTTTTTGCCTCACCATGAACACTTGTTCATTAATGGAATAAGTATATAAGCTTTTCTTCAGTAATTGAGAAACATTTATATACAAACATGTAATATTCTCACATTCAGCTGAATGAATGGTGAACAACATGGAGGCCATTAACACAGCCAAAGAAACCCTAAAGAAAAACAAAATCCGATGGGTACATACAGCCTTCGTAGACATGCGAGGTCTAATGCAGGATGTAGTGATACCCGCAAAACAATACACGGAGGGACAAGCCCTAACCGCAGGCATCGGCTTCGACGGCTCATCTGTACGAGGCTTCAAAACCATACACGAATCCGACATGATTCTCAAACCCGACCCAGAAACATTAGCCATCCTACCATGGACAACCGACGAACAACAGAAAAGCGCCATAATCCTAGGAGACGTCTACGAAGCATTCGGAGGCAAAGAACCCTCAAACGTAGACCCAAGAGGATACGTGGCAAAAAAGGCAGTCCAAGCAGCAGCAGCCATGGGCTACACCGGCTTCTTCGGTCCAGAACTAGAATACTTTGTCTTCAGCTCCATAGACCCCACAAACCTTGTCTGGGACATGTGGGTCAGCCCAAAAGGCGGCGCCGGAGACTCATGGGGCGCACCAAGAGTTGTGCCTAAATCCCCAGAAACCACTCCTGGAAACCACACCCTAAGACCAAAAGAGGCATACTTCAGACCCCCGCCAGAGGACACAACCGTTGAGTACCGAAACGAAGTTGCTTCAATACTGGAAGACAGCTTTGACACAGAAATCGAAATGCACCACCACGAGGTTGCCACGGCAGGACAGATAGAAATAGACTTCAAATACGGAGAACTGGTGAAAACCGCTGACAGGACACTTTTCTACAAGTTCGTTGCAAAAAACGTTGCAAAGAAGCACGGGTTAATCGCCACCTTCATGCCTAAGCCAGTTTACCTTGACAACGCCAGCGGCATGCACGTTCACGCTTCCCTGTGGAAGGGCAAAAAGAACGCCATGTACGACGAAAAGGACGAGTACGCTGAGCTCAGCCAAACGGGCAGATACTTCATCGGAGGTCTACTAGAGCATGCCAGAGCCGTAACCGCTGTGACCTGCCCAACAGTAAACTCCTACAAGCGGCTTGTGCCCGGCTTTGAGGCTCCCATCTACATAATGTGGTCACGCCGCAACAGATCAGCCATGATACGCGTTCCAGTGTACTTTAAAGGTCCTGAGTTTGCCGCAGCCAAACGCGCTGAATTCCGTTCCGCTGATCCATCATGCAACAGTTATCTCGCCTTTTCGTGCATCCTAATGGCTGGGCTTGACGGCATAAAGAAGAAAATTGATCCCGGCGACCCAGTGGACGAGGACGTTTACGAGTTGAGCGCTGAAAGAAGACATGCGCTGGGCATCAAGGAGCTGCCGACGACGCTAAATGACGCTTTGGAGGCGATGAAGAGCGACGAGGTGGTTCATAAGACCCTTGGAAGCCACATATTCGATGCCTTCATAGAATACAAGACCAACGACTGGAACCAGTTCTGCCTCTATGTCACTCCGTGGGAAATAATGAAATACCTAGACTATTAAAAAATAGAATGAGGGAGAGGTGAATAAACATGAAAGCATATCTGCTAATTGAAACCCGACCTGGAACATCCGAAGACGTAGTCAAAGCCATCAAAATGCGGTTCCAAAATGTTCTGCATGCTGACTCCGTTTATGGACGACACGATGT
>CAYNQS010000013.1:0-44469 GCA_964399485.1 uncultured Candidatus Bathyarchaeia archaeon | reverse complement strand
CCACGATTGGGCAGCGTTCTCCGCCTATGTTCTTGAAGTACCACATCCAAGCTTCCGGGTTTATTGGTTCTCCCACGCTTCCCAAGATTGTTAAACTGCTTAAGTCATGTTTTTTAACCCATTCTTCGCCGAGGCGCATGAACATTCGTATTGCTGTGGGCGAGGTGTAAAGGGTTGTTATTTTGTATTCTTCAATTATCTGCCACCATCTGTCTGGCTCTGGATAGTCTGGGGCTCCCTCGTAAACAACTATGGATGCTCCGTTTAGCAGGGGTGCATAGACGATGAAGCTGTGTCCGGTGACCCAACCTATGTCAGCGTTGCACCAGTACACACTGTCTTCCTGTATGTTGAAAACCGATTTGTAGACGGAGTTTATGTAAACAAGATAGCCTCCTGTGCTGTGAACTATGCCCTTCGGTTTACCCGTGGTTCCAGAAGTGTAAAGAATGAATAGAGGATGATTACTTTCAACAGGTAATGGAGGAACAGCCTTTTCTATGTGCTTTACAGCCTCATGATACCACAAGTCTCTGCCTTTCTTCATTTCGATTTTGTGACCCGTTCTCTTTACAACTATAACCTTCTCCACCGACGGCGAGTTCTCCAAAGCCTCGTCAACTATCTCTTTCAGTTTGATGATTTTTCCTCTTCTGACGCCTCCATCTGCCGTTATGACAACTTTAGCTTCAGTGTGGTTTATTCGCTCCGCGAGAGCCTGTGCACTGAACCCAGAAAAGACCACAGTGTGTATCGCACCTATTCTGGCGGTTGCCAGCATGGATATAACCATTTCAGGTATCATGGGCAGATAAAATGCTACCCGGTCTCCGTCATTTACACCCATTTCTTTAAGAGCAGCCGCTAACTTGTTCACTTCTGTGTAGAGTTGCGAATAGCTCAGGGTTCTTTTTTCGCCGTTTTCTCCTACCCAATATATGGCTACCTTGTTTCTTCTCCAATTTTTTAGGTGCTTGTCAACGCACAGGTAGGAGGCGTTTAGCATGCCTCCAGGGAACCATTTTGCAAAGGGTATGTCCCAGTCGAGTACCCTATCCCATGTGCTGAACCACTCGAGTTTTCTTGCTTCTTGCTCCCAAAACTCTTCTATGTCATCTAACGATTTTCTGTATGTGTCCATATACCGTTTTATGGGCCAGTATCTTAATTCAACTGGAAGAGAATCTGTTTTCATGTCATCACCTACCTTCATCATTTTCGAGCGAACACAACATACTCCAATAATATATCCTTTATGGAGTCAATTGTGGAAAAGACAGCGACATTTTTACTGTTTTGTGTTGACTGAAGTTTTATGATAGATTGTTTGTGTGTTTTTGGCGGGCCCGCAGGGATTTGAACCCTGGGTCTTCGGCTCCGAAGGCTTGCGCGTCACCTTTTCAGTTGACTCGACGCCTTATCCAAACTAGGCTACGGGCCCTATGGAGAATAGATGTTAGAATGGTGATTAAAGTATAGCGGCATTTCACTCTTTTTGGCAGTGTAATTTTTTCGTTTTGTGGTTAATGGTTAGCATGTTTTGGAGGAGATGCGGAGAAAATCCTTTAACGCTGAAGGTGGAGACGTCGCCATTTTCCCGCTACTCCCCCCTTTTTTCAAGAGTCAAACTTTAACCCAACCAACTGGGACAACGACGACGGTAGGGGCGAAACGACGGAGACGGTTAATGGACGGACCTATACCACCTTTTACCACTGATTATAGATAGGTACCTAATCGAATAGGAAAGGAATAGGAATGAGAAATTATGAAATATAGAGAGTATGTGTGAGGGAAAAAACAGAACAAAATCTGATCACGAAGAAGGGCGCTGGAAGGACAAGTGTTATCAGAACTACAAATTCATTCGCTGACTACTTCGGGTTGAGTCATGATCCTCGCGCCTTGAAGCGGCAGATCAAAAGCATATTTAAACTGGAATAATCTAATGTAACAAGAACTTCATTAGTGAATCGACGTAAACCTGATCTTTGTGTTTAAGATGGTTCGTTGCCTACTCTGCGACAAAAAGTTCAAGACTGAAAGAGGGTTATCTGTGCACTTAGCTAGAACTCATGATATTCATGGATCCCATGGGCGACTCTCTTTGAAGACTGTTCAGAAGTTTTTTCCGTTACTTGAGAAGAGACGATGGGTGAAAGCTGAGAAATTCTTGGAACTGACTGTGAAAAAGATTGGGGAAGATGAGTGGGTTGAAGGTTATATTCACGCGTTGAATGGGATGATTACAGCCCTGAAAGCATCTTATTCGCCCCCTCAACCATATATTGTTAAGCTAAAAGAGTTTGGCAGCAAGAGACTTCAAGAAGTCAAAGATGTGTTCACTGAGTTATCTGATACTCTGGATGGCAAAAACACATTTGACGCAGCATATTTTCAGGCTTGGGAAGATTTCACACAGTATGCTCTTCGCGCAAAAGATTGAAGAACACTAATTTAGTGGATGAATAGCGTTTTTGTATTCTTTGTTCTACATTTTGGGTATCCGTTCATGCACTAATTGAATTGTATATCCAGCTACCCTGTTTCTGAATTTTGTTGAAGAAATATTGGTGAAAGCGTCGACCATTTTTTTGTTATGTTCAAAGTCCGTCGTAAACTTATCTGGAAAGCGCTCAACCAATTTCCGAGCTAACCTATTCACATGTTCAGGTCTTACTTTGCCCATTCTATTTCCTTCCAATATAAAATTTGGTTGCAGATAAAATAGAAGTGTAGGATTCTTGAGATTTCCACAAGAGTATTAAATGGTCTAAAATTACCTGCGGCGTCTGCGGCGTCTCCTGCTAGGTTTGTATTGACCATTTCCTCTGTCTAAAACAAACCTTTTATGGTAATTATTGCGGTTGGTAACTCTTGGACCATCTGAGTGTCTCTCTCTTCCCTCTACTTTGGGAGTTATGGAGCGGATTTTACCCGCCTTGGATAACGAACCGTGTGAAGGCACAAATTCACCTCCTATTTGACGAATCGCTTCAGTCAAGTGTTGTGAGGAACGCACACAGAAGAGTAAGATGTTCCATGCGAACTCACAGAAACAGTTTCTAAAACTAAACACAGAATGTTGAAGGAACTGCTGTGCGAACCTACTCTCAGGTTCTCAGCACCCCTTATAAACCCTATACACTACCGTTAATCAATAATTCGCAAATATGCCCAAAAGCTAATAGCCACACCCGAGTGTTTATGAGTAATGGGGAGAATATAGCAAATGATGCAGCATTAATCCACATTCTTGTTGTAACTCTGACACAGTTTTAAAAGTGGATACCCAAGTGAGTGAAGAACAAACGGTTAATAAGGCTAAGCTGATTTCGGCTGTGAGAGACTACAATAGGAAAAGAACTACAAGTAAAGAGAGCAGTGTAGATTTCACTGTTTCACCTTCCGAAAACGATGAGAAAATCTTGATACGCGTGATAACTGAACCTAAAACAAATTCAGGCTATATCAGTGTATATACTGTTCGAGAGATGATTGACTTTTTGGAAACGAGAAATTATGACAAGGGAATCCTTATCGGAAAAAAATTCACTAACGCGGCAAAAAGAGAGATGAAAAACGCTGATATTGAAGTTGTTTCGGATAATTTCTCGCCTAATTTCAAGCTGGAACGAATTCACTCTACCATAAGTAATTATGTAGAGAAATTGTGTAAGGCAAAATGCGGCAAAATTCCATTAAAGGATTCTGATTGTAAGGGATTTGTTGATGGTGATTACTCTTGTGATATCAGATTAATTAGTGATAATGCTGATTTTCATTATGAGAAATCGTGGGTAGATCTCTTAGAAAGAGACCTTATCAAGTTTTTAGCTATCGAGAAAGAATTGAAGCACGCGCAGTAAGTGCCGTTCTTTCCACTTGAAATTGAAAGACTTATTACACATTCACTAAACACAGGCGCACTCATTTACTCAACTCCCTTCTTTCTTAGAAGCTGATGATTATTTTTAGTTGTCTAATCATCTCCTTATACCTGTTTCTTATCGTAACTTCCGTCAAGTCAGCCGCTTCAGCAACCTCCCTTTGTGTTTTATAATTTCCAGTAATTACGGAAGCTATGTAACACGCAGCTGCTGCAATACTTTTGGCGCTCCTTCCTGATGTCAGTTTCTGCTTTTTTGCACCTACGAGAATTTTATGGGCAATCCCCTCTGTTAACCCATCCAACCCAATTTGATTAGATAACTTGGTTATTTGCTGATTTGGTCTCACAGGTGGCACAAACATTTTCAATTTTCTTACCAAGAAACGGTAATTTGACGCAATCTTTTTTCTATTGATACCTGAAGCCCTTGATAGCTCCCCAATAGTTCTTATAAGTTTATTCTGTCGACAAGCTAAATACATAGCTGCAGTAGCCATCCCCCTAATCGACCGACCTCGTATCAACCCTTCGTTAACTGCCTTTCTGTATGTAATAGCAGAACTTTCTACAATGTTCTTCGGCAAACTGAGCGTGTCAGATATTCTGCTAATCTCCGACAAGGCTAAGACAAGGTTTTTTTCTGTAGAACTGGAAAATCGGCTACGTTGCTGCCACTGTCGAATGCGATGTAACTGTGCCCTTTTTTCTGGAGCAAAACTACTTATATCACGCCAGTCTATCTTCGTGGAAAGCCCTTTGTCGTGAAGCATGAATGTTTGGGGAGATCCAACCCGAACTTTTTGTTTATGTTCCTCAGGAGTGAATGCACGCCATTCAGGCCCTCTGTCTGTCAGCCTTGTTGTTACTACAAAACCACAATTCCCACACACAACCTCTGCGTTCTTCGTGTCCCGCAAAAGCAGCGAAGAACTGCATTCCGGGCATCTTTCAACCGAGAGGGAAATCAATCTACTAGTCATCATTCTTTCTTCCTTTACAACGGGGGAACAAGTTCGACAAGTTGGGTGTTACAGTCTAGACCAAAAGGGTTATTGTAATTTGCAACTGGTCGAACCTACTCTTTGACGATTGAAAATAGTAAGGACATTTCTTAAGTCTTTCTGAGGTCACTATTTTCGGAAGACTTTTCGCTGAAATAGTTGTACTTGTTTTGTTAACTCAATTACTAGAAGTGTCAAAAAGAGACTATTCCGTTCAAGTCCATAAGAACTGTAAATGTATATTTAACTAACCGGCTTTCTCTTCATGGAAATGGCTGTTCTCTTTTCCGTTGGCGACATAGCCAACCGCGCACCCCTCTTTTTTGTTAAAATTAAGGGTTAACATTTAACCCTTGAAAAAAGGGGGAGAGAAATTTGGGTTTACTTTCGTTTTCTTAGCATCCAGTAGCTGGCGATGCCTATGACTGCGACTACGGCCACTGCTGCTATTATGACGATTTCTGTGGTGATTAAGGGTGCTTCTGCTGGTTCTGTTGGCTCAGACTCTGTGGGTCCAGGTCCAGTTGGCCCGGTCTCTGTTGGTTCAGGTTCTGCGGGTTCAGGTCCAGTTGGCTCTGTCTCTGTTGGTTCAGCTTCTGTGGGTTCTTCTTCCTCTATTTCAGGTACGTATGGCAGTCTACTCTCCAAAGCGAAATTGGTTTCTACACTGACGGTGCTTGAGGTCGTTATTGAATGTTCATTGTTGTTGTAGTAGTAGCTTCCACTGGTAATTATGCCTGTGGCCTTGTGGAGGATAATGTCTATCCACGAGGTCTCCAACGGAGTAAACCCCATGCCAGACTCGGTTTTTCCATGACCTGTAATGTATGTTTCGCTCTCCACTACGCTGGTTTCTGGCAGATAGATTTCTGATTCAACTATGCTTTTGAGGGTGTACCCTTCCATATACACGGGGTATATAGCCGGTTCGACCCCATAACCGCTGACGCCAGAAAACAAGCCTCCCTCATCAACGGTCTTCCAGATATAGATGTCGTATACTACACCACAACCATAGTGTTTATTTGCACTATTGCCATAAAGATATGGGCAGCTCTCCTTTTCTTTTATTAAAACTGCTAGGTTGTCGTCTGTGATTTCAATTATCTCCCATGTTACTGTTTCACGCTCACTATATGGTTCATTTCCAGCAAAACCTGTTGTGTTGCAACTCCATGTTATGATGTCTCCTGGCTGAATACCCCAAACAACCTTACCCGTAAAGTTCACAGATGGAAGCTGAGGCTGTGTTTCTGTGAAAAGCTTGAAGAAATTTTCAAGAAATTTTACTATGAAAGCATCCATAACATCTGCGACCCAACCCTCAACTTTGGTGCAATAGAAGTAGATAAGGAATGGACCGTGTTGGAATATCCGGTCATTGCCGGGGAACCTAAGAAAAATTGGTCCATTAAACGCGTACCATTGTTTCATTACAGAATTGTATTTTAATTCATTCCTTTGAAGTTCATACTCGTTTTCTGCATCCTCTTCCGACTCGTACACATGAATTTCCAATTTAATGGAACACCAATCTCCTGTCTCTGACTCATAATAATAACTTGTTGTAACGATTTCTTTAGGTGGATCTCCAAGCAAATAATCGTAATATTCAATCTCCCAGAAATCCTTTAAATATGAAGAATAACTGCTGTAATTGTAGGTCCTTATATCTGGTCCAGTGCGAGTGGTCGTAATACTATATCCTTCTATGTCTATCAGCAGGTCCATTACATCTATCGTTGTAGCATCTGCAGAACTAGCGGAAACCAGTAAATGATTAGTACACGAAAATACAATCAGGTTTCCCATTAAAAGAACAAGGCAAACTGCTGCTACCCCATTTACGCTATTTCTTGCTTTCATTTTTAGATCAACTTCATATCAAACAATTTGTTTTATATTTACTGATATGTTTATAAAATTTTTAGTTAAATATTCAAAAACTTGCTTTTTATTATTTTATTGAGGTTGTTCATGTCTTTTGCACTGCTACAACATAATAGTCAAAGTCACCCAAAGTCTGTGTGACCCTAATTACCTCGGGTATTTTCGAGAGAATAATCATATTTAATCATCAAAAATGCTACAATAGAACAACAGCAAACATTCAAGACGGCGAAAAACTTGTGCAACAAGGCTTTGAATTAGTCGGAAGTGACGAAAGCTGCTGTCTTTGGCGGAAACCAAAAACCTTCGAGGACATCATCAGAGAGCGCGAACAAGAATTAAGCGTTAAAAGGAGTTTTCAAGCAAGAAAATGCTTTAATAAATGGAAGATTTTATGATGTGTTTATGGGCTTGTAGCTCAGTTTGGCTGGAGCGTTCGGCTGATAACCGAAAGGTCGAGAGTTCAAATCTCTCCAGGCCCACCACTTAGATTCTCTTTTGGGTTTTCCAGAAAAAAGACTGTTTTCAACATTGTACCTTTATTAGGCTCCTAATAGGATTGGCTGATCACTACGTACGCCTGCAGATGCGCATAGGCCGCCGTACCTCCGCTCACGCGTGTGGGTCGTCGCTCACCTGCACGCGAAGAAAACAATTAATTGATAGCGTGTGCGTAATTTTAAATACTCTATGATCTATTGGTTCAAAACGCGGAATTCCTAACGATGATGTATGGGAAAGATGAATATCTGGAAGTAGATGGCGAAGTCACCGATAGTGGCATGGAAATAGAATTAAACGGGAAAAGTTATGGAATCCGTTATCCGGAAAGCGTTTGGAGTCCGCTTGAGGACGAAATCAAGAAATCAATTTTGGATCATGTTTCTTTTTTAGCAACGAATTATCTTCCTCTGGTGTTCAATAAAAAAGGGATAATCTATAATACCCGAACCCCAATCATGGATTCTTTTTCTTTCAAAAGCATGATCTATGACCTGCCCTCCAGCGCGTTTTTAGATGGCAAAAAAGCTTTAGACTACCTACAACATTATTACAATTTAGATTTTGTATTTGACTCTGAAGAACCAGTTGTTTGGACTAAGAAATTTAAGCCAGAGAAGTCCGCCATTGTTTCCTTCACTTCTGGAAAGGATAGTTTGCTGACTTTCGCGCTTTGCAGAAAACTGGGTATCGAACCAATTCCCATTAACATAGTTGAGCCTTCGAACACCTATGAAAGCAAACATAAGGCAAGAATACTGCAGGAGTTGCAGCGAAAGTTCGGCATAAAATACCACATTGTACAACATGATGTAGGCATTTTTCATGATGCAAAAAGAATGGGCTTCAACGAAACTTCTCTGGGATGGGGAAACCAGCTAATGTACTACATGTTTATACATCTTCCATTCATCTTTCACTACAGAACGAAATACCTCTTTTTCGGCAACGAGCTGGATTGTGACAGGGAAATCCCGGATCATGAAGGATTCCGGGCTAACTTCTGTTATGACCAATCCTCCTTCTGGACGAAGCAAATGGACATTATGCTGCGCCTCATGACGGCAAGATCCGCTAAGGTTGGAAGTCTTGTGGGTTCGCTTAACGAGATTGCAATAGTGAAATGTTTGCACAAGGGGTTCAAAGAATTGGCGAAATATCAGATGTCATGTTTCTGCGAGGACTCATCAACGAAAATTCATCGGTGGTGCTGCAATTGCTCGAAGTGCGCAAGAAATTTTGCTTTTCTTAAGGCACTAAACGTTGATGTGAAAGAGGTTGGGTTCTGGCAAGACATGTTCCAAGAGAAATTTCTAAAACAGTTTTCCGCCTTTAGTGGAGAAGATACCACTGGATTTGATAGAAGTGGTCTTGGAAGGGAGGAACAGGAATTTTCCCTCTTTTTAGCGGCTAAGTATACCCCAGAAAATAAGTTATTGCAGGATTTTAGAAGGAATTCAAAATTCAATGACGAGGAGACTTTCAAAAAAGCCTATGAATACTACTTTGGGGTCCATGAATACTCAGCCATTCCGACAGAGCTAAAGAAACAAGTTTACGACATTCTCAGCCAAATTCTCTCGATTGAATAAGAAGCGAAGCAACGACTAGTCGCAGCAGTTAGTTGTGGATAACGTCAGTCTCAGCGGATGGAACTACATCAGTCCTGAAGTGCCAACTAACAGCATAACGTATCCCTAATTTTCCCTCTTTTCTGTAACATCGCTTGAAAAGACACTTCTCCCATAAGTCATAAAAACAAACGCGGATAATAGGAGAACGAGTAGGGGAAACAACATGCCCAAAAATAGTTCTTCTTGGAAGGACTCTGTTCCAGTGACCCTCGCGACCATTCTCTTCATCGCACAGATTATCATCGGCATTTATCTGCTGTCTGACGTGTCTCAAATCGATGTTCTGGCGTATGCCGGAGTCGGGCTTTACGTTTTTTCGGGTCTAGTTTTTGGGGGTCTTCCAGTGTTCGAGTTTCGCAGGAAAGGTGGAGTAAAAAAGGGAGAAAGCTACATTCACACCACCCAAGTTGTCGACACCGGAATATACTCTATTGTTCGTCATCCGCAGTATGTGACTTTCATGCTGTGGGCAATAGCGGGCATGCTGCTTTTCCAGCATTGGGTCGTTGTCTTGCTGGGGATTCCTATTTTCCCGTTGACATACATTGATTTAATCAAGGCTGACAAAGACGCAACTCAGAAGTTTGGAGACGATTACAGAGCCTACATGAAAAGGGTTCCTAGGGCAAACTTTCTGCTCGGCATCCTGCGATATTTGCGACAGAGAAAAAAGTAGTCTCAGGCGCATCCATGCAGTGGGATTTCGCCATCAGCAGAGTTTGTGTACAATCTTCCTCACGGTGATGCGGAATCTAGCACCGGCGGATAGGAGTCTGCCGGGGATTCAACGTGTAACAAGAGCAAGAGCCCCAAGATGGTGGAGTGCCAATGCAAGTACTCCGCCTCCTCCTCATTGCTGGAGTTCCCCCAACTGCCATCGCCATTTTGGCTCGCTATGACGCGCTCGACAAAAGAATCGTCAACCAAGTCGCCTTGCCCTGCAAGGTAGAGAAACGCCGCGGCTTCGAGCTTGAGGTCGTCCACAGTCTTCGGGTCGCTGTTGATTATCGCAGCGTTGGCACTGTACACCGCATCGATAAACCCGTCGGGCAGTGCCAATTCACAGCCGTTTTCCTGAACCCAGATCCAAGCCAGTAACACATGCGTTAGATGGTACCCTCTCTGGCTTGCCTCTCTGTCAAGCATCCTAGGGTAATCGACGGGTAACCCCAGTCGATCGCAATATAGGGCATGGACAATGATAATGTCAGATGGCAACGACACCGCCTGCAAATCCTCAGTCTGTAGCGGATTGTTGTAATCGGCTATGCGACGAAACACGCGCAACAAAGCCGCATCTTCTGGCTGCTCGGTCAGCACTTGGTCGTAGCGCTGCAAGGCGTCTGCGAACTCGGTGATTCCGAAGCGCCGGTGTATTACATCGAGCCACAGCAGGGCGTACGGCTCGTTTCTGTCCTCGAGGAAGTCGATTGCCTTCGCGGTTGCTGTATGCAAGTCTGGCTCAGGATGCATCAGTAGGGGTACTGCTACTAGAAGACTGCACAATGCGGTTATGCAAGAAGCCAACAAGAGGGCTTTGCGTTTACTGAGTTTCATGAATGTTCTCCACGCCTTTGTAAATATATGCTTAGCCTTTATTTTCAGCCATCTATTAAATTTAGTTTCCAACGTTAAGTAAATGAACATTGTATATTCGAGGAAACAATGGAAAACAAAAAAAGGATTTTAATATCGGAGTTAGAATTGTTGATTAAATAGGAAAGCAACATGCGTAAATCGAGTCGGGTCCCCATGGAAGAGTCTTCAAAGAGAGGCGAATTCGAGGAAACGGTAAAGAAGCTTGAGGAAAAGTTGGAGGCGGAACAGGAGAAAAGCAAGGAACATTTGAACCGTTTGAAGTATCTGCAGGCAGATTTCGAGAACTACAGGAAACGTGTGGAAAAAGTGGTTCAAGAAGCTGTTCAAAGAGGCAACGAAAAACTGGTTGCCTGCCTCATCGACATCATGGACGATCTTGAGAGCGCAATTCAAGCAGGGGAAACAACAGAAAACAAAGATGCTCTTCTAGAGGGAATAAAGATGGTTCATAAAAATTTGGAGAAAGAACTGAAAGAAGAGTAAGTTCAGATACCAATTCCAGACGATTCTTTTTCTGAAGGTTGTTATGAAAGATGTTTTGAGCCAACCGCTTCAATAAGGGTTGTCTGTTTATGGCATAACTGTTTACTGGTGGTTCCGGGATTATGGTTGAAAAGGGAGTTTTCAGTAACGGGGTTTCTTATGTCCGCTTCGGCAAAGGAGATGACATCCTTCTTGTTTTCAGCGGTGGACCCGGCAACACTCTTCCCTCAGGTTTCATGCTTCGGGTGTTTGGTCAGTTTAAGCAAATATCCAAAAGTTACTTGGTTTATGTGTTGGGTCGTAAAAGTGACTTGCCTAGAGGTTATACTACTCGAGATATGGCTGAAGACTATGCAGCAGTGATTAGAGACGAGTTTGATGGTGGACCCCTTGATGTGATGGGCATGTCGTATGGTGGGTTGATTGCGCAGCATTTGGCTGCCGACCATCCTGAACTTATCCGCCACTTAGTAATTGCTATGTCTGTTTATCGATTTAGTGAGGAAGGGAACGAGTTGGACATGAGGTATGCCGAGTTGCTTAGTGAAGGCAAAAAGAGGGATGCTCTCAAAAGTTTAGAGCCAATAATTGAGGGTGGCAGAATAAAGAAAAGTCTTATGAAGTTTTTTATGGGGTTTATTGGTCCTTTACTATGGAGTAATCCTGACAATCCATCAGATTTGTTGGTGGAAGGCAAAGCGGAAATGGCGCATAACTCCAAAAGCAGACTTGCTGAAATCAGGGCTCCCACCTTAGTGATTGGCGGCGACAAAGACTACTATTGTCCAGTGGAGCGGCTTCGTGAAACGGCTGCCGGAATTCCAGACGCTAGACTTGTCCTTTACGAAGGTAAGGGTCACATGATCACGGGAAAGCAATTTGATGAAGACGTTCTTGCATTTCTAAATGAATAATAAAAGCGAGGTTTTTACTGAATAAAACATGGATTTTGCGGAATGAAGTCTCTATTTGTCGTGGATTCAAATCTCTCTACCCCCCTTTTCAATTCTCTTGAACCACTTTTAAAATACTTTTTAGTGGTTATTTGCGTTTTTTGAATAGCGTCATTTAATCGGGTGTAATGTAGATGTACGCGAATCTGTTCTCTATTAGCTGGTGTGCTTCTTCGCGGTCTTTGCTTGTTTTTATTGTGTGGAGCATTTCAGGAATCTAAAAGTTGTCTTATGTATGCGCCTATAAACATAGCTGCAATTCCAACCAAAACCGGCAAATTGCCCGTGCCAAGACTTGCCACCGCAGAACCCGGACATTGACCTGAGATTCCCCATCCCACTCCAAAGATAACTGCACCGATTATGATTTTCCATGACAGAATTCTGCGCCTCGGCTTGAATTCGCCGCCGAGAACTGGCTTTTTTTGATATTTTGCCAACACGTTAATTGCAAATGCTGCAACCAATGCTGCGCCTCCCAAGACAAATATTAGTCCCAAATCTTTTAATTGGAGAAAACTTAGGACAATTTCTTGTTTGGTCATTCCGCTATAGGACAGACCGAAACCAAATAGAATGCCGCCAATGAACACTATTATATTTCTCTTGTTCATGGCGAAACCCCTAACATCTGAACTATGTTTGCTGTGACTATAGCCACACCCATAAAGACGATTACAGCATAAATAGAGGTTCTAGAAAGCGATGCCAATCCACTTATACCATGTCCAGAAGTGCATCCGCTGGAAAGTCTTGTTCCAAAGCCTACAAGTAATCCGCCTATAAACAGTCTCCACAATTGCACTGAGGTTGTCCAAAATCCACTTGTTGAAAGTATGAGAGTATGAATGAATGCTCCAATCACTAGCCCTGTTGCTAAGGTCAGTCTCCAGCCTCTTTCTTTGATGTTTGATTCTTTCTGGAAGTGTTTTCGTTTAGAGAACCAAGACAACGTAGTCGTGAAGAAGCTGCTTTGTGTTGCATGCAGTCCAGTTATGAGATATATTAGTCCTACTCCGACGCCAATTATTATTCCGCCCACTAAATAAGGTTCTATTCCAAGAGGAAACATGAATAGTCCTGAAGCTGCGTTTTTAATTTAAGCTTTTTCAGGTGATTACTTGGTTAATTGGAAACCAGCTTTGACCCAAGCACCTGTTCCACCTAAAACGTTGTAGACTTTATCAAATCCTGCCCTCAACAGTATGCTTGTTCCAAAACTTGACCGGTTTCCTGTTTTACAGATTACAACTATTTGTACATCACGTGGAAGTTGGTCTGTTTGTTTTGGAAGGTGACCTAAATAAATACGAATAGCACCCTCAATATGTCCTTCATTCCATTCATTTTCACGTCGAACATCCAAGACTGCAATTTTTTTCTTTGAGTCAATAATCCTTTTGAGTTCATGAACTGATAGTAACCCAGTTTTGGCTATGGGTAGCCCTTCCTTGTACCACGCTTCTATACCGCCGCTTAAGTATCCTGTAACGTTGTCTAAACCTAACCGCAACAAGTTACGGACCGCAAAGTCGAGCGCTTCTAGGTTTTCAACAACTAGTAGAATCGGTTTGTTGTAGTCTGCAATCCATCCCACATTTGATAGCCTGCTTGGCGGCAGACTGAAGGAATCTTTTACGTGAGCTGCTCCAAAAGCAGCTGGAGTTCGGGTATCAATAATATACGCGGTTTCAGCTGCTTTCTTAAATTCTGATGGCGTCAAAGTCCGAGGATTAGGTATGGCACCCAATATTGGAGGACCATTAAGATTAAACTCTTCCATCTTCTTGAAATATGGCGGCGTTGCGTGCTGCTCACCGGTTTTATGTTTAACAAACTCTTCTTTGCTAAGATTTAACATCGGATTAGTTTTCTTCTCAATTCCAATTGTGCTAATTTCTCTCTCGCTTATTTTGCCTCCACATACTGAACCAGCACCGTGAGCAGAACACACTATCACCCCGTCCCCCAGAGGCAAAAGCTTGTTTGTGATGCTATCATACAACTTCTCAGACATCACTGGAGTCATTTCTTCTCCAAGAAAATCTGTTCTCCCCACATCTCCAACAAAGAGCGTGTCCCCAGTGAACACAATTATAGGCTGGTCACCTATCTCCGGATCATACAGCACATAGCTAGTACTCTCTGGAGAATGACCTGGAGTGTGTAAGACTCTAATTTTCAGTGACCCTACCTTGTTCTCTTGGTTGTCTTGGAGTGTTTTGCCGAATTTCCAAGGTAACCCGGGACCATGAAATATGGTTGCATCGGTAAGATTTGCCAGTTCCAAGGAACCAGTAACGTAATCCTCATTTCTATGAGTTTCAAAAATATACTTAATTTTGGTGCCCCATCTATTTGCTATTTCCAAATATACTTGACAGTCTCGCCTAGGGTCTATTACTGCCGCCTCATCATTGCTGCCTACTATGTATGAAAGATGCGACACTATCTCAGACTTAACTGTTTGAATTAACAATCTTCAAAACCATTTTTAATATAGCTACGTTTTTACTTAAGACTTTCAGTTGCTTCTATTGTAAGCGTTTTCTCTATGGAACCGGAAGAATCCAAACTACTGCCAAAACGGTTAACAATGCTGGAATGGCAGCTAAAATGCCTGTTTTGATGAGTCTGCCTCTGGAAATCTGTTCTGTTGAATAGATCAAAGCTGTGGATGGAGCGCCTACGGGTGTTATGAATGCTATAGTGGCAGATAGAGCTACTGCCATAACAAAGGGAACAGGCGTCATTCCCAAGATATTTGCGGTTTCAATAGCTATCGGTATTAAAATGGCTGCTGTTGCACTGTTCGAAATGAAATTCGTTAACAGAAGCGAAATCAGGCTTAATGCAATCATTATCAATAGTATGGAAGCAGAACCATGCATTGATGCTATTGCACTACTAATTCCGCTAGCGGTGCCGGACACAATCATGGCCTCGCCTAACAGAATTCCTCCTCCGACTAGAAATATCAATTCCCATTGAATTGATTGCAGATCTTTTAGGTCAAGTAGGTTAAGCCCAAACATGAACAAAACTGCAAGTATAGACACGATTGCCACGTTAGAAACTGAAGTGGGCAATCCAAACCAACCTTCAAATTGACTACCCATAAACCAGAAGAGTATAGTTCCCAAAAAAATCAGAATTACCTCTTTCTGTGCGGGATTGAGGTTTTCAATTTCCTTTTTTTGTTCAATTATTTCATCCAGATTGAGTGTAACTTTTGGAGATGGGTACATCTTCCTCAACAACAAAAATGCCATTGTTAGTGAAAGCAAAGAAACAGGTAATCCATAATATGCCCACTCTATGAAACCGAAAGGAAGGGTTTCTCCTAACAATGCTCCTGCTATCATTGCTGGCGTGCTTCCTGTAAGCATTGCGGTACCGCCAATTGAGGTGCTGATTGACACTCCCAAAAGCATCTTTTGTTTAAGGTTGACAAGCTCCTCGGGCATTGCAGTTAATATTGAAAGAATTACTGGCAAAATTACTGCTATGGCCACGGTGTTTGACATCCACATGCTTAGGAAAGCAGTGGCGGCCATAACTAACAAAATGAGCCTATCAATATTGCCTTTAGAGTAGGTTATCAGGTTATAACTAATCCATTTGTCTAGTCCATGTTTTTTAATCGATTGCCCTAGAACAAGTCCACCAACCATCAGGAAGATAATTGAATTAGAAAAAGGTGCGAATGCCTCTTGGGGGGCAAATACGCCTAGCAGAGTCAGCATCGCAGATATCATCAAGCCAGTTATTGGAAGAGGAAACACTTCAAGCATCCAACAACCAGCAGCAAACACAAAAGTGGCTAAGGTTCTTCGCAGAACCTCTGGCTGACCTATAGTTATAAAATATGTGAGAATCCCTATTACGCTTACTAAAAACAGATTCTTTTTGGAGTATAAGAATTTATGGAGTTTTACAGGTGCCTCATAGGTAACCCACTTAATTTGTTTACAAAAGTAACACTCTTTCTTCTCGCCAGAATTTCCGTTTTGAATGTTACTTTCGCGGTCTCCCATCCCTCATAATCTCCGTGAGACGCAGAACTTTTTATGATAAACAATGGAATTTAACTGTTTAACCTTTGAGCCCATACTTTTTATGAATGCTTATGAGCAAAGAAATCACTCAAAGAGTAGAATACTCTACTCACCAAAACTCACGCGAACATTTAGAAATGTATCTATACGTGAAAAAAGGGGGAATGGCGTGGTGCTGACGCCTAGGTTCTAGAGTTCAAACCTCTCCAACTTCACAATTCTGCTTTTCTAGGTTTGTTTTTATCCTAGTAGGAACAGAACTGCGGTCATTGTGAACATTCCTAGGAAGAGGCTTGTGATTGCGAGGTGTGCTTCTCCGTGGCTTAGGGAGATGGGTAGCAGCTCGTCAAAGCTGATGAAAACCATTATTCCTGCGACAAAGGCTAATGCCATGTTAAGTACGAAGGGGTTGATGAAGGGAAATAGAACAAAAAAGCCTATGATTGCTCCGATTGGCTCAGCGATTCCTGAGAGAAGTGACCACAGGAATGCTTTTTTTCTGTTCTTTGTTGCGTAGTAGATTGGAGTCGACACTGAGATTCCTTCAGGTATATTGTGGAGGGCAACGGCGATTAGCAGCATAAGTCCAAGATGTATGTCCTTCATGGCACCAAATAGGGTGACAATCCCCTCTGGAAAATTGTGTATGAATATTCCCGCTGAGACAAGAATCCCCGTCTTCATTAACCTCTTGTTTTTCCTTTCCATTTCCGTTAGCTTCTCTTCTTCATATTCATGCGGTATCAAAAAGTCGATAGCGGCTATTGCTGCGATGCCTAAGAAAAATGCAATGTTTGCGGTTAGGAATCCCGTTTCTGTTACTGCCGAGAACAGAAGCTCCATGAATGAGATCTGTATCATGACCCCAGCAGAAAAACCCATCAGCAAAGAAAGGTACCTGTGCTTAAAGTCTTTTATGAAGAACGCCACTAGGCTGCCAAGGCCAGTGGACAATCCTGCGATTGAAGAAAAAAGGAAGGCAATCAGTATTGTGTCATTCATCAAAACACCCAAACTCAAAAAGTATAGTTAGTTTCCCGCTAATTCTCTCTTCAGCATATTCACAAAGCTTTCTTCATCTTCCGCTATCCTTTTCTTCACTTCTTTCCAAGTTGCTGAGCAGTTCTTGTACTCTACTCCAACGATGCTGTGGATGACTCTGTCAATATCTTTTTTGTTTTCTTTTGTGACTGTTACTCCCGCTTTGTCGAAGACATCAGTCAAGTGCCTAAAATAACATGTCATAATAATCTGAATATATGTTCTGCTCTATTCAAATAAATGGTTTGCAGTCTTTTTGTTGCTTGATTTTTCCAGAAAAACACTATTTTCAACAATACGCTGTTATTAGACTCCTCCTATGATTGATGTGTTTACATGTGAGGAAGTCTTCCTGTAATTTATACAAATTGTGACCCTATTTTCTGTAAATTTTTGAATGTTTGTTCGAAACCTTTATAAGTGCGCACATGTTTTGTCTAACGGCAATAGGTTGCCGTATGCCTATCAATTGTGGGGCGTAAACGCAATGAAACGGGTCTCAGTCAAAGAAGAAGCATGCATAGGATGCGGACTCTGTCAAGTCTACTGCATAATAGAACACTCCAAATCCAGAGACCCAATAAAAGCATACAGACAAGAACAGCCCCGACCACTCAGCCGAGTAAGAGTGGAAACAAACAAACCACACTCCATCTCAATCAGATGCCAACAATGCAAAGACACCCCATGCGTAATCGCCTGCCTAACCGGAGCCATGACCCTAGACAAGGAAACTGGACTTGTGGTGCATGACGCAGAAAAATGCATAGGCTGCTGGACCTGCATCATGGTCTGCCCATACGGCGCCATAAAACCTGACACTTTAAGCAAAATCGTTGTAAAGTGTGATCTCTGCCCAAACTTGGAAGTCCCAGCGTGCGTAGCTAACTGCCCCAACGAGGCGCTGGTCTGCGAAGAGGTGGAACAGTAATGTCGAAATACGTGATTATCGGCGGCTCAGCGGGAGGAATCGGAGCAGTTGAAGCCATCAGGGAAGTGGACGCCGTGGGAACGTTGACAGTAATTTCGGACGAGCCAGTTCCCCAGTATTCACGTCCCATGATCTCCGAATACGTCAGCAGAGAAGCCACATTGGACACCATGAAATACCGAGGCGACCAGTTCTGGAAAAACAACAATGTCCAGGCGCTTACTGGAAGAGCCGCAACGAAAATAGACTTCAAGAAAAAGCATGTTGAGCTTGATGGCGGAGACAAAATCGTTTATGAGAAGCTTCTGATCGCCACTGGCGGAAAACCCTTTGTTCCAAGAATGGAAGGCGGAAAAAAAGACGGAATGTTCACGTTTACAGAGCTTTCCAGCGCAGAAGGCATAGAAGCCAAGCTGGAGCGCTCCAAGAGCGCCGTGGTTATCGGCGGCGGTTTAATCGGCGTCAGCGCATCTGAGGCACTGGTGAAACGTGGAATAAAGGTAACCTTAGTGGAGCTCAAAGATAACATACTCAGTCTCATACTGGACAAGACGGCTTCCGAGATAGCAGAAAAGGTGCTCACAGAAGCTGGAGTCACAGTAATCACGGGTCAAACTGTTCAGCGGATTCTGGGCAAAAAAGGCAACGAAGCGGCTGTTGGAGGAGTGGTGATGACCGACGGCACAGAAATCCCCTGTGACCTGGTGGTTGTCGCTATCGGAGTTATCCCCCGCACAGAACTCGTCAAAGAAACAGACATGAAACTGAACCGTGGAATAGTTGTGGACAGGTTCATGCGCACCAACATACCTGACGTATACGCATGCGGAGACATAGCCGAAGCCCACGACTTCCTAATCAACGGAAACCGCCTCCTACCCCTCTGGCCCTTGGCTCATCTCGGAGGGCAAGTTGCAGGATACAACATGGCGGGAAAGAAGGCAGAATATGAGGGGGGAACGGTTATGAGTTCCCTGAAATACTTCGACCTGCCCATCATCGCCGTAGGAGACGTGAATCCAGAAGACATCAGCGATTACGAGGTGCTGGTTGAGCTTAAGCCCGAAAAAACCGTGTACAAGAAGATACTGCTCAAAGATGGTGCAATTGTAGGGTTCATCTTTTTGGGCGACCTCGAAAGAGCTGGCATATTCTTCCGTCTATTGAAGAATCATGTTGATGTCAGCGAAATCAAGGACAGGCTTCTCTCCGACGATTTTGGCATCGTTACGTTGCCGGAGCAGCTGAGACAAGAAATGTTCGTGGTGAACTAAGATGAAAGACCTCAGTAAAGTCAATAACCCTTACGGCGACGAGAAGGTTTTCGATGCCTGCTCCATATTCGGCATGATGAACCTCAAGGGAGAACGGTTCTCCGCAAAAGACCCAATCCGAGCCATCGCAAACATGCATGACCGAGGAAACGGTTTGGGCGGCGGCTTTGCGGTTTATGGCATCTACCCAGAATACAAGGACGATTACGCATTCCAGATCATGTACTTGGACAGAGACGCAAAAAAGAAGACAAGCCGTCTGCTCAGCGAATGCTTCAACATCCTCAGCGAAGAGGAGATGCCGACACAGGAAGCCAACGTTAGAGACCCGCCAATCATGTGGCGCTATTTCCTTCAACCCAAAAGCTCCAAACTGGAGAATCAAACCGCTGACGATTACGTGATGAAACAGGTTATGCGAATCAACACAGAAACCGGCAAAGCCTTCGTCTTCTCAAGCGGAAAAAACATGGGAGTCTTCAAGGGAGTTGGCTTCCCAGAGGATGTGGCGGAATACTTCTGTTTGGAGGAGTACAAGGCATACATGTGGATTTGCCATGGAAGGTTCCCAACGAACACTCCGGGCTGGTGGGGAGGCGCCCACCCCTTTAACATCTTAGACTGGACTGTGGTACACAACGGCGAAATTTCGTCTTATGGCATCAATAAGCGCTACTTGGAAATGTTCGGATACAAATGCACCATGCAGACGGACACAGAAGTGATGGCTTACACCTTTGACCTACTCATGAGACGGCAAGGTTTGCCCGTCGAGACAGTCTCCAAGATTCTTGCTCCACCCTTCTGGTCAGAAATAGAGACTTTGGAGCCGAAGCGTGAACTTGCCCTGAGGGCTCTGCGGCAGACATACGGCAGCCTCTTGATGAATGGTCCCTTTACCATCGTAGTGGCGCATCAAGGCGAAATGATTGGACTCACAGACAGGATTAAGCTTCGTCCACTCACCGCTGCAGAGAAGGGTGATTTTCTGTTTCTGTCCTCGGAGGAGGCGGCTATACGGTTAGTTTCGCCCATGGTGGACAAAGTTTGGAGTCCAAGAGGCGGAGAGCCTGTCATAGGAAAACTCGAATCCAAAAAAGCCGTGGAGGTTGCAGCTTAGGAGGCGAATGGCGAATGAAGAGTTACGTTACCCCCGAGTACATCGTTGAGCGAGATCAGGACCGTTGTATCCGCTGCAAAGTCTGCGTGAACCAATGCAGCTATGACACTCACTACTACGATGAGGAAGATGACATCCTGCACAGCAGAAACGAGAACTGCGTGAACTGCCAGCGATGCGCCACCTTCTGTCCAACTCAAGCCATAACCATACGTGAGAACCCTAACCAATACAGGTCTAACGCGAACTGGACTCAAGAAGTCATTGCTGGCATAAAGAAGCAGGCTGAAACCGGAGGCGTTGTCCTCACTGGAATGGGCTGCGACAAGCCTAACCTGACATTCTGGGATAGGCTTCTGCTGAATGCGAGCCAAGTCACCAACCCGTCCATTGACCCGCTGAGAGAGCCTATGGAACTGAGAACCTACATCGGCTCAAAACCTGACAAACTTGAACTGGAAATGGAGGAAGGCAACGGAGTCGTGCTGAAGACCAAATTGGCTCCCCAGCTTCAACTTGAGACTCCAATAATGTTCTCTGCCATGTCCTATGGTTCAATAAGCCTCAACGTTCACAAATCATTGGCACGGGCAGCCAGCGAGGTCGGCACCTTCTACAACACAGGCGAGGGAGGACTTGAAAAGAGCCTGTACAAGTATGGCGACCATGTCATAGTTCAAGTGGCGTCTGGACGCTTCGGAGTGCACCCTAATTACTTGGATGCGGGGGCAGCAATCGAAATCAAGATTGGACAAGGCGCAAAGCCTGGACTCGGCGGACACCTTCCGGGCGAAAAAGTAAGCGAAGAAATCTCTCAGACCCGCATGATTCCCCTCGGAACAGACGCGCTGTCACCTTTCCCCCAGCATGACATCTACTCCATCGAAGACCTCAGGCAACTGATTTACGCACTGAAAGAAGCCACAGACTACACAAAACCCGTATTCGTGAAGATCGCGGCGGTGCACAACTCAGCAGCCATAGCCAGCGGCATGGTCAGAGCCGGAGCAGATGCTGTGGTGTTGGATGGTGTAAGAGGCGGAACAGGAGCCGCGCCCAGAATAGCACGAGACAACGTTGGAATCCCCATAGAGATGGCTCTCGCAGCTGTTGATCAGCGGTTACGGGACGAGGGCATACGAAACCAAGCCTCCGTTATCGCCGCGGGCGGAATCAAAAGCAGCGCTGACGTTCTCAAGGCTATAGCTTTGGGCGCCGACGCCGTGTACATTGCCACCGCAGCTCTAGTTTCGTTAGGTTGTACTGTGTGCCAGAAGTGCTACACTGGCAAATGTCCTTGGGGCATAGCAACCACCGACCTTTGGCTTACCAAGAGGATAAATCCTGACATTGGAGCAAAGAGGCTGGTGGGTCTTCTTCGCGGATGGAGTCTAGAGATTATGGAGATGATGGGCGGAATGGGCATAAACGCTATCGAGAGCGTGAGGGGCAACCGTTTGCTTCTCCGAGGCGTAGGCTTGACGGATAGGGAACTGGAAATCTTAGGAGTGAGAATGGTTGGTGAGTAGAAAGATGGTATTGAAAGATGCAATAAACAACGTATCCAAAAATTTGATTCTGAAAAAGAATGTGGCAATGATCGATGCAACTGGAATGTACTATCGGGACCTCAACAGTCTACTCAGAAATCTGGACGATAACGGCATCGAAAAAATCGAGATCTGCAACGTTTACGGCCAACGATACATCGGCACTGACCTTGACGACCACCTCAGCATCGATATTTACGGAACTCCAGGCAACGATTTGGGAGCCTTCATGAACGGCGTAAACATCACTGTCCACGGAAACGTGCAGGACGGCTGCGGAAACACCATGGATCACGGGCGGATAGTTGTTCATGGGCGTGCCGGTGACTTGGTTGGGCATTCGATGCGGGGCGGCAAAATCTTCATACGGGATGATGCTGGATACCGCGTTGGAATTCACATGAAAGAATACCTCGACAAACGACCCGCCATAGTGATTGGTGGAACAGCGCAAGATTTTCTGGGGGAATACATGGCTGGAGGCGTGCTGGTGGTGTTGGGAACAAACATGAAGGGAGAAATACGTCACAACGCTAGGTTTGTGGGAACTGGGATGCATGGCGGAACAATGTACATTCGGGGCGAAGTTCGTCACCTGGGGGAAGAGGTTGAAGTCAAGGAACTTGACAAAGCCGATTACCAAATACTTGGAAGTTTGGTTGACGAGTTCTGCAGATACTATGGATTAGACGGCGAAAAAATCTTGGAGAGTCAATTTAGCAAGCTGGTTCCTATTTCGTCTCGTCCTTACGGTAGCCTATACGCCTACTAATCTCAAGAAATCAGCGGCTTGCTTTATACGCCAGTTTCAGGGCTAACTGTTCGAGGCTACTGCAACGGTAACTGTTGTGTAGTATCCTGCTCTAACTGGAAATCGATTCTTTTTATGTAAGCCATCTGGGCTTCCCTTCAAGGTACTCTGTCAAAAACTTCGCGAACTCTGGGCTGCCAGAATACAGCTTTACGGCTTCGTCGTTAACTGAGACCTCCAATGAATTGGCAACAGCTTTGGAAACAAACTCAGCTAAGCCGACACCCGCTCCACTGTTTCCCAATTTTTCATTCAGCAACTTCACCACATCCGTGTATCTTCTCTGCACATCGACCACCCAGCGTCCCCCCTCTACTCTTGGTCCAGAAACCGTGGACTCTGCTGCCGCATGTTTTCGCAGAAACTTCTTGCACTCCTCCTTCTTTCTCAACGGTGGACCAAGATGCCTTTTCATGTTGGGAAGGAAACGGTTTTCCACCTCAAAGATGAATATATTCAGGTTTTTTTCGTTGCCCCACACCGTGTCGCGTAAAACCGTGAAGTCATGTTGTCTAATCAGTTTCCGCAGTGCCCTCTGAGACTTGTACAACTGCCCCCAAAGAACATCCGGCACCGCGGGACCTCCCTCGAAGCTGATGAATACGATTGCGGAGCCTCGACCGTTGATTCTGTTGATCAGTTCTGTGGGTTCTAGGGCTTCTATTTGTGGCGGGTAAAAGAATTTCAGGTCTGGAGTTTCCAAGAATGCTCTGGAGGCGGCGATGAATTCGTCTAATCTTTCTTTTCTAACTGCAGCCGCAACGTTTCTTCTCTTGTCCACTGGGTCCACCATAATTAAGGGTTCTTCGAAAAGTTTCTTGGCGTCATCTTTTCTTTCATAGTGTCCCTCATAATCGATGACGGTTTTTTCTTTCCAGTCTGCAGCCGCCTGCAGAACTTTGATGAAGGAGCCGTAGTTCAGGACAAGAAGCTCGCCGAGGTATCCGCTGAAGCCTCCGACTTTGATTTCTGCTCCGTAAACGCCTACGCCCTTCATGAATCTCTTCAGTAACCTGACTTCTCCGCCCTTCTGTTCATCCAATAGCGGCTTGACGTAATCGGTGTGGAATGGTGTTCGGTCAGTGGCGCTTATCCACTTGCCCCGTTTAACCCTGTAGCAGGGAACAATATTTACCCAAACATTGTCTACTACTGCCTCAAGGTAGGGGTGCTCTGCAAACCTTTCGATCTGCTTGTAGCCTTCAGTGGCTTTTTTTGCGATTTCTAGGCAGACGGTTCCGAAAGCTTCCCGAGGCATGGTTGTTGGAACGCACATAAAAACGTCGATTTCGGGGCAGTCTCTGAGCCACGTGTTTTTAGCCACGGAACCCTCTACTCGGACTTCAGTTTCCACTCCCTTCTCTTTTGCCTCTTCTCTCACCTTTTCCACTAGCCGTTTGGCTAAGGAAAGAACCTGTTCTCTTTCGCTGCCGCTTGGTGTGACTCTCTTCAGAACTTCAGTGCATACTTCAAGGGGAGAAGACATAACAAATCACCTTTCTTACAGGTTTTCAGCCGCCGCAAACCTCTCTTAAAGTGCTGTAAATTGGACCTTTAGGGGTCAAATCGCTCTTTTTCAGTCTAAAGCATTCAGCCTTGACGGCTCCAAACTCGTGGTTTTCCAGTTCTCGGATTAGCTTGATGAGTTGGGCTTTGTTTCTTCCGCTTCTCACCCGTGCTATTGTCAGGTGGGGACTGAAGCCTTTGCGGTCAGGTTTGAAGCCCAGTCCTCTCAGTCTTGGTTCCAGCTGCTCGAAAACATCCTTTAGTTCGTCTGCGCCTTTTTTGATTCCAGCCCACACAACCTGGGGATAAGTTAGCTTGGGGAAGGCGCCTAAGCCTCTAAGTTCTATCTCGAAGGGGGCGAAGGAGAGCTGTTTCATTTCCTCGTGGATGGCGTCAACCATGGATGGAGATATGTTTCCCAAGAACCGGATTGTCAGGTGGATGTTCTGAGGCTTCACCAGCTTTAAGTTGGCGCCGGTGTTAGCGAGCATGCCCTGAGCTTCTGTTAGCCGTCTGATTATAGTTTGGTCTTCTATGTCAAAGGAGAAGAAGCCTCGAATGTTTCCTGACATCCCAAATCTTCCCTAAACGTTCAATCCATCAACTATAATCTTTCATGCATATACCATTTTAATAACTTACTCCGTGGCTGACCAAAACTTGAGTCTTCACGGTTTGAACTTTCAACAATAGAAAAATAAATGTAGCAATGTGATGGCGGATGTTGGTTGCCAAGAGGGGGGAGGTGCTCCTTGTAACGCCTCAGCGCCAGAACCAAGTCGGCACCAAACTCACGTTTTGCGCATGTGCGCACGGCGACTCGAGGTTCTGTGAGCCTCTTCCCCTTTTGGTGAGTCAAAAAAACATGCATTACAATGATGTGGTTTTTTTGTTGATAAGGTTTGTTGCACGAATTTGGTTTTAAGTCTGATTCCGAATTAAAACGTTAGTTCTAATACATATTGTTTCTTCATACAAGTTAAATCAAACAACTCCCAACAGTTTTATGCTCTAAACCTTAAGGGGGCAATGGTGCAATAGAATCGATAAAACGTGTGACTGTAAACGAGTTAAACGAACTGGTAGAAAACATCGCAAGAGTAAACTCCAAACAGCTACTCCTAAAGAGAGAATGACTGTTCTGCATATGTTTTCGCTCTTTTCCGCTTTCAGTTAGTTAACGGCAGAAAGTTTGGAAGCTATTTCTCCTAGCTGTTCGGTAGTATTAACAAAAACAGGAAACACCGGTCTAAAGCGAGCGCAGATTTGCTGCCTAAAACTTATTTTCTGGCTGTAACATTAGATGTTATGGCTTAAATTTGCGGTTCTCAACAAACTATTTTATAACTTTAGCCGAATGATATCCTCGATGAAGCGTTGCGTAAGGAGACTGAGGGATTCAGAATAAAAGATAAGGTTGTTGTGGGCGTAGCTGGGATGCCCGGCTCCGGTAAGGGCGTGTTTCGGAGAGCCGTTCAGAAAATGGGCTATTCCGTGGTGATAATGGGAGATGTGGTAAGGGAAGAGGTTAAACGAAGAAACCTCAAGCCAACGCCCGAAAACTTGGGCAAAACTATGCTCAATCTTAGAGAGTTGGATGGACCAGCAGCCGTAGCCAAACGATGCATCCCAAAACTGAAGAAAGCAACTGGGAGGATAGTTGTTGTTGACGGCGTCCGAAGCCTAGCTGAGGTCAAGGAATTCAAGAAACACTTTCCAAATTTTATTCTAATCGCCATCCACGCGTCTCCAAAAACACGGTATCAGCGCCTGTTTCGAAGAAAACGAAGCGACGACCCTACAAACTGGGACGCCTTCATGGAAAGGGACCTGAGAGAGCTTGGCGTCGGCATGGGAGCTGTAATCGCCGCCGCAGACCACACAATCGTGAACGAGGGAACCTTAGTCCAGTTGAAAACTAAAATCGGGCAGGTCGTAAAGGAGATGTTAGAGGATGAATGAAACTGTGGTTCACGTGGAAGTGGAGGTTAATCCCACCGAAGATTTGGAGAAAGTCAAACTTGCAGTGGAGAATATCTTTGGGGCAGTGACCTTTAAAGTTGAATCCAGAACATGGGGACAGTTACTCATAGCCGAGACCACCGGAACTGAAGGTCTCACCAAACTACACAACTTGCTCAGTAGAGAACAGATCCGCGCCGCTGCCCGAAAAATATTCTTCAGCGGAATGGACGAAAAATCAGTGACATTTTATCTGAACAAGCAGGTCGCCTACGCAGGGCACATCTCCTTCTCTCAAAAAACAGCGGAATCGACTCTAGGACCCATAAACGTTCAAATCCGCTGCAGCAACCCCCAAGAACTAATCGAATGGCTCACGCCAAAACCCCCAAAAAGAAAGTCATCTTCACGCTCAAAATAAAGTGTGGTAATCATGGCTAAACCAGAAATCGGCTTATCAATGCTCTACTGCCTAAACAAACCCTTCAAATCACTTCTGAAACAGCTACCCGAAGTTACCGTGAACCACATAGAACTAGCTGACGAAGGACTACACACCCTGAACAAAAGAAGAGTAAAAAAACTAAAAGAAGCAGCCAAAGCACACAACCTAGACTTTGTGGTCCATGCACCTTGGGCAGGAACGAACATAGCTTCTCCCAGCCCAGATTTGCGCCGTACAATCCTAAAGCGGCTAACAAAATCGATTGTCTATGCGGGACAGTTAGACTGCCGCCTGTGGCTGTTTCATCCCGGCTCCAGAACTGGTCTCAGCCACATTTACCCTGGAGAAGATTGGCAGCAGAATCTGAAATCTGTTCGTGCCTTATTGGGGGTTGCCAGAAGAGAAGGCGTCGAGATCGCCATCGAGAACACTCCTGAGCCTTTTCCTTCCCTCATGAAAAGTGTAGAAGACTTTCACAGATTCTACGAAGACTTGGAGGATGACATAGGCATGGTGCTTGACGTAGCGCATGCTAACCTGAACAGTCAAATTCAAGATTTCCTAAAGCAGTTCTCTAAGAAAATTGTTCACATCCACGTGAGCGACAACGATGGAGCCAGCGACTTGCATCTGGGAATAGGATACGGCAACATCGATTGGGAAAACGTCGCCAAACTGATTAAAGAAGCCGAATATGGCAACACAATCATAATCGAATCAACAGAACATGTGGAAGAGAGCATACAGTTTCTGCGTAGACTCTTTGCTTAGGCTTCGGAAAGAGGAAGCTCTAACCTGAGAAAGTCTTCCGCCAACTCCGTGTTAACAAAAATCTTCCTTGACTGCTCCAGCAACAAACTTGCATCCTTATATCTGGCGCTGATATGAGTCAAAACCAGTTGCTTCACCCCCGCTTTTTTCGCGGTTTCCGCCGCCATGCTGGGAGTTGAATGACCATCCTCCACTGCTCTTTCAGTTAGTTCATCATCAAAGGTGGCTTCGTGAATCAGCAAATCAGCATCATCGGCTAACTCAACAAGATTTTCTGACTGTCTAGTGTCTCCACTATAAACAATCTTCCTTCCGGGACGGGGATGCCCCAAAACCATTCCAGACTTCACAATTCTTCCACTTGGAAGCTTAACTGATGATCCGCCTTGAAGCTTTGACCATAACGGTCCCTCAGGAATTCCTAACTCTCTGGCTTTTTCTGTGTTGAACCTTCCAGGTCGAGGCTTCTCTACCAATGCATAGGCTAAGCTGTGATCTATATGGTCTGTCTGGGCGGCGTAAACTTGGTATTCCTTTTCTTCGCAGACCAGACCCGCCTCTACTTCAGAAACTTGAACAGGAAAGGTGAGTGAGAAACGAACGGTTTTGCTTATCGCCTCTACAAAGGCTTCGATTCCATGGGGTCCGTAAATCTCCAGCTTTTTTGTCCTATCCAGCAGGGACATGGTCTGGAGAAGACCGGGCAAACCTAGAACGTGGTCGCCGTGCAGGTGGGTAACAAAAACTTTTGTTTTTCGGTGAAAGCCTACTCCCGCCTGAATCATCTGCCGTTGGGTGCCCTCTCCGCAGTCAAACAGTAACAGCTCAGTTTTTCTTCGAATTGCAATGGCTGACAATGCTCTCTGGGGCGTGGGGATGCTTCCGCCAGTTCCCAGAAAGATTACCTCCAAGTTTGTCAGCTCGCTGCTCCCTCCACTAAACATATACTCTTTTCGGTTTATTTTGGTTAAGCCTTGCGGGTCTGCAGTCAAGTTTTCTCGAAGATCACTATTTGTCTTGTTAAACTTCTGTGTACATAAACAAAATGCGATTCTTTATGCTTGAAACCCGCCTCTTCACCCACATCTTCTATCTTTACTGTTTTGGGCGATGCCATACAGATTCTTCTGCCCCTAGGAATCTTGTCTCCGACTGCGGAAAGAAAATCCTCCACTATCAGTCTGGTGCTTGTCCCTAACGTGCTTGCTGATCTGCCGTAAGGCGGGTCGGTGACAATACAATCCACTTCAGTTAGTGGAGGATAACGCGCATCAGCTATTGCCACCCCCTCCGGCTTTATCCCATAATGGAGAATGTTTTTAAGTCCTCCCCGTAGCATGTGCGGTTTGGCATCGAAACCCAAAACTCTGCACCCTATTAGTCCAGCCTCCACAAGTATGCCACCAGTTCCACAGAAAGGGTCCAAAACCAACTCACCCTTACGCGGTTGAGCCAAGTTCACCATGGCTCTCGCCAGTTTCGCGGGCATGGCTGTAGGATGAAAAACCGGTCTTCTTCGCGGTCTCCTTTCAAAAAAGGGCTTCGGGATTATCTCGGCTGTCTTTAACCCAAAGATGAATCGGCCGTCAGTTAGGACGCCGAAAAACGTTTTCTGCGGATTCGACAAATTAACTTTCGTTGTCTTAACCGTTTCTAGTATCTGTTCTCCAAGTTTGCGTTCAAGCTCTACAACCCTAAGTTCAGGAGTGACCCCCTTCACTCGTCTAACCCGAACAGCGAAACTCTCATCGCAAATAAACTCACCCAGAACGTCAGAGCTTACATTAGCCAAAATTTCGGGGAGTTTAGCTTCACAATTTAATATTTCTTGGCAGCATATTCGGGTCAATGCTGACCTGAACTTGATTGCTTCTACGCTGTCTGGGTCAGCTTCAAGCCGCAGAAGTTGGGTCAAATTCTCCAAGACTCGATAGTTATAGCCTTCCGCCTCTAAGATAGCTTGAGCTTCTGAAACTGGGAGGGTCTGGTGTTCGCCTGAAAGCAGAAAGAAAAGCTTTGCCACCTGTATGGCACCTATCTGGCTAACGCCTCCGTAATCAATGGGGCAAGCGAAACTGTCTTCACAGAACTGGGGATGCTGTCGGTGCCCACGATCTCTTCAGTGCCGTTCTTGAGAATCTTCTGTTTTGCCTCGCCTATCAGCAGCGGATGCACACATGCAGCGTAGACTCTTCGTGCCCCCTGGGTCTTCAGCATCTTCACTGCCCTAGCTATGGTTCCGCCAGTGCTGATTATGTCATCGAAGACAATCACGTCTCTTCCCTTCACGTTGAGGCTTTTTTCTTCCACCTGAATCTCACCTGTATAGCGGTCCCGCTCCTTCCGCAGCCAACCGTATCCTCCCCCAAGAACCCTGTCCGCCTCCTCAGCTAACCCGACTGCACCCTTATCCGGAGACAACGAAAAAGCCCCGTCCAATCCTCGACTCTTGAAGTGCTCTGCAAGCAAAGTTATTGCTGAAAGGTTTTCGGTTGGAACAGAGAATCGCTTTAAGGTGTTTTCGGAGTGGATGTTCACGGTTATGAATCGGTCAATTCCACAAGCCTCGATGAGTTTAACGACGGTTTCGGCGCTGACCACTTCACCCGGCAAAAACCGTTTATCCTGCCTAGCAAAAGCCAAGTACGGCACCACAGCAGTCACCTTTTCTGCACCCAAATCCTTAGCCGCATCCAACATCAGCAAAAGCTGCGTGATATTCGTGTCCTGTGGAGGTCCAGTGGACTGAACCACAACCACTTCTTCACCCTTCAAGTTGCCGTCAAAGCGGAGACAGTATTCTCCATCAGGAAAGCTCTTGAGATTAACAGAAACAATCTGGGCATTCAAAGTTTCAGCTACTTTTAGCCCCAAATTCTGAGAGGCTGGACCCGAAACCACTATCACAGTTTTCCCTTCTTCCTGTATTCTTCCAACAGTTCTTTCGCCCTGTCCATCCGCACCTTACGCTCCTCAACCATCCTCTCAACAATCAAGTCGATCAGCGGTCCTGAGACTCCAGCTGTAATCGCCACGTTTCGGGCATGCAGAGACATGTGCCCCCTCTGTATTCCCTCATGAGCCAAGGCACGGAGGGCACCGAGGTTCTGAGCTAAACCCACAGCAGCCATAACTTCCCCAAGTTCGCTAGCTGATCTTACACCCAAAATCTTCAATGCAACCTTTGCGGTTGGATGCACCATTGTTGCTCCGCCTATAAGTCCTACAGCCATCGGCAATTCAATAGAGCCTACTAGGTCGCCGTCCCTGTTCTTCTCCCAATACGACAGACTTCCATAGTGTCCATTTCTTGCTGCGTAGGCATGTGCTCCAGCCTCTATTGCACGATGGTCGTTGCCTGTGGCTATAACCACGCCGATTATGCCGTTTAGGATGCCCTTGTTGTGGGTTGCCGCTCGGTACGGGTCTACAGCCGCAAAATTGTAAGCCTCCACTATCCCGTCAACAACCTCTTCGCCGCCCACAGCCTCCTTCGCTATAACCGCCCATGCTCGTGCCAGACGCTTCACCGCAAGATTCGAAATTATCCGCAGGTATACCCTGCCACCAGTTATTCTCTCTATCATGGGGGCAACTGCCTCAGCCATTGTGTTTACTGCGTTGGCGCCCATAGCGTCCCTGCAGTCAACATGAAGCTCTGTTATAACCATTGGACCCGATTTTGCGTCTATCACTTTCACAGCTAGATTCTTGGCGCCTCCCCCAACAGAAACCAGTATCGGATCCTGACCGTTGGCTTTCTCTAGAATCTCCTTTTTCGCTGCTAGTATCTTCATTTTTGCTGCGAAGGGATCTTCTATGTCCACGGCTTGTATCTGCCCAATCATGACGGGGTCGGTGCTGCTGGTGAAAAAGCCACCCTTTTCTCGTGCCATCTTGGCGGCGTAGGTTGCTGCCGCAACCACTGAAGGTTCCTCGATTGCCATGGGTATCAGGTAGTCTTTTTTGTTGATGAGGAAGTTCATGGCGATTCCAAGGGGCAACGGAAACGTTCCCACAACGTTTTCTATCATGCGGTCTGCCAGCTCAATATCCAAGGCGCCGGTTGACTGGAGAATCTTCACTTCTTTATCGGTTAGATTTGCAAAATCTTTTACGTACTTCATCCTCTCTTTGGGAGATAACTTGTAGAAACCTGAGACTTGAGAAGTCTTCTTCATTGTAATGCCTCTTTGACACGCATTTTAGTTGAGTGGAATAGCATATGAATTTAACTGCGTTACCAATCTTATTGTTGTTCTAGACTCTTTCGATGCAGGATATGTAATAGACTATATCTTTCGTGAATTCTCGCCAACCCTCAGCTATCCTTCGTACTTCAGTTTCTGAGAGTATTGTTCCATTATCTGAGTAGAATCTTGAAAAGGTTCGTCTGACGCCCAGATCGCCTGCGGGAATACAAGCGTTTCTCTTTAAACCAGCAGCTAGCACCATCTCGGCAGTCCATGTTCCTACTCCACGAAACCTTTTCAGCGTCTCCGCCACCCGCTCGTTTGAGAGTGACCTTAAACCTTCAGGATCGAATTCTCCAGTCGCCGCCTTTTCTGCTATTCCTTTGATATACTCTGCTTTTCGCCAGCTTAACCCACACTGTCTTATCTTCTCCAGAGCTGCCTCAGCGAGCCTCTTGGCTGTTGGAAAATCATAGTAGATTACTGCATCCGCCTCTGCCTTTTCGCCGAATCTGGTCACCATCTTGTTTGTAATCGAGAAAGCTACTTGTATTGAGATTTGCTGCTGAATTATCGATTTGATGATGCCCTCAAAAACTGTGGCTCCGATGCTTCCAGGCTTCAATCCATAAAATTTCGATTTCAAGTCTCTTAAGACGGGATTTTTGTCCATGAAAGTGTAGAGGCTAGTCAAGTCTTGGCTAAAAGAAAACATCCAATCCAGAATCCCCGCTAACTGCTGTCTTTCCTGTTCACTGATGGTCTGGAAGCATTTTGCTTCGATTTTGGGCTCCTCGATAGTGCCTACAGACTGTAATGAAACGGGAATCAGCTTGCCGGAACCTAGCCGCATGGCACGTCTCCACACGCCATCCTCACAAACTTCTGGCATTGGCTTGTCATACCCAAAAACACTGCAGTTCAGTTCAAAATCAAATGGAGGCTTAGGGTAGATGTGGAAGATTTGAGCTGACAATCATTTCCCTCTTTTTTGTAATCAGCAAAATGTTGTCTTCCCTAATAAAACATAACAAAAATAAATTGATGTTTATCCACAGTCTTTATGGACGAAACCCGATGTTGCCAATCTGGAGACCCGACGCAAAAGCCGTTCTCAGAGACAAGAAGGCTCGAACTAGCTTAGCAAGATACTTTGATGTCATGGAAGACGACAAACCAGCCAAGTTCCTTATCGCCAAAAAACTGCCTGCCACCTTCAGCAAGAATGATTCACTCACGAAACTGTGGAAGCTCCATGAGCAACTCACCGAAGAGTTCTTTCGCCTCGAAAAAATGATTGACACTCGACAAAAACAACTACAGGAATTGGATACTCCGGAGAAATCGTTTCTTGACCTTAAAACAGAAATAGCGAATCGCATCCTCGAGAATTGTCACTTTTGTACTCGCAGATGCGGCTCCAACAGACTAAAGGGAGAATTAGGTTACTGCAGGTGCGGAACCCAAATTATGGTTTCAACCATATTTCCGCATACCGGCGAAGAGCCTGAACTGGTTCCCTCCGGAACAATATTCACTTTGGGCTGCACCCTCCGATGTCTCCACTGCCAAAACTGGAGCATATCCCAATGGTTCGAGTCAGGAGAAATCCACTCGACTAGACAGTTGGCTAAGGCGATAGAGAAGCTTCGCAAGGACGGCTGTAGAAATGTCAATCTTGTGGGTGGAGACCCTACCTCATGGCTGCCGCAGTGGCTTGAAATCTTTAGACATGTTGATGTGAATGTGCCCGTGGTTTGGAACTCCAACTCTTACTACAGCTTAGAGACAGCGGAACTGCTTGCCGGATTCGTGGACGTGTATCTTCTCGACTTCAAGTATGGACCCGAAGGGTGCGCAGAAAAACTTTCGGACGCTCCCAGCTATTGGATGGCTTGCACCCGAAACCACCTGTATGCCAAGAAATATGGGGAACTCATCATCCGTGTCTTGGTCCTACCCGGACACCTAGAGTGCTGCACAAAACCTGTCTTGAATTGGATTGCCGAAAACCTCGGAGACTGGGTTCGCGTAAACTTGATGTTCCAGTATCGCCCAGAATGGAGAAGTCACGAGATACCGGAACTGCGAAGATGTCTCACAGAAAAGGAGAGGAATCGCGCCATCGAACTGGCAAAAGAGACTGGGTTAACCAACTTTTTAACATAAGCGATCAATAAACAAAGCTACTTTTTTCGTAGACGCAATATTGGGCTCGCCAGCCAACTCCTCTTTTTGCTGAAGCACTAACTATAGTAGAGTTGTAAAATAGGAGAGATACGTGGCTATTCCAAATATCAAAGATATAAACCAAAGTACAGTCGTTATGTCCATGATTCTCTTCATTCTGCTACACTTCGCAAGATTAGACGGACGTAGAGCCCACGCACCCACCAAAACGATTCCCAGAATCATTACGATAGCTCCTGGGATAGCATGAGCTAGAGTTGTTTGGACTCTCAGATCGGAAGTCGCATTTATGTAATAATCAAAACTTTCAAAGAATGGGGGGCCCATTACTGTTAGAAAGGTAATTACATGCAGGATAACCGCGATTGCCATTAATCCACCGTGTATCTTGAATTTCCTTTTTTTCTTGTAAAACAAGCTGATGAAAATGATTACGAACATTATTATCTGCAGTATGAGGTTAATGTCTGCGCCAAGATGGGCGTTCGTCCCCAAAATTCCTGTCAATCTAATTCCCCCAAAAATTATCGCATAAATGTACTGCCCAAAAACGTTAAAAGATTTTTCATACCACGACAGACCCATCTCAGCTTCTCTATGAATCCAAAATCTATTTTTCGAGCATCTACCTTTATATACTAACAGAAGAACAGAAAGAGAAAAGGCGACGAATATGCGATATTGCCCTGAATGCGGCGGCGAACTACACTATACGTCCAGTACAAAATGTTATGTTTGCAAGAGCTGCGGTCTTTCTCTCTCTCCTCAAGAACTCTACGAGTTGCGTGAACAGCTGAGACCAAGATTCGAAACTGAAGAGGAGCAGCACCGACAGCAGAGAAAGGATTACCTGAAGTGGTGGCTCGGCAAGAAAAAATAGCATGTGCCAAAACATAACGTTTTGACAACAAGTAGGTAACATGCTTTATACCGAAACTTCACTCCTAAACAAAGCAGTTATTACCACTCAAATTCCATTTAGTAATCGCATGTCAGGTGTTTTCATGAGTCAGATTGTAGAAATAATCTGCGTCGGAAACGAGCTTCTCATAGGCAAAACGCTGAACACGAACGCCCAATGGCTAACCAAACGGCTCACCGCTCTGGGTTTAACCACGCACCGCGTCACCGTTGTTGGCGACGACATCAACGAAATCTCCTGTGCTATAAACGAGGCGATTCAGCGCAGCCCCGGTTTCATCTTAACCACTGGAGGGTTAGGTCCCACTTTTGACGACAAAACCTTGGAAGGTCTAGCTGAGGCGTTGGGGCGCAGGATGGATGTTAACGAGGAGGCGTTGAGGATGGTTAAGGAGAAGTACCTCAGCTATGCGCGGGAGGGTAGAATGGAGGCGGCTGAGTTGACTCCTCATCGCGTAAAGATGGCTAAGCTTCCAGAAGGAGCCAAGCCTCTACTTAACCCGGTTGGAACCGCCCCTGCAGTATCCGTCGAACACGAAAACGTGACCATAATCGCTCTTCCCGGAGTCCCCGCTGAGATGAAGAGCATATTCGATGAGTTAGTGGCTTCTGTCCTGAAACAAGCTGCGGGCAATGTGACCTTCTTTGAAACAGGTATAGAGGCTACAAAGGTTATAGAGTCGGAGATGGCTCCCCTCATCGAAAAGGTGATGCACAGCAACCCTCACGTTTACATCAAATCCCACCCGAAAGGGGCTGAAAGAGTTCCGCGCATAGAATTTCATCTCTCCACAACAGCCAAAGACTCCAGCATTGCCAGAAGACAGGTCAGCAAAGCCCTAATCCAGCTTACAGAACTGATTCAGGAAAAGGGCGGAAAAATCAAACCACTCAAATCAGAAACCTGAGTTTCGCAAAAAACCGGACAAGAGATATATCCTCTAATTGGAATATGGAATTTACAAATTTCCTATGCTTCAAGGTGTCTGAATGGTTGTAGTATTTGTTATTGGGACAGCCGGTTCTGGAAAATCTCTTCTCACAGCCTCCTTCGATGAATGGCTTAAAGTCGGGAAACAGAAGGCGGCGACCGTGAATCTGGACCCCGGCGTCCTGAATTTGCCCTATACGCCTGACATTGACATCCGCAACTACATCGACATCAACAGCATCATGGAGGAGTATGGGCTTGGACCCAACGGAGCCTTAGTTCTGGCGGCTGATTTGATAGCTGAGGAAGCTGAAAGGCTGGGAGGAGAAATTGAAGACCTCCAGTCCGACGTCGTCCTCGTGGATACTCCGGGGCAAATGGAGCTGTTTGCCTTTAGAGCCAGCGGACCCTATATAGCGAACGAGCTGACGAAGGAACAGAAGGCTATAGTGTACCTTTTTGACGCTGTCTTCTCCTTTAATCCCCTCAACTACGTCTCCAACATATTCCTTTCAGCTGCAGTTTATAATCGCTTCTTCTTTCCGCAGCTGCATGTGCTTTCAAAATGTGACCTCCTCCCCCCCGAAGAGGCTAACCACATTCTGGAGTGGTCTGCTGACCCTGAAGCTCTTGAGGCTGTTATTGAAGAGAAATTAAGCGGCACAAGACGGCTTCTCAGCAGAGATATGATGCAGGCTATTTATCGTTTGGGATTAGAGTTCCAGCTGGTACCTGTTTCTGGGAAAACGAATGAGGGACTGATTAACCTCGGCTCCGCGCTGGAGCGCATTCTCGTGGGAGGAGAAAAATTCACTATGTAGCTTTTGAATGCATTGTTGTTCCGTGTGATGTTTTAAGTTTCGAAATGCTGAACAATCCTTGGCTGGGCAAATAAAGGCGTTAAAGCCAGAAAGTGAGCGTTGCCGTGTCTCCCTCAGGGGGCGTAATAAAAACTTTGACGTTTATGTGTCTTTTAAGTCACATCTGCAACCATCATTTATACATAATATTTATATCTAGGCGTATTATGAATCTGTAGCCATGATGAAAAAAAGGATGCTCAAGCTTCTGTTTGAGCTTATGAAGAACGCGAAGAGAAGCGACAGGGAAATCGCCAAAATCATAGGAGTTTCGCAGCCAACCATAACCCGGATGAGACAGAGGCTCGAGAAGACAGCTATCGTGGACTATACAGTTATACCTGATTGGACAGAGCTTGGATTCGAGATAATGGCCATGACCTTCGTAAAGGCAAAAGGCGCACCAGAATTGACTGAGAAGGCAAAGAAGTGGGCTACGAAGAACCCCAACGTTGTTTTAGCGGCAGGCGGCAAAGGCATGGGAATGGACTATGCAATAATGTCTTTCCACAAGAATTTCTCCAGCTACTCCACTTTCATAGACAACCTGAAAACAGAGTGGGCTGAAAACCTGCAAGACATACAGAGCTTCCTTATGACCACAGGCGAAGAGAGAATGGTGAAACCCTTCTCCCTAAAATATCTGGAAAAAACTTGGGACGAAACAGCATAGGCAACGCACAGGAAAACAACCCTGTCACCCCCTCACTTTTTCTTTTTTTAATTCCTATTGTTATCTTCTGTTTTCCAGTGGAGGATAGAAAGGCTTAATTTAATCGCGTATCCCAAAAGCATGCAGGGTCCGTAGCTTAGCAAGGAAGAGCAACTTGCGCCTAAAGCACCGGGCTTTTAACCCGGGGGTCAGGGGTTCAATTCCCCTCGGACCCGCCAAGTTTGCCTCTAAATGTTCAGTATGTCTACTTGTTTACCGATTTTTTGTTTCAATGCTTTTTGATATGCAATCTTGGCTGCGGCGGCGTCCTGTATGGCAAGCCCCGTGGAGGTAAAAACCGTGATTTCATCTGGCGCGGTTCTTCCCTGCTTCAGTCCTGCCACTATCTCGCAGATGTCGCCCCAAACGTCCTCTTTTGTGATTATTCCTTTGGCTAGTGGAACGTTGATTTCGCCACCGTGGCAACTCTGACTCCAGTCGTCTACAACAATTTTTGACTTAACTAGGATAGCTGGGTCCAACTCCTGTTTGCCCGGAGCGTCTGCGCCTATACAGTTGATGTGTGTTCCATCGTCTACCCACTCTGCGGACACCAAAGGTTTCCTTGAGGGCGTAGCAGTTACGATGATGTCAGCACCTTGGACAGCATTCCTGACGCTTTTAACAGAATAAATGAACTCTTGATTATACTTAGATTTCATTTCTTCAGCATACTTTAACGCTGCTTTTTCTGTTCGATCCCACACTCTCACCTCTTCAACAGTCTTGAAAACAAGCTGAAGCCCCATGAATTGTGTTCTGGCTTGTGTTCCTGCACCTACAATGCCGACGGTTTTTGGGTTTGGGTTAGCAAGATACTTTGCTGCTATGGCCCCAGCTGCTCCGGTTCTTAAGGCAGTGATCCAGGTTCCTCCCATTATCGCTTCTGGTGCTCCCGTTCTGGGGTCAACCAATATAATCGTTGCCATAACTGTGGGCAATCCATGCCTTTTTCGGTTTTCGGGATGCGAATTCACAACTTTCACGGCAATAGCATCGTTTTCTTCAAGGTATGCGGGCATTGTCCTTAAGTCGCCATTATATTTTTTCATGAAAAGGTATTGTTTAGGTGGCATTTGGGCATGACCTAGCCCCTTCATTCTGAACGCCGATTCCACAGCATCGGTTACCTCCTCAAGCGAAAGCAAGTTCTTCACGTCTTCTTCAGACAGAACTAGAGTTTTAATTTCCTTTTAACCCCCTTCAATCAATAATCTTTAGCGAAGTTCAACTTTAATGTTATTCGTTTCATTTAGTGTTGGGACATAATCAAGTGCGCACACAAATAAAAATGGTTTTATTATAACTTACAATATGGAACTGTTGATTTCTCGGTTGCCCTCCTGAACACTAAATCATAACCGTTTTTGGCTGTTTCTCTTTTTTGTCAAGATAATCGCCAATACTGTTGAGACAACAAATATCAAAATTAAGAAATTTTGAAACTCTGGGATGACCGTGTAAATGTAATAGCTTTCTGAGTTGTCTTCTACGGCTAAGTTGTCTGCGCTGTCGTATGCCAAGATTTTGTATTGAATGTTCTTGCCTTCTTCGAAACCTGGGATTTCTCCGGAGTAAGTGTTCACTGAAATGCTAGGCATTGCTGTGTCTATCCATGTTTGACCTCCGTCAATGCTGTAAGAAAGAACAACTCCGCTTACTCCCACGCCTTCATCAGTAACTTCTACTGAAACAGTTACACTCTGATCAGACTCTACGGATGCAGAATCTGGGTCTTGGAGGGGAACACCGATTGTGGGCGGAGTGTTATCTACGCCCTCAGGCACGCCAACGGATATTGCATAACGTGGGGTAATGGAATTTGGCAAGTCCATGATGTTGCGCAGTTGCTGTTCTCCGGCTCCGTTCCATTCTTCAAAGCCTTGGCTGATTATGTTTGCTTTTAGGTTCCATGCTGCTGCCTCAAGAAAGAGCTGCTGGATTACGCATCCAATATCTGCTTCCGCAAACAGGTGAGTCAAAAATCCGCCATCACCCCCGTATGTTGAATCGTAGGCGATGAGGAATATCGCTGGTGCATCTGCCGCCCAAACTTGACCCGAAAACGTGTTTGCTATCTCAAATCTTTTGTCGCCGCTCACTATCTCCGTAACTGAATGGCTTTCCGGCAAGTAGTGGTATACTCCTGTAGCGTTTGAAACGTAGACGACAAGCGGGTAAATTCCGTAGGCACTTGGAGTTGTCCGATGGTCTGCGGTAGAGTAGCCGTAGGCAGCCCACAACAATTGAGACTGCTCCTGCAGCGATAAGGGTTCTGCAGACCATTGCTGCACAAAAACTATGTTTCTTATGCTGTCCTCAAAAGACAATTCACTGTATTGAACAGATGGAAGATTGCCTGTCATAATGCTATAATCTGGGGACGCATCTGGATACTGATATGTGGGCACTCCTAAAGGCATCACAAACAATGGACGCAAAGTGCTGGGCAATTGAAGGACATTACGCAGTCCTTCAGAATTTATCATTCCAACAAGACATGTCCCCAAGTCAAGAGATGCCGCCGCCAAATACACATTCTGAGCAAGGCAGCCAGCTTCTGCAGCGGCAAAATAGTGGTTAATCATTCTGGTTTCATCCCATACTATTACTAAAACTTCGCTTGCATCGCTAGGCCAACCCGAATTATGAGGACGTATGGTTCCCTTGTTCACGCTTAGGTCATGTACTGCAAGTGAATTGCTTTCAGGAATGTACCTGTAACTGCCAGTTGCGTTAACTGTGAGCAATGTTAAGGAATAATCGTAGCCTATTCTTGGCACATTCCTTCGACCATTTGTGTAACTATAAGCCGCCCACAAGACATCTAAAAGCTGCTGCTCAGACACATCCTCAGAAGTGTAACTTCGCATAGACTGTCTACGACTAGCAACTTGTTCATTGGAAAGAGGGAATGATTGAGTTATAAGTAATGAAAGGCAAATCCAAAACGTAATCATGCAGATAACAAACTTTCTTTTTGATAAATAAAACATTCCAATAGTCCGTTAAACCTCTCTAAACTTATAACTTTTCTACCAACCAATGTTAGCTACGCGTGCTGCAAAACTGTCATCAATGACTTGATTTTGCATACGCTTAGACATAATAAGGAAGCGAATTCGCCGATCTCCAGTTTTAAATCATAAATGGCTTTACAACATTTGGAGATATCTCCACCGGAGCAGAGTTCAATTCTCCCCGCTCCACAGCAATGCACTCTTAGACGCCTATGGGTAATCTATGTCCATTCCTGAAAGTTTCATCAATGGTCGTAAGGCCTTTCTTCCATGTTTCCATCGGTAATAAAGCGCGTAGGCAAACATTGTCACAAACCTTGTTGGCCACGGAGAACTTTCAGCAGCGAAAACTTCTATGTTGTGTCTCCAGCATGTGGCTAGGAGTTCCCATTGGAGTGACGTTAAGTGTTTCAGGTCCATGTGTCGTGCTTCTCTAAGCATGCATTCTTCTTCTGAGGTAAACAGTAAAGGCACATAGAACAGTTTGCCATGTTTCAGTTTGTCTACAAGTTCAAGCGTCGCGGTTGTATCCTTCTCGGTTTCTCCAGGCAAACCAACTATTAATGTTGCCAACGGCCAAATATAGTTCTCGTTCATGATTTCAATTGCCTTCGTTACGACATCATGCCACTCTTCGGGTTTGTATGGAAGCATCTTGCCCCTCATGTACTTTTTAATGAGGCGAATGCTTCCTGTTTCCATGCCAACTTCAACTGAGCTGTGCCGAGTTTCATTCGTAACCCAATAGGATTTTTCGCGAAGAACAGGCCCAATCTCTTCAACTATTTCTGGGTCATAGACAACAGGTGCCAAAGCCGCATGAGCAGGCTGAATGAACTCTACTTCTGGGACAGCTGCGATTGAGCTGATTAACTCGACGATTGCTTCCCGATTTGGCAAAAACTTATTGTCACATTTATACAGAAAGATGTCTTCACTCGCCAAGATTATCATTCTTGTCCCATTTTTGGCGTTCAATTCAACCTCTTTCAGGATGTGGTCTAAAGGAAAGGAGTAACGTCTCCTCATCATGGGCGAGCAGAACTTGCAGCCGCGACCACAACCGCGCGTAATCTCCACGGTACCAAAGATCGAGGGGTTCACGATAGAGTGAATTTCCTTTGGGTCTGGTGGCTCAGTCTCAACTACTCGTGGAAGTTCTTCGCCGTTGAGAGCCTTGCGAAAAATCTCTGTTGCAGTCTTTTCGCCTTCACCCATGACAATGCAGTCTATTCCATACTTCTTTTGTAACTTTGCGCTATGAATCTGCCAAGCACCTGAGCCCCCGAGAACTATCTTGGCGCCCCACTTTCGCAGAATTGGCTTTGTGATGAGATCTCTGAATTCTGCAGCAGCAAGGGGTTCTCCGCCGAAGCCCACAAGAGACGTGTAGGTTCGGCTGACAAAACCTGTTCCAGCCGGCTCCATCGAGGATATTCCGATGACTTTCGTTTCTGGTCCTACAAACTTTTCCAGATTGTATGGATGTGCCACTGCTACTGTTTGTTCGCCGAATTCCCTAATCAATATGGCTTCAATTTTTCGCAGTCCGTAGGGTGCATATTTGGCGGTGCCATCTCCGTTTGTGGGGACTCGTGGGTACCAATATTTTCTGAGCAAGAACCTTGGAATAATGGCTGTGGGGAATCCTCCTGTGAACGCTAGGAAAGGATTGAGTTTGAAGTCACTCATGTCCGTAGCTGAGCCGGTGAGGACAATTGGGACTCCTTGAGGTTGCTGGAAGTTGCTGTCTTTCGAATCCATAATAACGCGAAATTTATTGTAAAACATTTAAGAGCTTTGCTGTGCTTCTTGTTGATTGTACTCTCTAAATGGAGTAACTGAAGGCAAGTTAAGTATAAAAGAGGAATTCGGGAGATTAATTTTTCATGAAGACCGAAAGCTGGCAACAGTGTATTATTCCTAGTTGCGGAAAAAAGTACAGCGTCAAAGAACGGAGAACTACATGTGACTGCGGCGAACTTCTTGACGTACGATACAAGGGAGATTTCCCGAAAAGTTTGCAAGAAACGTTTTCTGAGAGACGAAATCATAGACAAAACATATTTGATGAAAGCGGGGTTTGGCGTTTCAGAGAACTAATCAATTTTGTCGGAGTAGACACAGAAAACTATGAGGATTATAGCCAAAAGCTGGTTTCTTTAGATGGTGCTGAAGGAAGAACAAAACCGTTCCATCTAACCAAAGTTGCCGACTATGTTGGAGTAAAAGCTGAAAACTTTTGGCTGCAGTTCGAGGGGGATAACCCCACAGGCTCCTTCAAAGACAACGGCATGGCAACCGCCTTTACGCATGCAAGGATGGTTGGAGCCAAAAAAGTTGTTTGCGCTTCAACTGGGAACACTTCCAGCTCTGCAGCGGCGTTTGCGGCAAACGAGTTGGATATGGAGGCTGTGATACTTGTGGGGGTGGGAAAAATTGCTAAAGGTAAGCTTGCTCAATCGCTGGCGTATGGGGCTAAGGTTCTGCAGGTGAAGGGCGATTTTGATGTTGCCATGGCTATGGTGAAGGCGCTTTCCAGGAAGAGTGGCGTTTACGTGGTTAATTCCTTGAATGCTTTCCGTCTTGAAGGGCAGAAGACTATGATGTATCGGGTTCTTGATTATCTGAGTTGGGTAGTGCCAGATTGGATTGTGTTTCCCGGAGGAAATTTGGGGAACACTTCGGCTTTCGGTAAAGCGTTCATGGAGCTTTGTGATTATGGTTGGATAAAGAAGAAGCCGCGGATGGCAGTGGTTGTCGCAGAGGGTGCACCTACCTTAGCTGACTTGTATAATGACCGAAAACTGAGATGGAACGGAGGAAACATCGACAACAGCATCATAGACGAATACTATGCCGAGGTGGATAGAAAGGGCATTAAGGCGAAGACAACAGCAAGTGCAATAGAGATTCTTAAGCCCGTGAACCTGAAGAAGGCGATACGAACCCTAGAATTTACTGATGGTGTTGTAACCAAAGTTCCTGACACAGACATATTGAATGCCATGGCAGTGGTGAGCAAGAATGGATTTGGGTGTGAACCAGCTTCAGCTGCAACCGTGGCAGGAACCAAAAAACTGGTAGAGCAAGGTACAATAAACGCAGATGAGACTGTAGTCGGCATTTCAACTGGTCATATGCTTAAAGACGTTAATGCGATAGTGAACTACCATTTCAACCCAAAAAACAGGTTTGCCAATACGCCCATAACAGTTGAGCCGGACATAAAAGAAATACTGAAACTTGTGGACGATTAACCAAATCTATCTGCGCAAAATAGTTGTTGTGTCCAGTTTTCACTCAGAAAAAAGTATAGTTTCTTTAGACTGCACCGAGAAAACTCATTGCCTGTGCTACGATGAAGAACCAGAATATGGAGCTGGTGAGTTTGGAGCCTATCTTCCAGACAACGGAGAGAAGAATAAGGATTGTCATCATCTGTATGAGCTGCTGGGAAGCCGAGACACCTACAATGTTTAAGATGAAGCCTATTAGATAGGTTATGCCGTCTCCGATGCACTTCAAACCAGTCATTATTTGGCCTAAGGCTTCGATTAGATCCGGATTCATCATCTTCTTTTAACTCTCAAACCTAACAGTGAGGCTCAAATACAATAAAGCCGCACAACTTATGAACATTATGCGGGTATCATCCGTATCAGAAATACGGCAAACTAATTGGTAGCACCAATACGGCTCCTTTTTGATGCTTTTCACTCCAAATTTCGGCTTTATTTCGCGCAAAATCTCGGTCTTTTACGCTATACATGCGGTATTGGTGAAGAATGAAGAAATCTGTTCCAGACGGCGCAAGTTCATCGCAAGTTGAAAGCCAACAAATATTTTTTGCTTCCTATTGCCTAACCTGTAATATTGTTAGGTTCAAGATACCTCGTGTTTTTCATCATTTCAAACCCGAAATTTTCTTTATATGCATTTTATTCTCTCTTCCAATTGTGGATACACTATGTTTGAAGATATGTCAATCCCGGCTGGACACCTGCTTCTCATCCTATTTGGTCTGATACTTCTCTTCATCATAGTCTACGGTGCCCTATCAGTCAGAGCCGCAAAAAGCATGGTGACAAGGTGACACACACGCTTCTTCCCATCCTCCTGAAATGAAAAATTTAAGTAGAAGCCTCCATCTTTTAGGGGAATTGGATGCCCTGGTAGTATAGTCCGGTCTAGTATAGGCGGCTGTCGCCCGCCCGACC
>CAYNQS010000012.1:0-51256 GCA_964399485.1 uncultured Candidatus Bathyarchaeia archaeon | reverse complement strand
ACGAGTTAACAGCCCGTTGCTCTACCGAACTGAGCTACGGCGGCTCAATCAACAATCGGAGTGGTGCCGCTATTCTGAGAATTTGTGGCTCTATTTAAGTTTAATCGACCCAAACCCAGCTAGACCCGCCGCACTTCCAAGAGCAAAGAGTATCGGGCATAGAATAGAATAAATTTAGCCATGAAAAAATAGGAATAGAAAACAAATGAAAGTCGAAGTCAAGTTCTTCACTTCTTTGCGAGAGATAACCGGCAAGAAAGCGGACGAAATCCAGTTGCAGAACGCCATCACTGTTAAGGAACTGCTGAATCTGCTTTCTGAGAAATACGGCGAAAAATTCAGAGAATACATCTACAACAAGAAGGGAAAGGTGCAAGATTTCCTCTCATTTCTCGTAAACGGCAGAAACATCAACGTTCTGCAAGGCTTCGACACGGAACTGAAACAAGGAGACACTATAGCAATTATTCCTCCAGTGGGCGGAGGCTAAAACCTCTTCACACAAGCTCGGCTTCAAGATAGGAAGAGAAAGCATTAACCACTCGAACCTGAACAAACCTTCCAACCAACGACTCTCCACCCTTAACCACAACAGGCTTGTAGGCGAAGTTTCGTCCCATCCAAGACTCCCCTTTACCTCGCTCATCAAACAGGACCTTTCCCTCCCAGCCCACCCAAGCCCTATTCTTCTCAAAAGAAATCTTCCTAGACAACTCCGCCACCTCCTTACTCCTCCTCTTCACCTCTTGTGGAGAAAGAGCAACCATCTTCTCTGCTGGAGTGCGGGGTCTAGAAAAAAACTTTGACACATTGACAATGTCAGGCTGAACCTCTGCTATGAGTTTCTTTGTTCGCACAAAAGCCTCTCTGCTCTCCCTGGGAAAACCGCAGATAACATCTGTCGACAGCGTCAACCTCGGAATCTCCCTTCGGAAAGTCTGAACAACCTTCCTGAAGTCCTCTACAGTGTAGCGCCGATTCATAAGCTTAAGAACCTCATCGTCCCCGCTTTGGACCGGCAGATGCAAAAACTTGAAAACCTTCCCGCAGTTGTAGGCTTCAACAAGCTCATCCAGCATCCCCACCACATGATCAGGATTCATCATTCCCACCCGAACAAAAAAATCGCCCTCAACCTCACAGACCCGACTCAGCAACTCCGCCAAACTTGCTCCAATGTCCTTCCCGTAACACGCCGTATCCTGAGAAGTCAACCACACCTCCTTGGCGCCCGAAACCAAATCCTGCCTCACCCGCTCAACAACCTCATGAACCGAATAGCTCCGCAGCCTCCCCCTCGCGAAACGCACACAGCAGTAGGAACAGTTTCCCAGACAGCCGTAGTTGATGGGCACAATGCTTACAACAGGGTTCACCGGAATCTTGGGAAGACACAGACTCGGCTTGGAAAATCCCCCCAAGAAAACAACCTTTTCTCCAGCAGCTACACGACGCAAAACCTCAACAATCCTGTCGCCCGGCGCTGGACCCGCCACCCCATCAAACGCCACCTCACCCTTCAATCTTTCAAAGTTTATCAGAGGCAGACAACCCGTCACTACCAACCGCTTGTCTCTCGGCGCCTTCCTCAAAACGTCCATAACCCGATTCTCTGTGGGAGACTTAACCGCACACGTATTGTAAACCAAGATTTCCGCATCTCGAGGACAATCAACAACCTCGAAGCCAGCTTCTGAAAGACAGCCGGCAATAACTTCGCCATCCGCAACATTCGCCGAACAACCAAAACTTTTGACATAAACCCGCTTAGAATCTTCAACCATCAATTTCAGCTCGATTGTCGCAGCCACGATTACAGAAGGCATAATCTGAGTTATACTGTTTTAATCGTACGAGAGAAACATAAAGATTCTGCAAAACAATTTTTGAATGATGGTGCACAGGATTCCAGCAAGGCAAATAGAAAGTCTTATAAAGGCTTGCACGTTCATATTTGTTTCATATTTATTTCTTAACATTAAGACATATAAGATAAAACTAACCTCTGCATAGTTTGCACAACGGAGAGAATGAAAATGAAACTGATTACGCTACACCTACCTGAACCCTACATTCAGGCATTAGACAGCCTAGTTGACGAAAAATACTACCCAAACAGAGCTGAGGCAATCCGCACAGCTGTTCGAGACCTCCTCAGCATAGAGGCCTGGGGAAGAAGCAGAAATGGCTAAAAACATGGAAAAACTCATCAAATTCGAGCATCCAAAGGAAATTTCAGAAATGAAACTAGACACAATAGAGCCTTTTCCCACAATCCCCAAACTAGACCTCGTAAACATAGAACCTCACACAGAACCCGCAATCACTCTCAACATCGACTTGGGTCTAGACCAGCTCGAAGAGCCAGAAGAGTAGCCTCTTCCTGTTCTCAAATTTTTCTTTTCAGCCCCAACGCAGTTCGCTCAAGCCTAGTTTTCCAATGTATACCCTTTCCTATAGGAAATGCAGCTCCCTTTTTGATGGCGCACACAATTTCGTCAACATCTGGATCAGCCTCAACCATTGTGTAGGCTGCCCCAATTTCAGGCGCGTAATGAGAGTCGCTTCCGCCAGTCTGTGGAAGACCTAAACTGGCAGCAAACCTTTTGCTCAAATAGGTGAAAACAGGGAAAGGGATGGAAGATGCATTCATCACCTCGACTGCATCATAGGAGCTTATCCGTCGGCTCGGCGGCGACTTATAGAACGTCGTGGGATGGGGCGCCACAGCGATTCCTCCCACCTCATGGATTCGGTGGATGGTCTCTTCAATATCCAGTTTTGCGGGTATAGCCGCCGTTACATTGAGAGCGAGAAGATGGCCGTTTAAGGTGGATACTTCTATTCCGGGGACAACGAGGATGTCACGGGTTTTCAGTTTGATGGCGCCTTTGACGGTATTGTGGTCTGTGATTGCGACTCCATCGAGTCCCCGCTTCTTGGAGTAGGCGACAACTTGCTTGAGGGTTATAGAAGAGTCGCGGGAATAGCAGGTGTGAACGTGAAGGTCGATTTTCAGGCTCAAACGCTTCCCTTCATCTTTACCAAATCTAAAGTTGCTTTACAGCCCTAAATTCGTCCAGTTTTGCTTGAAGCTCCTCTTCGGATTCATCGATTTTGCTGAACAGAGGCTTTGCCTTGTTTATTTTGTGGTCTGGAGCCAGCTCCTTTTCTGTTTCGTTCCATTTTTGCTCATGAACAGAACCGGGCAGATTAAGGAGCTTCCACAGCTTCTCTGCAGTGAAGGGAATGAATGGTTCCAGAATTATCGCCAACTGTTTGACGATCTGGGCAGCAACATACAGGGTGTTAGCTGACTCTTGGCGGTCCGTTTTTATGGTTTTCCATGGCTCCTTCTCGTTGAAGTATCGGTTTCCGAGGTGGCTTAGGCTTATGGCGTAGCGTAGAGCCTCCTGTAGTTTGAAGGTTTCCATCCGTTCTGCAGTTTTGTTCACGGTTTCTTTTGCCTCTTCAAGAACCGCTTTGTCCTTTTCGTCAAGGTTGCTTGGCTGCGGCACTGCGCTGTTGAACTGTTTGTTTATGAAGGTTAAGGTTCTGTGAATGAAATTGCCTAGGGTGTCGTTCAGGTCGGAGTTCACTTTTTCGATTAAGGTTGTCCAAGAGAAGTTGGTGTCTTTCACTTCAGGGCGTATAGAAAGCAGGGAGTATCTCCAGTAGTCCGCAGGAAAGAGTTCCAGAGCCTCGTCGATCCAGATGCCTATTCTTCGGCTCTTGGAGAAGGCTTGACCATCAAACATCAGAAACTCTGTGGACTGAACTGTCCAAGGCAAATTGTAGTCTTCATGGGTAGCCAAAAGCAGGGCTGGCAGAATAATTGTGTGGAAGGGAATGTTGTCCTTTCCTATGAAATACAGCGTCTTCGCTTCTTTGTCGAACCAGTATTCCTTCCACCGCTCCTCCTCTCCCATCCGCTTGAAGTACTCAAGAGTGGCTGAAAGATACCCCAGAACGGCTTCAACCCAAACGTAGATTGTTTTGTCCTCAGAACCCGGAAAGGGCGACGGAATCCCCCACTTGTTATCCCTAGTTACAGGTCTAGACTGCAATCCATCCTTTAGAATATTCAAGGAGAAGTTACGAGCGTTGTCAGGCAGATTTTTGTTATTCTGGATGTAGTCGCGGAGTTTTCCGCTTAGCTTCGGCATGTCAAAGTACCAGTGCTTTCTTGTCTCTTTGATTGGCGTGGAGTTGCATATTGCACAGCGGGGCTGCAGAAGATTTGTGGGTTCAAGAAGGTTTCCACAGGAGTCGCATTGGTCTCCCCGGGCGCTGGTGTATCCACAGTGTGGGCAGGTTCCTTCTACGAATCTGTCAGGCAGGAATCTGTCACATTGGGAGCAGTAGAGCTGCTCGGTTTCTTGGGTGAAGATGTATCCGTTTTCGTAGATTTTCATCAAGAAGTTTCGCACGAACTTCTTGTGTACAGGGTTCTCTGTGCGGGTGTAGTTGCTGAAGGCTATTCCCCACCGTTCAAAGAGGTCCGACACTTGTGCGTGGTTTCTGTCTGTTAGCTGTTTTGGGGGAATATTCAGTCTTACGGCTTCTATTTCGATGGGTGTTCCATGCTCGTCTGATCCGGTGACGTACACAACATCGTCTCCCTTGAGCCGATAATACCGGGCTACAACATCCGCTGACAGAATAGAGCTTACAATATTGCCTAGATGAGGAACATAATTAATGTAAGGCCACGCCGAGGTGACCAAAACTTTAACGAGCGCAACACACCTCCAAACCGTTTCTTAACTGTAACAGTTTTCTTAGGTTGCTGATGTACTTAAAGACAACGGAGGCAGTTCATTTTGCATATTGTTTCCGATAAGCTCTTCAATCAAGACAATGTCAATAATTGGAAGAGGAAAATCTCCAAATGGTTGACGGGAAGAAAACTGGACATGGAACTAATCGCTTGGTTGTCTTTGATGTAGAAGGGATTGTGATACCAAAGAATCGTTATCTTCTCTTTGAGGCATCAAGGAAAGCGGGGTTCCTGGGCTTCATAAAAATCGTTGCGTTAGGATTTCTCTACGAAATTGGACTGTTATCTGTCGAATCTGCACTGAGAAGAATCTTTGCGATGCTTAATGGGCTGGAAGCGGAAGAGATTATGGAACTTCACAAGCGGATACCCCTGATGCCCGGCACTGAGGAAGTTTTCAAAACATTAAACCAGAAGGGGTACAGAACAGCACTCATTAGTTCGGGTCTTCCCGCCCCCGTCGTAGAAGATTTGGCAACTAGACTACAGGCTGACTATGCTTGTGGTCTGGAACTGGAGATAGCGGATGAACGTTTAACGGGTGCCATAGGAGGCGACGTTCTCAGCTCTGGAGGCAAAGCTGTTGTTTTGCAAAAAATACTTGAAAAAGAAGAGTTAACTCCCCAAGATTGTGTCATGGTTGCCGATGACAGAAACAACCTCTCCATGTTTCCTCTATGCAGGTTAAGGATAGGCTACAACCCCGATTTCATTCTAACCGCCAAATCCGATTTTGTGACAAAAGGCGAGTTAACAGAAATCTTACCGTATATAACAGGGGAAAAGTCACAACTTTCCTATTCTGTGATGTCGAGAAGCCGAGGTCTCAGAGAAACAATTCACATAAGCAGCTTTCTGTTGTCCTTTATTTGCATATATCTTCTCGGAAACGTGATGGTGGCTTCGTTGATACTACTCGTAACCGTGCTCTACACCCTATCTGAAGTCGCCAGAGTACGCGGAATAAACATACCCATTCTCTCCTCGATAACCTGGAACGCAGCAAACAAAACAGAGCTCTACGAATTCGCAGCAGCCCCCATCCATTTCGCCTTGGGCATAGCAATTTCTCTCCTCATCTTCCCAGCGCCCATACGATACGTAGCCATCACAACATTAACTCTAGGCGACGGCTGCGCTCACCTCTTCGGAATGAAATTCGGAAGAACCCCTCTGCCCTTCAACAAAGGAAAGAATCTGGAAGGAACCCTTTTTGGTTTCCTGTTTGCCTTCCTGGGCGCAATGATTTTCGTTGACCCAACAAGAGCTTTGATTGCCGCCGCCGTTGGAATGCTGATAGAAGCGCTTCCCTTCCCACTAAACGATAACCTAACCATGCCCCTAGCCTCTGGACTAATACTCACCCTGATTTCGTGAGGCAAAACTGGTTATTACGATAAAATTAAAAGATTGCAGGTTACCATATAGTATCGACGCGGTAAATTGATAGCGTGTAACAGAATTGATCTAAGGGAGTTTTCTCTGCTTGGCAGAATCTGAAAAGATTGATTACGAACCTATATCTGTTCGCGAAGCTCTTACCGAAATGAAAGATGTGTCAGAGGTAATGATAGACCTAGCATACTCAGCAGCACTTTTCAACAGCCATGAACTCGCTGAAGAGGTTCTGGAACTCGAAAAACGTGTGGACTACCTCGCTTACATCATAGACATGAATACCATGCTCGCAGCCAGAGACGCAGAAGACGCCAAACACCTAACCGCAGTAACAACCGTAGCCGCAGCCACAAACAAAATTTCAGACGCAGCCGCAGACATAGCAGCTATTGTTCTCAAGGAGATAGGGATTCACCCCATCGTTCGGAAGGCCTTCGAGCAGGTTGAGGAACGGCTGGCGCGAACAATAGTTAAACCGGATTCAATCCTCGTCAACAAGAAACTCGGCGACTTGGAATTAGCCGCCAAGATAGGAGTTGACATAATAGCTATTCGCAGACGGCAGAAATGGCTGATAGATCCCAGCGAGGAAGAGGGGGTTGTGGAAGGTGATGTTTTGATTGTCAGAGGAGCACCTCACGGCGTTGACGAACTGAAGGACGTAGCCGAGGGCAAAATAAAGGAGCTAGAATAAGGAGAGAGCAAAAGTGGCTATAACTGAAAAGCATTTCAAGGAAATTGTTGACAAACTGGTCTCTCTAAAGGACACCTCTGAGCTCATGATCGACCTAGCATACTCTTCGCTCCTACTCAACAGTCAATCGTTAGCTGAAGAAGTTGAAGCCCTAGAAAACCACATGGACAACCTGCACACGGACTTTGAACTTCTAGTTTTGTCCAGCGGCTTCAAACCTAAAGAATCCAAAGACTTCCTTGGTCTAATAAGGCTGGGAGTAGTCACAGAACAGATAGCGGACGCAGCCATGGAAATCGCTGACGTTGTGCTGAAAGGACTGGAACCCCACCCAATCCTGAGGCTTGTAATAGAGGAAGCAGAGGAAACAGTAACCCGGGTTACAGTTTCAAAGACCTCCCCGTTGGTGGGAAAGAAAATTCGAGAAGCCCAAATACAAGAGGATACAGGCATGTGGGTTCTGGTTATCAGAAGAGGCAACTGGTGGTTGCGACCTCGCCCCGACACGGTGATTAAGGCAGGCGATGTTTTGATCGCTTCAGGTTACGCCGAGGGAGAAGCTGACTTTGAGGCATTGGCTTCTGGAGTCAAAGAGTCAGTCAAAGAAGAAGAGTAGAAACTGTTTTGGCTTTTAGATGATGAGGGATAATGCTACAAGAACAGCGGCAGTTGTGATTGTGTCTGCTAAGGAGCTTTCGATTGGAATCACGAAGTTATCGGGGTTCCATCCCCGCCTGAAAGTGAAAATTGCCACTGCATAAGCGATAAAGACCATAATGAAGACAGCGACGATATTTGTGGTTAAGAGTTGACCCATGAACATTGTCATCTCCCCTAAAGTTTCTGCACCGCTCATAATTGAGGACACTATCCCATAAACGATGAACATCACTACAGACGCTAACCATGCTCCAGCGATCTCATTTAGATGCTGTTTTATGGAGGAAAAGAAGGGTTTAATCAACCCTAACGCGAGTTTTGTAGTGGCGGTTGAACCTATTATAGAGCCCACTCCCCCTATAGTTGCGATTATGGCGGGGTAGACAGAGTATATTTTTTGCCCATTAGTTATTCCGCTGATTCTGTTGAGCAACGAACCTGTAATGTTAACAATTACAGTCACAAACACCAGCATCAAAAGAAACTCTTTGATTATTTCGACAAATTTTGTTTCATTAAAATTCTTTACCAAAATGTAAACTACAAAAGTGACAAAAATTATGTCCAGCAACAAAATCAGATAACGCCCAGTTGAACCGAACATGAAGAAGAGAATTAAGCTAATGACGTAACAGACAGTGTTGATTACGTCAGACACTGGAGAAGTTATCGGATACACGATGATGTCCGGGTCTAACCCTCGCCTGAAAGAAAGAATAGAAAACACCATTGTTAAGGGAGAAACAAAAACCACCGACAAAGCCATGGTTGCAGTAATCACCGTCAATAACTGAATAAAGTCTAGTAAGGTAGCATTCCATAGAAACAAACCGAAAATCCAAGTTCCTGTCCCCACAGCGACGCCGCTTACAAGAGTTAACGTAATAACCACTCGGAAAAGAATGTGAAAGCTCCTCGTATTTTTGGTAAAAGTAGCATTGATTGTTCCCAAGTGCAATTTTGTTCCTAGGTGCCCACTGAAAAGACCGCCCACAGCGCCTCTGACGCTCAGAATGCCTGGAAAAAGGAATAGTGCCCAAGGAGCCTCGCTGATGGAGAGGACGTCAAGATATAGAACAAGCAGGATTCCAGTTAGCAACCCAACTATGTCAAATGATAAAGAGAGAAGAGACTGACCTAGGCTGGCTCTCAGTTTCGTTCCTGACATGGCTCCGGCTATGTTGGTCTTCGTCATCGCCTTCACTTCCATCCATCCAGCTTAGCCTCCCAGTTTTCGATATTGTACCCATTGTATGGGTATGGAGCATACAGCCGAGTGTGTAGAGTTCTTGATCCATTTCTGGATCGGCAGTCCTCTGTAATGTTAACACTGCTTTCTGTCGCTCCTTCTACAACATAGACTCAATGATACTCCTTAAAGGCTTTTTGTCCCTTTTTTCTTAATAATCTTGAAGATTGGCGCAGAACAAAAAGAACCAATTAGAAAAGCAGAAGAAAAACTCGGTTTCAGACACTTACGTTAGACACCTGTGTCCAAGAAATTTCATGGACTACGTTAACTCAGTTTTCCATCGCCTTTAGGCGCATAAACAAAAAATAGTCAGGTGCCCGAAAAGCCTTGAACCTAAACTTTTTCCAGCTTAAGGCTCTTTATCAGATCCCTTTTTCTGTTTCTAACAGTAACCTCGGTTACATTTGCGGCTTTGGCAAGACGTGCCTGCGTCACCTTCTCTTTAAGCATTCTCGCTGAAAGGTAAAGAATTGCAGCCGCTAGTCCTGAAGGGTCCTTTCCCGTGGTAGCGTAGTTTCTTTTAGCTGTTTTTATAAGGTGGATGGCTAACCCCTCGACATCGCTGGAGACTTTTGCTTTCTCTGCTACTTTTGTAACGTAGTATGTTGGGTCGTCTATGGGCATCCTCATGCCCAAATTTCTAACTATCACGCCGTAGGACCGTGCGATCTCTTTTTGGGTACGCTGGCTGGCTTCCGCTATTTCCTTCAGAGTTCTGGGAAGCTTACTGAATCTGATGGCGGCGTAGAGGGCTCCCGCTACCATCCCTGAGATGCTGCGTCCCCGAACCAAGCCTTCATTCAAGGTTTTTCGGTAGATTATGGCCGCCATGTCGTGCACTGAGGATGATATGTGAAGTATGTCGGAGAGACGTTGGAGTTCGCTCATGGCTATCATGAGGTTTCTGCTTTGGGAAGCGTGGACTTTTGAGCGCGCCTGCCATCTTCTGAGGCGCCACATCTGTTGTTTGACTTGGGGTGAAAGGGAGCGACCGAAGGCATCTCTTTCTACGCGTATGATTGTGGATAAGCCTTTGTCGTAGTGTGAATAGTCTGTTGGGGTGCCTGCTCTTGCTCTGGCGTCTCTTTCTTGTGGAGTGAAGGCTCTCCATTCGGCTTCGTGGCTTGGGATGTTCTCTTCGATGACTAGTCCGCAGCGACCGCAGACGTATTCTCCCATCTCTGAGTCTGCCACTAGGTTTGTGCTCCCGCATTCGGGGCATCTGACGGTAACTATCTGCTTTGTCACGTTATTCCATCCGTTTTATGTTAACAATTATAATGTGGTAAAAGCAATATTTAAATATGACGTATGTCATATTCTATCTCTCCGACCATTTCTCAAAAAACAGACCAACAAAATCACACGAAAAAACCATTTCACAAACTTAATTTGTTAGGTGAAAAGCGACAACTACGATTCTGAGGTTAACATTTCTATCACCCTCAAACTAACATGAATAAGGGCAGCATAGGTCACCTAAGTCAGAATTATAGTTCATCAATTTGACTTTCCCTTGAAGGGACAACGTTTACTGGGGCTTTCGACAAAACTTATCTTGCTTTATTTCTAAAAGAAGTGAATGCGATAAGCGATGAAGTTCTCGTTTATACAGCCAAGCCCTCCTTCAGAGTCAATGTATATGGTTCCAACAGCTTGGCCTCCCCTAGGAATTCTGTATTGTGCTGGGGTTTTAAAGGCGGGAGGGATTGAGGTTTCTCTGCTTGACCAACCTGCGAAAGGTTTCTCTTTAGATCAAACAGTGAAGTGGGTGAAAAAAGAGGACCCGGACATCCTAGGATTCTCAGTTTTGCTCAGCACCGCAAAGGAGGCGCCGAAGATTGCTGAGCGGGTTAAAGCGGAAAACCCTAACATCACAGTGGTTTTTGGGAGCCATCACTCAACATTCAACGCTGACAGGATACTGGACAAGTATCCGTTCGTGGATATTGTGGTTAGGGGAGAAGGCGAATACACAAGCCTTGATATCGCGAGGTGTATAAAAAAGCAGGGAGAGCTGGACAAAGTTAAGGGAATAACGTTCAGGAAAAACGGCAGAATAGTCTCCACTCCTGACAGAGCGCTAAACAAGGATGTGGATGCTCTTCCCTTCCCTGATCGCGATCTTGCAGGGATTCAATACGATTCAGCAGTATTTGGAGTCAAAATCAACAGCAGAAAGTTCACCACCATGCTTTCATCCCGCGGGTGCCCCTTCAATTGCAGTTTCTGCGGAATCAGAAAGTTTACTAGAAGAGTGTGGAGACCCAGATCAGTTGAGAACGTTATGGCAGAATTAGAGTATCTGCAAAGTGAGGGTTACGAGCAGTTCCTCTTCGCAGACGACAACTTCACTCTCAACGCCAAGAGAGTGTCAAAGCTTTGCCGAAGCATCAAGAAGTCGGGAATGGATATCGAATGGTTATGCGATTCGCGAGTGGATCACGTTAGCTACGACATGTTCAGAGAGATGGCGAATGCCGGGTGTAGATGTCTCTTTTTTGGTATAGAAAGTGCAAATCAAAGGATTTTAAATTATTACCAGAAGGGTATCACCCCAGAGCAGTCAGAAAAAGCGGTGCGTAAGGCTAGAAAGGCGGGCGTAGACGTGATAGTGGGTTCTTTTATTGTGGGGGCTCCTGATGAAACTCGGCGTGAGGTCGTAAATACGTTGAAGTTCGCAAACAAACTGGACCTTGATGTGCCTGACGTCAATATTTTGGGTACTCACGTGGGAACCGACATATGGGATGATTTGGTGGCGAGGGGGCTTCTGAGCGAGGATGAACAGTGGGAAGATGAAATCTGTATCCCCAGAGACGTGCCTACTCCTGTTCCTTACGAGGAAGTGAGGAACCTAGTATTCGATTATTTCCGAGCATTCTACCTAAACCCCAGACAATTGTTGACTGAACTGTTGAGAACCTCAAAGAGCAGTTTCAGGATAGCTGCGGCCCTGCAAAACCTAGTTGGTTTTCCTCACTTAATCGAGACCTTGAGCCAAGCCATCCGAAGGGATCAAAAATATTAGACAAGTTCAAAAAAAGGAATGGGAGATTTGTTCAAACGCTATAGCGTTTGTGGTTTGTTTCTCCTGTTTTGTTTTAGCGCGCGCTGGTTTTTTCGGTTTTTGGTCGCCTACGCAAGAAGTAGCAGCTAACTACAATCGCAACAGACGACAATAAGACAGAAGTCACAAACGTCAGAGACTCCGGAATACTCTCTGTGGTACCCTGTTCCAATCCCCACTCATCAGGAACATCCCTCGATGTAGGTGGCCATGCTGCAAGTGTGTCGGTGCTTTCGTCGTATACTGCCAATCTAATCCACGGCATATACATACCCCCTGCCTGTGATACATCAAAATGGGGTACAGATCTGTCCATCCAAAGTTCAATGATCCAGTGTTCTTCGCTGTTCAACGGAGAAGCACTTATCGAGTCTACTATAAAGATGTCGGTTTCCCATGTATGACCGGTGAATTCAACCCATCCACTTCCATCACCTTGGTAAAGCGTCAATCCTGAAACATCGTGTCCAACCCAATCAATTCTAATGTCATCTGATTGAGGAGCACTGCCACCGTCTGCAAGATGGTCAACGCAAAGTTGAAAGTAGTCACCTGAATCGTCTGTGTTGTCAATGAAAAATTCAATCAGGAAGTGTTCGATAATATCGCTTGGCCATGTCCATTTCTCTCTCCAATGAAAAGTGGCGGGAAGGTTTGGCGGTGTCATAGCATCGTCCCATTCGGTGTCAGTGGTCCAGGTTCCATCTGCAACGGGTTCTTCTATTGCTTGGTAATTAGTAGTTTCGTATCCTTCATAGTAGGCGTTAACAACTGTTGTCGGTAGCAATATACCGCATAATACAATTACGCTGAAAGCAACTAAAAGAGATCGCCTCATTTTTATCATCTCCTTTACTTCCATTGATTTATATCCCATTCATTAACCTTAAAACTCTTTTCACACAATCAAATAAGCACGCGCTCGTTCCTTGAGAAATTTTGCGGACAAGAATTTTTAGCGAGTTTCGAATGTTTCATCTTTTCAGTGTGCCAAGGGAGCGGCGCGCGCAATGTGGGCGTTGGCTCTGGTTTCTAGCTGTTTCTTCTGAAAACTCGGATACCGTTGATTCTGCTGTGTTTTTGAAAAAAAGCGTAGAATAAATAATATTAGCACCTAAGTTCATCTTAGGAAACAGTAGATTGACTGAATGTTTGTATAGTTGGAGAATAGGCTTATGTCGCAGGGGAACGAAACCGCCAGAAAAGCAATTGAAATCTTGAGAATCTTGAGCGAGTATGACAGCCCAGTGGGTTCGACATTACTGAAACGGGAGTTGAGAAAAAGAGGTTTTCTTCTCAGCGAAAGAACAGTAAGATACCACCTTCAGCTGCTGGAGGCTAAGGGCTTCCTGTTGGGGCACAACCGAAGAGGAAGAACAATAACCCAGAACGGTTTGGATGAACTGAGCAGAGCCCTTGCTTCTCAAAGACTCGGTTTCATCACCACCCGCTTCATGTCCCTAGCGTATTCGGCGACCTACGACCCATCCATAGACTCAGGAACAGTCGTTGCGAATGTGTCAATATTCGATAAGCATCTTTACGACAAAACAATGGAGACAGTGAAAGCTCTTCACGAGGCGGATCTTTTGTCGGCGCCATACATCAAGGTGCTGAATGAAAATGAAGAATACGCGGACATATCTGTTCCTAAGGGAAAAATTGCTCTTTTCACAGTCTGCAACTTAACTCTGGACAGCATCCTAATTCACGCGGGAGTTCCTCTGTTTTTTGAATATGGCGGTCTCGTCCAAGTGGTAAACCGCAAACCCATCAGATTCGTGGAAATAATCTCCTATGAAGGAACCACCATACCCCCATTGGAAGTTTTTGTGTACAAGAAGATGACCTCCATCTCGAGAATATTGAGAACTGGCTCAGGCATGATATTGGCGACCATGAGGGAGATACCTGCTGACGCAAGAGAGAGAACCGTGAAGATTCTGGAAAAACAGAAGGAGAAGGGCTGGGGGGGCGTTCTGGTTTTGGGAGAACCCAACGAACCCGTGCTTGGAATACCTGTTAGCATGGACAGATTCGGCATATGCATGGTCGGCGGTATCGTCCCCGGAGCAGCCATGGTAGAAAAAGGAGCGCAAGTTGCCACCTTCGCCCCCCACTGCTACATCCCCATCAAAGATATGACCCGAATCTAAACAGCAAACAATTCACGTAACAGTTAGAGTTCTACTAATGAAAGTGTGAACTTCAGTCACTAAACGTGTGCTTGCAGAAAATTTTCTGAAAAAAGACTGTTTTCAACAATGTACCTCTATTAGTCTCCTAATATGCGGAAAAAACGTGTGAACGGTAGTCACAAAAATGTGAATAATTACGTCGTAATGAACTGTTGCTTTCATGAATTCAATTTTTGAAAAATGTAAGAAAAGACCCAAAATTTAACCCCCAAAATTGGATGCATACACTTCAAAGAATTTATAGATTTTTTCTAGAAAATAGTTTCACAAGTGTTAATATTTTAATCCGACAAAAAAGAGGGGCATGTTATTTGGCAATGTGCGAAAAGCTTGGAAGAAGCGAGTTGCCCGACATTTAATAAAAAATGCTGGTAAAGAAGATTGGTGCATATTCGCCAAGGCTTTATGCGGATCATCGGAAGTTTGTCGTGGATTTCCTTATGAATGTAAATCCTGTTTTGACAATTACTTCGATCCCGCCGAAATTCTACAGCGTGCCTTAGAACAATAGAATAAATTTTCCACTTCCTGAAAAAAGGCTGTTTTCACCAATCAGCCACTACTACGCCGCCGATACTCAAAAAGAACGTGTGAATAAATTACAGTCAACAGCACACTTCCTTTCAGCCAAGAAATGCACAGTCAGTTTTTGTTTTCTAAAGAAGCCTTTAAAAGATGCTCGTTTGCATTAAGGGCATGTGAGGACTAATCCATGAAACTCGACGCGATCTTGGTGCTGGACTTCGGCGGGCAATACTGCAATCTTATAGGCAGAAGAATCAGGGAACACAAGGTATACTCCGAGATAGTGCCCTGCGACATAACAGCCAAAGAAATCAAGCAACTGAACAATAGCATGAATGTTAAGGGCTTGATTTTGTCGGGGGGACCATGGAGCGTCTACGAAAAAGATGCCCCCAAATTCGATTCAGCAATCTTAGAGCTGGGCATTCCCATCCTTGGATTGTGCTATGGGCACCAGCTGATAGCCTACTTCTCCAATGGGAAGGTTGAGCCAGGATCAAAGAAGGAATATGGAATAGCACATGTCACCGTCGATAAGCCTGTGGGCGTCCTCAAGGGACTGAACCGAAAGGAGAAGGTTTGGATGAGCCACGGGGACACGGTTTACGAGCTACCTGAAGATTACGAGATGCTAGCATTCACAGGAAACTGTCCAGTCGCAGCTTATCGACACAAAACAAAGCCGATATACGGTCTTCAGTGGCACCCCGAAGTAGTTCACACAGAAAACGGCATGAAAATGCTCAGCAACTTCATCTTTGAAGTATGCAAGTGCAAACCAAACTGGAGACCCGAATCGTTAATCGACAAGGCAGTCCGAGAAATAAGAGAAACAGTTGGTGAAGGAAAAGCCATAATTGGCTTAAGCGGAGGCATAGACTCCAGCGTCGCCACATACTTAGCCGCCAAAGCCCTAGGAGAACGGCTTTTGGCGATTTATGTTGACCACGGCTTCATGCGCTTCAGCGAAGCAGAATTTGTTGAAGAAACATTCAAGAAGCACAGCGTTAACGTTGTCATAGTTCGTGCCCAAGAGCGTTTTCTGAAGAAGCTTGAGGGCGTCATTAACCCTGAGGAGAAGAGGAAAATTATCGGAAGCGAATTCATCAGGGTGTTTGAGGAAGCAGCGAAGAAGATAGACGCCGATTATCTCATACAGGGCACCATATACCCTGACAGAATCGAGTCCGGCTTCAGGAAGCACTCGGACACCATAAAGACCCACCACAACGTGGGAGGCTTACCCGCAAACATAGAATTCAAAGCGATTATTGAGCCTCTGCGAGACCTGTACAAAGATGAGGTCAGAGAGGTCGCAAAAATCATGGGATTGCCGGACGAACTGGTTCAGAGACAGCCCTTCCCAGGTCCAGGGTTGGCAGTTAGAATCATCGGTGAAGTGACAAAAGAAAAAGCTGAGCTGGTGAGGAAGGCTGACAAAATCGTTACCGATGAAATTGAGAAAGGCGGGTTTGGAGACAGTTTGTGGCAGTATTTTGCGGTGTTAACGGAGACGAAGAGCACGGGAGTGAAGGGTGATTCCAGAGCCTACGGTTACACGGTTGCCGTCAGGATTGTTGAAAGCAAAGAAGCTATGACCGCTGGTTTCGCACGGATTCCCTACGATGTGCTGGAGAGAATCTCAACGAGGATAACTAACGAGTTGCCTCAGGTAACGCGGGTCGTGTATGACATAACCCATAAGCCGCCAGCAACCATAGAATGGGAATAAATCTCCACGTTCAATGTAACGTAATAGCTCCCAGTGTTACTTGCATTATCAACTGAAAAAATGTTTTTCTGTTCAACAAGATATATATTCAAAAGCTGCTGAAATGCGCATGGGGGGACTGGTGGCAAGCAAGGAAGACAGAATTGATCATCTGAGAATGAGACCAAACTTCTTTCATATGGCAGTTGGCTCAGTCCTAGTGATGGCTATAATCTTTTTACATCTTCAATTATTCCCTAAATTTGGCCTGCCGGCTCTAGCTGCAATCGGATTCTTTAACCTTCTTTTTGTGTTTCTCCTATTCCCGCTGGCGGGTCCTCTTCCACGCAAAATTGTTTTGCTAATAGCAGGAAACCATGTGGGCGCTTTGTGGTACATCATTCAATCATCGTTTGAGGACGCTTTTTTCTTTCTCAACACCGACTTGTTTAGGATAATAGTCCTAATTGCCAAACCTCTCATCGATTTTGTATGGATAGTAGCTGTCTGGTCACTCAGCCTGTCTGTGCTGGCACCCTATAGGGGAAAAATGGAAAGGCTGGAAAAAAGTTGATTCGGGTTCTGAGCGTGGCATTCATGGGTCTAGTCGCCCTAATCACAGCTTACCTTATAAGACATTATCTTTTCACGCTTACCGCATTATACCACAAAAATGAGACGCCTCCATCATCTTCTAACAAAACAGTTTATGAACCCAAGGTTTCGGTTATGATTCCTGCCCACAACGAAGAACAGGTAATCGATAGAATCCTCCAAAGGATGACAGAGCTAACGTACCCGAAAGAAAAACTTGAGGTAATCGTGATAGATGACGCATCTGCCGACAGAACAGGCGAGAAGGCGAAACTGTTTGCCAAAAATTACAGCTTCATAAATGTTGTCCACCGAGACCCAGCCTACGGTGGAAGAGGAAAAGCAGAAGCGCTGAACCGTGGATTAAAGCATGTTTCCGGCGAGATAATCTACTGTTTTGACGCTGACTACTATCCCCAAAGGGATGTCATCGATAAGCTGACAGCATGCTTCATCGACCCTAAAGTAGGAGCCGTGCAGGGGAGAGTCACAGTTCTAAACGAGCCGGACAGCCTAGTTACAAGACTTGTTGCCCTAGAACGAACAGGCGGCTACAGAGTAGACCAGTTCGCCCGAAACGAGCTGGGACTCATCGCCCAATTCGGCGGAACCGTGGGAGGATTCAGAAGAAGCCTAATAGAACAGTTGAGAGGCTGGGACCCTGACATGCTAGCCGAAGACACAGACCTAACATTCAGAACCTATCTTGCAGGCTTCAAAGTCAAATACGTCAACGATGCAGACTGCTACGAGGAAGCAGTTGACAACTGGCGCTCATACTGGCAGCAACGATCCCGATGGGCAAAAGGGCACATGCAGTGCGCCTTCAGGCACATATGGCCGGTTATGTGGAGCAAGAATCTGCGTTTACGAGAAAAGATTGACGGATTTCTGCTTCTCAACATCTATTTTGTTCCCCTATTCGCGGTTTCGGCTTGGATTCTAGGCACAGTCCTGTTTCTCCTTCAACCTCTGGGATGGATGAATTATCTTTGGATGGCGGTGCCTATTTCTTTTTATAGTTCGGTGGGAAATTTTGCGCCCTTCTTTGAGGTGGGCATAGGCGCTTATCTGGATGGAAGAAACAGAATCTGCTGGCTGATTCCCCTGCTGCTTCTAACTTTCATGCTCAACATACTGATCTGCTCAAAAGCATTAATAGACCTGTGCATCTCCAAAATCACAGGAAAAAAACATCACCGATGGATAAAAACAGTCCACAACGGCAACGGAAACCACTATATCAAATAAACCAGACAAACGTCCTCGGGTAACCACAAGTCAACTTTTATACGCAGTAATCAGAACTAGTTCAAACAAGACATAGACATTATCTGCAGTGGATGGCTGTGGAATGGCAGCTCAGTACATATCATATAAGCCCAAAAAAATTTTGAACATCCATAAGCATGCTGATTCATGGTTCTGGGACAAGTATTCCGCCCATCCGTACATAGGCTGCGAGCATGGCTGCGAATACTGCTACAACAGAGAAAGCAAGTATTCTCCCTACAGCAATCCCGACGACTACTCAAAAGTCATCAAAATAAAAGAGAATGCTCCAGAACTCTTGAGAAAGGAACTGTCTAAGGTTCCAAAAGACATTGTTATTGTGGGCGACTATCAGCCCATCGAAGAAAAAACAGAGCTTTCCCGGAAAATGCTGCAGGTCTGCCTTGACCACGAGTTTCCTGTGTCTCTTCTGGAGAAGTCTCCGCTGGTTCTGAGAGACATTGACCTCATAGAAAAAATCAACAAAACAAGCTGGGCAGCTGTAACCTTTTCGATAATAACCACAAAAGACGACGAGACAAGGCGGCTGTTCGAGCCGGGAGCGCCGCCAACATCAAGCCGATTTAAAGCCATCAAAGAGTTTTCGGATAAGGGCATACTCACGGGCGTGGCGTTTATGCCTATTCTGCCATTCGTCTACGACAGTGACGATAATCTGGAGGCGGTGGTGAAGGCTACAGCGGAACATGGAGGAAAGTTTGTTTTGGCTGGCGGATTAACCTTGGCATCCACGCAGAGGGAATGGTACTTCAGGGTTCTTGCAGAACATTATCCACAGTTGACCCCGAAGTATCAGAGGTTGTATGGCGGCAATTATGGTCCAGAGTGCAGCTATTCTGGAGAAATAGGCAAAAAAGTGAGGGGGCTATGCCAGAAGTACGGCATTAGGGATAGGATGCCAAGATATGTTCCCGCTGGATCCTTGGCAGTCAACAGGCAGATTTCAGAGAGGCTTCAAAACATGGTTTACCGCATGGAGCTGAACTGCGCCTCGAAATACAGGATGTGGGCTTACAGAAAGGCTGCGTGGACGCTGGAGGAGCTGACCGAAAGCGTTGCCGAAATCTACGCCAAAAACGGAAGAAAGGGCTTAGAGAAGCTGAAAGACGTCGGAAAATCTTTGGCTGAGGAGATTGAGCGGCAACTCCAAGAAGTCGGTGAGAGCGGAGTGCTGGCGGCGTAGCGGTCAGAATGAATAATAAATTAGGCGGTTAATGTTGAATTAATTCTGAAAAATGTTTATTATGCATAGAGTTCAGGTTTTTGTAAGGGGAAACAAATATGGGAAATTGGTAATATTTATATGTGATGATGAGACAGAGAATTGTAATAGATTTGTTTGAGTAAACAATTAAGAGGTGAACATGTTATGTCTCAAGTTTCTCTTCGAGTAGCTGAGGCTCAATCCCGCGACGTCGGGCGGGGAATAGCCAGAATAGACCCAAAGGCCAGTTCCGAAATTGGGCTTTCAGCCGGAGACGTTGTTGAAATTCATGGAAAGAAAAAAACCGTGGCAATATACTGGCCCGGATACCAGGAAGACACGGGTAAAGGCTTGATTCGCATAGACGGCTACACCAGAAACAACGCTGGCGCAGGCATAGACGAAAAGGTTGACGTTAGAAAGGTTGAGGCGAAGGAAGCGAAAAAGATCACCATTGCCCCCACAGAGCCGCTGAGAATAACTGGAGGAGAAGAATACCTGAAACAGATTCTGGAGAACCGCGTTATCTCCAGAGGCGACATCATACCCCTAGGGATTATGGGTCGCAGAATAAACCTGATGGTAACCGGATTTCAGCCCCCAGCAGCTGCCGTGATGGTGGTTCCCTCCACGCAGGTTGTTCTAAGCGACAAGCCAGCGAAGGCTTTGGCGATGGAGGTGCCCCGAATAACATACGAGGACATCGGAGGATTAAACGATGAGATTCGGAAAGTCAGGGAGATGATTGAGCTGCCTCTGCGGTATCCAGAGCTCTTTGAAAGATTGGGTGTAGAGGCGCCCAAGGGCGTGCTTCTTCATGGACCGCCCGGAACAGGCAAAACGTTGTTGGCTAAGGCTGTAGCCAGCGAAACCAACTCCAATTTCGCGAGCATAAGCGGACCAGAGATAATGAGCAAGTTTTATGGCGAAAGTGAGGGGCGGCTTAGAGAGATTTTTGAGCAAGCCCAAGAAAACGCACCCAGCATCATTTTCATTGATGAGTTGGATTCGATTGCACCGAAAAGAGAGGAAGTCACAGGCGAAGTGGAAAAACGGGTTGTTTCGCAGCTTCTGGCGCTCATGGATGGTCTCCAGTCTCGTGGAAAGGTTGTGGTTATTGGAGCAACCAACAGACCGAACGCTTTGGACCCTGCCTTACGTAGACCCGGACGTTTCGACAGGGAAATCGAGATTGGCGTGCCCAACAAGGATGGTCGTCTCCAGATTCTGCAGATTCACACCCGTGGAATGCCGCTGGCGGAGGATGTGGACTTGAAGCGTTTAGCCAATGTTACTCACGGTTTTGTTGGCGCCGACTTGGAGGCGTTAACTAAGGAGGCTGCTCTTCATGCGCTCAGAAAGATTCTGCCTGAAATCGATTTCGAAGCCGAAAGCGTGCCAGCGGAGATACTGAACAAGATAATAGTCAACATGAACGATTTCGAGGAGTCGCTAAGGGAGATTGAACCGTCTGCCATGAGGGAAGTGCTGGTTGAGGTTCCAAACGTTAAATGGACAGACATTGGCGGCTTAGCAGAGGTGAAGGAGGAGCTGCAGGAGGCTATAGAGTGGCCGCTGAAGTATCCCGAAATCTTTGCATACATGAACACTGCTCCGCCGAAAGGCGTTCTGCTGTATGGTGCTCCGGGAACAGGAAAAACTATGCTGGCGAAGGCGGTGGCTAACGAGAGCGAGGCGAACTTCATCAGCATCAAGGGTCCCGAGGTTTTGAGCAAGTGGGTCGGAGAATCCGAGAGGGCGGTGAGGGAGGTTTTCAGGAAGGCGAGGCAGGCAGCGCCCACAATCATATTCTTTGATGAGCTGGATTCTATAACTCCGGTTAGAGGAACGGGATTCGGCGGCTCTCAGGTTACGGAGCGTGTGATCAGCCAAATCCTAACCGAGCTGGATGGACTGGAGGAGCTGAAGGATGTGGTGGTGATTGGAGCCACAAACAGATTAGACATTGTTGACCCTGCTCTGCTGCGTCCCGGACGATTCGATAAGATGCTTGAGGTGCCAGTTCCAGACTTGGATGCAAGAAAGCAGATACTCCGTATTCATTTGGATAAGAAACCGCTAGCCAAAGACGTGAAGATAGATGTGTTGGCGGAGAAGACGGAGGGATACACTGGAGCGGACTTGGCTGCGCTAGCCAACACAACGGCGATGCTGGTAATCAAAGAGCACATCACCAAAAGCAAGACACTGGAGAAGGCGAAAGAAAACCTCAAAGACCTAAAAATCACCATGAAAGACTTCGAGAAGACACTAGAAAAAATGAAACCATCAGCAACAAGAAAACAACAACAGTAATGCAACAACGAGGAAATGAGTTACTGCGGGGGAGACTTCCCCCATTTGGCTCCTTTTTTGATTAACTGTTTTGCGTATCCATGTTATGTTGGCGAATAAACATATTAGCACATTGGCAGCTTCAGAGATGGTGGTAGGTGAGTTTGGATTGAAGAAATGGGAATGTGTACAGGTTAACCACCACAATAATGTTGGAAGAACAATCGAGGAATACGAAAGCAGAGGCTGGAGCCTTCACACATACTCTGCCGCTCAATTCCGAGGATCAGAGATTAACCACTACCTGCTATTCGAAAGAAACGAATAAACAAAAGATTCAGCAAGCTAGCGACTGTGGTGTTCGCCACCTACATAACCTCTTACATATAATATTATAGATAAGGAGAGATGTAAAACAGTTTGATGGTCTGGTGTAGGTCTTGAGGGTTATCGCTGATCTCCATATTCACAGCAGGTTCAGCCGTGCCACAAGCCAGAAGATGAATATGACGGAGATATCCCGTTTTGCGAAAATAAAGGGACTGAAACTTGTGGGCACAGGAGACTTCACTCACCCAAAATGGTTCAGCGAATTATCGAATGAATTGTCTGAAGTTTCTGGCACCAGCCTCTACTGGTCCAAGAAGCATCCGGAGTCGCCTGTTCGCTACATGTTAACCGCCGAAGTCTGCACCATATACAACGTTGACGGGAAAGCCAAGAAGATACATCACGTCATCTTGACGCCCAGCCTCGAAACAGCCACGCAAATCAGTGATAGGCTGAAGCGTTACGGCGACCTAGCTGTTGATGGCAGACCAATATTGGACATGACCTCCCCGCAGCTTGTTGAAGAGGTGATGCAGGTTTCAGACCAAAACGAGGTCATACCCGCTCATGTTTGGACCCCATGGTTCAGCCTGTTCGGCGCCTTCAGCGGCTTCGACAGAATAGAGGACTGCTACGAGGACATGACAAGGCACATTCACGCACTGGAAACAGGGCTCTCCTCGGACCCGCCCATGAACTGGAGACTTAGCGCTCTTGACAGGTTCACGTTGGTTTCTAACAGCGACTGCCACAGCCACTGGCCATGGAGAATCGGAAGAGAAGCCAACGTCTTCGAACTCAGGAAGCTAATATACATGGAAGTAGTTGACGCCATACGCAAAAAAGACCCTAACCGATTCAAGTTTACTATAGAAACCAACCCTGCGTACGGCAAGTATCACTGGACAGGGCACAGAAACTGCAAAGTCTCTCTTCCGCCCCAAGAAGCCATAAAATATGGTAACCGTTGCCCGGTGTGCGGCAGAAAATTGACCAGAGGTGTTGAGCAACGAATTGAGGAGCTGGCTGACAGACCCGCCGACTACACGCCAGAAAATCCGATAGGCTATAAGCGGTTGCTGCCGCTCTCTGAGATTATCACTGCAGTCTTGGGTGTCAGCTATCAGGGAGCCAAAGCGGTTTGGAGCGTCTACACTCCACTGGTGAAAGAGTTTGGCGACGAATACACTGTGCTTATTGATGCGCCCAAAGAAGAGATGAGCAAGATTGTTGATTCGCGGATTGCTGAGGCGATTGTCAGGGTTAGGGAGGAAAAGGCAAGGGTGATACCCGGATATGACGGTGTCTACGGTCAACTTGTAATCTTCGAAGAAAAACAGGAAATAACACCTCAGAAGCCATCGCAGAAGAGCATATCCGACTTCATGTAAGAAGACTTGGATAACCAATAGTTTTAAGGCTGAACTGAACTCTTAATCGACATACAACAATGAGGCGGATGCGTTTTGAGGGACATGCTGGCGAAATCTGTTGATTATGGCAGGAGTCTCGGAGCCGAGTATGTGGAGGTTCGGGCGCAAAACCTCTTTAAAACTCTGTTGACGACCAAGGATTGCACGGTTGAGGGGGCGAAAGAGGGAACTGAGAACGGCGCTGGGATCAGAGTTTTGGTGAATGGGGCTTGGGGCTTCGTGTCTCTTGGAAAACTTGAGTCCAAACTGCTGACTGAGGCTGTTGATGAGGCTGTCAGGTTGGCGAGGGCGGCTAGCCAAAGGGTGAAATCTCCCGTGAAGCTTGCTTACGTGAAGGCGGTGGAGGACAGGGTGGTGGCTAAGCCTAGGAAGAGTCCGCAGGATGTTTCTATGGAGGAGAAGATTGATGATGTTTTGGCGATGGACAAGACGGTTTTGGGTTATGACAAGCGGATAAAAAGCTGCACCATCAGCTACTTGGATGTAACAGGAACGAATTACTTCCTCAACAGTGACGGAACATGCATACAGCAGGACAAACTTTACGTTTGGTTGCGGATTCTTGCCTCGGCACGGGAAAACAGCGTCTACGCTTCTGCAAGGGAGGAGACAGGGTCCACAGCAGGCTACGAGGTCTTTGACATTGAAACTCCAGAAAAGGTGGGAACCATGGTTGCCAAGCGTGTGGTTGAGCAGCTGAAGGCTAAGACGCCGAAGGGGGGAAGCTTTCCGGCGGTTATAGGACCAAACGTTGTGGGCGTTTTTATGCATGAGGCTATGGGGCATCTGGCAGAGGCGGACCTCACCCTATCCGGTTCTATACTCTACGACAAGCTGGGAAAACAGATCGCCTCAGATGCGGTTACAGTCTATGATGACGGCACAGTTGATGGCGCCTTCGGCTCCTTCAAGTATGATGATGAGGGAGTTCGGACACAAAAAACCGCTTTGATCGAAAAGGGAACCTTGACTGGGCTCATGCACAACCGCGAAACCGCCAAGAAACTTAACATGGAACCCACTGGCAATGCTCGAGCCGAAGATTTCCGGTTTGAGCCCATCATCAGAATGCGGAACACATACCTTGCAGCGGGCGACAGTAGCTTCGAGGAGCTGATTGAAGACGTCGATTTTGGGTATTACCTGAAGAGTTTCCGGGGCGGACAGGCGAACTTGGATGGAACCTTTCAGGTGGGCATACAGGAGGCTTACGAAATCGTTAAGGGCAGGCTGGAAGCCTCGGTTAGAAGTGCGTCCATAAGCGGGAACACGCTTGAGACTTTGCGTAAGGTGGATGCGGTGGGCAGAGATTTTGAGTTGTGGCCTGGAAGATGCGGCAAGGGGCAGATAGCGTTCATCTGTGATGGGGGACCGCACATCAGGGTGGAAGAGGTGACTGTTGGTGGCGGAGCCTAAACTGGCGGAACTGTTCGATTTTGGGAAGAAGGCTGTCAAAGTCGCCCTAGGAAGAGGGGCTAAGGAGGCTGAGGCTTTCCTGAGCGTGTCCTCTGACACTTCCATAGATGTTGAGAGGGGGCAGATTGTCAGAAGCATCAAGAGAATGGATCAGGGTTTAGGGGTGCGGGCGGTTTACAGGAAGGCAGTTGGATTCTCGTACACAAACACGTTAACAGACAAGAACATAGAGGAGGCTGCGGCGAGAGCCTTCAGGGCGGCTAGAGCCAGCAAGCCAGACAAAAACTGGGTGAAGTTTCCCAGCCCCGGAAAGTTTGGTCAAACAAGCGGCACATACGACAAGAGGATAGTGGATTTGTCTTCTGATGAGTTGGTGGATGTTGCTGCGGTTATGTTGGGGGCGGTTGAGGCGTATGATAAGCGGGTTTTGGCTGTTGACGGCGGAGTGGGAGCATCCCTGTTTAGCACCGTTGTTGTTAACTCTCAGGGCGTTGAAGCCTGTGACACGGGCACTGTTGTCGCCTGTTCCATGGAGACTATAGCGAGGGATGGAGCGGATGTAACTCCGGCGTGTTATGAGGTGAGTGCGGAGAGAATTTACGACATCGACCCTGAAGCTGTTGGAACCGAGGCGGCAAGGCAGGCTGTTTCATCCCTCAACGCCAAGAAAATCGGGTCTGGAGCCTTTCCAGTGATTTTTGCTCAGGCTGCACTCCATTCCATACTCTATTACACGTTGATAAACGCGGTTAAGGCGGATTATGTTCAGAGGGAGCGGTCTGCGCTTAAGGACAAGATTGGAGAAAAGGTTGCCTCAGACCTTGTTACCGTTTATGATGATGGGCTTCTTGAGGGTGGATTGTTGACCAGAAAATTTGATGCTGAAGGGGTTCCATGCCAAAAAACTTTAGTCATCGACAAGGGCGTGCTGAGGAATTTCCTGTATGACAGTTACACGGCTAATAAGGTGGGAGCGGAGAGCACTGGAAACGCTTCGAGGACAGGGCTTGCCTCGTACGCGTCTACGCCAGCATTGGAGGCAAGCAACTTCAGATTCAAGGAGGGAAACAGGTCGCCTGAGCAGCTTGTGGGCGAGGTTGATGAGGGGTTGCTGGTTTTTGGTGTTCAGGGTGCGCACAGCAGTAATCCGGAGAGTGGGGAGTTTTCGGTTGTGGCTACTCCGGTTTGGAAGATTGAGGGTGGAAGTGTGGCTTATGCTGTGCGGGGGGTTATGTTGGCTGGTGTGGTGTTTGATGTTTTGAGGAATGTTTCGGCTCTTGGCAGTAACGTTAGGAAGCTGGGGCAGCTGGTTGCGCCGTGGGTTAGGGTGGATGATGTCAGGGCGGTTGGAGGGTTGTGAAACATTTTTATTGTAAGTGGGACTCAGGTGTTTACTATTGCCTGAAGATTGAAAATGGAGTAAACTTGGCGGGAGAATGAGCGGAGGAAATGACGGAAACAGAAACGGCGGCGTCTCGCGGCGGAGGTTTATTGAACATACAGGTTCTCAGAAGGGTTGTTCAGTTTCTCTCTTTCCTGCTGTTTGTTGCCGTTGTTTTCGGTTTGGGACCCTTTCCAGTTGTTCTTCCGGTTATGTTCACGTTGGGGCTTCAGCAGCAGGCGTTGGGCGACGCTTTTGCGATGCTGCAGGTTATGCTGAGCGAGGCTGTTTTTCCGTGGATTCCCTTAGCCTCATTTTTTCTGGTTGCCGCTCTGTTGGGCAGGTCACTGTGCGGTTGGGTGTGCCCCTTCGGTTTGGTTCAGGACATTGTCGGATTCTTCAAAAAGAAGCACATGGAAATTCTGCCGAGAACCCACAACTGGATGATCTACATCAAATACGTTGTTTTGTTGGGGGTCCTCATTGTCGGCGGCTCCGTGGCGGCGATGCTGGCTTCAGAGTCGGGTGAGAGCCTCAGGTCGGCTTTGGGCGTCTTTGCGGTAGCCCCATTTAATGCTTTGAGTCCAGCGGACACGCTGTTCGCGGTTATACCAAACGGTGTCTTTAATCTGGTTAACAGTGTTGACTCTTTTGTAGCTGGAGCCTTGGCTGTTCGTCCTCTGTTGTGGGTACGCTTTGTTATTTTGGGTGTAGTGCTGGTTTTGGCGGCTTATGTTCCCAGAAGCTGGTGCAAGTATTTCTGTCCCCACGGCGCAATCTTGGCTTTCCTGAACCGTTTCAGCTTCTTGGGTTTGACTAGGGATCCGGTGAAGTGCACGAAGGCGGGATGCAGCGACTGTGTGCAGGCTTGCCCCATGAACGTTCCTATACTGGAGTTGCCATGGGAAAAGTTCACGCATCCAGAATGCATATACTGCCTAAAATGCGCAGACGCCTGCACAACAAAAGCCATCAAACCAAAAATACCCTAAGAAAAGAAGCAATGAAAAAATAAGTACCCATTCAGAAACTTTTGCATGCCAACTTGGTTTGTTATATGTGCCAATACCGGTTCACTAGATTGGCTGGTTCTCGAAATATAGTATGCAATGGTTTGGCACTGAACCTTCTTGTTTTTTGGGCAGATACATTTTAGTTGGCATCTATACAGAGTAAAAGATTAAAAGATTAAAAATTAACCCCCAAACCCAAACACAACAAAAACTCATCTTCTATCTCTCTGCCTTTGTAATCTGTCACGTTTCGCCTGTTTACGTTTCATCTCACGATCTTTCTTCTTACTAGGTTGAGCTTTCTCTCTTCCTCCCTTTTCTCCCCCTCTCAACTGCCTGTCTTTTCCCAAATACTCCACCTCATTCAATCAAGTATTTGCTCGTGACCTTATCCTCAAGAAAATACTGAGTTTTCCTAGAAATATTTTTTGTTAGCGAATGCCGCGCCCGCCTAAACGGTTGGGTTTGGGATTAAAAATTAACCCGCAAACCCAACTCTCACTCTCTCTCCAAAAAACACGTACACACGCCCAAAAAATCTAAAGGCTTTAAACAAATCGCGTGCGAGTTCCTATTGTATTGTGTGCGTCAAATAACTTCAAGCTCGTTTTAATCTACTCCTTTATAAGGGTGCAAACACCAGTATAGTTGAAGAGCTTTCTTTTATTGAATTGGCTTGTCCTACCGAATAACTGGAATCTTTTCTACTAAAGTATGCAGAGGTGAGTTTACATGTCCCAAAAAAGGATGTTTGACATTAAATGTAGTGATTGTGGCAAAGCTACTACTGTGCCGTTTGAACCCACAAAAGGCAAACCAGTTTACTGCAGAACATGTTTCTCGAAACACAGGAGTAATCAGCCAGAAAGGTCTAGTGTGAGCACAAGGTTTGACATGAAAAATGCATGGGCAATACGAGGAGATAAATGGCAAGGAAGAAAAGAAGTACACCACAGCATTTTCAAAAGATAGGCGTTAAATTCTAACTCCCCAAATTCCAAGCCCAAACGTTGGTGGCGATTAATTAAATACCTTTTTAGGCATAAGGGTATTAGTGATTATAGTATAGGGGTGATTTTGACGTGATGAAATGGGAGTATATTGTGCTTGCGTTGAAAACCAAGGTTCATGTTAGTCGGCACGAGAGAGAAAAAAATCCTACTATACAAAATGTACAAAAAGAATTGAACGATTTGGGGGAAGAAGGATGGGAATTGGTGGGTGTTCAAAATGTTCGCCTAGAAACTGGCATGTTGTTTACTGTTGCATATCTTAAGCGGGAAAAATCATAAGCCATTAAACCAAAAATTCCATAGCTCGGGGAGCAGTTTATGGATGTAGTATGCCAAGTTAGGCAAGAACTACAAGAGAATGTTGATTCGAATACGAGGGAGTATTCAGGCTCGTTTTTTAAGGAAGAAGTCAAGTCTGTTGGCGTTAAGATTACTGTGGTAACAAAGATTGCTGAAAGGCTGTTTCGGCAAATCGAGCATTTAAGCAAAGACACCATTTTTGGGTTTTGCGAAGAATTGCTAAAGTCGGGCTACGTCGAAGAAGCGTTTATCGCATACAAGTGGTCAGACCGCCTCCATGACAGGTATGAACCTGAAGATTTTGTTGTTTTCGAGCATTGGCTAAACACGTATGTGAGCAACTGGGCAGAATGCGACACACTATGCAACCATACGATAGGCACGTTTGTAGAAAAATATCCACAGTACGTTGAAAAGTTGAAGGTGTGGGCGCAGTCACAGAACAGGTGGGTTAGAAGGGGAGCCGCGGCAACATTAATTCTGCCGGCAAGAAAAGGGTTATTCTTGGATGATGTTCTGGAGATAGCGGACAAACTATTGCTGGACAAGGATGACTTGGTCCAGAAGGGATACGGGTGGATGCTCAAAGAAGCAAGCAAACAACACCAACAACAAGTATTCAACTACATCATCAAAAACAAATCAGTAATGCCGCGGACAGCACTAAGATACGCCATCGAAAAAATGCCGCCAGACCTGCGAAAAGAGGCAATGAAAAAGTAGAGTTTTCAGGTTTGGCGATACAAAAGCATCAACAGAACGCCCTGATTTCTGGCTATTTTCCCATCATGTACAGAGCCATTTCGATGTCTGCTATGCTGAATTGGTGTCCTTCTGAGTTTAGGTAGTCTCGGATGACTTCTAGGGTCCAGATTAGGTGTTGATAGTTTTTTGCCCACCCTGAATCCGAGCAGGGATCTCCGGGCCTTGCACGTCCTGCAGGACATTTGAGAATTGGTTTTTCAGCGAATTGCAGAGTTTTCAGAGCAGTTCCAACTCGGCTATCATAGATACAGAATCGTTCTTTATCAAAAAGCCCAATAATTTTTGATGCCCGAGAAATTCCGACCCCCTTTATTGCCAACAACTCTTCAACTGCTTCAGACACTCTGCCTTGGTCAACTAAACTGAATACTTTTCGTGTTATGTCTAAAACTTTTTGTTCGTCACGCAAAGGAAACTTGCCAAAACCGCCCCACGACATTATCATGTCAAGGGTTACTAGGTCGATTCCGCCAGAGTTTTGGCTTCGAGAAAAAGCTATTGATTCTGTTATTTCGTTACGTTCTATTAGACAGGCTTGAGGTTCTTTATCTTTCCATGAATAGTTCTTTCTACTCTCAATAAGACGTGATTTGTTGGCTTTTGCCCAATCCAAAATTGTTTTTTTGTGTTTTTTTAGAAACTGGCTCTTTTCAATGGATGGAGATGTTGAGTTTTCAATTTTCAAATCAAGTTTCCTTCTGTCTTAAGTAGAGGATAGTTTTTCCTCTTAAAGTTAACAGTTAAGCTTCAAATCAAATAAAACCTGTTAAGGGGGATTGCAGGTGTAGCATCTGTTTGTGTGTACACAGATTACTCCGCCGCAGTTTGGGCATGTCCATTTTTCTTGTTCATTTTTCAGAAATTCGTTCATACTTTTTCTCTGAATAAGTTTGAGGTTCTCAACTAGGCTTAGTCCATATCTTTCTTTGTAGACATTATCAAGAGTTTTCAGGGCATCACACGGAAAATCTGAGCATTCAAAACAGTAATCAATTTGCTCCTTATTTGCCAGCCTTTTGCATTTTTTCTTTATGAACGCACACAAGCTAGCCCTAGTTCGACAGCCCGTGCAAGGATGTTTTCGCTTTTTGCCACTCATCGTATAACCGAAAAACGCAACACATGTCCCACAATAGATTCCACAAAGTGCAACCAACTTTGCATCAAAACTTTCACGCATTATTCTCCATCCCAGATGAATCTTAGTGGCGCGGGGTGCGGGATTTGAACCCGCGCGGCCACATGGACCACAGACTTAGCAGGCCTGCTCCCTACCAGGCTAGGAGAACCCCGCACAGGATATTTTGTTCAGAACGTAACCTAAAAAAAGTATCTGTCCGAACCTAAACCAAGTTTTTATAAAACCGTGTTATCCATACTGTTGGAAGATGGGCCGGTTGTCTAGTTGGTTAGGATGCAGCCCTTACGCGGCTGAGGTCGCAGGTTCAAATCCTGCTCGGCCCACCACCACATAAATCTGCCCCATAGTGAAGAAATTTTCAACACATTATGGGGAATGAAACAAGACCAAGGACATTTTACACGTGAAGCAGCAATTGGGTCACAAGAGACTGGAAAACACGCTAATCTACACACACCTCATAAACTTCCAAAAAGACGAATACCACGCAAGAACCGCCAAAACAATTGAAGAGGCATGTAAACTGGTTGAAGCTGGATTCGAGTACGTAACAGAAATGGAAGAAGTAAAACTTTTTAGAAAACGCAAATAACCCCTCCTTTTTTGTTTGGGTTTGGGGTTAAAATTCAAGACACACATAGGGTGTTTAGTTCGCGCGCTACATTGGCAGTAATAAGACTTTTATGACCTGAAATGTGAATTATAGTGGATGGTTTAAGTGGGGTTCAAATTTTCAAGGATTGAAATTTTGATAATTGCTATTTCTTTGGGATTGAGTCTCTTAGGAAAAATTTTTAACATTGGCCCAACAGCTGCTCCCATGGGTGGAATCTTATTCGCGGAAGGGATATTTATAATGTTCTTTAGTATATTCGGGTATTGCTGGATGCAGTATAGTTATGGTAAACGTGGCTCCGATGCTTTCAGCCCCAAAACTATGGAGCAGGCTAAGAGGATCTTGCCGAGAATTGTATTAACTTTTGGTCTTATCGCTGCCGCTGGTTTTTTCTTAATGCTAATGAAAATTTAGCGCGATGGCATGAGAAGGGTGTGTGTTGGGTTGGGGGTTAAAATTTAATCCTAAGCCAATTTTTTCTTTTGAAAATGTTTTTCTACTTTTATTTCCCGAAGATGAATTCCCACGTCTTTTGAGCAAGTAGAATGGCAACAATGAAAAAGCCAAAAAAATAGTTGCAAATTCAAGTCATGCCAAGCTAATCAGAATCAGCGAATCTCAACATTTATATTGTCTTATGAACCTCCCTACAGGTTAACCAGAAGTTTATATGCAAACTTACGATTGGGGACACCGAACAGATGAACCAAAGCCAGAAAAGCTCCGTCATGCGCATTGTCAAAAGAATCGCAGACACAAAACTCAGCGGCGTCGCACTTCATAAACTGGAGCAAGTCGCCACCAGGATGGGCGTAGAAGAAAATGAGCTGATGCGACTTTACGTTGAAACCAAGAACCGTTCTCTGATAGAAAGCTTCGCATCCACACCATACAACCAAAGAATCCTGCTGCTGCCTCAATGCCTCCGCGCCAAGGATTGCCCCGCAGAACTAGGCAAATACGGCTACGAATGCCAAGAATGCGGAAGATGCATCATAAAAACGATCAAGCAGACAGCCGAAAAATTGGGCTATAAAAGCACATTCATCCTACCTGGAGGAAGTTTAGCACAAAAGATTCTCCTCGAACTGAAGCCAAAAGCATCTCTGGGCGTTGCATGCTCCAAAGAGCTTGTCCTCGGAAGCTTCCTCTGCGAAAAAATGGGAGTAATAGGCCAAGGCGTAGCACTGCTTCGAGACGGCTGCATCAACACCCTCGTAGACCTAAGAACGTTAAACAACGCCCTAAAAGTCCGTCAATTCTAACTCACTGACCCAGATACAGGCTACCGGTTGCTTCAAGAATTTTCTTCGGCGAAAAGGGAACAAGAACAGCGGATCTAAGGTAACGCCCCAGCTTCGGAATCAGCCCCACAGCATCAGTCCCCAACTTGCAGACAACAACCTGCTCCAGAACACCCAAAGACTCAACTCTGATTATGTCCCGAAAGTGCCTCGACAACTTCACAGCCCGCTCAACATCAGAAAAAAGAGAACCCAAAACAACCAACCGATCAAACCTGCAGCCAACCCACCCGCTGAACAGAGAAAACTGAGCCTCAGACAAGCCTGCCTCCACAGTTTTGCGCCCCTCCACAACATCCTCAGCAACCTTGACCTCAAGCGGCATATTATCATACAAACAAAAAAGCTCAACCAGCTCCTGAAGCGGAACCTCCTTTCCATCAGCCAACTGAGCACACAAACGCTTCTTCGAAACAACAGCATCACAGGTTTCAGGAGAAAACACCCCCAAATCCACATAAAGCTCATCACTGCTCCTATTGGGAAAAACCACCTTACCCTGCACCACAGAAAACTTTTTCAGCGTATCCACAGAAACGGGCGCCAACCCAACTTCGCGGTCAAGCAAATTCAACGCTGCGGTTTCATCCTCGCCAGAGACCTGCAGTTGTATCCATCCGCGGTCTGTTGTGCCAGCGAAACTCAACTGAACTTTAAGTCCGCTGACCAAACCCGAATACAGCCTCTCAAAGGTTTCAGGGGAGCCTGAACCGTAAAGCTTCTCAAGCACCGTGACTGTTGACATTCACATCGCCTATCAAAGGAAAAAGCTCCTCATGGAGCCTTACAATCCGATCTATAACAGGATGATGCTCCCCAAGCCTCCTAGAAAACTGCTCTATCGTCCGCTCTATCGGCACCACACGGCAACCTTCAATCAGCTTGTCAGCATAGGACACAAGCTTTTCCTCCAAAGTTGCCGGAAAATAGTCTTTCACGGGCAAACCCAGCTCCTTCGCTTCCTCAGCGGCTATGCCCCCGCCAATGTGACACTCAATAATAGAAACAATAGACTGCGGCAAATTCAGGGACTCTGCGATTTCCACGCCCACAACAGCGTGATCCACACCATGCGTCTTTGAGCGCCCAATGTCGTGAAGAAGCGCACCAACCTCCACAAGAGCCACATCAACGTTTAATCCCTTCTTTTCGCAGGCTTCAGCAAACTTCACGGCAAGAGCAGAAACCGCCTTGCAGTGAGCAATAACCCTTCTGGAGCAACCAGCCTCAGAAAGAAGCCTCAGCGCCGTCTGGGACGACGGCAGTCCCTCATTCACTTAATTCCTTCCTCAGCGCCTCAACCCGCGTCTCTAAGGCTTTTTTCAGTTCAGTGTTGTCAAAATGCATCAAAAGCTTGTTGCAGGTGGGGCATCGAAAAACAAGTTCCATTGCCTCTTCAAAGGTAACACGCTTACATCCCTCTGTGGAGCAGTAGTAAAAGTCGTGGTTCCGCTCATACGCTAGCCGCGTTTCCAGTTTTTCTAGAACACGACGCTTCTGGTTCAAAATGAATCCTGCGAGCTGATCAAGCTGGAGTCTCCAGTGGAAGATAAACCAGCCTGTGTTCTTGTCACGTGACCTTCTTAAGCCTACCAGAGAGTGGTCGTAAAGCTTGTACAGAATCTTGCGGACGGTGTTGAGTCTTATTTCTGTCTGCGCCGCAATCTCGTCATCCGTGGTTTCGCCTGCCTTTTTGAGGACATTGACGATCTGAACAGCCTCTTCGCCCCCAAAAGCTTCAGCCACCTTCTGCAACGTTTTATCATCAACGAAAGCCAACATCGGAACCTTCTACTCCACACATCCCCTATAAAAGCGTAAACAAAGCTTAAATCTGTTTATGTAAGGTAAAACATTCTTTTATTGTCGTTTTGGTAGAAATGAGTAGCAATAGTTCCTAGATAAATTTGATGATTTTTTCAATGAGCTCTGAATACGTAATTGGTGTTGGAAATGGTCTGACGCTAAAATACATTATAGCTGTTTTATATTCCATCAAATCAGTAACTTCTCTTTTTACCCAATTAGGGTCAAGAAAATAGATTTCGTTTTCGTAAAATGCAACAACAAAAGGTGGAAATTTCATTTTTGGAATTTCTTTGCTTTGTTCCTCGGTGAAAGAAAAACCTTTTTCGTCTTCTTCAAAGCCTCTATGCCCACCTTTCGTAATCCTTTTAATTTCTCCAATAATGGGTCTGTTTCCTTCAATGATTATATCAAAAGTTCCACCTTTGAGATTAACTACATTAACTCCTCTTGAATCAAGGTCCCTAATTAGACGGTTTCTGAATTTTTCTTCTTTCATGATGTTAAATTCTTTTATTATCTACACACTCAAGGTTTGACATGGACATTTAACAAATCCATTTACAGGATAATGGCTCAGGTAACTGTCTAACTCTGCCCTTCTTATTAACGATGTATTTCCAATTTTATATACTGAGAGCTGAGCCTTAGCTAATAACTCTTTCAGGACGGATTTTTGTTGACTCAAAGCCACAGCAACTTCCTGAATTGTTAGTAGTTCCTTGTTAACAAAGCTTGCATCTAGTTGTGGAATTTGGAAAAGATTCCATCCTTGGTATGGAGCAACAGTTATGTTAGCTGCCTTTGTGTAGTCTCTAATCCCTTTTTCTAGATGTTTTTTCTTGGTGTAATCCTTGTAGTTAGAGTTTACAGACAAGTCTTTGAGTTTTATTCTGATGGCTAGAATACCATTCTTTATCTTGGAAACAAATCCTGAGGATGGCACTTTTCGTTTTTGTAAGTTCTTTTTCTCTTCAACAAGTCTAGTGACTTTGTTGGCTAATTCCAATTCAGTAGACCTTAATAGAACTTGGTGATTTGAATGTTCTTCTCTCAGTTTGTTTTCTAAGGCTGAACACCTCTTTGGACTTAGAACTGCTTCTGTAACTACATAACTTGCCCTGAGTGCTAGATTGAGGTCTACTGCTGGTTTTGCAAAGCTCTTTGATGCTTCATGTCCAGATAATGTTGCCAAGTATAAGGTGTTATCTCTGCTCAGTGTGTTCTTAGAAAGAGCTTCGGCAAGCCTTAGACATCTTTCTCTTTCCCATGCTTTGTCTTTAAGAAAATAGTTAATTGTTTTCTTGAGGTCAGAAGCGAAATAGGAGTTATGGATGCTTTCTTCCCAACTGTGATGTTTTGGGTAAAATGAAGCAAACGAAGTGTGTGAGTCTTGGATATAGTGAAGAGCCACTCCAAGATTAAAGAACGTATTTGGATAGTCATTCTGCAAGAAGCATTTTCGTGATTTCAGCAGATACTTCTTTATTTTTTCGGATTTTCCATGATGATGTGGATAATCCTTCCATTGGTCAGGTGCTACTATTCCATCTCTGAACTTTTTTTCAACTTGAGGTGACAATTCAATGTCTAGTCTTTTTAAAACCTCGAAGCTAATTCTGAGATGGGTTTTCCAAAGCATGAGTTTTTACACACCACATAAAATCCGAATTCTTGATGTTACAGTAGTCTCCATATTTTTGTTACGTCTATGATTACTTCCTTGTCGTAGGGGTCCTCATTGTAGAGGAAGACGTCCCAACTTTTGTCTAGATAATCTTCCCTGCTATCATAGACTTCGCCAGAAACAGAGTAAGTTTTTGTAAATTCAAATCCACCAACTCCATTTTCAGGTTCATTGAAAACCATATCATAATCAAGGTCAAAAACTTCCATTAACTCGATTACAGAGCTTATATTGCTTTGAAAGGCAACTGGGTCAAGTTGCATATACTTTATTGTGCCCTGTGAAACTTCAAACTCATACTTCACCCCAATTTCGCCATGTTCTTCAGGCATGTAGAAGTTTACTACTGCAATTTCTCCTGCTTTGACTGTTACAGATTTTCTGCATAGGAATGTCTCATGGGTCTGAACTGCGTAAACAATCGAGAATAAAATTGCGTGAAATGCAAACAACCCGATTATTAAAAGTTCTAACAATCGTTTCCTCTGCATAGGCAGCCCTCTAAGAGATACAGCAAATAATGTATTAAATGTTACGACAAAATACATCATTTTTACGTCTAAGTAGGCGATAAAGAAAGTTTCAATCTCTTACCAAAACATCCTGCACACTAGACTTCAACCACTCTTTTGCCTCTAACCTGAGGAATTATCTTCATTTTCGCGTTGTCAACAAAATCTTTTGAAAGTTCCAGGCCCTCAAAAAAACGGTCAAGAAAAACAGCCAAGCTGGAGCACTCCGAATGCGGCTGATTCCCCACAGCAACGTTAAAGTCTGAGATTGATTCGGAGAAGAAATCAGCGGGAACTTTTTGGCTGCCCACAATAACCAGCACATCTTTTCCTGTTGCTCTGATTCTCTGCATCACATCGCTTGTTTGGATGTTTTCTCCATACGCGGTGAGGTGAACTGTGACCCCGTCTTTGGCTCTCCACTTCTTGACCACCTGTTTCCAGGGTCTCCCCATCTCGAAACGGAAGTTGCCGCCCCACCGCGCCATAACCTTTTCAACAGTTTCTTTAACTTTATCATCCGTTATGTCTGCCAAGATGAATCCAGAGGCGCCTAACGCTCGGGCAGTCAGAGCCACATGAGAAGTAAGTCTTTGGTCTCTGTGTCTATGTCCCCATCTCAAAACAACAACTTTCGGCGACATTGCCTCCTCATCCTCCGCTTTCAGTTTCATTCTTAACCACTCCACCCAGTTTTTCCACCTGCCCCTTAACTCTGTCCGCAAACCAAGGAATCGACCTGAAAACAACCTTCACAACACCCCCCTCATACTCTATGTCCTGCACATGGGCGCGATCAAAAAGCTGCGAAACCAGAGACATTGCCTCATCATTTATTGTCAAGGAAAATGATGCTTGAACGAAACTTTCAAGGTAGCGGGTAATCTGCTGTTTCAACGAGGCTATGTTGGTTCCATGCAACGCTGAGATAGGAACAGGGTTTGGTGCCTGCTCCTTCAGACCTTCAGTTTTGCGCTTCAGTTCGTCTTTTTCAAGCAAATCGATTTTGTTGAGTGCCGTTACCACAGGTATTCCGGTTGCTCCAATTTTCTGTATAGTATCGAGGCTGCAGGAGAGCTTTCTTTCAATGTCCTCGTCTGGTTCGTTCAGATCAACAACCAGGATAATCACGTCTGAGAGAATGGTTTCCTCAAGCGTGGAGTGAAAAGCTTTAACCAACTCTAAGGGCAGACGGTCAATAAAACCAACCGTGTCCGTTAACAAAACCTTTCTCTTGGAAAACTGCACCGCCCGGGTTGTTGTGGAAAGGGTTGTAAAGAGAGCATCGTCAACAGGAACAGTTTCCTCTGCAAGCAAATTAAACAGCGAACTTTTACCCGCGTTTGTGTACCCAGCCAAAGAAATCGAAGAAAACCCCAACTCAGCTCTTCGGACTCGATGCAACTCACGTACCTCCCGTTTCTTTTCCAGTTTACCTTTGACAGAACTGATTTGCCGTTTCACAGCTTCAAAGTAAAGGTCCACCTCATACTTTCCTAGCCCCATGAAACCGGGTTGCTCTTCCATTCTCGCCAGCTTCACCCGTTCTTTTGCTCTCGACAACTCATACCGAAGGCTAGCCAGTTGAATCTGAAGCTCCGCCTCGTAGGTTGAGGCTCTTCTTGAAAAAATTTCGAGAATAAGCTGAAAACGGTCAATAGCCATCACTCCCGTAACCTTAGCCAAGTTGTAGGCTTGAACAGGCGTCAAGTCGTTATCGAAAATAATCTTCTCGGCGCCAGTTTCTTTCACCAAATCGGCTAGTTCCCTTGCTTTTCCACGACCAATCTGGTACCGCGAGTCCCGTTTTCTGACCTGCTCAAGGGAACCTGCAACATTGTATCCTGCCGCCTTGGCGAGGCTCCTGAGTTCATCTAGGCTTGAAGGCTGTGAGTTGAGCCGCCGTTGAACGATTATTGCCTTCGTTACTTCTGTGCCTCCTTCTCCTTAACCTTAAACTGGATAAGGTCCCCCAATGTTGTTCCACGAGGTTTAGATGACAGAACAGGCTGAACTTCAGGTTCTGAGGCAGGAACACGAAGCGTTATCTTCAGCGCATGCTCCAGCTTTTCTGCGAGCACCAGATCAGGAACCATTTTGCCGCTTTCGATCTTACGTAGAACCGAAACTTTCTCCCTGATCTTTCTGCCCAAATCCTCTTGACTCAGCTCCAGCCCGCGCCTAGCCTGTCTCACCCGCTGACCAAAATCGCTTACAAGCTCCAAATTTTCAGCCACTGTTGGACGCTGCTTTCTTTTCGAGAAAGAGGTTATTGGCTGACGTTTCATGCTCTTTTTTGCGTGGCGTTGAAGCTTAGGTTCCCAATAACCAGAACCCAGTTTAGCGCATTCAGAGCAGACAGTCATCTTGGCTCCCTCAATTATCGTCCTGATAGGCGTACCAAATATTTGGCGACCGCATACTTCGCACTGCAAGAGAAGCATCACCTAAACTATTCATCGCAAGCCGATTCTTTATAGTTGTCGATTTTATATGATTTAGCCTTCAAAGACCATTATGGAGAATGCACAAAAAGCCTAAAATGATTATCCAATATTTTAGGTTCCAAATTGGGGTCTTTTTTGCTGAAATAGGCACAAATTTTTTAGGGGGACTGAGATAATATTAAATTGTGGAGAGATGGTTTTATGCCTATGGCTTTCGTGCTGATAAACACTGAGATAGGATCCGAAAACGAAGTTTTAGAGGAATTAAAGAAGATCGAGGCGGTGAAGGAAGCCTACATGGTTTACGGCGTTTACGACGTTGTAGCTAAGGTAGGCGCAGACACTATGGATAAACTTAAAGAGATTGTCACATGGAATGTGAGAAGGCTGGACAAGGTTCGGTCAACTCTAACCATGATAGTGATCGAGGGACAAAAGTAGCCTCCACCTCCCCCATTTTATGTCCACATTTTAATCCGAAAGAAATATCCTTTATCTGAAAGTTCTTATCCGCTCAACAACCCATATTACAGGCAACGAGCGGAAGCCAAATGGTTAAGCTGCACATAGGATTCGACGACACAGATTCGCCGAAAGGAGGCTGCACCACCCACATAGCCGCCCTCTTAGCCGAAAAACTGAGCCTCATGGACGTCACCTTCACGGATTACCCCAACCTAGTCAGGCTTAACCCCAATGTTCCATGGAAGACCCGAGGCAACGGAGCCCTCTGCCTGAGAATCAACTGCCGCGAAGACGCCGTAGACAGAATCAAGGAGACAGTCTTGGATGCAATCGAGGCAAACGCTAAGCTCAGTTACAGCGGAACCGACCCCGGAGTTGTATTCCTTTTCGGGGACATCCCCCAACAAATCAGGGACTTCGCAAAAAAAGCCGAGCAACGCATAGTAAAAATGGATGAAGCATTAAGTCTTGTTAAGCGGTTTGATGCTGAGGCTGTGGGATTCAAGAAGAGAAGAGGAATTATCGGAGGCTTAGCCGCAATCGGAGAGGACTTGAGTGGAGACCACACTTTTGAGTTTATAACTTACAGAATGCCAGAAAACCTTGGCGAACCTCGCAGGGTACAAGCTTCTTCCGTGAAAACAATGGACACAAATTCGTTGCTCACCTTCAGCAACATAGACCATGAAACGGGCAGAATCCTGATTACGCCCAGGGGACCCGATCCCATCCTTTACGGAGTCAGAGGCGAGAACCCGGAGACTGTTAAGCAAGCCCACGAAATGATCCGCCGAGATGAGCCGATTGAAAGGTGGATGATTTTCCGCACAAACCAAGGAACCGACGCTCACCTGCGAAACGTCAGCGCAGTTAAGGAGATAGAGCCCTACAATCCGGCGGTTGCTCAGGGAGTGGTGTCCAAGGAACCAAGAGTAATCCAGGGCGGACACGTAATCTTTGCTGTTAAAGATGAGACAGGAGAAGTGGATTGCGCCGCCTATGAGCCTACAGGAAGTCTCTGCAGAGCAACAAGAAAACTGATGGCTGGAGACATCGTGAAAGTCTTCGGTGGTGTTCGCCCCTCTTCTGCAGAACATCAGTTGACTATCAACCTCGAAAAATTGAGGGTGCTGAAATTGGCTCCTAAAACATCGTTTGTTAATCCCATTTGCCCTGAATGCGGGAAGAGAATGAAGTCCATGGGAAAAAATCAGGGTTTCAGATGCGACAAGTGCGGCTTCCGTTCCTCGCAGCTGAAAAAGCTGGAAGTCTACGAAGAACGTGGACTGGAGAAGGGACTCTACATTACGTCGCCGAGGTCTCAGAGGCATCTGACAAAGCCCCATTGCCGATACGGAAGAGAAAAGACGGGTTTACCCAAAAAAATGATGAAAAACTGGCATTACCCATGAAAAACGGAAGAACCTCTTTTGTAACCTTGCTGGAGACTTACTTGGCGTTTTACAGTAAACTTAAATGCGTCTGCAGAAAAGTTACGGACTAGAAAAAGGGTCAGGCATGAAGTTCTCGTTCATTAATCCGGGTCCAAATCCTGAATTGCCTATCGAAGATGTTAAAAAGATGGTGGGAGCAGCCCCTCCCTTGGGCATGCTTTACATAGCAACATACCTCCGAGAAAATGGAATAGACGTTTCCGTTATTGACGAGGCGGCGCAGGGCTACTCCTTGAAGGGCATAGTTGACTGGGTGAAGAAGGAGAACCCGGACATCCTAGGTTTTTCCACGTACAGCAGTTCAGGACGCAAAGCGGCACTTATCGCAGAGAGAGTGAAGAAGGAGAACCCGGACATCGTTACTGTTTTCGGCAACTTTTTTGCTACATTCAACGCTGAACGAATTCTAAAAAAATATCCTTGTGTGGACGTGATTGTTCGGGGAGAAGGAGAACAAACCAGCCTTGAACTGGCAAAGTGCCTAGAAAAAGATGGTAACCTGAAGAAGGTTTTGGGGATCAACTTTAAAAATAATGGGCAGATAATTTCGACCCCTGATAGATCATTAATCAAGGATGTTGACTCCCTGCCATTTCCAGACAGGGAAATGCTGGACGTAGAATACCATAACACCACCGCTGGATTAGTTGTGGCACCAAAAAAATTCAGCAGCTTCGTCTCCTCTAGAGGCTGCGTTTTTAAATGCCGCTTCTGTGGATGCCGAAGATTAGCGCGAAACCTCTGGCGATCCAGATCAGTGGACAATATAATGGAAGAGTTGCATCTTTTGTCCAGTCAAGGCTACAAACAGTTTCTTTTCGTCGATGACAACTTCACCTTGAACTCAAAAAGAGTCATCAAACTATGCCAGAGATTAAAGAAAGAGAAAGTGGATATAGAATTTTTTGCCGAAGGCAGAGTTGACAACTGCCCCCAAACCATGCTGCAGGAGATGGTGAGGGCTAACTGTAGAATGATTTACTTTGGAATCGAAAACGCCAACCAGAGAATTTTGGATTATTACGATAAGCGGACAACCCCACAACAGGCAGAGGATGCATCCAAAAAAGCTAGGAAAGCGGGCATAGATGTGATAGTGGCGTCGTTTATTTTGGGGGCTCCCAACGAAACAAGAAAGGAAATTCAGAACACCCTAAAGTTTGCGCAGAAGATTCGGGTGGACATTCCCCAATTCAACATTCTAGCCACTTTCTCAGGAACCGACATTTGGGAGGAACTTAAAATGCAGGGCGTTTTGGATGAAGAAAAGCACTGGGAGACCGGAGTTTTGGTTTCTGAAGTCTCGCCCGACGCTGTGCCCTGCAAAGAGATTGAGCAGATGATACATGATGCTTATCAACGATTCTTTATTCGTCCAGATTATATCGTGAAGCAACTGCTTAGAATCGGCACAAGCTCCTACCGACTCAACGTTTTACTTAACAACCTGAAGAGAGCTGACGCCGTCGCCGAGGGCGTGAAGCTGGTCACCTAGAACTTTGGCAGAAAACAGCTCTCCTACGCATCCACTATCTGCAGTCAGGTATGATGCTACGGATCTAATTGATTCTGTAACTCCTTTTTCCGTTTTTGGTAGTTTTTGGTATGGTTATGGCGAATTGGGCTCCTTTGCCATGTTTGCCTGTTTCTCTGATGGTCCAGCAGTATGCTTCACAGATTTTTTTTATCCGGTAGAGTGCGTAGCCTTTGCCTTTGCCGTATCCTTCCTTGAAGAGTTTTTCTTCAGCCTCCTTTTGCTCAGTAATTTCTGTTGTGACTTCCACAATACTTGTTGTGTTGCCATTCGTATCTTTAATTGGATAACCGCTAATGGACCATACTCTACCATCTGGAGTAGTAATTTCTCCTTGTTGTGGTTGACCCGTTTTTCTGGTCTCCTCAAGGGGGCAGGCAGCACAGGGTTTGGTACTTTTTGCCCATAGTTCATGACAGTAGCGACCCTTAAGTTGTTCAGATTTCATATTAACAGAGTCAGCAGCTTTCTTATTCACCCACAGGATTCTATGTTTCAAATCCTGATGGCTAACAAGCTCGGACATGCTGTCAAGGACTGCGCTTTTCTCTTTTTCGCTCTCCTTCAGTGCCTCTTCCGCTTTCTTGCCTTTCACAACCGTATGTATGCCATGTGCGAGTTCACTGTAAACAGCTTCTGTCTTGCCGATCTTGTTGATGTATTGATCAGCACCCAAGTTCAAAGCTTTGATAGCTACTATTTCTCTGCCTTTTCCGGTGAAGATGATGAACGGAATGCTGTTCCCGCTATCTCTCAGTTCCTTCAAAAATTCAAGCCCATCTTTCCCCGGCATAATGTAGTCAGAAACGATCACATCAAAGGTTTTGACTTCCATTTTTTTCATGGCTTCTTCCACAGACGAAGCAGTTTCCACATGGAATGAGCCTTGCATTTCCAAAATTGGTTTCGCGACTTTTAGCAAGCCAGCTTCATTGTCCACATATAAAATGTGAGTCACTGTCTCCTCAGTCGAGGCTGCGTTGCCTTTGGGTAACAACCCCGCAGCAGGACTTACCATCTAACCTACTTCCTACCCCGCCACACAATTGGGTTCTTATTTGCTCTCCCATAATTGTGAGTATACGCTATAACATTTGTGAAATTAGATTATTAATAAATAGAATTGTTAATTCAGATTCGGAACCATCTCTAAAACGTTTATTGACTGTGAGCATAGGGAATGGGCATCCTCAACTCTTTTTAGCTGTTTTTCAGAAAAAAGACTGTTTTTCAACAATCTTCTGTTATTAGTCTCCTAATATGATGGTGTCTGGGTGTTATTCGGTTTTGGCTATAACCAGAAAGATTCCTACCGCTACGATTACCACGCCAGTGGCTGTGAAGATGCCTGAAAAGTGGCTGATGTCGCCTGCTGGGGGATTACTGGAGTAGAACGCTACTATTGCGCCTATGATGATGAGTATCAAGCCGAATATTTTCTCGGCGACTGCTAATCCTATGGGCGCATCCTCGCTCATGCCGGAACCCTCAAGGCTTAACTTTACAGTCCCAAGACTTATTTTAATATAATGGTCATTCAGAGTGAAAAACAGGTTTTTGTGGTCTATTAGTTTGGTCTCAATTAAGCTGCCTTGGATGCACAGTGGACTAGACAATTTCCATTTGGCAACTGCTGAGAACAGGATTCAAACGACCACATATTTCAGTGGTTTTCCTTCTCGGTCAAATATCATTATATCCTTTTCTGTTTGGTAGGGGTAGGCGGTTATGAGCATGATTCTGCCATAAAACTTGTTCAGGTCTGTAACTGAGGGACGCAGAGCGCCTGATGGGTGGGAATGGGCAACTCCAACAACTGAGAAATCTATTGGAAGCCTACTTAAGGGGAAAGCGGAGAAGGTGCTTCCGTGAGTTGCCAACGGCGGAATCTCTGTGTCGTTGACTACAATTTTGTGTTTGTCAACTTTTCCTTTCAAAAGAAGAATCGATTCTCTGGGATGAAGCATCCGCGCATAACTCAAAATACTGTCCACAACAGCGCGCTCAACAAAAACTTCCTTATCCAAACAAGTCCCTCGCTCAATTAGACCATGAAAACTTTATGTTTTGTATGTTGCTGCTTTTCGGTAAGCCTCTAAATAGTTCTCAGCGAATTTATCTGCATATTTTTCTATGCCTCCCTGCGCGTCTGTCTCTCTTCTAAGGTGATGATAGAACTCGTGGAGAATAATTTGGGGGTTCCACAGAATCTCCCTGCGGGAAACATGGATGGTTCTATTTTTGCCCACATAACATGCAGGGTTCTTTGAGTACCGTTTCGGTGTGCCAACCTTAAGTTTCGGCTTCACAACTCGGTAACGATTACTGAGCAATTCGAGAGCTTCCTCAGTGTCTTTGGAGAGAATCAAGTAAACAACCTTCGCTCTAAACAAAACATCAGCAGTTAACGTACTCGGCAAGACATATCCCTGACTGCACTAAACCATTCTTTCCTACCAACCATTCCCCAATCAAGCAATTAACCCTTTTTGAAAGATTTTGCATCGTTTACAAGGGCATATAGGCAGAAAGTAGTACCCCAACCAAAATAAAACTGAGCCATCAGGGGGAGATAAAGCTAGTTTCAGATTGGGGTACTACGCTTCCCAAAAAGAACAAATGATGGTAATAAATCTTACTAAAAAACAGACAAGATTGGTAGTACTAAATGCAAAAAATCGGCTGCTGTTTACCCAAGCAATAATCTAACGCTACAGTTTCATAGCAAGAAAGCTCACATCATCCAAATGGATGCTAACAAGAAATAAAAAAAATACATCAAACTAGGTGCTAGTCTTCTATTTTTCCTTTTTTCGATAAACTGACAGTAACTTGTTTTTGCTCATCCACCATCTGCAACAAAAATTATTTGCAACCTGAGACGAAGTGATAGCGGGATGAGAGTTGGATAACAAGTTGAGAAGTTTGGTCAAGAGCGTAACTTACAGGATTATAGCTTTCATAGTTTTGATGATGATTACGTGGTACGCTACCAACAATTTGGTTCAAACAGCTTTCATTTCAGTTACGTTCCAGACAATCCAACTGTTCCTATACTACATCCATGAACGATTATGGGAAAGAGTCAACTGGGGCAAACCATGCTAAACTGAGGCGTTTACCTTAACATTCTAATGGTTGATGAATGCTTGTGGAAATTTATAGGGAGCCTCACTCTTCTTTAGCTACTGTGACTACAACTTTCACGGAACCTGATAAACGGAGATAATCGTCTGGCGGTCTATAGACTGCTACCCCTTTCACTTTATAACGAATCCCATTCTTTGTTGTTACAACAGAATCTATTTGCGGAACAAAATCCGTCTTACCCCAAGTTTCTATCAGAGCACCACCCTCCATGAATCTCAACTCGAAAACCATTTTTTCACCCCACACCAAACCAAGAACTAATACTAACAGATGTATTCAGGTTATACTAAAGATTTAAGGAAGACACCAACAAATGAGGAAAAGTGTTAGAAGAAATAGCGGTCTTAGATGCCTGATTAGTTGCTATTATGGGTTAAATTTTAACCCCTCACTTAGTGTTGATGGATAATTTAATAAAAAATGTGAAATCGTGAGTAAGCATTAAGAAGATTAACGTCTATTCATGAAGAAGGGATAGAGATGGTTCAATCAGAAGAAAAGATGATTGGGTATTGTGGCTATAACTGTTACCTTTGTGCTGCTCGTTCAGATGACATTAATATCAGGAAAAAGTTGGTTGATTCGTGGAGAAAATACCTCGGTCACCAAAATTATACACCAGAGAACGTTGCATGCAAAGGATGCAAGAGCGAGGGAGATACAATCGCGGATAAACAATGTAAAGCTCGACCCTGTGCACAAGAAAAAGGCCTAGACAGTTGTTCTCAATGTAATGAATTCCCATGTGAAAAAATGAGCAAACTAATGGGAACAACAACAATGCTACTAACATTTCTCACTCCTAAATTGAAGAATATTACTGAAGAGGAATTCAACCTGTGCATTCAACAATGGAACAGTACTCCCAACTTAGTAAAAAATTTGGTCAAAGAAGGAAAACTGCCTTCTTTCATTCTTGACAGGATATAAAGTATTATCTTTATAACCTTCACGAAATTAAGGAAACATTGATTTTCTTTAATTACGAAATTATCTTTTTACCTAATTAATACTTGAAAACCATTTTTGGGTTTGGGATTAAAATTTAACTCCACACACATGTTAGAATGGCAACAGATAGTATGCCAGACAAGCCATCAATATCAAGAATGTTACCACCACTACGTAACCCATTTTCTTGTTTTTCTCGAAAGTAACACCTATCATACTGAACAAAGCAGCATAAAAAACTATGATGTAAGCAACATGAATTTCCAACATTTCTCTGAACGGAATTCTGAGTATGTAATCCAATAATAATTCCAAGAAGAGATAGAAGAGAATAATCCCATTAGATATTATAGTCCTTTTTGTTGCTTTCTCCCTCAAATATCCTAGCAAGGTGATAGCAAAAGGAACCATTAGAGAAATGACAACGCCACCAAAGACTTGCACGAGTACCATATCACCGAGTTTTGTTGCAATGTATAAAGCACTCACTGAAATATTGAAGATAACAGAGGAATAAACGAAGATAGCATCTATGAATTTATTCATATTCAGTTTTTAGTCTCTATTTGTTAATTAGGTTTGGGTTTGGGGGGGATTTTAACTCCTCTCACGCTAGTTGATCACATTTGCAATAAGCTTGTTATGAGCACGCACTTCATGATTACACAAAGATTACTCAAGAAGAAAAGCTCAAATCAAGCTCATATAAACCTAGAGTCTAATCAGCCATTTCTTCCAGTTTTGCCGGCAAATACTTATCAACAATATAAGTTAAACCGTATCTGCTGAAAGCCTCTTGCTCCGCTTTCTTCTTAATCTTCAGGAACGTCTTGATCTCCCTCTTCCACAGGTCTCCCGTGTATCTGGGGTCCTTGGTCAACTCGTGAAGCCGCTTAACATCCACATCCGTTAGCGGATCACTGGGCAACTTGTAGTCAACAATGTCAGTAGCGTAAACTCCGCCCCACTTAGCATCAGGCGTCGTCAAGCCTCTGAGGTGAGCTGCATTTGCTGAACCAGAAATGATAACCATGGCAATGTGCATTCCCCATGGGTCCCCGTCAGTGAAAATAAACACCGGAAGCTCCAACTCGCGGTTCAATCGGTTAATAAAGTGCCGGGTTGCCCGGGGCGCCTGACCAGCAGTCAAAATGAGAAGAGCATTAAACTTTTCGTGAACCCGCTCCTCAATAAACCGAGTGAACAAGCCGCCCTTCTCGATGGCGATAACCTTGTCACAGCCAGTTTTAGCGAACTCTGAGGAAACCAGAGATGGACCAATCATAACGCCGTCAGGATGGGACGTCAAGTTCAACTGTTTTCCCTCATAGCCGGGAACAGTATACTCGATGGTTAAGTCGCCGAAGATGGCTGAACGCTCCTCAGGGAAGACATTAAAGTCTTCTCTAGCGAAACCCGTAGCCGTCTCCAAGTCAGTGATGATGTTATTGGACTCCGGCTGATCCTTAAAAGACATTTCATAGGCTTGAGCCGAGTAATAGACATCCCTGAGAGTCGAAGTTTTCCTGTTCTTCACAAGCTCGCTGGCGAAAAAACCCGCCCAAACCATCTGAGTGAAGGGTTTAATATGCCGAATGTTCCGGGCACTACGCTTAACACTCTTATCGCCTAAGATATACTGCCGCACATCAGGACTATAGAAGATGTTTTCAGTGGAACGGCTGGGCATCTCCACCCAAGGAAACTTGCCCTTCTCCATTTGACCATAAAGGTTACCGCCAAACCCCCTCAGGTCCTTCAGAACCTTTTCACTCTTCTTTTTAGCTGAACTCTCAGGCTCCTTGCTCTTCATATTTCTTCACACTCCTCAACAACAATTCAATATCTGGCTCTTCAGTCTTTCCAGCCAAGTCCGTAGAAAACCGGGCTATCTTAGGCAGATATTTAGAGAAAACTGACAGGCGTCTCTTCTCCTTCGCTCGATGTTCCTGCTTCGACAGAAACGTCTGCAATCGACGAGCCACCTCGCGTATGCCATTCAAAATTTCGCTCTTCACCTCTGGCCTGTCCGCTATGAATTCTTTGCCAACGGTTTTGTAGGGTACCTTGGTGCTGCACACGTGAACGAGAATGGCTATTGGCATGCCCGAAGAAACCTTGTATCTTCTCCAGTTGATGGATCGGATAACCTTAACCGAAACGTCGCTGGCTTCATCATACAACAGCGGAATCCTGTTCGCAAACCTATAAACAACAAAATCATCCTTCCTAGGAATGTCTCCCCCATACGCTATAGCCGCCTCCACAATGAAGGGATGACCCGCATAGGTGGAGGGCTTCCTCTGAGAAACCGCTATGAACTCTGGCTTCAGCTCCTTAAGAATCCCAGTCCTCAACAAATCCTCCCCCAACGGAGACAAGCAACTCGCGTCCGGAGGAAGGAAATCAGGGAATCTCTTCATCATACGAACAAGCCGCACAATCTCGCTGGGCTTCAGTTTCCTCGGATTTTTTGTCCTAACAAAACCAGCGGATGAAAGCAAACGAAGAATAATTGTTCTTTCCACATTCGGGAAGCCGGCTTTCATGAAATCGATCATGTTTTGGGATTTGGTTTTCTTCAATGAAGCTTTGATTTCTTCTTCGCTTACTTTGCCAAAAAATTTCCTATATTTCTTATGCTTATTGATTGTTTCTACAAGCCTGGTAACGTGTTCGGGTTTCAGCCTCTGCGGAGTAGCTGTTTTGATGAACCCCGCGAAGTCCAAAAAACTTAGGGAAGTGCCTTGGCCGACGCGGTGAAAGTGCTTCCGCATGAAGTCCAGCAGTTTTCGGCAATTGGTGACTCGTATGAGGCGCTGAATGGTTTCAACGTCCACTCCATAAGGGTGAGCCAATGTTTCTGTTGGTGGGGGAGGCATCTTTTTTGTGGCTCGACTGAACATGTATAGTCTGCCTTTAGGATCAACGAATCTGATGTCCGCGTAGGGTGTGACTAGGGCAGTCTGTTTCAGGTATTCCAGAATCTTAGACATGGCTCTGAGGTAGTCCCCTTCTAGCGAATATTCAACGCTGGTTCCACGCCACTGCTCCTTGTTTCTTCGGGTCTTGCGATCCAAGATGAGGGGGCGGTTCCGCTGGATGTCTATCATCATCTTATACTCGTAAATCTTGGATGTGCCCGTGCTGGATTTTACGAGAACGGGCTTGTGGGTGGTGATCTGCCCGTAGAGAATAGCCATGGTTCCTCCAAGACCGAAAGTTCCCCTGGCCTGCTTAAGCGTATATTTCGAGCCGAACAAAACCTGACCAAAAGCAGACGGAATGTGGCGAGCCGAGATTCCGGAGCCGTTGTCCATAATCTTTAGCCTGTATACTCCATTTCCTGATTCAGCTGCAGTGCCAGAGTTTTCCTCGGACAATCGAACGTACACTTCTGGAGGTATACTCATCTGGTCAGCGGAATCGAGAGAGTTCTCCACCAGCTCCCTGACGGATGCAAAGATTGCCCGGGAGGGGTTGGTGAAGCCAGCTATGTCTCGGTTCCGGTAGAAAAAGTCTGCGGGGCTTATCTCTTGAAAGGTCACCAAAGCTTGTTTCCACCGCCCCTCCATATTTTAGGGTTTAGAAGCTGTGTTTTCGTTGTTTTTGCAGCGCCTTCGCGGTGTTCTGGGCTGGGAACCGCTTCAGAAGGGCATTGTATGATATGTGGCAACATGACAGATTCATTCATAATTCTGTATGATAAGTATTTCAATGTTTTTGTTAAATTTAAAGGTTAACCAATTTTTGCAGTTTTTGGGGCTATCATTTGTCTGTTGGTTCCCAGAGTTGCAGCCTCTCTTTTTTCAGTTCTCTCCGTTTTTTGTGCAGAAAACGGTACACTGTTCCGTGGAGGCTTCCACTGATCAGCATGCGCACAGCTTCTCGGGCAATTGCAGCTTGATCAGGGTACCCAATTATCGAAATTGTGTGACCGTAAACCGAAATGTTTGCTTCACTTAACTCCTCGATGATTCTTCTGGTTTTGCCTTCCTTTCCAATCACTCTTCCTTTCAGCCTCTTCAGGTCAGACTGAGACCTGCCCACAGTTTCTCGAAGGTCAATAACCTCGAACACAACCTCGTCGTCGTCAAGCAGCCTGAACGCATGGTTTGGCGCGAAGCCTCTGCCTATAGCCGTAACCACTTCTTTGGCTCTGAAGAGAACCGTTGGGTCCTCGGCTGCTGCTGGAAGAGTTATCTGGACAGTTCCAGTTTGGCTGTCCACCTGCAAATCAACAGAAAGCTTCTTTTCGATAACTGCTTTGACGCTGCCGTCGGGACCAACAAGAGCGCCGATGCGGTCTCCCGGAATCTTGATGTATGTTTTAGTTCCTTCCACCTGTAATCCTCTCGTATATCTCTTCTACCGACACTATGTCTGAGTATTGCCTCTTGAAATATTTATGCAGATTCTCTAGGTCTCTACGCAGGAACCTGTCAGCCATGGGATGTCCAGTTAACACAGACTGCGCAACATCGAAGATCACTGGTTTATCCTTCCAGATCATGATGTTGTATTCGCTGAGGTCCGCGTGCACCAAGTCTCCCTTCTGGTAAAGCCTCCTCAAATAGGTTAGCAGAAGCCTGAAAACCCGCTGGGGCTCCTCGAGGGCGGTTTCTTTCAGCAGGGGCGCACGGACACCATCCTTGCCGACGAACTCCATGACTAAAACGTTCTTTTGTATAGCCAACGGCTCCGGAACGTTGACTTTGGCTTCTTGGGCGCGTCGCAGATTCTTGAATTCTTTTTGAGCCCAAACGTATATGAGGGATCTTGTGTCTCTGCGGACGTGAGAAAATCTGGGGTCGCCCTCTATGTACGGGATCATGCCCTTCTTGAAGTCCGCTGAGCTGGTGAG
>CAYNQS010000011.1:0-56787 GCA_964399485.1 uncultured Candidatus Bathyarchaeia archaeon | reverse complement strand
TCGGAAGCTTTCTCATGGGTTTTCTTATAGGAACATCTTTTGTTTATGGCGAAGCAGCCTTGTCGGGAGTAATCACTATTGCTTCATTCTCTTTGTCGTTTATGAGCATGGGCAGCATTGGCGGAAACGTATTGCGTGATGTGCTGAGTTTAGAGGGAGACCTAAAGGCTGGATACGCCACCTTGGCAGCGAAACGCGGACCAAAATTCGCCACTAGAGTGGGAGCAATTTTCTTCCTGCTCAATGTAATAGGCTCTCCAATCCCTTGGTTGGTGGATGCGGTTGGTTATGCGTACTTGATTCCGATAGTCATCTGGGACATAATCCTCGTTATTTCAGGCGTCGCCCTTCTCAGAAAAGCAGACAATATTGAAGTTGTAAAGAAACATGAAAGATTAGTGACCAGAACAATGATATTGATTCCAATCGCATTAATTTTAGGGGCTTTAACTTGAAGGAACAGAAACTTCTTCGGGAAACTTTCAGTGTTTGCCCAGTTTGCCTAAAAAAGATAAAGGCATGCGTCGTGGAAAAAGACGGGAAGGTTGTGATTCAAAAGGAGTGCAAGGAGCATGGAAGCTTTAATGACGTCTACTGGACTAGAGTGGACCTCTACCATGAGGCTGAAAAAATCAAAAAACCCTCTGCAGAGCCGTTTCAGGACAACTGCCCCTACGGCTGCGGAATAAACAGCTGCCCCAATCATCTTTCCAAAACAGTCATGGCAGTCATTGACGTAACTAACGAGTGCGACCTAAGGTGCCCAATTTGCTTCGCCAACGCGGCGCAGCCGCCTGATCTTTACGAGCCAACTCGGGAAAACATTCACAGCATGCTGAAGTTTCTGAAGAAGCAGGAGCCACCTCCCCTAGCGGTGATGTTCGCCGGTGGAGAACCCACAGTCCGTGACGACATAGTTGAAATTGTGAAGATGGCCCATGACCTGAAATTCATGATTCTTCTGGCAACCAACGGCATCAGAATGTCCAACGACCCGGAAATGGTTAGGAAACTGAAGAAGGCTGGGCTGAATATAGTGTATCTGCAGTTTGATGGGCTCACGGATTTGCCCTACCAGAAACTGAGGGGAGCAAAATTGCTTCCGAGTAAGTTGCGGCTTGTTGAGCTTTGCCGGAAACATGACATAGAAATTATTTTGGTTCCAACCCTGCAGGGCACCATAAACGACAACGAAGTGGGGGACATGATCAGATTCGCTGCAGAAAACGTGGACATCATAAGAGGAATAGTGTTTCAGCCAATGGCATTTACTGGAAGAACAGCTGAGTATGTCTCCAGAAAAGATAGGGTTTGCAATTCGCTGCTTGCCCAGAGAATCCAAGAACAGACCAATGGAATGATCAAAGAAGAGGACCTGTTTCCCGTATCAGTTATGGACCCGCCCCTAAAGGTCATGAACACCTTCTTAGAAAAAGCATGGCCCCCATTCACGCCCACCCCATACTGTGGACTCTGGAACTGGATTCTAGTCTCCCGAAGAGGAAAACACCTGTTCACGCCCATCAACCGTTTCCTAAAGTTTGAAACTTTCATGTCCGACCTGAAAGCCCTGAACAGGCTGATTGAGAAGAAAAAAATTGGCAGAATTGGAATCTATCTGAGGCTGCTGTTTGCTGCCTTTCGTTCATTAGATTGGAGAAAAGTGCAGCGGGAAGCTGGCCTTCTGAATGCAGTGAAGACTTTGGTTAAGATACATACTGACCCATCATACGATTCTCTTGGGTATATCAGGCGGAGACTGCTGCTTATCGGGTGTATGGCATTTATGGATCCGTACACCTTCGATGTGGAACGGGCACACCATTGCGTCATTCACTATATAACGCCGGCTAACCGAATCATACCCTTCTGCGTATACAACATGTTCTACCGAGAAGAAACAGAAAAACAGTTCAGCATCCCACGCATCACCGCAAAACACAAATAACCCCCAGTTTCTGCGCCCCATTGTTTTAGGGCAAGAACTTTGTTTTTGGTTAGGTCGGAAGTTTGTAGTAGTGCTCAAGTATGTGGTGGTAATGTTCAGGGGGCATGAGGGAACGGCAGGCGCGGTCAACTACTTCGCTCAGTGCCGGGTGGATGTGCATAGAATCGCGTATGGATTTGGTGCTTTGCTCCTGAGTGTACATTATGGGTATGATCTCGTGGATTAGAACTGAGGCGTAGGGTCCGATGATGTGCGCCCCAAGAATCTTCATTGCGCCCCGCTCCACAATTACTTTGACGAAATAGTCCTTCGCGTCCATGGCTTCCCCTTTAGCTGTATCCTCGTACCTGTAAAATCCAATCAGCAGCTTGTCCTCGCCGTATTTCTCTATCGCCTCCTTTTCTCCTATGCCAACTGCTGCAATCTCGGGGTATGTGAAGACAGCGTGGGGCACCGCATGATAGTCAACCTTCACGTTCCTCTTCAACACAGCGTTATGGTATACGATGGCTGCTTCGTAGTTGGCTACGTGCTTGAAGGGGTATTTGCCGTTGGCGTCTCCGAGAGCCCAAATGTTAGGCTGAGAGGTCTCCAAATGCTCATCAACGATAATCCATCCGTGGCGGTCAGTTTTTATTCCTCCTTTTTCGGGATGAAGCACGTCTGAGAGGGGAGCTCTTCCAGTGGCGATCAACAGCTCGTCCGTGGTTACCTCCAGCTTTTTTCCGGTCTCTCGGTTGACTGCAACCACCCTTTTCTTGCCCTCTGAGGTCACTTTTGTCTCCCGAACTTCATGGTTAACATAGATTGTCACATGGTTTCCGAGTTCTCTCTGGGCTAACGCCGAAACCTCAGGTTCCTCCTCGGGGATAAACTGGGGATTTCTGCCGATAACCGTGACCCTTGCGCCCATGGAGGAGAGGAAGTGGCTGTATTCCGCTGCTATGTAGCCGCCGCCCACGATAATGATGCTCTTGGGCAGTTCGGTTATGTTAAGGATTGTGTCGCTGGTAAGATAGCCTGTTTCCTCAATCCCCTTTATTGGAGGTACAGCGGGTTTTGATCCTGTGCCCAGAATTATCATTTTGGCGGTGATGGTTTCGTCTCCAACCTTCAACGTGTAGGGGGCAACAAATTCTGCAGCTTCGGGGTAATAATCCACATTTTTTGAGTGAGAAAGCCCTTGGCGGACCTTGTTTATGTCCCCATGGATTATGTTTCTCATCCTTTCCATGACATGGTTGAAGTCTACATTTTTTATTTCCAAGTCGATTCCGAATGTTCTCGCCTTTTCGACTGTTCTCACCAACTCCGCGGGGTAAAGAAGCAGTTTGGAGGGGATGCAGCCTCTTGTTAAACAGATGCCGCCAGGCTCATCCTTGTCTATGACCGCGACCCTGAGTTTCGGGTTCTCTTGAATCATTGCCTCCACAACAGTCATTGCGGAGCCTGTGCCTATTGAGATTAAATCGTACTTTTTCATAATAGAACCTCTAGAATACATTAAGTTAACAGGCCATTGTCTTAAAAAATTTTTATCATTTTTAGGTAAATGACCTTTTCCATCAGTAATTTCTCCTTAGATTCTGGTACAATCTTGACACGTACAAGAGAATATCTGATGTTACTGTTTTCTGTCAAGGAAATAACTTTTTTATATCCAGCCTACTCCATTACATGTTATGTTACAAGTTAAGAAAATGTTAGTTATACTGCTAGTAGCTTCTTTGCTTGCCCCTATATTCATTTCTTTGGCAGATGAAGAACCAGAAATAACAGTGGTTGTCAATAGAATCGAGATTGATACAGACTATGGAAAGCCCCCAGGAACTCCAGGAGGCAAACCTGACAAACCTGACAAAACAGATGGAGGAAAACCTGGAGACTACAAACTGATGGGAGTGAAATGGTATGTGGATGATTTACCATTGACGCTTTACGTAGGTGACGAAGGAATGACCTACGCTATTACCCAAAGTGCAGCAGAATGGGACAAATATACAAGTGCAAGTCTAGTAAACGAAGTTGTATATAATACAGAAGCATCTTACATTGAAGAGATTCAAACGAACACACCTGATTATAAAAACGAGCTGGTTTATGATGATCTAGATTCAACAACCATTGCAGTTTGCTATACTTGGTATATTGGCGACAAAATAATACAATTCGATATAGCTTTCAATACTGACTATACTTGGGGTGATGCTGATCCTGATGGTGATGAAGTTGGTGACCCGACCTTAATGGATTTACAGAACATCGCCACTCATGAGTTAGGTCATGGTTTTGGTTTAGCTGATATCTACAAACGTAAACTGTCCCATCTAACAATGTATGGCTACTCAGACTATGGAGATGTAGCGAAGCGAACTTTGGAACAAGGCGACATAGAAGGCATCCAAGCATTGTACGGAGTACCACCATAACAACGATTCACCTTTTTTCTTTTTTATTGTCTCTATTTTTATCTTAAAGATTAAGCAAGCTAACTAGCTCCAACGTATAGCCAGTAACACTATCATTGCCAAAATCAGTTACAAATCACACTTCAAAATGAGATCAGCAATTCTGGAAACTTGGAACGAAACTAGGAATTCTATTTCAGTATTTGCAGTTCCCTAACTCTACACTAGAACTAACTAACCCACATCAGTTACCTGAAAGGAAACAAGATACCCATAGACCTAGTGTGTCGGGTGTTCTTTGTTCTCTTCTTGGATGTGGTGTGCAACGTGGATGCCTAACACGGTTGCTGAGCCTGCGGCTACTCCAAGCAGCAATTCGGTGAGCATGGTGTTTTGGTAGAACAGGGCAAAAACTGCAAGCGCATCAAACACCAGCGCCACAGCCAAGTATTGGTAGCACCAGCCTTTCATGCTTGTTCCACCAGTAGGGTCGTTGATGCCGACAGCTAACATCAAAACAAAGAGTACCACAAAACCAACCAAAAAATAAATCAAACTATTTCACCAATGCTTGTTTTACACAATTGTCAGAGAAACGGTTCTGGCACGGAATTCTATATAAGCTTTCTGTCAAACATATCGATTCACAGCTTTTCACTGAAAGAAGCACATTTGACCACCAAAAGCTTTGTCGGCAGAAGTTTTTAAAAGTTGCAAAACATTAAAACAGGAAAACGCTACAAGAGAAAGCGAAGAGGATTGGCATAAAAGGCATTGAGGAAACTCAATCGAAAAACTTTCCGAAACTGTTATGCCACAAATTAACATTGATTTAAAAAACAAGAGGACGGAGACATCACAAGAGAATGACAAGTAAACACGCTAAAACGCCAGTTGTCTACGAAGAAACCAAGCATTGGCCACCCTACACCTACAGAGACTATCCAAAAGTTGCGCCTGAGACTCTGCAAGCCTTTGTGGACTTTCTGGGAACCGAGAACAGCAGCGCCGAAAGGAAGGAATTGCAGCCTTGGATACCCTTCTGCACCATGAAGTGCAGCTTCTGCTATTTTCCCACAGAACTGATGTCCAACAACGAGATGGGAAAGTATCTCTCTGCGTTGAAGAAAGCTTTGAACATGTATGCGGAAACAAGGTATGTTAGGACAAGCGAGTTTGCTGAGATATATCTGGCGGGTGGAACTCCAAGCATCATGTCCGCCGAACAGATAATTGATCTCTTAGCGTTCTGCGAAAAAAACTTCAATTTCGATGATAGCCGAGAAATCAAGATCACAGGCTGCACTCACGATTTCGACTACAAGAGACTGAAGGCGCTGTCAGAATATGGGGTGGACCAGCTGGATGTGGGGATACAGACCTTTGACGACGAAGCGAGAAGAATGTTTAATCTGCGAGATAACGCAAAGGATGCCGCGGAAACTGTTAAGGCTGCACACAAGCTGGGACTTCGGGTAAGCATCGACTTGATGTATAACCTTCCAGGACAGACCCTGAAAGTCTGGAACAGAGACGTTCAAAGAGCCTTAGATTTGAATGTGGAAAGCGTCGACTGCTACGTTTTGGACGTTTACCCAGAAACGAAGCTAGCACAACAGCTTCAGTCTGGCGATTTACCGTCTAGAGGAGACGTAGATGCTGAAACAGAGATGTACCTTGAGGCACAGAACACATTCAAGGCGGCAGGATACAAACCGACATGCCATAACCGATTCTCCAGAATAGCAGAGGACTTCCAAGAGCCATGCATGGAGATTCTCAGCACTGGCGCAGGCTCCTTCATGGGAGCGCTAGGAAAATTCTCTTACGTGGACATCGAACCTGCAGAAGCGTATATTGAGGCGGTTAAGGGCGGAAAGTTTCCGATATCAAAGCTTTCGGTGAGTTCGGTGGAGGATGAGATGGGAAAGATGATGATGCGGCTGTATATCCGCCTGCCAGTCAACAAAATGGAGTTCAAGAGGCGCTTCGGAAAATTGCCGGAAGAAGCCTTTGAAGCCACAATCGACAAACTGGAGAAAAAGGGTTTAATCGAAGTTGACGAACAGGAGATAAGGTTAACTAAGTTGGGCGACGTGTGGAGATATAACGTCTGCTGGGAGTTCACGCGCCCACAAGCAGACAATCCGTGAGTTCATCAGCGGGGGTTGAGGGTGAAAGCTGTAAGAGTGTTCAGGGGGTTGATGGCTTTTCTCACAGCCATCCCATTTAGGATGGATGAGAGCTTTTTGGATATCTCCGCTCGATTTATGTTCCTGTTTCCGGTGATAGGAGCCATTATAGGATTTCTTGCTGGCATCTACTGCTTCTTCACAAGCAACGTTTTGTTTCTTCTCTTCAGCTCCGTAAACACGGCAATATTCTCAGGTGCTAACCAAGTGTTTTTCGAGTTTGCAGCCAAGGGGCTTGCAAGCTTTATGACCCTCGCCTTCCTGCTTGCGGTAATAGGGCTTCAGCACACAGACGGGTTAGTTGATGTGGGCAATGCTTTGGGCATAAGAAAGGCGTCTCTTAAAGAGAAGATGGAGATTGCTCACGTGTGGACGGTTACGCGGGCAGGAGCCTTTCTTGCACTCCTTGTTTCGTTCTTCACGCTCGTGCTTATCTTCCTGACAAAAACAGACGTAATCATACAAGCCCTCATAGTAGCAGAGGTGTCAGCGAAGCTGGCTATGGTTACAACCGCATGGCAGGGCACATCCCCTCCGCAGCGTCTTGAAGAGAAGAGGGGAAAGGGCAGAAATTTCATTGATTTCATGCGGAAAAACCATGGCTTATACGCGATTTCGTTAATCATCTCCCTTGCCGTCGGCGTTGCCTTGCTTGGTCTAGGTGGCGCGTTGGCTGTAGCAGCTGGAATACTTGCGGGCGGCTTCATGATAATTGTGGGCAAACAACTTTTTGGAGGCGTAAACGGGGATATTTTCGGCGCCACCAACGAGATTGCCCGAATGTTTGCGTTGCTTGTGCTGGTGATTTGAAGTGCACATCGTAGCGTTGATAATGGCAGGAGGAAAAGGAACACGATTCGGTGTAGACACGGAAAAACCGATGGCACAGTTCATGGGCAAGCCTCTCATAAGAAGAGTTATAGAAGCCACAAAGGAATCCAAAAGAATTGCAGAAACATACGTGGCAGTAACAGGCTACAGTCCAAAAACAGCACAAGAGGCAGCAGAAGCATCCGTTAAGGTTATTGAAACCGATGGAAAAGGATACCATGCTGACTTGCAGCAAGCGATTCAGGACGCAAACCTGAATTGCCCTGTTTTGATTGTTTCAGCTGATCTTCCTCTGCTGAACGGGGAGTTTCTGGACCAAATAATCAGCCGATACGAAGAGTCTGGCAAGCCTGCGTTGACCGTGCTGATTCCTGAAGAAGCTTTCCGTGAGTATGGCGTGTCAGCGGTTTCGCCTTACGAGCATGAAGGAAAGATGTATGCGGTTTCGGGGATTAACATAATTGATGGTCAACGGATCTTGGAGGAACAGGAACAGGAAGTTATCGTTAGCTGTAGACCTGAAGCTGTTTTCACCGTGAACTCTTCTAAAGATTTGGAAGCGGCGAAAAATTATCTGCTGCGCACCAAACGAGCCTCGAAACGAGGCAAGGGTTGAGTGCCCGCTATTTTGGGGTGCCTAAGGATTTTATTTGCTCTACCAGTTTCCTGTTTTCTTCTGGTTTTCTAACTGTCACTCTGAAGAATCTGTTGTTTAGCCCATCGAAGTCTTCGCAGTCTCTGATGAGGAGCCCCTTTTTGGCGAGCACCTCAGCGAGTTGCGTTGAGGTTAAGTCTTTTCGGACGATTTCGATTAGTAGAAAGTTGGTTTCAGACGGATACACCTTCAACCAAGGGATAGTCTTGAACATCTCTAGCATCTGTCTCTTGCTCTTTGAAAGGAGAAGCCGACTTTTTTTGATGAACTCTGTGTCCTTTACTGCCTCCGCTGCAGCGAACATGGCTAAACTGTTTACGCTCCACGGCATAATCACCTTCTTCAGAACGTTCACAAGGTCAGGGGAGCCTACGCCGAAGCCGATTCTGACGCCTGCCAAACCAAAAAATTTGGTTAACGACCTGAGAACAAACAGGTTATTGTACTCGTTAACATACTTAGCCATGGAATACCGTTTACTGTCGTCAACAAAATCGATGTAATCCTCGTCAACGAACACAAGCACATTCTCTTCTGCGGCGAACTTGACGATTTGCAGAATGTCAGCTTTTTCATAGAGCCATCCGGTTGGACTGTTCGGATTGCAGAGAAAAATGATTCTGGTTTTCTTTGTGACCGAGTTTTCCAGTTTCTGAAGGTTTAGCTTAAAGTTGTTTGCTGAATCGCATTTTATGAACACCATGTTGCCGCCGAATCTTTCTATGGCTGCCTTGTATTCGCTGAAGGTGGGAACGGGAATAACAGCCTCGCATCCGTCCTCAAGGAAAACCTCATTGAACAGATAGATTAACTCGGTGGAGCCGTTGCCCACCACCACATTGTTCGGCGCTACACCAACGGATTTTGCTAGAGCCTCCAGAAGCCACTTGTGATCGGGGTCGGGGTAATGATGTATCAGATCGAGGTGTTGGCGAATGCTCTCTACAGCCTTTTCGGGTGCACCCAACGGGTTGGTGGAGATGCTGAAGTCGACAATCTGATTCACAGGAATTTTGTGTTTCTCTGAAACTTCCCAAACGTTTCCGCCGTGAAAGTAGGGACTCACAGTTCTCAGGGATTTCTTAATGAGTTTAGTAACATCTACCATATGACGACTTCCTTTTAGGGGCTTTCAGAAATTCGTATTGTCTAGACGGGTATAAAAATTAACAGTTAAAAAGAGGGGGTTAACTGGATTTTTTTTCGATTGCCTTGAGGAAATTGAGCAGTTCGTCCTCATTTTTCCATTGCATCTTGAAGTGGCTGTTGTAGTCATTGAAGATTCGGTACAGCCAGTATGCAGCTGCTAAACCAAACGTTACAACACTGAGAGCCAGATATTTGTCCAGCTGGAAACTTGGGGTAGCAGAAAAACCGTGAATGTTCAAAGGCTCATCCGAGTCTTTTGCCAATGCGTTTACTTCAGCCAGAAAATCATGCTCATGCTCTTCGTGTTTCCGGAGGTCGCTTTTTAGGAAATAAAAGATGTAAAAGGCAGGAAAGATCAGGAGGGTTGAAAGAGTCCATGCCGTCGCGTTTCTGGATGACCCCTGATTCGCTATTTGCGAAGAGTCTACCGGCAACTTTTTCAGTTTGCTCAAGATTAGTGCCTCCAGTTTTTCTTGTCTGGAGAAGTGAGCGTTTCTTCTTTTTATCAGATAGTAGATCATCGGAAACCATGCTATTCCGAAGCTGGCTACAGAGAGAACAGCCCACATGGAGAACCACATTATTTTGTCTGTTTCTTTTCTCGACTCGATGTTCTGTTCGATTTCCATCCAAGTTTGCTTCACTGTGGGTCAGTCTCTCCATCAAGGATTGTTCGGATAGGCTTAAACAATATTTTGCAGAACTACATCAACGCCATTGGATATAAAAGTTAAACCATCAATCACCTATTTGAAAAGTATTGGCAAACTATTTAATTCATGAAGGAACATCTGTGAAGCAATGGCAAAAAATAAGCAAAATAGGGAACGAAAAGAATGTTTCGTTTCCGTCGTCATTCCAGTGTTCAATGAAGAAGTAACTGTAGGCAACATAGTTACTCGAACAAAAAAAACACTTGAACAACTAGGAGTCTCATACGAAATTCTGGTTGTCGACGACGGCTCAGTAGACAAATCTGCACACATAGCCCAAGAACTGAAAGCCCACGTTTTGAAGGAGGCACATCAGGGGAAAGGTTTTGCCCTCAGATCCGGCTTCAGGCAGGCTAAAGGCAGATTGGTTGTTACCTTGGATGCGGATGGTTCCCATCAGCCAGAAGAGATTCCGTTGGTTCTGCGGCACCTCAAGGAAAACAAAGCCGATTTCGTGGTAGGGTCAAGATTCTTTAATTCGAAAGCAAACCAAACCAAAATTCCGAAAATAAACAGAGCGGGCAACAGGATGTTCAATGAGCTGATCAGGTATCTCACTGGCGTGCAAATGTCCGATTCCCAATCTGGCTTCAGAGCAATCAGATCGTCTCTGATAAAGAGGATGAAGTTGCGTTCCCACGGTTACGAGGTGGAATCCGAGATGCTTGTTAAAGCGTTGAGGATGGGCGCACGAGTGGCAGAGACCCCCATAAGTTTTGTTCAGAGGACGGTGGGAACCTCAAAACTTGATCCCATAAAAGACGGAGCGAGAATACTCTACGCCATAATCACATCTTATTTATCATAGCTGGTCACGTTAATATTCAAGGTTGATTACAGAAGACCTTTACAGGGGCAAACGATTGAAAAACAAAGAATCCAGAAAGGAGGAACCACTTCTGGGGGTCAGCATAATAGTACCTACCCTTAACAGTGAATCAACAATAGATGAATGCCTGCGCTCTATTCTGGAACTGGACTACCCCAAACACCTACTTGAAGTGATCGTGATCGATGGAGGCTCAACCGACGCAACAACCGAACGCGCCAAAGAATATCCAGTTAAACTGGTTCACAGCCAGCTTAACCCTCCAGCTGCCTACAACCTCGTTTCGAAGAATATAGAGAACCCGATAATAGGGCTAATTGACTCTGACGCGAAAGTTGAGAAACAGTGGCTCAGGAAGCTTGTCAAACACTTAGATGACCCTAAGGTGGCTGGGGCAAGCGGAACCGTGGAAACTTGGAACAGGGACAGGCTGGTTCCAAGAGTCGTAGGCTACGAGCTGAGCTACAGGTATCGGCGGCTTCCCGGCACGGTTGAGAGAGTGGCGACGATGAATCTGCTGCTGAAGAAGAAAGTGACCATGGAAATCGGCGGCTTCGACGAGGCTCTTCCCACCCAATACGACACGGACATAGGAGCAAGACTAGCACAGGCAGGATACAGGATAGCCTTTGACCCAGAGGCAATATGCTATCATTTCCATCGCCCCACGCTGCGAAGATTCTTCAAACAGCAGTATAAATACGGTCAGAACACCTGGAAGCTATACTTCAAGCATCCAAAACTTGCGAGGGGCGACAAGATAACTGACTGGTGGATGAACATACAGCCCATACTGTATGCTGTCGCAGCCCTCTTGCTTCTCATCACCGTAGCCACAAGCTTCAATTTGATTCCGTCATTGATTTTTCTAACCCTTGTTACCATAATAGCACTGCATTACATCTTCTCAGCCGCAAAAATCTCCATCATCTTCCACGACCCCTCAGCCATGTACCTCATCGTAATCTATTTCACCAGAGCCTTTGCGTGGACCCTGGGGGGAGCAACCTCTTTAATCCACACCGCTCTAACTGGAGGAGAGAAAAAGAAATCTTGAATGTCTGCTTCGTAACTCCAGAATACTTTCCCATCTCAGGCGGAACAGGAGCCTACGTCTATTACCTTTCACATAGCCTCCAAAAACTTGGGCACACCGTTCACGTAGTAGCCAGACACAGCGAAGATGCAGAAGACACCGTTGACGGCATCAAAGTACATTACAGAAAGGGCGCAGGAAATGCCCTCACCAGATATTGGCGATTCGCCCGCTCCGCATCCAAGAAGATAGAAGAACTGAACAAACAGATCGGCTTCGACATCATACATGCGAACCTTCCGTTGGTTCCAAGTTTTGCCATCCCAAAAGATTCAGCTAAGGCGCTGGTTTGTGCAGTTCACTCAACTTGGAAAGGAGAAGCCATAGTGACGAGACAGTCTAACCCCAAAGAGTTGAATCCCAACGAGAAGATGATGCTCAGATTCAATCGTTTGCTTAGGTCCTATGAAAAGAAGCTGATGAAACGGTCCGACGCCTTGATTGCGGTGAGCAAGTACACTGTTGGTGAATTAACTGAGCTGTATGGCATCGAAGAGGAAAAGATTCACGTAATCTACAACGGCGTGGATATAAACAAATTCAAGCCAAGACCAGACAGGGCTGAGCTGCGGCGAGAATTCGGGCTAGAAGAGGAGAAGAAGATAGTTCTTTTTGTGGGGCGGCTCTATCACAGAAAAGGCTTAGAAATTCTGTTACATTCTATCCCACCGGTCATCCAAGAGTTCGGCGACGTGAAATTTGCTATATCAGGGACAGGATTCAAGAAGAAGGAACAGAGCCTCCGAGACTTGGCGAAAGAACTGGACATAGAAGATTACGTGACCTTTCTGGGGTACGTTCCAGACCAAAAACTTCCAGACCTCTACTCTACCTCTGACATATTTGTGCTCCCCGCCATCTACGAAAACTTTCCCTTCGCCATACTGGAAGCCCAAGCCACTGGCTTGCCAGTTATCTCTACCAAGGTTGGGGGGATACCTGAGTTCTTAGTAGACAAGGAAAACGGGTTTCTAATAGACCCCGGGGACTCAGCACAGCTTACGCAGAGAGTATTGACGCTGTTGCAGGACCCGAAGCTTGCCGGAGAAATGGGTATGCGAGGGAGAAAGTTGATAGAGGAGAAGTTTGCTAGGCGCCTGATTACGGGTCAAGTGATCGATTTGTATCACAAGCTTTTGGGGACAGCTTAACGGGGCAACGAGTTGTCCCAGTGTTTGTCCACCCACTCTCTGCCTTTTATTTCCTCATCGACTTTCCTGTAGACGTTCAGGCAGCCCTGCAGCATGTTCAAGAAGGGTGTGCCGAAGCAGAGACGGGTTAGAAAGTAGCTTTTGTAGACCCAACGTTGAGCCCTAACAGCCGCATCTAAGTAGGGAAGCCGAAAGGGGCGCTTCACATCCTCAATGTCTTCGCCGATGATCTGGGTCTCTGTTTCTTTCCCTCTGTAATACTGGTCAATGAACTTGAGGTGACCGATTTCAGCCCAGTTTATGCCCATGATTCGGCAGCATAGCTTGTCCATGGCAAGAAGGTCGCTACCAGCTAGGACAAGATTCATTGGTACAACGATTCCCCTGTTGGGTCCGTTTCCCTCCATAGAAAATGTGGCGTCCATAACAACAAACTTTGGTTTCAGCAGAACCAGCAAGTCATGTAGAACCATGCTGAATTTGGGATGGAGAAAGATGCGCCTGTCATCGGGCATACATCCGAACAGATTCTTTATGGCGCCGCTGTAGTCTGTGAACTCGTGGGTCTTCATCACTGGAACGTCTACAATAGAGTCGGCTTCAACAAGAGTCTTGGGCAACGGAAAATTGGTTAAACAAAAAGTTTTGGAGCTTTCAACATTCACGGTTTCGTCTTCGGAGAGGTTAACGGTCTTTCCGCCAGCCTTCTCAACTATCTTCTTTACACCGGTCATCGCCAGAGCATCATTGCAACAGTAGTTGTAGCCATCGGATTCGCCAACAACAACCTCTTCAGCCCTGTCGCGGAGAAGGCTCACCAGATGAAAGAGAACTTGGGGATTGGTGACAGCCCCTGGAATGTAATATTTGGAGCACAGATTCGGTTTTACGAAAACCTTGCCTCCAACATGTTTAGTCCAATCTGCAGCTTTCAGCGCCTCTTTCAGGGCGGACTCTAAACCGTTATCTGTTCTGAAGATTCCAATTTTTGTCCGCTTCATTTGTCAGTCGCCCTCTGAGAGCTGTCTGATGCAGCCGGGGTCGGACATAAGATAGTCGTTATGGTAAGCGTAGGCTCTTGCTCTGCATCCTCCGCAAACAAACTTGAATTCGCATCTGCTGCAGCGCCCTTTCAGTTTTCCTCTGTCTCTGAGGTCCTTAAAAACTTGGGAGTTGAGCCAGATGTCTTCCAGCCTTTCCGTTTTCAGATTTCCGAGTACCAGAGGCATGAAGACGCAGGGTTGAACGTTCCCTTCTGGAGAGATGGCGCAATATAATCGCCCAGCGCCGCATCCGCCAATAAAGTCAGCTAGAGCCTTGGCTCTTTTGCTTATTTTAGTGGCTTCCATGTGTGCAAGAGGCATTATTATGTCCTCTTGAGTTGGAGAGTTAGCCTGCAGAGCCACCCGGGCGAGTTGAGGAGTTGTACTTAATATGGCGATTTTGTGGTCTTCTGACAACTTTTTATTAAAGAAACTTAGAAGCTGCTCGCGCTCTTGGGGAGAAGGGTCAACTGCGATTATGTCTTTGCCTCTGCCTACTGGCACAAAATTGAATAACGTGAACCTGTCAATTCCCATGTTTTCAGCCATTTCAAGCACTGCAGGGATTTCTGTTAGATTGTTTTTGGTGCCAGTTATTGCTATGCAGGTGCAGATGTCTTCTTTCAAGCAGTTCTTTAGTCCCTCTATTGTCTGGTTAAAGGCGCCGCTTTTTCCCCTGAAGAAATCATGTGTCTTGGCGTTAGCTCCGTCAAGGCTCACTTCCACGTAATGGAGCCCGATTTCCCTGAGTTTTCTAGTGTTCTCTTCGTTAAGCAATGTTCCGTTTGTGGCTAAGGATACATATAATCCTGCATCAACCGCGTAGCGGGCAACTTCAAAGAAGTCTTTTCTCATTAAGGGTTCACCCCCTGAAAATGCTAAGGAGGTGACGCCGAAATCTGCTATTTGATCCACGACCTTCAGGGCTTCCTCGGTGGAGAGTTCTGTCTTGGAGCTGTTTCCGGCTTCCGAGTAACAGTGTTTACAGTGGAGGTTGCATTTGTATGTGAAATTCCATACCACAAGGAAGGGGGCGTGAACCTGTATGGGACGATTGAAACCGAACTCGGCAAAGCCGTACACTATGCTGTTTACGGCTCTTCTCACGTAGGGGTCCCCAAAAAGTTTGGAAACACGGCTCTTTTCAACAGCTAAAACTGTCTGTATGAAATTGATCCAGAATTCTATGACTCTAACGTAGAGGTTACAGGAGGAGCAGGGTAAGTGGTTTTTGCCAGCATATTTGTCTAATGCAGTTTCAAGAGGTGTCCGGTTACATTTTGGACATTTTTTTAGAGCGGTTTTCAGCATCCATTTTACGGGTGGCGTCTTGAGGATGGAGTTCCAGAGCTTCTGGTTTGTTAACAGATTCATCGAAATCGTTCCAGATTGCTGCTTTTTAAGTATCGTTACTAGATTAGTAGTGGAAACGGAAAAAATAAACTTACCTAGAAAGCGGAATAAAAACTCATGTGATTGGGTAGGCCATATTCTGCTGGTCAAATTCTTTTCTGACTTATCAAATAATGTTTCTTCTTAACTTCCGTTGAAGTTGTCGCATTGTGTTTGAAAGAAAAAAGAAAAGGGGGGATTTGGGTTATTTCTGTTTTCTGAGTGCCATGTAGGCCAGTAAGCCTATGACCAAGACGATGACAGCGATTATCAGGATGACCAGGTCGATTGTCAGGTATGCTGGCAGTTTGTTTACTGTTTCTTGCGCTATGTCCGAAGCTGCTGGATACGCTGGAAGCTTGCCCACAGTTGTACCAGCAATCTCTTCTGCACTAGGAGCCGCTGCTGCTGCCGGACCTACTGTCAGGTAGGTTGTCTCGGATGTGCCCCAGTAAGATTCTGATCCCAAGAAGAACGCCTTCACCACATAGGTGCCTTCCCCTGGGGGAGTCCATTGGAATCCGAAGTTTCCGTATCCATCACTGATAACTTGGTCAATGTCTTTCCAGCTTCCATCTGGCAACTGATAAGCCAATTTCACAGGAACACCTGTAATATCTTCTGGCTTTTTCTGCTGCATGTAAACGTATTCCATCCACTCTCTCATGTCTTCATCAGCTACTGCGGGAAGTCCATTCGGGAAACGTTCAATCACACCATCTTGTTCCGCGCCTGCAGAAATATCCATTATCGTTCCTTCTATCAGTACTCTGCTATTTGCTGTTGAGACTTTAGGTGAAGCGGTTACTGTGAGTTCGGTTGGTCCCTTGCCGAATGTATATATCTTGTTGTCGAAGCTGTTCCATTCCACCACGTAGCCGTCTGCGATAGGAGCAGGAGATCGGCTGCTGAAACTCATTATGCTCCACACTAGGCTTCCATCAGTGCAGTTTATGGCAACTCGCCGAGCTGGATGCAGAGGCGGAGTGTACAGGTGTCCCTCTGCAAGGAATAGTTTTCCATCAGCAATACTGTGCATGCTATAGTGGAACAGAGGATATATACCGTAGGGAGTGTCGTATCCAGCGCTTCCACGAGTGAAGGTCCACGCGACCTCTCCTGTTGCAAGATCGATAGCACTGCAGTAGCCGCCAATGTCCCAAATGTAAACTTTGCCGTAAGCGATTGCTCCACCACGTCCAATAGTACTCCAAGCGTTTCCTTCTAGTTGAACTGGACCCCACTTGAAGCTACCATCCGTGAGGCTGTAGCCATATGCTTCATCGGTATCTTTGTTGTGTAACACGTAATAACCCTCGCCGGCACCAACTAGAGCTACGTCTTGTAATGCGGGTATTGTTTGGTTTATTGGTCCCCAGAGGAGTGCGCCTGTTTTTGCGTCGTAGCCTGCTGTAATCTGATAGCCCAGAGTTGCCTCCTGCCACATTATCGGGCTGGGTGTTTGACGGAGAAGGATTACTTCATGGGTTCTTGCAGCAATGCTAAGGCTGATTGATACACCGTTGAGTTCTGTCGGAAGGGGTACTGACCACTCTATTCCACTTCCAAAGCTACGGGTGCCACTTGGTCGAGTGCCCCACATTCTGGTTGAGTTCCACATAACGAGGTTGCCGCCAGAAGTATAATGACCTAGTATTGTTCCATACTGGTCCTCGGCGGTAAAATCCACCATGAAAGGTATTGTGCCGCCAAGAAATCCTGCGATAGCGCTGATGTCGGTAACATTGCCCACCAACACTCCGGTATATGCGTCATATACTCCAAGCCATCTTGGAGCTTGCATAAATCCAGCCAGAGGTGCGCTGTATATGTATGCCATAGATCCGAATTCTTGAACGCTATGGTAACGTGCTATTTGTCCCATTAACATTTTTTCAGTGCCTGTTTCGCCTGCTGATCTGCTCCACAGTGTTTCTCCTGTGCGAAGGTCCACGGCTTCCCAGCCTACTATTTCAGTAGAAAGACTTGCAAACTGCGTGTAATAGAGTACTCCGCTTATGATTATTGGCTCGAAGTAGTTTATGACTACCGAGGTTGATGAATACTGAGTCGCTTGATCGCTGGGGATGGGTGCTCCAGGTTGACCTCCTAAATGGGTCGATTTTGACCACATTATGTGAGGAGTGTTTGGTGCTGTACCATATGGCTGTAAGTTTCCAGTAGCATCGTATCCACCAGTAGTCATAAATGCAGGTGCCATCATTCCCAACCAGTTGGCGCCAATCTCTCCCCAAGCCCAGTTTGTTGCATATATTGGACGAGTCCAGTATTCTTCTGGAAGTCCTGGAGATTGATATATCGCTTCTACCGGTTCCTCCTGTACTGTGAGTGTCACTACGTCGCTTTCAGCGGGCATCAGATAACTGCCTACCATATTCAAGTTCTGACCTCGTCGACCCGTATCAGGATTTTGCCCTGTCAATACTTGTCCAGGATAAATGGCCTGTAGAGTGTATTCACCGACGTGATCGGGCACCCACGAAGTTGGTACGGCCCCTGTCATACCACCAGTGAATGGCCCTAAAACCGTTTTACTTCCATCAGGCGCTATTATCTCTATAGTTACATTTTCATGCAAATCGCCACCAGCACCTTGGTTTGTGGGTGTAGGTTTACTGAAAACGGCGTGAAGCCAAACGGTTTGGTGGACGCCTACGGGGTTAGGTTCAGCGGTTACAAATAGGAAAGTTGGAATATCAAGTGCTTGCGCGTTGGTGATAGGCAAAGCAACTAGCACAGCAGATATTGTTAGGGTTAGAATCAAAGCCATAGTAGAAAGTTTTGTTTTGTTTTTCCAAGTTTTCATTTTTATTCCCCAAAATTTTTTCGTCTCGCTAAGTTTGTGGTTCTGCGTTTAAATAGTTTGCTCCATGAACAGATAGTGATAGCTATAAAGCGAAATGTACAAGTTAACACATCGATGTCATTTCTTAGCCACCCAAAAACTCATTTCAGGTTTGCAACTATACTTGTAAACGTAAAAAATCGGATTCAAAATCCATGTTCTAAATTTGAGATAATAGTCTCTTCGTTTGAAAAAATCAAAGTGTTCCGTCTCAAATATGCATTCTATTCTTCCATGGTCTAAATGATGTTCTTTCTTGTGCCAATAATCAGATAAACCATAATCAAGAGATGGCACATTTACCCCTAAAATCCGAAAATATAGAGTGTTAAGCAATGGATTAGAATGAAAATAAACAAATTTCACCAGATGCGCCACATTGCTTTCTTCACTCCTCCAATAAAATGGAGAGATTTCATGATCTAGATACATTGCGCCTCCTTTTTTCAAAAAACCACAAAGTCTCTGAATCACATCCACATAATCCGGCAGATGATGCAACACAGAATAACAAGTGATTAAATCAAATTCATCTCTATCAAAACTCACATCCTCTATCGGCGAGTTAATAACAACCAACTTTTCAGCTTCTAAATAATGTCTACACTTCTTTTCCAAAATCTTACACATTTCCGCAGAGAGGTCTATCGCAGTAACTTCGTAACCCATCTGCAGAAGCTTAACAGTCAGATTTCCGGTACCCGCCCCAACATCAAGAGCCTTCTTTGCACGCCCACGATTATCCACTACAAGCTTGTCCACCATCTTCAATGCAGAGTTTATTCTCTTCTGCTCATGTCTGTTATATACTTCTGGATGAATCAACTCGTAATATTTTGCCTCAAACCGATGGACAGCAACGTTTGCTTCACGAATCCTTTCTTGAAGATCTTTACCCAAAAACAAATTGGCTTTTATCCCTCAATTTTTTGAATCCAAATCTCCTATATGAATTAAAGCATATGAAGCTTATAATTAAGGTTCAAATAGGAAAAGGACGCAAACGCACACTTTTACTCATCAACCCTTCTCAGATAAGAAAAACTATGTTTGCAGATCATAGATTCTGAAGTTTAAGTTTGATGGATTTGAAGAGATGCTCCAAAGCCGTTTGTGTTGCTGAAAGACCGTGCATCGGTCCCTTGGCGAACATGCGAAGAATATAGGTAGGGCGAAGATAGAAATGATGAAAAGCCTGCTCACGGATTTCCTTAAGCTCTTTCATGCTTAACATCGGCGTTTCAAAGATAGGAGTCGCCGTATCATACTTGTCAAAGTCAGTTACCCTTAACCAGTCCTTTTCTATGACCTCATCATACATGGGCGTTCCAGGGAAGGGCGTAGCTATATTATAGAAACCCACATAATCAGGACTTATTTTTTCCACAAACTTTATGGTCTTCCAAGCGGTTTGCTTGGTCTCACCCGGGAAGCCAAGTATAACGTTCGGCGCTGTCTTTAGCCCAAGCTCTTTCAACCAACCAAAGACTCTTATCGTTTGTTCAACGTGGATTCCTTTCTCCATGGCATCCAAGATCTGTTGTGCACCCGACTCAACTCCGGACCATACGGAGATGCAGCCTGTGTCCTTCATTTTGATGAGCAGCTCTTTCGTGAGCATGTCTATACGGGTTCCGCAGTTCCATTTTATCTTCAGTTTTCGCCTCTTGATTTCCTCACATAATTCTTCGGTTCTGGCCTGATCGACAGTGAATGCATCGTCGCAGAATGTGAAAGTGGTTGCGCCGTAGGTGTTGTGAAGATACTCAAGCTCGTCCACCACGTTTTTTGGGCTTCTCATCCGAAATCTTCGACCGAACATTCTGACCGCCGCGCAGAATTCGCACCAAAATACGCAGCCTCGGCTCGTCGTTAAGTAGAATATGTCTTCAATTTTTCGAATCTGATCAAGAGGCCAGAGATGGCGAGCTGGATAGGGCAGGCTGTCAAGGTCTTCTATGTAGGGTCGGTCGTCAGTTTTCACAATCTTTCCGTCTTTCCTGTAGGTTATGCCCAACACGTCACCGAAACCTTTGCCTGCTTCTAGCTTCTGCACCAGCTCCAGAAGAGTGTTTTCACCCTCCTTTCGCACAACAACATCCAGTTGCGGACACTCCTGCAACGCTTTATCATCCCAGAAGGTAACGTGGGAGCCGCCGATAACGGTTAAGCAGTTTGGGCAGACTTCTCTAGCAGTTCTTATGATGCGAAGCGCAGATTTGTAGGTGAGGGTAGTGGAGGTTAATCCAACCACATCAGGTTGACGTTTTTGAAGTTTGTTTTTCACTTCTTCAAAGGATATGTTTAGGGCTTGGCAATCAATCACATCAACTTCGTACCCGTTTTTCTCTAGAACAGCAGCCAAATACCCCAAACCTAAGAGGGCGATGGACCAATGTCCAGTGCTTCCATTAGGAGAGGGGGGGTTCACAAGGGTTACATGTGGCGGCATGATTCTTCCCTGAGCGTTATTACTTTCACAAATACAGCAAGTCGCACACTTAATAGGTTTCGGATAATCGTATTAGCAGGCGCAAGTTTTGAAGAAAATAAGACGTAGGCAGAATATGTTTTCGCCACGAAGATAAATCGGGAAGTGCCACTTTAAGCTTTAATGAATAGAAACAATTATGCAAACAAAAAAGTATTATCTAAGATAGCAAGACGCTTTTCGTTAGAAGAGAAGAAAAAAGAATGTGAAGTTGGTGGTTTTGGTGATTCCTATCGGAACCATCTAGCGACCCTGGATATGAATGCGCCGATAATAGCCCAGACGCCATAGATTGCGCCGTTAATGAAGTAATTGTAGGTTATTGAGTCCCACAATTCCATGCCACCCCATTCGGGAGTGCCAGTTCCATGTGGAGGTAGAGTGCTACTCTTGAACATTGGGGAATACCAAACATATGTTGTTGTAACAAATATTGTTGCGACAACGGCAGCCACTATTGCTGCTATTAATGCATTTTTCAGGGTGTCTTTACCTCGCATTTTTGCACGTGTCATCAAGGCTCCTGCGATGTATCCGGCAAGCATTCCAGCAACTACTTGCCCTAACCAATCCACACCTGGAACAAACCACTCGCCAAATTGTGCCATTGATGCTACAACCCAAAAGATACTAAGCAGAAAACCTCCAGCGCCTCCAGCCCACCTATTCCAAGCAAGTCCAAGAAATATGGGTATAGCACAAGCAAGCAAACCTTGAGCGACACCTTGAGTTAGAATATGCTCTAATGGAATCTCTGGTCCACCCCACAAAAAGTCGGGGAAATATATGTTTATGGGTTCCAGTACGTCATAGAGTATTGTCGGGAAGAAAATGATCAATATACCAAAAATGATGGGTAAGACAAGACCAAGTGAAAGTTCACTGAAGATTAAAGCATAAAGTTTATCTGTAAATGACAAAGTATTTTTCACCTCTTTTCTTTTTATTTACATTGCTATTGCTTAATAAGCTTTTCACAGGGGCTACACGCGCATGCCTTAAGCATGAACGGCCTTCCAAAACAGCAGGGATTGTTCCAAAATCGGGTTATTTTATGCTTCAAAATTGTTTCTAGTTTTTCATTAAATAAAAAAAATAGTAGTTATGCACAATTTTTTGTGCATATGCAGAGTTTTCAAGGATTCTGGGTTTTGCACTCATTCTCTAGCTTAAGCGAGTGTTCTTGTCTATTTTTCCGATCTATCCAGCTTTGCACGTTTTTCCTTATTAATAGACAGTTTCGTAACTTCGTCCGTGTCCACTTTGCCCTTGGCTAGATCTAGACTTTCAACTAGTTTTTTGCCTACATCTGATCGAACTATAACAGTTGAGTATCCTTCATCGCTGCCCACTGAACCAACAGAGACATCAGAGTATTTTGCAGTGAAGTCGGGGCAGTCGAGGCATCGTGCTTCAACAGCGTTGTTCAATTCTTTTACCTTTACCGAATGTTCCGTTCCATCGATTGTAACGATGTATTTTCCTTTGTGAACCTGCGTTTTCTCCGCAAAGTCCAGATCAACATCCAATAGCCTGTTTATTTCTTCTTTGAGCTTATAGTAGTCGAAGCATTCGTAACAGAACAATCCGATTATGGTTAGTTCTAGGTTTGGATATTGGCGAAGGAGAATCGGTTGTATCCTTCTTGCGGCTCGAACCTCACAAGCCATACCAACAACAGCAATTTTTCGCTTGCCTTTAGCTATCAGCTCGCCTAACTTTGACATCAACGGAACCCGTAGGAATTTTGTTCCTTTAGCGTCCATTAGATCATCAGCGTTTTCTGCTATAACCGCTTCCGACCAATAGCCATCTGTTCGTTTAACCACTATAGCAGCATCAAACAGCCCATTTTCCATGCCCGAAATCAGCAACGCAGTAGCCACTCCGCCGTCCTGTCCGTCTATGTTACTTTTGGCTGCAAACATCTCCGAGTAGATGCCAATGTTCTCGTCTGCGGTTCCGCTCAAGAACTGCTCTTCTATTTTTCTCGCCTCTTCCTCCTGCAGCGGATATCCGATTGTGTAGCTTTCAAGATTGATTCCTGCGGGACAAACGAAATTGCAGGTTCTACAACCTGTGCAGTAGTCTGCCGCTAGGGTCATCAATGCTTTTGCGTCTCGTTTCTCAAATGCCTGTTTAATCAGAATCGGGCTTAATGAATTGTGGCACACATACATGCACGCACCACATCTTAAGCAGTCGTAAGTTTTGGCGGCTGCAAATTGTTTAGCTTCGGGGCGCCTCCGTTGAGGCTTCTTTGCTTCAGGTTTCAGAATTCCAATTTGGTCGAGGAATGGACAAGTTAGGTTCATGATTACCAAAGCAAGAATAGATCCTCCCAAGAATCCAGTGTACGTCTGAATGATGACTGTCAATATCGCTAAGCCTGCACCGAATATCATTTGGCCCAAATGGGTTATAGGAGTAGTTGCAGGGTCAGTTGCCATGAAGAATGCCAAGAAAATCGAACTGCCCATGAATAGATGGAACAATATTCGAAATATTGGGTCTCCACCGTAAATGAGGTGCATAACAATAGAAAACAGCAGTGTAGTTACTAGGTAAGCCAGAGTTATTCTCCATTTAATATATTTACGGAGAATCGCAAATAAGGCGATTCCTACCGCGAGTACAGCGATGCTCGAAACACCGCCGATCCAACCGTGATACTTCTGCACGAGCATATCGTAAACAACGTCTGGCATGGGGTCATCGTATGTTCCATAAACATAAGGATTCATAGGATCTGCGTTGGGATCGCCATAACATGAAACCAGATTGTACCCAAAACTGGCAGCATCCATCGGGTAGATGTCTGGGACACCCTCCATCTGACTTTCGATTTTACGATTTTGCAAGTCTATTCTATCTACGTGATTTACGGGCAATAGAGCTGAAAGTGTAGGCATAAACAGCAAACCAATAATCAGAAGTTTCGCGATTGCAGCGGGGTTCACGTATTTTCGTCCAGCCAGTCCTTGAAGTTTTTTGAAGACAATCAATCCGACAGCCGAAATCAAGGCAGGATACAGATATTTATCAAGCCCAGCGCCACCCAGTATCGAGAATGTTTCAGGTTGCATCGTCGGAGCCTCACCTAAACTGTATGACATGGCAACGATTAAGCCGAAGACAGCCGCAGACCACATGTTCAAGGGTCCCTTTTTTCCCATTACCAGTGAGAGCAGATAGTCACAAGCTACAGCAACCAGGACCGAAATTACAGATATTACGAGTGAATCTACACCAAATGAGATGAAAGATATAGCTGCGATAACGCAGAGGGCAATAAACGTGTATTGCATCATCCGATCTTTTGTCATTGGAGCTTTTACAGAAGTTTGTTTTACCATTTTCCTTAACCTCTTTTGTGTTTGCTAGCTCTCTTAGAGCTAAATATTTAAGCTTTTGGACATTATTATTTAACTCTGCTCAAATTTAGTAAGTTTAATACAAATGAAGTTAGACTAGTTTTGGTTGCCCTTTTTCGTTTCTCTGGTTTTTTTGTTCTTCGTTTTTGGAACGGAACTGTGCTCACAAACGAAAAATAAACAAAGTGATTTATAGAGACATAAAAATCGAAGCGTGCTAGTTTGTTAATTAGTCACATTGGTTCTCTGGTTTCGGTTTCTGTAAACGTTTTTAGGTTCCCATCTGTGTAACTAGTGTTGTTGAGATTTGGTTAAAGCCAGAAAGGGTAGAATAAACATTAATTCGCATGTAATATAGCGGGCAACAAATATGCGTGTTTGCTTGATTAATCCGCCACGTCTCCACCCCAAAGCATGGGGAAAACCAGTAGTATATCCACCGATAGGAATAGCGTATGTCGCAGCAGTGCTAGAAAAACAGCATAAGGTAAGCATCATAGACGCTCCTACAGAGGGCTGGAAGAATCTTGAGCAAATACATGAAACCAATTATCGGATGGGATTAGCAAACGAAGAGATAGCCGACAGAATAAAACGGTGGTCACCAGACATCGTTGAAATAAACATCCCATTTTCCGGCTGGTCCAAAGCCGCATTTGAGGTAGCGTCTGTAGTAAAAGGCGTCGACAGAGACATCACCACAGTTTTAGATGGACTGCACCCATCTGCGAGACCTGTGGATTGTCTTTCTAATCCGGACATAGATTTTGTGGTGAGAGGGGAGCCAGAGTACACTATGCTTGAGTTAGTAGGTGCACTGGAGCAAGGCATAACCGAGGGTCTGAGGAAGATAGAGGGAATCGGTTTTGTCAAAAATGGGAAAACTGTTATTACTCCTCCAAGACCGGAGATTCAAGATTTAGATGCGTTACCTTTTCCGGCAAGACATCTGCTTCCAATGGACATCTACTTCGAGGCTATCAAGGAAAACCCCATAAGAGGAGAAATAAGCAAACGTTACACAATAATAATAACCAGCAGAGGATGCCCGTACAGGTGTATTTTTTGTTCTAACCATATTGTCATGGGAAAAACTTGGCGGGGTAGAAGCCCCGAGAACGTGGTTGATGAGCTGGAACAGATAGTTAACACCTATTCCATTAAGCAGATTGACTTCTTTGATGAAAACATGACGCTGATCAAGAAAAGGGTGGAAGATATCTGTGATTTGATCATGGAGAGGGGGTTAGACATTAACTGGTATGTCCCAAACGGCGTTAGAGCGGATACGCTTGACGAAGAGCTGCTGAGAAAGATGAGTGCGGCTGGCTGCAAGGAAATACGGGTTGCTCCCGAGTCCGGCGTCCAACGTGTTGTGAATGAAATCATCAAAAAGAACCTGAATTTGGAGGATGTTGAAAAAGCCGTTGTTTTAGCCAAAAAAGTGGGAATGAAGATAGGAGTTTTCCTCATGCTTGGGCTTATAGGTGAAACAAAAGAGGACATAAAAGAAACCATAAAGTATGCCTACAAACTGAAAAAACTAGGAGCAGACCATTTCCAATTCAGCATAGCCACTCCCCTATATGGAACAGAACTGTATGAACAGGCTAAACGCGGCGGTTACTTAAGAGAAAACTTCAGCGATGAAGCCTTAGCTGCGCTTGAACCTCTCATCGAAACTGAAGAGTTCACGGCAGACGATTTGCTTGAATTATGTGCACAAGCAAATTTGATAAATCAAAGTCCTACCCGCGATAAACTGGTGAAGGCAATTCGGCACCCAAAGAAAGCAATAAGAACCTTACTGGGAAAAATGGATTAGAGGCTAAAGCAGATGCAAAAAAGAGCAAAGATATCGCTGGTTAATCCACCACCCCTAAAAGGAGTCTACCGCCACCAGCTTTACCTACCCATAGGCTTAGCCTACCTAGCGGCTGTTCTGGAAGAAAACGGTTACGACGTAACGGTGATAGACTGCCCAGCGCAAGAGATGAACCTTAAGCAATTAAAAACAAAGTTAGCTTCCATCAACCCTGATGTGGTTGGCATCACCTCCATGACCCCAACGATACAGTCGGCTCTTCAATCTGCAAGCGCTGCAAAAGAAGCATGCCCTGACGCCATGGTTGTTCTCGGAGGTCCACACGCCACGTTTATGGATGAACAAGTTCTCAACGAGGAAGCAGCGGTGGACGTAGTGGTTAGGGGTGAGGGCGAAGAAACCTTGCTGGAGTTGGCAAAAACCGTGTCCAACCCGATGGGTCTCAACAGGATTCAGGGAATAACGTTCAGGAATAATGGACAGACCATTCGTACGCCCACCAGACCATTCATCAAAAACCTTGACGAACTGCCACGTCCCGCATACAAATACTTCCCATTAGAAAAATACAGGCTTTTTGGAAGAAGAATGCTCCCAATAATGACCAGCAGAGGGTGCCCTTCCCAGTGTTCCTTTTGTACAACAGCCCGAATGTTCGGGAAAGCCTTCAGGGCGCGAAGCCCAAAAAACATCGTGGACGAGCTGGAATGGTTAAGGGACATGCATGGAGCTGATGCCTTTTCGTTTTACGATGACACTTTCACGCTTGACAAAAAAAGGGCAATTAAGATTTGTGAAGAAATCAGGAACAGAGAGATTGGTCTTCCATGGGATTGCCAAACCAGAGTCAGCGTGGTTTCAGAAGAGATTTTGCACAAAATGCGGGAGGCAAACTGTCAACAGGTCTTTTTCGGGGTTGAGTCAGGATGCCAGAAGATACTGGATGCAGTCCATAAGGGAACAACGGTTGAGCAAAATGAGAAGGCGATCAGGTTAGCGAAGGCTGCTGGCTTGTTCGTTTCCGTTTCAGTGATGATTGGATATCCCGGAGAAACAAAAGAGATGCTACAGGAAACTATTGATCTCATCAGAAGAGCGGAGCCCGATGACGTTTACATTTGTGTGGCAACGCCGTATCCGGGCACCGAGCTTCGCAGAGTTGTGGAGCAAATGGGCTGGGATATGTCCAATGATTGGGGACAATATGACACAATAACGCCTGTTTTTGCGAACCCCAACTTGTCGGCTGAGGAGGTCAGAAAATTGAGAACCTCTTTCTATAACAGTTTTTATTCTCCAAAATATGTGCTGCGTCACCTGTTCAAAATGAACTTCTATAGTCGAGTGATGGCTCGAACCGCCATGAATCACATCTTATGGCGAATCAGGAGTATGTTCTAGGCTCCAAGAAAAATTGTCCTCGTTATCAATGTCCCAATTTTTGGTTTGACAGAACTCTTTAAAGATTGTTTAACGAAAGCATTAATGGGGTCCAAAGGGAGTGTGGACGTAGGATGAAACTCAAAGACGTTATCTTCCTTATATTGGCAATAGTGGCAGTATCAGTTGCGCTACGCTATCTTACTTTCACTGGCTTTGGCTGGAACCAGTGGCTGCTAGTGACTGCGAATGTTATTTTCTTCACTCTTTTCTTTGTACTGTTACAGTACAGAAGGAAACTGCCACGCCTCCCCAGCAGCATCTACCTAGCATTTATAGTCGCACTTTACGCTGAAATGTTCGGTCTCCCCTTAACCATGTACATTTTAATGGGTGTTTTCGGACTCCCTGACATTTATAATCTGGAATTCCTCTTGACCCAAGTAATGGGGCGAGATCTGTTTAACATTATTTTCCATTATTACGTGTTTCCCGCCTCCCAAGTCATCATTGGCATAGGCATGCTGTTGGTGATCTTTGGCTGGAAAGAAATCTTCAACGGCAAAGGCAAGCTTGTTACTACTGGCATTTACCGCTACATTCGCCATCCGCAATATCTAGGCTTCCTTTTGATCACTCTTGGCCTGAATGTTTGGTGGCTCACAATCATCACGCTTGCCCTGTGGCCCGTCGTCATAATCGTCTATTATAAGCTTGCAAAAAAAGAGGAAAAAGATGCGGAAGAAAAATTCGGGGAAGAGTATCTAAAATACAAACGTGCAGTTCCAGGGTGGATACCGCGGATACGAAGAAAAGCTGATTCTTGACAATCAATTTATTTGATTAGAAGCTAAAGTGTAACCCTTAAACAGTTGATGTTGGGAAAAGGGCGATGAACGTACCCCGAGTCGTTATTGCAGGTCTCTACGGCGAAGGCGGCAAAACAACGGTTGCAACAGGAATAATGGGAGCCTTCACAAAAAAGGGGCTAAACGTTCAAGCCTTCAAGTCAGGTCCAGACCACATAGACGCCACATACCACACCGAGGCAACTAAAAAACCGTCAAGGCACCTGGACGCGTGGCTCATGTCACCAAGGACAGTGCTAGAGAGCTTCGAAAGATCAGCTAAAAACGTTGATGTGGCAGTCATCGAAGGGGCGGGCGGCATCTTCCAAGGAATCCCACGGCTAATAGACGGCATCACCGATTATGAAGGCACCGCCCAGATAGCCAGAATCCTAAGGGCGCCAATCATCCTAGTTATTGATGTGGGCAGCATGTGGATGCACAGAGCCGAGGTTGCCCACGCCATTTTGCACGTTTTCAAACTGTTAGACAAACAAGTGAATGTCAAAGGTGTGGTTTTAAACAATCTTAAAGGTTGGCAACAGGCGGAGTGGGTGAAAAGAGCTGTTGAATCAGCTACCAAAGTGCCGGTGGTTGGTGTGGTTCCCTATAATGTGGAGATTGTGTTGCCTTTCAGACGTGGAGGTCTCGTGCCAGTGCCTGAAAGAGAAACGCTGAAGGCAACTCTCTCCGAACTTGTCGAATACGTTGGAGAACATGTTGACATCGACAGGGTATTGGACATAGCTGAACAAGCAGAGGAACTGCCCGACATAGAAAGCAGAGTTTATCCACCTCAGAAAAGGCAGCGGAAAGTTAGAATTGGCGTAACATTCGATGAAGCGTTCAGCTGCTACAACCCAGACAACGTAGACCTTTTGGAGGCATACGGAGCAGAAACCATTTTCTTTAGCCCAATTCACGACAAAGAGCTTCCACCAGACCTCGACGGATTATATTTTACAGGCGGCTTCCCTGACATGCTTGCGGAACAGTTGACACAAAACCAGACAATAATGAAGGATATTAGGGATTCAGCGTACGACGGAATGCCCATATACAGTGAACAGGGAGGTTCGCTGTATCTGACCGAGTCCATAACAGATTTTGGTGGTTCAACATTCTCCATGGCTGGTGTTCTTTCAGGAAAAGCTGAAATGGATTGGAAGCTTCAGGCACTGGATTCCACAGTAATGGAGACTGTAAACGATAACCTGCTGACCCAGAAGGGAGCAGTGATTCACGGTAACGATTTCCGCTTTTCAAGGATTATAGACGTTCCTAAAGACGCGAGATTTGCCTATAGGATGCGGATCGGAAAGGGAATCGACGGGGAGCATGAGGGATTAATGGAGCATAACATACTAGCCGTAGTTGGCGTCATTTACTTTGCTTTTGACACGAGACTTGCCGAGAATTTCGTTAAACATTCTGAAGATTATCGCCACAGATAAAATTGGGGGAAGTCGGTCAGAAGATTTATTTTTGAAACCTTGAAAAAGAGTTTTTAGAATCTATGTATGCTTTATTAGAATGAGTTAGTTAATAATTGCCGATTCTAGAAGTCAACCTTTAGGAATAGTTCCATTATGAAAGCGGAATATGGATGGCTTGCCGAATATGACAAACCAGACTGTTGGAACAACTTTTCTCCAGTCTATTTCCAGACTTTTCCGTTTCCTTTTGGGTTGTACTTCAATTTGAATGACAATAAGCTGAGGAGATTTCTGAAGAAGCAGAAGGGAAAAACCGTGGATTTAGGATGCGGCAACGGCAGATTTTTGGCTTACGCAGATTTGGGTGTCGATTTCAGCAAAGCGATGATTAAACGCGCCAAAAGAACAGGAAAACAGGTTGTTCTCGCATCGCTTTTGCACCTGCCTTTTAGAGACAAAAGTTTCGACACGGCTTTCATGGTGGATACATCGGGAGTCATTAACCCAACTAAACGAGAGGAAGCTTACAGCGAAGCGAAAAGAGTGGCTGATACTTTCTACGATTTTTTAGCCCATGACCGCACATTTATTCCGTTTTTGTTGTCAGTTTTCCAAAGGATAGCTTTGCCAATCAGGTTGACTGCACATTTAGTGTTGCTTTTGTCTTTTCCAATAGATAGAGTCAGAAAATTGGCGATTTCACATGGACATTTTGCGTCTTCCTAGCGCCCCAAAAATCAAACCTGAATCGCCGATTTATGAAACTAGCGCTGTAGACACACCTGCGCATCTTTCAGCATGTACATGATCGGCAGGTTGTATGGGCATTTTGGTTCGCATTCGCCGCATTCTGTGCATTCGGTGACGTTGATTTCAAGTCCCTTGTACAGCTTTTTTGCCCAATTCTTCAATCCGTAAGTTGTGAAAAGGGTGTGAAACCTGAGTATAACTGCTATGTCGATGTTTTGAGGGCAATCTCACAGCTATTCTTTTTTCACGATGTTTCACGGTTTTCACTCATTCTTAGTCAAAAATTTATTAGATCAAACAATTATGGAGTAGTAGTAAACTGGACTAGTCACCACTGCCACTAGGAGATCAATATGGCTGAAAACAGATTGAATGTCTTGGATGAGCTACTCAAAGAATTAGATGATCCTTGTCAGTTCATTCTTGCAGGAATCACAATACACCCAGAAGGGATAGGCTTCAACAAACTAACTCAGAGAAATCAGAAAACAAAATATTTACAGCAAAATGTCAAGAACCGCTTTGTCCACACATCTTAAACATTTGCAGGATAAGAAGCTCACAGAGAACGAAATAGAGGAAAGAAGTCCATTAAAATTTAAACCATCAAAATATCGCATCAGCTCTTATTTTAGGGAATTGTCAAAAGGATTTTAAAGCTATTTCAGGAATTCTCTATTTAATCATGAGAAAAACAAAGGAGAAGTATGGACTTTGAAAAAACTGATTAATAATCCCTTGAAAGTCACAGATGAAACAGTGGAAGGATTTGTTAAAGCCTTTCGTTCGCATGTTAGGAAGCTGAAGGATGCGCGCGTTGTGGTTAGGAAGGATGCCCCGATTTACGGAAAGGTTGGCATTCTTGTAGGAGGGGGGAGTGGCCATGAACCATTTTGGTTTGGATTTACGGGAAAGGGAATGTACGACGCTGTTGTCGTCGGCGAGATCTTTTCCTCTCCCACTCCTAGTGCAGCATATAAAGCTACTAAGGCGATAAACGGGGGAAAAGGTGTGCTCTACCTTCTGGGTAACTATGAAGGAGACAAAATGAATCTTGGGATATCGAAAGAAATGTCTGAAGCGGAGGGAATACCCGTTGAAATAGTCAACGTTAACGACGATGTAGCTTCCTCCCCCAAGGACCGAATTCAAGATAGAAGGGGGATCGCAGGCAATATTTTTGCCATAAAGATAGCGGGCGCAAAAGCTGAGTGCGGAGGGACATTGGATGAGGTGAAGGCGGCGGCTCTGAAGTCTATTAACAACATAAGAACAATAGGTGTGGCTTTATCTCCTTGCGTCATTCCAGCAACAGGAAAAGCAAATTTCACTCTTGCAGAGGATGAGATGGAGGTTGGCATGGGAATTCACGGTGAACCCGGTATTGAGAGAATTAAAATCAAGCCGGCTGATGAGGTTGCTGAAATACTAACCCAAAAAGTAGTGGAAGACTTGCCTTTCAAAGGCGGGGATCGAGTTGCAGTTTTGTTAAACGGGTTAGGTGGCACCCCACTTCAAGAGCTCTTCATCATGTTTAAGAAAATTAATGAAATTCTCTCGGAAATGAAAATTGATATACACAAAACATTTGTAGGAAACTATTGCACTTCTATTGATATGAAAGGGTGCTCTCTAACTTTAATTAGACTCGACGATGAACTGGAAGAATTATTTGATGCACCTGCTGATACACCTTATTTTAAGATGTGATATAAGGTGAAGATGATTTCGTGTATCAGCAAAGAGGCTATATTGCAAATCTTAGAGACTATGGCCAAGACAGTAGAAGAGAATAAAGATTACTTGACTGAACTTGATTCAATTATCGGTGACGGCGACCATGGGGTAAACCTGGCCAGAGGCTTCACCGTGGTGCTTGAAAAGTTGCCAACTGTTAAGAACAAGAGTATTAGTTGTATTCTTAAAACTGTAGGTTTTACTCTCTTAGAATCGGTTGGAGGATCAGTAGGAGTGCTTTATGGTAGGGCGATGATAAAAGCAGGAGAGACAGTAAGAGATAAAGAGAAGATTTGCTTAGACGATTTGGTAAAAATGTCAGAAGCAGCCGAAGAAGCAGTTAAAAGCCTTGGTCAGGCAGAGATAGGTGATAAAACCATGCTCGACACAATTCATCCTTTCGTAGAAACCCTAAAAAAATCATTAAATGAAAACGTGCCTCTCATGGACGCTTTAGAATGGAGTGTAGAAGCTGCTAAGATGGGATTGGAAAACACCAAAAATATGGTTGCTAAGAAGGGGCGAGCAAAATATCTGGGAGAAAAATCCTTAGGACATCAAGATGTCGGCGCAACCTCTTGTTACCTAATGATAGAATCTGCATTAAAAATGTTGAGAGATTTTGATCAACAAAATTAACTACTGAATGTAGTAATTCGCGCGCGGGTGCATAAAAAGTTAATAGACCAGTGATCCTGATTCTCAAAAATATTAAATAGTTACCTGTGAGAATAGTCACCTACAAAGGAGATAAAAATAAATTGAATCTAAAAAACATCGATCACATTGGGATCATAGTTGGTAATAGTGATATGTCCAAAGAATTTTATACTAAAGTTTTAGGAATGAAGTTCACAGGTAAGGCCAAGTCCAACATAACTGGTGACATATACACACATCTGGTACATTTCATTAATGGGACAATGGACAGCCATATAGAGTTAGTGGAGATCTCTGATAAAAGCCCTCTAAAAAAAGCCAAAATCTCAAAACTTGGAATAAGCCACATCGCCTATCGAGTTGATGACATAGAATCTGCATTACGTGAGTTGAAAAACGCCGAGAACGAGATAATCCTAGATGTTACGGTGATAGGAGATATCAAGTTTGCATACGTCAAAACAAAAGACAATTACGTCTTTGAAGTGATGGAAATGCCAGAGAAATACGCAAATTCTTATCAAGTAAAGTAATAAGCAATAATATAGCAATATTTTAGCCAGCCAAATAGCCTAATTAAGTGCACACTATGTACTGAAAATTATTAATATCAAGCGCTAATTGTGGATTTTTAGAAGTTGAATGAAATGGGCAGAACTGAAGCGGCTCAAGCTCAATTAGAGTCCAATGCTTTATGGCCATGAATAATCTTTTGCGTCGGAATAGCCGGAATCTCATTTGTTACATGGCTTGTCCCCCAGTTGAGCCACTGTAATTATGATGCAGAATTATCTGAAGCCTAGCTTGGATGCTATGCTCCTTCGAAGCCACGCTAAGGCAGTGCGGGTTGTCGAGTAGCCATACACGCCGCCTTTGCTGAAGGCTCGGAGGACATAGGTTGGGCGAAGGTAAAAACTTTGGTGCGCCTTGTCATGGATTTCTCTAAGTTCTTTCATGCTCATGGTTGGAGACTCGAAGGTGGGTGTGGCTGTGTCGTATTTGTTGAAGTCACGGATTTTTAGCCAGCCCATCTCATTCACATAATCGTACATGGGAGTTCCAGGGTAGGGTGTGGCGATGTAGATTCCGATTTCGTCGGGGTTTATTTTTTCCAAAAGCTTCACGCTTTCCCACGCGGTTTCTTTGGTTTCACCTGGAAAGCCAAGAATGATGCTTGCGACGGCTATCAGTCCAGCTTCTTGTGTCCACTTGAAGGCATTAAAAGTCTGGTTGGTGGAAATTCCTTTTTTCATGGCATCTCTAACCTTCTGTGAACCCGCCTCCACACCGTACCACACGGCGATGCATCCGGCTTCTTTCATTTTCTGAAGCAAATCTTTTGTAACCATGTCAACGCGGGTTTCGCAATCCCACTTTATTTTCAAGCCTCGCCTCAGGATTTCGTTGCATATTTCCTTGGTTCTGGCTTGGTCTACAGTGAATGCGTCGTCATAGAAGGTGTATTGTTTCTCACCGTATTTTTTGTAGAGGTACTCGATTTCGTCTACGACTTTTTTGGGGCTTCTCATCCGGTATTTTCGCCCAAACATTCTGACGGCTGTGCAGAACTCGCACCAAAATACGCAACCTCGGCTTGTCATCACTGGAAATATAATGTTTCCGTATTTGTTGAATTGCTTAAGAGGGAAAAGATGAAATGCTGGATAGGGCAAGCTGTCAAGGTCTTCTATGTAGGGTCTGTCCGGATTCTTCACGGTCTTTCCGTCTTTCCTGTAGGTTATGCCCAGCACGTCACCGAAACCTTTGCCTGCCTCCAGCCTCTGCACCAGCTCCAGAAACGTGTTTTCGCCCTCCTTACGCACCACAACATCCAGCTGCGGACACTCCTCCAACGCCTCCTCATCCCAGAAAGTAACGTGGGAGCCTCCGATTATGGTTAAGCAGTTGGGTAAAGCTTTCTTTGCCACTTTGATTATTTCGAGGGCGGGTTTGTAGGTGAGGGTGGTGGAGGTTAATCCAACTATGTCGGGTTGACGTTTGTGAAGTTCGTTTTCCACCTCGTTTATTCTGAGTTTGAGGGCTTGACAGTCGATGACGTTGACGTCGTATCCGTTTTTCTCTAGGACGGCTGCAAGGTATCCGATGCCCAGAGGGATGAACGGTGGGTGTCGATGGGACCCTGTTGGGTAAGGTGGATTCACAAAAGTAACTTGCATAGTTACACCCTTGAATATTTTCGGTTAAATAGACAAAGAGGGTTATTAATAAGGTTAGTGTGGACAGGTTTTGTTGATTATTAAGCTCAGTTGCCGATCTTGGTTGTGTTTTCTGCTGAGACCTCGTGATTTGGAGAGAATGAAAAGAAAACTTCTTGCGTGTATGCCCATGTGGAGATTAGGCAGGCTCTCTCTTCACTTCTTCTCCTAGCTTCCGCTAACTTTCAGTTTTTTTAAAAAAATAAAAGGGGGGAATTTTGGTTATTTTTGTTTTCTGAGTGCCATGTAGGCCAGTAAGCCTATGACCAAGACGATGACAGCGATTATCAGTATGACTAGGTCGATTGTCAGGTATGCTGGCAGTTTGTTTATTGTTTCTTGCGCTATGTCCGAAGCTGCTGGATAAGCTGGAAGTTTGCTTACAGTTGTACCAGCAATCTCTTCTGCGGTAGGAGTTTTTTCTGCTGCTGGACCCACTTTTACGTAAGTTGTTGCGCTGGAACGCCAGTATGAGTCGGATCCTTCGAAGGTGACGATGAGCTGATACATGCCTGGAACTTCAGGCTCAAATTCGAAGACGTAGTTGCCCAATGCATCTGTTGTAGCGTAGCCGAAATCGCGGGTGTTGTTGTTTGGATCCATTGCTGTTATGTGTACAGTAACACCATGGACATCTCTACCTAGAGTATCACATGGAGGTCTCTGTTGCATGTAGACATATTCCATCCATTCTCTCATGTCTTTGTCAGCTACTGCGGGAATTCCATTCGGGAACCGTTGAACCACACCATCTTGCTTCGAGCCTGGAGAAATATCCATTACCGAGCCCTTTATCAGCGCAGTGCCGTCTACTGGAATTATGTCGTTTTGGACTGTGGCTGTGGTTTCGGTTGATCCCTTGCCGAAGCAGTATATCTTCATGTCGTGGCTGTTCCATACTATCATGTGACCGTCTGCAATGGCAGGACACTGTCGCCCAGTGTAACTTAGTATGCTCCAAATCAATTCTCCGGTAGTTGCGTTTAGACAAATTGTCCGTGCTGGATGTAGTGGTGGATTATACATAGTGCCCTCTGAGAAGTATAGCTTTCCATCAGCAATAGCGTCGTTGTACCAGAGAGGATATATTCCATAGGGAGTGTCGAATCCAGCGCTTCCACGATTGAAGCTCCACTCGATTTCTCCTGTTGTAACATTGATAGCGTTTACCCAGCCGCCGATGTCCCAAACGTAGCACAGACCGTAAGCGATGTCACTGGATCGTGAAAGGGTGCTCCAAGCGTTTCCGTTCAGTTTAACTGGACCCCACAAGTTTTGTCCGTTCGTGAGGCTGTAACCATACGCTTCATTAGAGTCTTTGTTGTGTAAAACGTAGACACCGTCTCCTGCCGCGATGAAACCAATGTCTTCGTAATAGGGTAGTGTTTGGTTTATCGGGCCCCAGAGTAGTTCGCCTGTTTTTGCGTCTAAGCCTGCTGTAACCTGCCAGCCGTAACTTAGTGAAACCCACATTCCAGGCGTGGGCGCTGAACGAACCAGTATCACGTCACGGGTTACTGCACTAACACCAAGACTTACAGGATTACCATTGACTTGGTTTGGAATTGGCGCTGTCCACTGTATTCCATCAGACCAAGGAATGGTGCCGGTTGGGTTGTAATTCAGGTCAAAGCCAGTGTTGGTTGGACCCAGTAACAAGCTTGAGTTCCACAAAACGAGGTTGCCGCCAGAACTATAGTAGCCTAGTATTGATCCTGGCGTAGTGCCTCCTTCCTGTACAATGTAGGATGGACTCTGTGGGCTTTCGATTGTTGCTATATAGTCTCCAGTCCACGCATCGTATACCCTAAGAGCGGATATGCCACCGAAAAATCCTCCCCCTTCGGCGCCATATATGTGTGCCCAGGAGCCGTATTCCTGTATTGAGTGGTGTACTTGTATTGATGCCATCCGAAGTACTTCACTGCCGCTTTCGCCCGCTGGTCTAGTCCACAGTACTTCTCCTGTGTGAATGTTCAAGGCTTCCCAAGTGTGTACGTTACCAGCTGGACCTTCCATTTTTGCATAGTAGAGTATTCCGTTAAGGATTATTGGCTCGAAGAAATATTTGGTTATTGTTGTAGACATATAATTGGTCTCTTGATTACCAGTAACGGCTCCACCGGGCAGACCTCCCATATGGGTTGATTTTGACCACACTATGTGAGGAGTGTTTGGCGCTTGGCTGTGTGGTTGAATGTTTCCCGTTGCATCGTAACCACCAGTGTTCGCAAATGCAGGTACTCCTAGTCCATACCAGTGACCGCCAATTTCGTCCCAATCCCAGTTTGTTGCGTATATTGGACGAGTCCAGTATTCCTCTGGAGCTCCTGGTGTACGATATATCCATTCTACAGCATCTTCCTGAACAGTAACTGTCACTACTACGCTTTCAGAGGGATCATAATAGAAGTCATAGGTGGTTGGTGCGGCAAACATTGCACTTACAGTCTCATCTACGTGTTGTCCAGGGTAAAACGCTTGGAAGGTGTATTCGCCGACTTGGTCGGGCTCCCAAGTATTCCATGTTCCTCCAGTAGGATCAGACTCTTTTGGTGGGAAGTCGTACGTGGTTTGATCAGGTTTTGTCATCCTAATCCATATGCCGACGTAGTTTGTAGTAGCGCCACCTACCGTCGCTGTAATCGAAGGTTTAGTCATAAACGCGTTGATGAATAGAGTTTGACCTCGACCTACAGGATCAGGTGCAATACTGAGTTGCATGAATGTGGGGATATGTGCACCATCTGGTATTTGGGCTCCGGCTGGTACGACTACCGTTAATGCTGTTATTGTTAATATCAGAACAAAAGCAATCATTGCTTGGGTTTTTTTCTTTCCAAGTTCCATTCTTTTAACCTCTTTTTTCATTTTTATTTTAACGTCACTCAACTTAAACAGAAGTGATATTTAAAACTTTAAATCCAACGAAACAAGTCTTTTGTTGTAACTAATATTCTATTTAAAAAAAAGAAAAGGGGGGAATTTGGGTTATTTCTGTTTTCTGAGTGCCATGTAGGCCAGTAAGCCTATGACCAAGACGATGACAGCGATTATCAGTATGACCAGGTCTATTGTCAGGTATGCTGGTAGCTTGTTTATTGTTTCTTGCGGTATGTCGGAAACTGTTGGATACGCTGGAAGCTTGCTTATAGTTGTGTCACCAATCTCGGCTGCGGTGGGGAAGTGTTCTTCTGGTTCACCAACCACTATGGTAGTTTCTGCGCGTGAACCATAGTAGCCTTCGGATCCCTCGAAAGTAGCTATGATTTTGCATGTGCCTTCCGTGTCGGGGTACCATACGTAGCTGAATGTACCGCTTGTGTCGGTGTTTGTTCTGTACAGATCATGCCACACACCTTCTGAGTCAACCCAGTTAAACACCACTGTAACGCCGGTTGCGTTTTCTGGCATTTCGAATTGTTTGTATACGTATAGCATCCATTCGCTCATGTCCGCGTCAGATATGGCTGGAACACCCTTCGGGAATCTCAGTTGCATATCGATGTCCTTTGTGCCCGGAGACACATCCATCACTGTGCCTTCGATTACTATGCCGCTTCCCTTTGCTGCGACTTTTGGTGAAGCTGTTACTGTTGTGGCGCTTGCTCCTTTACCGATGGCGTATACGCGCTGGTCGTATGTGTCCATTGTCGCTATTATGCTGTCGCCGATGATTCCACGTCCTCCCCAGCGGGTTTGGCGGAAGGCGCCGTTGATTCTAAATATTACCTCTCCTTCTGGGTTGTCAGTTGTTGCATTAAGGCAAATGAATGGCCCGCCACGTGGTCTGGGGTCAATAGGAGAGTGCTCTAGATGAGCTACGTAGATTTTTCCGTCAGTAATGAACAGCGGTTTAAGCCACCAGTTATTGCCGAATAAGTATTCAGAGTAGGGGTCAGTTGCTTCGTATTTCCATGCGAGGTCTCCGGTTTGAATGTCGTAAGCGTATACTACTCCGCTCAAGCTCGCGCAGTAGAATTTGCCGTAAGCGATGGCTCTAGCGTCGGCTGGTGTGTCATCAAATGCGTCCTGATAGTCCTGACTTGGGGTTGACCACATGAATGATCCGTCGTTGAGGCTGAAGGCGTAATGTTCTCTGACGTCTTTTATCCAAAGAATCCCAACTCTGTCTTCTTGACTCCAAACCTGCCAACCGCTCTGGAAGCCGCTTACGGATAGACCCATTTCAGCCCAATAAGCGGGTGGTGTCCAAGTGGTAGGCTCAAACAGCATGGATCCTATGGCGCCCACTGATGCGTTTAAGTTTATGCCCCACAAAGTGACTGCTGAAGTGCTTGCGCTCGCACCGATCATTCTGTCATTAAGAAAGCTCGCTTGAACTGATCCTGGTAGACCTGTTGGTATTGATTCGGTCCACAAAATTCCGCGTCCTCCGTCATGGGTACGTCCATGGGCGTTGCTACCCCAACTACCTGCAGTCGATGAAGTCAATCCCTTCATGACAACTTCAGTTGTGTTCCAGAGACTAACGGTGCCTCCCCTTGTGTCAATAACGTATCTGCAGATTTCGCCTTTTGGACCATATATGTTGGTGCCCGAAGGAACATTCTCAATTGTGAACATCCAATCTCCAGTGTAGGAGTCGAATGCATACCAAGTTTGTGAGCCCCCACCGAAGAAACCGCCGCCACTGGTTACATATATGTATTCGAAAGCGCCGTGGTAGTTCTGACCATCGAAATGGAATGTTTGACCAAAAGCTATTGTTCGGTTGTCCATAAAGACTTTAGACCATAGTTCTTCTCCAGTATGCAGATCTACACAGTGATATACAACCGGGTCCTCTTGAGTGCTCTCCTGATAGTAAAGTTTTCCGGTGAGAATTATGGCAGTAGAAGACCACATAGAGAGACCACCGCTTGAACCAGTCCATTTGCCTTCGTATGCGTCTCCGATTTCAAATGAGAGCCCAGTCAACTCTCCTCCGGTGAGACCTCCTTGCGTTAGCGGCTTTGTCCACAGTATGTGGGCAGTCTCTGGTCCGTCATTGTAGGGAGCGTACAGATTTCTCGGAACATTCGGCCAACTTCCTGTTATCGATGACCATTCTCTAAGCTGTGCGTCTATGGGGCGAGTCCAGTAGTTGCTTGGAAGCGAATGACCCGGATAAACGGGTATCGCCTCAGCTAGTACTTCAAGTTCGACTGGTGGGCTGTCGCTGGCTAAATATGTTGTACCTCTAAAATCTTGTGCAGGGAAGTGAGCCACCAGAGTATAGAGACCGACCTTGTCTGGTATGAATGACACGCCTGTTCCACCTGTCGAATCGGTTCTGATTGGCTCTATACTGCTTTGGATTCCTTCAGGGTCCGTGATTGTTACACTTAAATCTTCCCAGCCCTGCTCTACACTTGACAGCGGGTCTGTAATGCCGACATGCAGCAGTACTTGTTGGTTTATACCTACGGGGTTAGGTATGGCACCAAGATAGCAAACAGTCATCTTTGCAGCGGCAGTTGGCAAAGTAACTAGTGTAGTAGATATAGCTAATACCAGAATTAAAGCAATAGTAGATAGTTTAGATTTATTTCTTTCAATGTTCATGTTTTTCATTCCCATCTTTTTTACAGTCTCCACTATTCTTGCTTAGAATAAATAAGCATTTCCTTGTTACGGGTATGTATATGCGCGCATTTCGTCTGTTAACCCATGCATCTAAATCAAAAGCACATCTTCTTTTCAAATCATGCAAAATGAAGCTTAGATTTGGCGGCTCTAAGCAGATGTGCAAAAGCCGTTCGTGTTGCAGAAAAACCATACGTTCCACCTTTAGCGAACATGCGGAGAACATAGCGGGGGCGCAGATAAAACCGGTGGAAAGCCTGTTCACGAATTTCCCTTACCTCTTGCATACTCATTGTTGGAAGCTCAAAGATGGGAGTCGCCGTGTCATACTTGTCGAAGTCGGTTACCCTTAGCCAACCCATCTTCTTCACATAATCAGCCATCGGCGTTCCAGGATAAGGCGTTGCAATATAATAGCCTATATCATCGGGGTCTATTTCTTCAACAAGTTTAACGGTTTCCCAAGCGGATTCTCTCGTTTCTCCTGGAAACCCAAAAACCACACTTGCAATGGTCATTAACCCAACTTCTTTTGCCGCTTTAAACGCCTTCTTTGTCTTATTCGCAGTAAATCCTTTTCCCATGGCATCTATAATCCGCTGTGACCCTGCCTCTACACCGTACCACACGGCAATGCACCCGGCTTCTTTCATTTTCTGAAGCAAATCCTTTGTAACCATGTCAACGCGGGTCCCGCAATCCCACGTTATCTTGAGGTTTCGGTTATGGATTTCTCTGCAGATTTCCTCAACTCTAGATTGGCTTACAGTGAATGCGTCGTCATAGAAAGTGAAAGTGTCTGCTTCGAAAGTGTTGTGGAGATACTCGATCTCGTCCACCACGTTTTTTGGGCTTCTCATCCGAAATCTTCGGCCGAACATCCTGACCGCCGAACAGAACTCGCACCAAAACACACAGCCTCGGCTGGTCATTAAGGGGAACATTATATTCCCGTATTTTCTGAGACGGTCAAGAGGCCAGAGATGATGAGCTGGGAAAGGTAAGCTGTCAAGGTCTTCTATGTAGGGTCTGTCCGGATTCTTCACGGTCTTTCCGTCTTTCCTGTAGGTTATGCCCAGCACGTCACCGAAACCTTTGCCTGCCTCCAGCCTCTGCACCAGCTCCAGAAACGTGTTTTCGCCCTCCTTACGCACCACAACATCCAGCTGCGGACACTCCTCCAACGCCTCCTCATCCCAGAAGGTAACGTGGACACCGCCAAGGAGGGTCAAGCAGTGTGGGCAGACTTCTTTAGCGATTTTTACGATGCGAAGCGCAGACTTGTAGGTGAGGGTGGTTGATGTCATCCCAACTATGTCTGGCTTCCGTTTGCTGAGTTCGCTTTTTGCTTCCTCAAACGATATGTTCAGGGCTTGGCAGTCAATCACATCAACTTCGTACCCGTTTTTCTCTAGAACAGCAGCCAAATACCCCAAACCTAAAGGGGTGAACGGCGGATGCTGATGTGCGCCCTTCGGGTAGGGTGGATTCACAAGTGTTACATGTGGCGGCATAATCCTTCCCTGAGCGTTATTACTTTCACAAATACAGCAAGCCGCATGCTTAATATGTTTTGCATAAAAGAGGTTCACACACGAAGACTGATGAAAAGGCATCCAAGTGAGACGTTAAATTCCCAAAAGGGGAAACAAGTAGAGACTTGTCAGCAAAAGTATTGGCAGCATAAAGAGTATAGCTAAGATTATTGCAACGTTTCGAATTCTTAAGGCACAAATGATTTTGTTTGCGTTCAGCTCTTCAGCTGGGTCCCCAACAGCGTATTGCCCCGGCTTTTCTAATTGCACACGGAGTGCTCCAGCCATGGACGCCATCTGCCATCCGTGATTTATGCTCGGAATCTTAGCTTGGTCTCGGCGGGCGATTGTCCAAGCGTTTTTGTAGTCTTCGCCCAGAATAGCTGAGGCTAAAATTATCAGAATGGTTGTTAACCGAGCAGGGATATAGTTGACTATGGTGTCAGAGACTGCGGAAAACCATCCGATGTGAAGGTGCTCGGGGTCTTTGAATCCAACCATGCCGTCAAGAGTGTTGATGGCTCGAAACGCGACGGCACCTGGAACTCCAAAGAAAGCGTAATAGAATATGGGGGATAGTCTGAAGTCGGTTAGGTTTTCGGCTAACGACTCAATAACGGAGGAGACTATCTGGGAGCCAGTTAAATCTTTATTGTCTCTTCGCGAGAAGTGAGCGTATTTTCTGGCTTCGTTCAGGTCTCCTGATTCGATGGCTTTGGCTGCGGCTTTGCCCCACTCTGTTTCAAGCCTTATGCAGATGGTTAGTTTAAGGATTACAGTTGCGACGAGAACGTAAACCAGAACGTGCAAGTAAGTGGAGATCAGTTTTAACCCAAAGTAGACCGGTAACGTAAATGCAATTATTACGGTCAGGGCTAACAGGACACCGCCTATTTTTTCTATTTTTGGATTCGGATTCTTGAAGTGGGGCTCTAATACTGTGGTTAATTTGCCCATCCAGACGGTTGGATGCAGTCTGTATTGGATTCGCCACGGATAATTTGGAGAGGGGTCGCCGAAAATCAGGTCTAACAGCAGAGCTAAGACGAGAACCGAGACTGCAACTAATAGACTTGTTATCGCTATCATCAATCAAACACTGCTAAACAGACAGGTACGGATAGTCCAGAAATCTTACTTAAATCGATTGCCATCAAAACCCAAAAAAACCGCATATTAGGAGACTAATAAAGGTACATTGTTGAAAACAGTCTTTTTTCTGTTTTTGATTTTTTGTTCATACCTGAATTCACACAAATAGCTTAATTGAGTACGATGAGTGTTTATAGTGTGACTTGTTACATCAGACTTTCTATTAGCAAACAAATATATACATTCTATATAACAGTGTTATGATTCGTAATTAAAAACAATCACAGGAGAAAAACAACTATGAAAGAAACCAATATAGCTAGAACCGGTCTAGTGATTTTAACTCTAAGCTTACTTGCAACTAGCGTTGTAATGGTACAAGCAGACCCTGGTGGGGTAGGAAAATATGTAAATATTACAGTATTTGAACCTCAATACGGAAAGGTGACTTTAACAAAGTTGAGTTCAGGCGAAACTTGGACTATTAACAATACTGAACTCATAAAAGTAGGTGCTGGTGATGTTAGCATTTATGCAGAACCATATGATGGATATGATTTTGACTATTGGCTTGTTGATGGAAATCAAATAAACAATATAACCCATTACTTCAAAACATCAAAAGGCATAACTGAAGTAGAAGCCCATTTTGAACGAATAATATATTATATTACAGCAACAGCAAATGGTCCAGGAACCATAAACGGTGAAACTTTTCTTGAAGTCCCAGTTGAGTATAATGAATTTAGCCCAACTTTCATATTTACTCCAAACGATCCAACACTTTATCACATTTCAGCCATACAGATTGATTCAACATATATCGGTTATACAGAACAGTACACATTTCCAGACAGAATTACAAGTAACCATACAATCACAGTGAACTTTAATGATGTTGGAACTGCAGAAGTACCTTCTGCTCAGGATGTTACTGTCTTTCTAGATTCAATTGCAAGCTTGATATTTGATAGTACTAATGGAGGACTAGCTCAAGGAACTGAATTGCATATTCCTGAAGGCAGTTCAATTTTCTTATGGGATATATCTACAAATGCCGGTGATAGTGACAATAGTATTACTATTGCAATACAATTTGACTCTAGTTCTTTAAACCCAGTAGCAGTATATCGAGCCGAATCAGCAGATGCACTATACAGTGATGTAAACATGGACGGAATAGTTGATGGAACTGATGTATCTTTGGTAGCTCAAGGGATAAAAACTACTGTATCAAGCGGTGCAGAATACGACCCACTTTTAGATATAGATAGAGACGGAGATCTTGATGAAGACGATGTGCACACAGTTAATGAAAACAAAGGAGCAGAATTAACATTACTAACTTTCAATGTCGATGGAAATACGCTATATATTGAAACAGATAACTTCTCGATCTTCAGATGCCGATAAACTTACAAAAAAACTCCCCTCCCCCTTTTTTATTTTAATAGTGCTTACGGTAAGAGACTAGTAAGTTAAACTCTGTATCATATTCTTTCTTTTTTGTTCGAAGTTCTTATTAGCGAATCCATAGAATTAATGTTAATTTAAAAGTATAAGGTGAAATTATTTAAAACCGCTATTTCAAGAAATAAAAGGTTGTCGGGATTATTATGGCTAGTTGGGACCTCGATTCAATACTTATGAAAGCAAAAGAGCAGGAAGAAAAATATGGATGGCTTTATGCTGCTTGGTCCTATGAACACGCCTTACGTTCAAATCCCGAAGATAATTCCTTCATTGCCGAAACTATGCAACAAATAGGTTTTTGCTATAAATTAGCAGCACGACAATCAGAAAATCAAGATGAATTTAAAAAATTACAATTGTTTGCTGCTGAAGCTTACAAAAAATCTGCAAAATATTTTGAAAAAATTGAAAACAATAAAAATAAAGGCAAAAGTGATTATTGTTGTGCAGAATCAGGCTTTCTTAACTATATATTGGAATCAACATATGAAAAAAAGACAAAGATACTTGAGGATTGCTACTCGTCAGGAAAAAATGCTTTAAAAAAATTCCAAACCAATCAATATGCAGTATATATAGGAAGGACTTTGAATCTCATCCTTGAATGTATTTGGGAACAACTAAAGATTGCTCCAACTGAGAAAGATAAACACGCTTTAAGTCAAGAAGCATTGCGGTATTGTATTGAATCAATCTCAATTCTTTCGAAAAATGGAGATCCACATGAATTACTAGAAGCTTATTATTTATCAAGCCTTCACCATTGGTACGCAGCCAATATTAGTGACAGAGAAGAAGCCTGTAACACATTAGCTCAAAAAAGTTTAGAATATGCGGAAAAAGCATTAACTATTTCCAAGGAACTTGAAAATCCCTATTCAAAAGCAAACTCACTTTTTGCTGCAACATTAAGTCATCTGTTTTTCACCGATGAAACAAAAACAACATTAACTCATGCTAAAAAAATGTTTGAACAAGGAACGATTGTTCACGATAATTACCTAAAAGGCGTATCATCTTATCTTTTAGCTTTGGCTACAGATGATTTGGTACCGATTGAGTCTAATCCAGATGAGAAGAAAAAGCTTTGTGAAAAGATAATTGAGTATGCCGAACAAGGCATTAAATGTCTTCAAAAAGTCAACCGAGACGAATATCTATCAGATATTTACATGGTTTATACACAAAGTTTTTCAACTTTGTCTAAAGAGTTTGCAGCAAACCCATTAGAAAAACTTGAATTCTCCAAAAATGCAATTGAAACGGGACGAAAAGGATTAGAGCATGCTAAAAATTCAAACTCTCCAGACGCTATGGGGGAAAGTTATCACGCACTAAGTAAAGCATTACAATATCATTCTATGCTGGTTTATACTAAATCAGAAAAAAGGAAAATTCTTCAAGAAGCATTAGAATACAGAAATCAATATATTAAAATTATTGAAACAGCACTACCTTCAAATTATTGGATTCTTGGATTAGGAAAAATATATGCAGCTCAAATAAAAACAGAATTAGCAGAATTAGTAACTGATGGCACTGAAAAAAGCTCTCATCTAAAAGAAGCAGCGTCATATTTAGAAGAAGGATTAAATTTTTGTGAAAAATGGATTTCCCGTCGATCTGAGACAACATTGATTGCCACCACAGCAATTTTCAAAAACCTATATGGTAAACTTTTAGAAAATATTCACAACTTAACTCAAGACGAAACTTTTCTACGTAAAGCAAACGTGATTTTCGAAGATACTGCAAAAAAATTTGAAAAAATTAATTCCCCAAATCGAGAAGCCGAAACCTACTGGCGAATAGCACGAAATCAAGACCTTCTAATAGAAAGAAAAGCATCTTCAAGAAATTTCTTAAAAGCGTCTAAAAAATATGAAGAAACCGCTCAACAAATGCCACCATTTTCTGAATTCTTCATTGATTATTCGTTATACATGAAAGCTTGGAGTGAAATTGAAAAAGCAAAAGATGCGCATGATTTAAGGCAAAACGCACTAGCTATGAAACATTATCGAAAAGCTTCGAAAATACTTGAGCAATCTAAAGGATGGCAATTCCTTTCTTCTAACTTTCTAGCATGGGCTTATCTTGAACGTGCTGAATTTCAAAGTAGGAAAGAGGTGAGCGAAAAAGCACTTGAATCCTTTAAGAAAGCAAACAAGCTCTTTCGAGAATCCAAGAATTCTCTCCAAGTTTTCATCGGTCGGTTGGAAAATCGTGAAGAAAGTCATGTAATCAATAAACTAATTGAAGTTTCAGATCTTAGGGGTGCATACTGTTTTGGGCGAATAGCAATAGAAGAAGCTAGAATATTCGAAAAACAGGGTAACAGTGTTGCTGGGGCAGAAAAATATGGTTTTGCTGCAGACATGTTTCAGAATATTCTGCGAGGTGGAGCAGAGCAAATCCAAAAAGAGCTACAACCAATTATTTATCTATGTAAAGCTTGGCAAAAAATGCGAATTGCTGAAACAAGAAACTCATCACAGATTTACAATGAAGCTGCAGAACTTTTCAAAAAAGCTTGCGAAAACGCAATTGATCAATCAATGAGTATACTCGCACTCGCACACAGTAATTTCTGTAAAGCTTTAGAAGCTGGAACCGATTTTGAAAGTTCAAGAGACATCAAAAAGTATGCGGAAGCAAAAAAATACTTAGAAATAGCCGCCAGTAATTACATGAAAACAGGATTCAAGAAAGCAGCAGAATATGCAAACGGGACACAACGTCTATTCGATGCGTATGTATACATTGAAAATGCTAAAATGGAGCTAGATCCCGAAAAGAAGACAAAATATTATAATATCGCTGAAAAAGTGTTACAATATTCGTCGTTGGCTTTTTCAAATGCTGAACATCCAGAAAAAACTAGACAAGTTACCCAACTTTTAGAAAAAATTAGAGAAGAAAAAGAACTTGCAGTTATGTTAACAGAGATATTGCAAGCACCATCAATTATTTCTTCAACAGAAAGCTTTGCAACACCAACACCTTTTGAAGAAAATGCGCTAGGTTTGGAAAATTTTGAAGGCGCAAATATACAAGCTACAATTGTACAAACTCAACAAGCTAAATCAGAAGAAGATTTAACCCTTGAAATTAACATTGTAAATGTTGGAAATCAAGCAATTCAAATTTCTAAGATTTCTGAAGTTATTCCCCAAGGATTTGAGTTAATTAAAAAACCGGAATATAGCGAATTCGAGGATTTTTCAGTAAATATGAAGAACAAGCGTCTTGATCCAATGATGACTGAAAAGATAAATCTAGTCTTAAAATCACATAATACAGGATTATTTGAGATTAAACCAGAAATCACTTACATAAATGAAAATGGAAATCAGTTATTATATCGAACAGAACCGGCAATAATTGAAGTATCTGAACTTTCTGAATTAAATCGAATTTCTACGGGATATTACGAGTTGGATAAACTTCTATTTGGAGGAATACCAGAAACTTATCCTGTTATTTTAACTGCACCTTTTTGTGAAGAAAGAGACCTTATAATAAAACGATTTTTAAAAGTGGGGATTGATAACGGTGAAACTATATTTTATTTCACTGTAAAACAAAATGAAATAACCCAACATGCTAAAGATTCTCAATCAAATGTAAATATATTTTTATTTAATCCCTTTCAAGATAAAACACTGCAAGAATCTCCCAATATTTTTCAAATAAAAAGCATTGAAAAATTAACACCCATTAGTATTGCTTTGACCTCAGCTCTTCGTAAGCAACAAAATCTTAATCACAAGGGTAAACGAGTCTGTATAGAAATTATATCTGATGTTTTGTTGCAACATAATGCTGTAACAACTAGAAGATGGTTAACCGGTCTCATAAATGACTTGAAGAGTCAAGGTTTTACGACTTTGGCTGTGATGAACCCATTCATGCATTCGCCTCAAGATGTCCATGCTATACTAGGTCTTTTTGATGGGGAAATTGCCTTAGAAAACAGAAAGACTTCCAAAGGATCTCAAAAAATTCTCAAGATTAATCGAATGTATAACCAAAAATACCTTACCAGTGAACTAATATTAGAAAAGGAAAAACTAACCTTTCCTTTGGCGTCAACCACAGATATTACCAATTATATTACAACAGGAAATAACGAGCTAGACAAATTATTGATAAACGGAATACCCCAAACTTATCCTGTAATTCTAACAACCCCATTCTGTGATGAAAGAGATCTTCTTATCAAACAATTTCTAGAACATAGTCTAAAAGAAGGAGATACAGTATTTTACATCTGTACAGAAATTAACGATTTAGAACCGCAAATTAAAGAATTTCAATCAACGTTCTATGTTCTTATCTGTAATCCTCAATCTGACATGTTTGTCAGAGATTCACCTAATGTTTTCAAAATAAAATCTGGTGTAATGAGTTTAACTGAAATTAGCATTTCATTAACTAGTGCAATTAGAAAAATAAAAGAGTCTACAACTTCTAAACGAATAATGTGTATTAATTTGGTTTCAGATGTTTTATTACAACATCAAGCAATAACAACCAAAAATTGGTTAACTGGGTTACTTGCTGAACTAAAAAGTCAAGGTTTTACGACTTTGGCTGTGATGAACCCATTCATGCATTCGCCTCAAGATGTCCATGCTATACTAGGTCTTTTTGATGGGGAAATTGCCTTAGAAAACAGAAAGACTTCCAAAGGATCTCAAAAAATTCTCAAGATTAATCGAATGTATAACCAAAAATACCTCCTAAGCGAAATTACAATGAATTGACGAAACAAATTACTAAAAATTAAAAATTAAGGAACAATGATTTTCTTAGTTACACTTCTTGAACAATATCATGATTCAAATAATGTGATGTCTGGAAATATCTCTATACCAGTTCCGCTAATTCGGTAAGGTACCAAACTTGAATTAGTCTCGGTTCCCCTCATTTTGAGTACTTGTATTGCCCTTGAAGTTAATCCTGACGAATATAGTGTCTGCATCATAATTACACCATGTGCTTCATATTCTTCAACTGTTACTTCACGATCTAAACTAAGTCGTCCTAGTTCAGTTGTTACAAGTGTTGAAATCTTTAAATTAGATAACGATTCAATCAAGTCTATAATTGCCACCCTTCTTTCTATGGGATCGGGAAATCTATGGAAAAGTGTTGCAAGGGTGTCAAGTGCAACTCTTTTAGCCCTTATCTCAGCTATGACGTTTTCGATTTTTTCAATTAATTCGTCAATCTGAAGTTGTTTTCCTCTTAGACTCTGAGATTCTAAAATCATTCTTTCCCTGAGCATTGCTGCTCTTGACATTTTAGTTGCATCTATAAATTCAAACTTTGCTTCTTCTTCCGCCTTCTTAAAATCCCATCCAAAATTCTGCATTTCAGAATAGAAATGATCTTTTCTTTCGTCAAGACTAACAAAAATTCCGTTTTCATTATGTTCTTGAATTCCTTTATAAAGAAATTGAGAAGCAAGAATAGTCTTTCCAGAACCAGGTCCTCCAATTACTAAAACAACTCTGCCCTCAGGTATTCCACCATTTAGTAATTCATCTAATCCTGGAACTCCTGTTGGTAATAGTTTAGTCAAAATAATTTACCTCGCATATGTAAACAAAATTGTATAGCTATTTAAAAATTATGCAATTGCTGAACGAGTGTATTATGTAATTTTTCTTTCACCACCAACAAGCGTGCAATTCATGTTTATAAAAGTCGGGTTTGTTGAGTCAGGCATAATTCCAGAAAAGCATTTCAGACAGAACAGATTAATAGATGAAGTCACTATGACAAAATTGATTAACTAAGCTCTGTTTGGTTTTGGAGTTAAAATTTAACCCCAAACAGGATAATATTTAGAAGTTAAGGTTCCATTAATTTCGTAGTATATCAATCGAAGACTTGCAAACTTTAATTACGATTATCAGTCTTTTTCAGAAAAACCCAAGAGAAAAAATTGCTGACTCATTTTTGATAAACCACTTTTCCGCCCACAATTGTCATCTTTACCTTGATGTCCCCAATTTTGCTGGGCGGAACTGCTGTTGGGTCACCTGAAAACACTGTGAGGTCAGCGAGTTTGCCTTCCTCAATCGATCCCTTAACAGTCTCTTCAAAGAATGCGTATGCCGCGTTAACGGTGTACATCCGTAAAGCCTCAACAACGGTGATTCGTTCCTCAGGAAAGAACTGTCTCGTCACGGCTGCTTGGACACCCTGCAATGGACTCAGCGGTTCCATTGGACAGTCCGAGCCGCCCACAACACGTATGCCCTCTTTGATCAGCGTTTTGAGGGGATAAAGCCACCTAGCCCTTTCAGACCCCAAACGCTCAACGGCTGACCATACTGAAAACTCTGAGATAACACATTTCGGCTGCACAGAAACCAGCATCCCCAGTTCTTTGATGCGCCGAATCAACTTGCTATTGAGAACCGACGCGTGCTCTAGGCGATACCGATGGTCTTTTCTCTGCGCTTCCATCAGAGCTTTTTCAATAGCGGTCAAAGCCATGTCGATTGCTTGGTCGCCCATGGCGTGCATGACCAAACGAAAGTTGGCTTTGTGAACCTTAGCAACTAACGCATCCAGTTCCTGTTGAGAATACTGCAACTGCCCCTTCGACCGAGGATCGTCACTGTAGGGTTCACACAGAGCCGCTGTTCGTGCGGCTAGGGAACCGTCTACAAAAACCTTTACTCCCAAGTTTCTATCCTTGTTGTCGCCGGAGCCTGAACTGTTTATTTGGTCCAGAAGGTTTGCGGGTATTATGGTATAGACGCGTAGGGGCAATTTGTTTTCTGCGCGAAGTCGCTGGATAACGGAGATCTCAGTTGATGATGTAACTATCCAGTGTATGCTGGTCACTCCGGCTTCCACAATTTTTTTGCAGGCTAAGCTGGCGCCCTCGCTAACCTCTTCTTCGCTGGGCTCTGGGATTGTTTTCCACACAAGATCCGTTGCTTTTTCTCGCAGAATGCCTGTGGGCTCTCCGGTTTCAGCGTCTTTCTCGATTTTGCCACCTGACGGAGACTCTGTTTCTTTTGTTACGCCAGCCAACTCTAACGCTTTGCTGTTAATGGCACACACGCGTCCACATTGATGATAAAGAATAACAGGGTTGTCTGGTGAAGCCTCATCCAAGTCCTGACGGTTCGGGTAACGTTTCTCAGCAAAACGGGCTTGGTCCCATCCGCTGCCGACGATCCATCTTCCTTCAGAGATTTTCTGTGCACGTTCCCTGATTCTCTGCTGCATCTCTTCGACAGAATCTACGTCTTTCAAATCGACCCACATCAAGAACTTTCCAAAATCGCCAACATGAATGTGGGAATCGGTTAAACCGGGAACAACCGTTCTTCCCTGCAAATCGATGACTTTTGTGTTTTTTCCAATCCACGAATTAATTTCCTCGTTTGTGCCGACCTTAACGATTCTGTCTTTCTTCACGGCTACTGCTTCAGCGCTGGGCTGAGACGAACCCATGGTTAAAACGTTTCCATCCACTAAAACCAAATCTGCCCACATGACAATGTCACCCTTTCACAGCTGGTATACAAACGACAGCCACCGACTAAATATCACTCTCAAGACTTTAATAAGCCGTTATTTGCGGTGTCCCAAAAATGTTTCTTTAGCTGCGTGCCCGATGCATGCGCGGCAGAAGCATTGGAACCGCACGTTCATATTTCCGATACTCTTCGCCGAATCGCTCTTCTAATTTTTTGTCTTCTTCTTTGGCAAGTCGATAATACAGGATGGCTAGGATAGGCCACAGTAAAAGCGTGGAGATGGTAACCCATAGTACGTTCATACCCAGAGTGAGCAGCAGAAACCCAAGGTATTGTGGATGGCGGACGTGCCCATAGATGCCTGTTGTTACAAGCTTGTCTTTGGCTCTGTAAATTTTTTGCCAACCAAATATAATCAGGAGTATCCCCATCAGAATAATTATGTTTGAGGCAGGTAATATGAAGCCGAGAAAAACTGAGGTGAACAGGTCTTCTCCGGTCAAAACTGCTAGAGGGTACCACAGGCAACCTGGAAAAGTTGATCCGAAGAGCCATGTGAGTGTGTACATGGTTAAGGGGAAGCCGTACATTTCAGCGAATAGGGCAACTATGAATGCCAGGTAAATGCTGCTGGGGAGGCGTGTTATTTTCTTTCTGAATCTTATGAATAGGATAAATAGGCTGAAGAGAACAACGTTCAAAACCACGAAACCCCAGTCGATGGCTCTATGGGGCAAATAGGACAGAGGAAAAGCAAGACTGAACGTATAACTTATCGAAAGCCAAACTAACAAAACTGACAACACTAACGCTAACAGTACAAAGCTGATTAGTTCAAGTTTTCTCACGCTATGTCCTCGCTTCGTTTTTGCTTGAACAACAAGATTCCCATGTGCCCTATTTTTTGCGCAGTGCTTCAGGAATGTAGGCGCATGCTGGGTCAGATCCAAAGTATGAGCCTGTTAGGGCGTAGGCTCTGGTTCTGCATCCGCCGCATATTTGTCGATGTTCGCAGACGCCGCATTTGCCCTCCAAGTTGTCGGGGTTCTGCAGTTTCTTGTAGAATTCTGAGTTTTGCATGTCATCCCACAGTTCTTTGAGGGGCTTCTCTTTGATGTTTCCGATCTTCAGGTCCTCGGAATAAAAGCAGGGGATTACGTCTCCGTTCTCTAGGACGCTCAGGTAGCCGCCGAACAGGAAGTAAATGCATGTGGCTGTTTTCGTTTTATTGAACCACTCACAGAAGCCTTCCGGGTCCCGTTCTTTGTAGATTCTGAGGTAGTGGGGGCAATGTATGTTGAAGTCGAAGTACACCTTGTATTGCTTGTGGGCTAAATCGTACAGGTGATTCAGGAACACTTCATACTGTTCAGGCGTCGGCTCCAAGTCAAGATGCTGTTTGGCTCTTCCGGTTGGAACCAGATGATTGAACCAAACGAACCTAGCATGATATTTTTCTGCCAGACCAACTATGTGGTCGGCTTCGTTGAGGTTGCGGTTTGTGATTGCCATGGATAAACCGTTCAAGATTCCGTTTTTTGACAGCTTTTGGATTGCTGACAGGGCTGCTTGGTATGAGCCCTTCCCCCTTAACGAATCGTTCGCCTGTTCTGAGCCGTCTATGCTGATTGAGGTGTAGACGTTGTATTTGGTTAGATTGTCGAGGATTTCTCCATCAACGTAGTATCCGTTGGTCAGCAGTAACACCTCAAGCCCCAAGTCTTTCGCGTGGGCGATGAGCGTGAAGAGGTCTTTCCGTACGAGGGGTTCTCCTCCCTTTATTCCGAACCATTCGGAGCCGAATTCGTAGATTTGGTCAACGAGACGCAATCCCCATTCAGTATCTAATTCGTCGGGAGACGGCTTCATGTTTGCGTCTACATTACAATATACGCAGTTGTAGTTGCAGGCGCCAGTGGCTCTCCAAGAAGTGATCATCAATGGACCTTTCTTCGGTTTCTTCGGGGGACCGGGACATGCCATTTCGGGTCAAATCCATCCAGATAGACAAAATGTTAGTATATTTGCGGGTTAAAAACGATTCCGTTTTATATATTTATGAACTCTGGGCGGTGACAGCCTGAGCAGCAACATCCAGAAGATTTTACAGAACATTATTTAGAGACTGCATTTTATGTATTCTAAGTCTAAGTATGGATCAGAGGAGAGAAGTGTAACTGATTTTATTGATGACCACCGCTCCGCCCCCTCATTCACCTTGGGGTTTATCGGGGAGACTTCCCCCTCTGGGATTAGCTTATGTTGGTGCGGCTCTAGAAAAGGCGGATTTTCAGGTACAAATCCTTGACAATTACCACATTAGAAAACCAATTGAAGAAGTCAAGAAGGAAATCGGAAGGCTTGAGCCGGAAATAGTTGGGATAACCTGCGGTTCCGTGACATATCAACCAAGCATTGAAACGGCTAAAGCAGTGAAAGAGGTGCTTCCTTCCTGCAAGATTGTGGTGGGTGGATGGCAGCCCACATACATACCTGAAAGCTTGCTGCGGCACCAAGAGATAGACTATCTTGTCATGGGGGAGGGTGAACGTGCAATGGTGGAACTAGCAAACAGTATTACAAAAGGTGAAGATAAATCAGTTGCTGCCAAAATCTCAGGTGTCGCCTACAGGCACAACGGAAAAACAGTGAAAGTTCCTTCCACGCTCATCGAAGATCTTGATCAAATCCCTTTTCCGGCAAGGCACTTACTGCCTATGCACATCTACGATAGAACTGCCCCATACTTTGACGCAACTCCCATGGATACCATGAATGTGGTGCGGGGTTGCCCATATAATTGTGCATATTGTGAGACCAAGAAACTGTGGGGGTCAAGGGTTCGCGCTTTTAGTCCTCCCCGAGTTGTGGCAGAAATTAAGGATCTAGCCCAAAATTATGGTTCAAGGGGAGTCTATTTTGTGGGTGACAACTTCACCATCAACAAGAAACGGACAGCAGAGTTATGTAAGCTGATGAAAAAGGAGAACTTGGATATCGAATGGGTCTGTGACAGCAGAGTCGACAAGGTCTCGCGGGAAATGCTGAAGGAAATGAAAGACGCTGGATGCCGCACTATATGGTTTGGGGTGGAGTCAGGTTCACCCAGAATTTTGGAGAAACTCAACAAGAAAATCTCTATGGAGCAGGTTACTCGTGCATTCAGGCTTTGTAAGGAAGTGGGGATACGGATAGCATGCTCCTTCATGTTGGGGATACCTGGAGAAACAATCGGAGACATGGAAGCAACATTCAAGTTTGCAAGGAAGCTGGACCCTGACTGGTGCCAGTTTAATGTGTTTGTGGCGGTTCCAGGCAGCGCTCTATACAAAGAAGTGATGGAAAACAAACTCTACGACCAGGTGGAAGATTTTGTGACCTACGTCAAAACCGACGAGTTCGATTACGAAACGGTAGTTAAGATACAGGAACGGTTCCACTCATCCTTCAACAGGTCACCGAAGAGGATACTCCGCAAAATCAGAAAAGAAGGGCTCCTAACCACCATAAAACAGGGCTTCAGATACATAACACACTAACAAACCCCGAACATATTAGGAGACTAATAATACTTCATTGTTGAAAAATAGCTTTTTTCAGGAAATCAGGCACTAACCGCATAAAAATGGTTTCTGAGGGTCTACGTTCACTCAGCTTGAGTGTATAACGTTAAATATTGAGTTAGTTTAAACTTTGAGGCGAAGAGGGTTCCGAGGCACAGGTTGATGTTAGACATTAAACTGATTCGAGAGCATCCAGAAACCGTACGAAAAGACCTGGAAAAGAGAGGTGAACCTGAAAAAATTGAGATGCTCAACAATCTTATCAAATACGACAAACAGTGGAGAAAACTGCTGAAAGAAGCAAACAAGCTTCGCCACAAACGGAAACTGGTAACCACACAGATAGCGAACCTGAAGAAACAGGGAAAGGACGCCAGCAAACAGATCGAAGAAGCAAAGGACATACCAGAAAAAATAAGGAAGTTGGAAAAGCAGGTTGCGGAATACCGAGAAAAAGCCGATTTTATCTTGCTGAAGCTTCCCAACATACTGCATGAAACTGTTCCTTTCGGCAAAGACGAAACCCAAAACGTCGTCGAAAAAGTCGTTGGTGAACCTCCAAAATTCGGTTTTGAACCCAAGAGCCACGTGGAAATCGCTTCAGATTTGGGTTTGGTAGATTTTGAACGTGCAGCCAAAGTTGCCGGTCACGGCTTCTACTATCTGAAGGGGGATTTGGCTAGGCTTGACTATGCAATCATGAACTATACGATAGATTTTCTCAGAAGCAGAGGCTACACCCTTATTGAGCCGCCTCTGATGATGCACAGGAAACCCTATCTGGGAGTCACAGACCTCGAATTCTTCGGAGACCAGCTGTATAAGATAGAAGACGATGACCTATACCTCATAGCCACCAGCGAGCACCCCATGGCAGCCTCCTTCATGGATGAAACCATCCTCCAACAGGACCTGCCCATAAAATATGTTGGGGTCAGCTCCTGCTTCAGAAAAGAGGTGGGCGCCCACGGCAAATACACCAAAGGCTTGTTCAGGGTGCACCAATTCAACAAAATCGAACAATTCATCTTCTG
>CAYNQS010000010.1:0-64510 GCA_964399485.1 uncultured Candidatus Bathyarchaeia archaeon | reverse complement strand
AGGAAGAAAACCCCCCATGAACTATGTGTTAGGCATCGTAACCGCCTTCAGCGGAAGCGAAGTAAAAGAGGTACAAGTGAAGGCGAGAGGACAAGCCATAACCACAGCAGTCGACGCCGTAGAAATAGCTAGGCGCAGATTTGTGAAAGAAATGAAAGTAGACAAAATCGCCATCGGAACCGAAGAGATGCCGCCAAGAGAAGGGGAAAGCAACTCAAGGATGATTTCCACCATCGAAATCACCTTGAAACGAAGCTAGACACCAACTAGCACCTTTTCTACGTATTCAGACAACCGACAGCGTCTACGCTAAAGATCGCAAGGTCGCGAGCCCTCGCCAGAGGGTTCCTGATGGTTCACCGCAGATTGGCTATTCGCTGCTAGTCTGTAATTTCGTACAGAATTTTTTTCTATTTTTTTGTTGCCTGATATCGTGTTTACTGTTTTTCTTAACTTATTAGTATACCGTAAGGCTTAAGATATAATAAACGCTAATAGGGTAATAGGTAAAGCACTTGGGAAAAGCCACCATATTAACACCTTTATACATATCCGTAGCCTGGACATTGATGACCAGCTACCAGCTTTTCACCGAGGCAACAGTAACAACAGTCACAATATACATTGGCACATACCTGCCTCCAATCGGCGCTTGGCTGGCTTCCAGACTAGACATGATCGTATTCATCCACTCCTTCGCATGGATCTTCCTGTTGTCATCCGTAATCCCTTCGTTACTTCTAGGAAAAGAGAGAGGCGTTCTTGTCCAATTCGGCTTATGTCTAACATTAGCTGTTTTGGCATTCGTAATACAAGACGCCGTGGCGACCGGCCTCGGCAACGGAGCCCTAGATCAAATCCTCGGCTTAGCTCCACTGTTCCGCAATCCATTACTAGCAGCGGTTTATTTGCTGATACCATATCTTCTGATGCTGGGATTCGATATTCGAGGTAAACGAAAGAAGCAAAAATGGCTGAAAGTTGAAAAACTTGAAGGCGAAACTGATGATTTTCCAGAATACACTTTCATCGGGGAAGGCGATCTTGAAGAAGAAGAGGAAAAAGCACAAGAAGAAGAATGGGAATACCAAAACTAAATGCCTACCCAAAATAGAAACCCAAGCGTCGCCTACTGGCTTGGCAGCAGCCTATACCTGAACGTAACCAACAGGTGCCCCAACAGCTGCTACTTTTGTTTCAGAAGATACAAGAAGGGCATTCGAGAATTTAACCTAAAGCTGGAAGAGGAGCCGACCACAGAAGAGGTAATTGAGGAACTGCAAAAGGTTATAAACAGAAAGAACTGGAGCGAAGTTGTCTTCTGCGGCTTCGGAGAACCCTTGGAAAGGCTGGACCTCGTTTTGGAAGTAACCCGATGGATAAAGAAGCACCACTGGAAGACTGTCCGGGTTGACACCAATGGTCAAGGATACTTACTGAACAGAGGAAGAGATGTGGTGCGGGAGCTAAAGGAGGCAGGCGTAGACAAGGTGAGCGTAAGCCTGAATGCCCACGACAAAGAAACATACAACCAAGTCTGCAAACCTGCGCAGGAAGATGCCTATGAAAATGTTTTGGAGTTCATCAAAAAGGCTAAAGAAGAAGGCATAGAAACAGAGGCAACAGCCGTAACCATCCCCGAGGCGAACCTATCAAAGGTCAAAGAACAAGCAGAAAAATTGGGGGTCAAATTCTCAGCAAGAGAATACATCCCCTGCTTCTGGTAGAACAACCAACATCTCTGGATTCCCCAGCTGTTCTAAAATATAGTATTATCTATGACCCATAATTATTGGTTCACGGGGAGTTTCACCTAAGTGAGGTCAAGTCTCAAATGGGGCATCGTTATCGGAATTCTAACTATAATCAGCGTTGTGGCTGGATGGTATTTTTATCCCAAACCAGTCCGATACGATGAAGGCTTTGAGGAGGACTTTGGTGGATGGACAGGGGACGCAGATGTTCCTCCAGACCCCAACAACCCAGGTTCCCTTGTTGACTGGAACGCTTCACGGGTAACTTCTCCCGTTAAATCTGGACAATATTCTGTGGAGCTATACATTGACGGAAGCCAGGATGACGGCACAGTCTGGATTGAAAGAGAGCTGTCAGTTAAAAGAAACACGCAGATTCAGGTTGAGGTTTCTCTTGATTTTTACAGTGAAAGTGAGAGTTTCAATGTGATAGCAGATGTTGTCGGTTTTGCAGGAAGTTCTAATCCTGAAGTTGAGGCAGACTTTACTGTTCTTGGACACGCCAACGAAGTTTCAGGATGGAAACGTTACACCCACACGGCAACTGTGAATACGGGCGCCAGCGGAGAAGTTTGGGTTGCTGTGGGAAGTAGTGTACGTTGGGAGACCGAGATGACATACAACTTGGATGATGTTAAAGTCACAATAAGTTAGAAGACTAAAAGTTAGTTTTCGAGACTGAAGAGTGTTTCCCTACATTTCGGGAACAGTGAATCCGACCAATCGGATTTTGCTTTTGCACCGGTTACATTGAATTACCAATTCTTTTAGCTCGTCACCGTCAACTTTGGTGCTGACAATGCTGTAAACGTCCTCGGTTTCGTCTTCAGGAGATATGATAGCTCCACAACTGGGACACGGGAAGTCCCCTTCTCCTTGAAGTTCGGTCAAGTCCACTTTATATACCAGAGGTGGTCCCATACGTTCCATCTTCCTTTTGACTGCTGATGCTTTCTGTGCCCCTATTTAGTAAATAACGTTTATGAACGCTTCATCCATTCCAATTTTATGTATCCAACTTAATGTTGTTTCATCTGGATTCTGATTACAGAAACTCTATCTAGCATATCACTGTTGAATACGGAATACGTAACATATAAAATATGCCTGAGAGCATAATAGGTATAGCAGGGAGGACAAAAATTGTCTCCAAAGGACCGCTCAGTCAAAAGAACCACAATCATTTTGGATGAAGAAGAACGGGAATATATCGATTCTCTCATAAATGAGGGGAGAGAACCGGGAATAAAACCCCTCATATCGAAGATGCTTGACGTTTACCGAAGCATGCGAATCTACGACTGGAAATACCCCGGAGAATACTATATAGGCATCAGCCGCGTAGCCTTCCTAAACGTCGAATTCCTTGACACGTTTCTCAGCTACATTCCTAAAGAGAAGTGGAAAGAGGTTGGATATAAGACTGGGGAAATCACCAAAGTCTCTCTGGAAGCCAGCATTGACATAGAAACTGCAAACCGTGAAAGATGGACTGATGTTTTTAAGAGGTTGCGTGTTCAGGGTTTCGGTGATTTCTACCTTAAAGACAGGTTTGTGATAATCAGAACACCGCTCATTAGCAATTCGGAGTTTTGGTGCGGATTCCTAGAAAGCTTACTTGGAGTTAGCTTGGAAAAGAGAACCCTAACGCCCCCCCTAGTTTTTGAAGTAGTCACTCAGATTGACCCTTTAGATAAATAATGCTCTTCATCGATTGTGGCCACTAAAAACGGTGGAAACATTGAAAGTAACGATGGTTGGTAATTACACGATAATGTTTGTTCTGCACACCTTTTTTAACAAACATTCAAAATTGTCACGTTTTTGTTACCTCAAATCATATTTGGATTCTGAATTGAACATTTATGGGTAATACGTATTTCTGTTTCATATCTGTTAAATATTGTGACTTCAGAGTTTCTGGTCATAGGAGAAGTCTAATAATGATGAAAAGAATGTTAAAATCTAAAAAGGGAATCTCACCAATCCTTGCCACACTACTCTTGATAGTCATCGCCGTCGCAGCCGTCATAGTCACCTACGCTTGGGTCATGACCTTCACAGGATCCACAACAAGCCAGGCAGGAGCTGTGCTAAGTCCTGAAAACATAAGATACTACAACTCCTCAGGACTCAAAGTCGACATTACCATAAGAAATTCTGGAACAGCCGACGCAAAGGTTGCAGAAGTTTATCAAGGCACATCAACTTCAGATCTACAGCCAGTTAGTTCAGTAACCTACGACCCGACGTCACAAATTGTCAGTGAAGGTTCGTCATTGAAAATCACTTTCGCCCTTTCGTGGACTAGTGGAACACGATACTACTTTAAAGTGGTCACCGAAGAAGGAATGAGCATTCCGTTCAGTGAAGAGGCGTAACTGCCCTCTTTCTTTCCCTTCTTTCCGAAGAAAACTAACCTAGAATTTTTATATTCTCCATTTTTACAAAGATATACACTGTAGATGATCTAGCGTGAACCAGATACTTGACGGCGCCCGAGTCCTTTTGTGTGTCAGTTTTCTGATTTATGCTTCTTGGAGCGACTGGAAAACCAGAGAAGTAAGCAACAAAGTTTGGGTCATCCTAGGACCCACAGCTCTTGCGTTGACTGGAGTCCAGTTTTTGTTTTGTTCTTCTCAGCCTCTTCAACTTTTACAGTCATATGTTTTGTCTTTTGCTGTAACCTCGGTTTTGGCTGTAGCAGTTTTCTATGTGGGCGGTTTCGGGGGGGCAGACGCCAAGGCACTGATGTGCATTGCTCTCGCTTTACCCGTCTATCCCAGTCATCTTCTTTCACAGCCCACAGGCTTATTTTCTCCATTATTTCCGTTAACAATCTTCACTAACAGCGTTCTGTTAGGTGCCCTTAGCGTGTTTTATGCGCTCCTCCGTAACATCCTCTGGAAGGCTAGAAACAGGAGGAGCCTCTTTGATGGTTTGGAGGCCGAGTCTTTTGGTCGCAAAATTCTGGCGCTTGTCAGCGGCTACAAGGTCGAATTGTCTAAGTTGAAGACGGGTCACCTGTATCCTCTTGAGGATGTGGATGTGAACGAGGAGGGGGAGACGAAGAGAAAGTTGTTGGTGTTTCCGAAGGATGAGGAGCGGGAAGAGATTGTCTCAAGAATAGTAGAGAACGTAAAAGAGGAAAGACCTGAGGGTGGAGTGTGGGCTACACCTGGTTTGCCTCTCCTCATCTTTATCACAGCAGGCTTAATTGTTGCATTAATCTACGGTGACATTGTGTGGATTCTGCTCAGCTCACTCCTTACATAAAACATTGAACTTGGGAAAATTTCGTAGGAAACAAAAACAAAGTTGTTCCATCTCAAAAGGTAGAAACTATGGCGTGACGTTTTCTCTGAGATTCTCTATTCGCTGATTATTGGCTCTTGTGGCTTTGGGAGGCTATTTTTTTGTCTAGTTGCTTGGCTCGTAAGAGGGCAGTTACTCCTTTAGCTATTACTATGGAGGCGATCCAGCCCATCAACCCTAGGTACATGACGCGGATGGCGGCTTCTATGAGTGGGGACAAACCTTCTCCAAAGGATGACAAGACGCTGGGAACTGGTAGGACGTTAATGTCTCTATACAGATGAATACAGGCAACAATAAAGGTGATTAACAGAAGAACGATGCCTACAACAAGAATAGTGACTCCTGAAGTTTCAGAGGATTTTATCTGCAACCAAACATCAACTCAGTTTACCGTTACACTTGGGGGATACTCCACCATAACCCAAAGACCAACATGCTCGTTTGCAGAGCTGGTATAAATGGGTTCAGTATTGAATGTCACAACAGCCCCATGCCAAATCACATCCAAAGCATCATTATAGTTGTTGACGGTGTTGTTCAGCCCGTCCTCCACAGGGTTAAATTCGATGCCCGAACTGAGCACATTAAGAGCTCCCGTGTTGTTGGCTACCACTGAGTCGAAAAGGTAAAGGTTCTGGTTGGTGGCGTTCGTGAACATGAGTCCTGCTCCCGAGTTTCCTGAGCTTATTTGGCTCCAATGGTGATCCCAACCCGTTGGATAACTATCATAGAAAAGACCTGTAGAAGTGGAATTAAGAGGGTAGACTCCATCGGTTCCATCCTCTGTTAGCTGCGTTCCGCTGAGACCTGCGAGTTGGACAGCACTCAAGTCTGAAATGCTTCTGCTCTGGTCGGAGTCCACGAAGATTATTCTTGTTGTACATGTATAGTAAGTTGCGTTAGCTGGTAAAGTCAAAAATACCTGTGCATAGAAGTTAGGACAACCTGCAGCTCCGTCGCGATATTCTGGTTCTTGCTGGAATATATCCCTCACGACACCATCAAAAATCACGTAAGCTGTATCAGCCCAGAATATGGGAAATTCATTATTGATTCGTAGAAATTCTGTTGTGCATGTGGAACCCCCCACGGTTGACGTTACCCTAAATTCTGGGTCTCCGAAGGGGAAAGGATCAACTATTGAAACAGTTAAGTCTAAGAGTCCATTTGATAGTTGCCCATTATCTGGATCGGTTAGTACATCATCGGTGAAGTATTTGTTTTCCCAAGCGTAAGGTGTCTGGTTTGCAGTGTCGTCTCCATCCCACCACAAGGTAATTTCATCGACAGCGTCATTGACCAAAAACACTAGCATGTGATTGTTGTTGAAGATACTCTGATTGCTAGAGAGTCCTAGGGGAACCATGTAGTCTGATGCCCAGTCCTCTACTTGGAATGGCACCTCTTGAGTGTTGCCACCAATCGTTGCGTTAACGTGAAAGGCTTTAATGCAAACTGGTGGAATAGGTCGCTCATTAGTGGTTAGCTCTAGGGATTGCCCAAGCCATTTTAGCGTTCCGTTTTGGAGAACTTCAATTGCAAAGTTGTCCGTGGATAAATCTTCGTAGATGTCAAGCATACCAGTAGCATCCCAATTAAAAGTGTACGTGTAATGGGGAATTTTTGATGCTGAAACAACAGATGCTTGTGAATAGAAGGCGGATACAATTAAACCTCGATCATCTTCAACTTGTACCGAATAGGCGTCTTGATTTACTCCTGAAGGGATTGTTATTGTGTATGTGCCATTGGAAGAAATTCTTACGTCAGTTGGGTTTGGGTTGACCAGTTCCCAAGTTGAGTCGTCATAGTTGTATTTGTAGAACCAGAAGTTTTCGTTATTTAATCCCAATTCAGGTTCGCTATTATCGCGAGTGACATTCATTCGAGCTATATCGGGAGAGGATGAGTTTAGCATTTCTACGCTTAAAGCAGAAGATGTTGTAAATATAACACCTTCAATTCCAAGAGCCTCTAAAGAATAGGTTATGTTGATGCGTCCCATACTGTAGCTTTCGGGCATAAACCAGCAGGTTGAAACAGTTTGGGAATTGAGTTCGAAGGATGGGTTCCATTCCGGATGTGAACGAGCGATGTTAACTAATCCGCTGGAAAGATAACTGGTTGTGAGGCCCCTCGCATATGTTGAGTTACCTGTAACTTTCAGGATTGAGCCGTAGTATCCAACGGTGAAGTCCAAAATTTGTTTGATGTCTGCGTTCATTTCTCCTATAGCTGTCAAGACTTTGGGCGAATCCTGTAGGGGCGCGTGACGGACCAGAGTGTAAGTTGATATGACAGCAGTCACTAGAATTACAGAAACGAGTAACGCCGCGATTATGGAGAACTGACCCTTATTTGCTCTACTGTTTTTCATGATTCTAGGTTCCTCCTTGTTGACCAAGTTGCAGAGTAACGAGCCGTGATGTGCCACTTGCTCCGAACTCACTTTTGTAGACTGATGGGTTATAGTACATTAGGAGAGCCAGAGCAGTAACACGTATATCTGGAATCCTAGTAAGCCCTATCGCCGTAAGCGCTCCACTACCATCCTGATGCCTAAAGGTTGCAGCAGCAATACGACCGTTCTTGAGTTCAAATACAGAAGCAAAACGGTCTAGATTATAGGTACTCTCGATAGATTGAGTGAGTGCACGACTCGCTGTCTGATTTGGAAATGGGTAGATGCCATAATAGTTGCAGCGCTCAAGCGCCTCAGAAGTAAATTGAACCCCACCAACTCCTGCCGCAGTGCCAGCATCATTGTAACTATAACTTGTGCCATCTAAGCCTTGGAGAAAGGCGTTAACACCTGCTGTTCTAACGTCCTCCATTCCGTAAATCCCGTAACCGTTTTGGGCAAAATCAAAATAGTCCGTGTTAGTCACATAATAGAACGGGTAACCTACTATACTCGCCCAAGTCCAATTATGTTGACGTGTTAAACTGCCAAGAGTATGAAAATATTTTGCGTATGACCCCCCAGAGTAGCCATCACTTTCATGTGAACCTCCTTGACAGTAATCATCCGGAATAGGAACGGCTTCCCCAAACGTGTTCACGACAACAGCATTTTCTATAGTCCCTTCTAAAGTAGGAGAATTTTCTAAAAGAAGTTGGAGATCAGCGGTGCTGTTTAGGAGAACAGTAGTTGTGAAGTATGGAGAAAGAAGGCTATAGACATCTGCGGCGAGGCTTTGGCCTGTGTAGCCTGTGATCCACCATCCGTTTGCGTCGTTGCAGTTCAGGATATACAGGGTGATGTTTTGTCCTGTGCTCTCTCCCACTTTTTGTGGGTCTTCAGTGAAGGTGACGTTGGGAGATGTTACCATGAGTGAAGCAGCCTCTGAATCTGCTCCGAAGTTTGCGTCTGAGATTGAGTTTGCTAATTGATAGGTTACGGTCCCTTGAGAATCTGCTGTAAGGTCATAAATGCTGAGGTTATAGACAATGTTGGGTGGAAGAGAGGCTGAGAGAGCCTTTTGGAGATCTGCCCACGCAGGGTCATTTGGGTCCTCGAATGCTGTCGCACTCAATATGCCATTCGCATCCAAGGTTTCCAGAGTGGACTGGGACAGCTCTCGGAGGTTGGTTCCGAAGGCTTGACTGGGCGAAGGCAAAACAGCAAAGTAAGTTGTGATAAGGAAGGCTGTGAGCAGTATTACAATCACGAAAAGCACTTCAACAGTTCTCATCAACGCCCCTCAACCCTCCCTTCTTAGCCACTCAAACTCCACGTAGACACCTTCAACTGATACGAAATATCGTCAATCATCACCTGCCTAAGCTCAGTAGCAACAAAATCATAACCGCTAGAACCGAATCCACTATCAAAAGAGGTAGAAATCCCGAGAGTGCCAATGCCCCAAGGCATAATAACAGTCCCCATTCGATTTGCATCCCGCTTGTATGAAATTACCAGAAGTCCAACTTCAGAAACGGGAAGTTGCGTTACGAAATAGGGATTTCCCCAACCATAAAGCAGATGACCTGTAGAATTCACTATTTCAATCGGTTGGAACTGAAAGTCAGAGGTTAAAGCAAAAAAAGTAGCGTTAAACTTAATCTCAGGTACTGGAGGGCTTCCAGCCCCTTGAACGTCCCAGCTATGGGCAATTATGACGGTTCCCTGATCATAATCTTGGATAAAAGGAATAACAAGTTGATTGTCATCGCCAAGAGTATTGTGGGTATAATATCCATTACCAGTGACTCCGCCAATGTTAACGTATACAATGAAGGAGTATGCGTCATTCGATTCGTCTACTTCATCAAATTCTATAACTGCTGAGCCAGAGAAGTCGGTCTGGTTAACTCCAGAATATGAGGCAATTGAAGGATAAGTAGAACCTTTTTTCACATGAAAGAGATTGTAATTCAAGGTCGCACCACTCAAAGGTAATCCTGATCCCCTTACATCAACTTTAAGAATCAAGTGATTCTGTGGAGGACTCACTGGAACTTGAGAGACACTAACCTCCAAAATGGGTGAAATATCAATGCTGAAACCATATGTTCCGTTTATCCCTAACAGTTCCGCAGCATCTGTATAGTTGATACAATCGCCTAATGGAATGAGTACACCATGTCCATAGTTAGCACTGACGTTATTGTAATATAAACCCGTTTTAGGGTAGTAAACAATTTGGCTACCGCCAGAAGAATTAACTGTATTCAACCTCATTATGGAGTATGGACTTAAGGTATATCCGCCAGCTTCTGGGTCTTGTAGACCAAAACCTAGTAGAGTTTCGTTTGTTTCTCCCCAGTCTATGGGGCTTCCTGGGGATAGGCAGATTGTGTTCATTATGTCGACGGCTTTGTTCGCGACTTGGCGATTGCGGTCATAGTCAACTGCAGACGCGAATAAACCATTAAATATCAGCATGGACACTAACAGCGCCGCTATAAGAATCGTAACTGAAATCATGTGATCTATAGTTGCCCCTGTCACTCAATCACCCCCAAAAGAAAAATCAAGTGTACCATTAGAAAACTTCTGCACCTTAATGTAAGCGTCAGTAGAGGTACTCCGCAGAGTTGAATCTGTCCAGCTCACATTAGGACCAAGCACAGCCGCAGCCGTAGCCGTATTATCCGCATCATCCAAAGTCAAAGTAACCGAGAGAATTCGAGTAGAATTTTCTGAGAGACTGCTCAGCGAACCCGTAGCGTTATAGGGATAAGAACCAACGGTTCTAGGAACTGGAGAAGCCTGAGTTACGGTACACTCCAAAACCTCATCCCGATTTATAGTTAGATACAGTTGCTGGATTGTACTCGCCAGATGATTCGCAGCATTCTGCAGTTCGACATCTCTCTGCGAGTCTTGCCAGTTGGATGTAATTGTACTCGCCACAAAAGGAAACACTATCACCTGAGTGAACAGCAACGGAATCAATATAACATATTCAATCGTCACACTCGGCAAATATACACGCCTCCTCGACTCACAATTTCACTAACTAACTCCAAACCCAACCGACACCTCACTGACATAAAGCTCCAAAACAACATTATCGTATCCAGCAGAATAAAACGCGGAGAAATCAAACACCTCGGAATCATTGGGAAAATTGAAGAAAGCGGAATCAAAATCGCCTGAAGTGCCTCTCGGAAAATCAACAGTAACACTGATGCTCTGAACATTGTCTAGGGTGTGGGCTTTAACCGATTCACCAGCTAAAGTAATGGATTGAGATAATCTAGGAGATTCACCTGCACTAAGAACTGGAAGATACATCCGGACATAGTATGTATTGTCGGAAGCGTTAATCGAAGAGAAAAGAACCCTAATCGATGGAGCAGCAACCACTCTTATGTACTTTCCATCAGGCATAGGCGTCCTCTCAATAGCAAACACTCGCGCGACAGGAGCAGAAGTGCCCGTCAAAGTAAGGGATTCATCCGTCTCCGGAAAGATTCTAGCCCAGTAATCATCACCTATCGAATATCGGGATGTCGGAAGATTAAACATGAGAGCACCAGTCGTGTTTGAAAACTCAGATGATCCTGCACCGGTTACAACAGACACATTGTAAGTTAGTACCGAAGACTCGAACTCAATATCTCCATACTGGCTCGCGTAACGAATCGTCTCTTTGCGCCCCGTAGTCCAAGCCACATCATCTATCTGAAGACCCACTGACTGCATCAACTGCCTTGAAGAATCAAAGTCGCCCTCCGCAACTCTAGACCATAAAAGGTTGTTGGCAAAAACTAAAGCAACACTCAGAATAGCAACCATAGCACCAGTCATAATAACCGTAGAGATAACCGGACTAATCGCCCATTTACCTGAACCTTTCTCGCGAAACTTACCGAACACTACCAAACTTTCCTCCTTTTTCCTCCCTAAACCATCAAAGGAACAACCTTCGATGCAACAACAGCGATAACCACAAGCAAAGCCGAATGTTTGAAACCAGCAGCCAAAGACTCTTCGCTGATTTTGCCTGCCACCAAACCAATCAAGTAGCAGTGAGTAACCACCGAAACTGTGAAAATCAACGTAAGACTCTCAAGATTATTCGAAGCAGTTGACGTCTCCGCCATACCAACCGTCTGAGTAGTAAAGATCAGCGTCATAAGTGTCGTTGCCACCAGCAATATCGCAGCAAAGTAAGGCATAATCATGTAAGGTCGAACACTCATCTTCTTCTCTTTCTCAACTTCCTGAGTCATATTGTTGAATCTCGCAAGCGACTCAATCATCGCTATTGTTCCACCGCCCACATCAACAGCTTCCAAGAGCAGAAACATTACAATCTGGGACATCCAACTCCTAGTTTTCTTCACAAACTCCATAATCACATTCCGCATGGGGATACCCCAACCAATATCAGATGACATCTTCTTCAACTCCTTAGAGAATGCTCCATAGTCCTTATTCGAAAGATTCGCAATACACGCCTCTGGAGAAAGCCCAGTCTTTCTTGTCTCCGTCAGATCTCTAAGAAAATTAGAGATACCACGTTCCATGCTTGCTTTTCTACTTGCAATCTTCTGGTGCACAATAGCAGGAGGCACAACAGAAACTATCAAAGCGATAGCAACTGCAATTGGGAGATCAACAAATCCTTGAATAGGAGTTACTATCATCCCAAAGAATCCGGTGAGCAGAAGGAGAAGCAGAATGCCCACAGCTGAGGAGACAGCATATACCTTATAGGGTCTAAACTCGCTGAGTGGGGTTTTTGGTTGCATACCATGTGCAAGATACAGGAAGACAATGGAGAGCATGGGAGTGAAAACGTATGTGTACATGATTACTCCTGAGCCCATGTCCATGCCTGTGCTGTATATAGACTCGACGCTGAAGAGGATATAGAAACATAGCGACATCAGAACCATTACGATAATGAAAGATTCTAGAAGCATTCCCATACGTTCAGCGGCAGCCTTAACCCTCATTGACCCAGCTTTGAAGATGTCCTGAGCCTTTGATTCAAGGAAGTGAATAACGTCACCGCCTATAATAACTGTGGAAGCATACCCCGAAATGAAGTCTCTAAAGATATCCAGCGGATTATACTTTGCCGCTTTTTCCAGAGCGCTAAGCGGATCTACCCCAAAAATCTCCACATCTCTGATTAGCCCTCTGGCTTCCTTACGTGTCGCAGGCAACAATTCAACATCTGTAAGCCGCTTGAAACTCATGTAGGGCGGTATCCCCCCGGATGCCATAACCGTAACATACGTCGCTGCGAACGGCATCTCCCTCTCCAACGCACTGGATCTTTCACTGGCTTTTGAACTAGGAATAACCATGAAGCCAATCATAACGTAGATCGGCATGGGTACCAAGAAGATCAGAAACAGAATCCGCGTGAAGTATATGAGAACAATTGCTGCAACAGATACAGGTATAGTCAGTGTGGAAATCAGAAACATTAAGGAAATGTAAGTTTCAGGATAGATCTTGATTCCTGCTTTTGCTAAATGTTCCTTGAATTCGAAGACTCCACCTAAGAACTTTGGAGAAATACTGCCGAAAAGGCGGTAGGAGACGCCTTCAAGAGTCTTGAGCAGGGGCATAAGCTAAAACCTCCCTCTCGTAGAACTCTTCAGGTTTGGCGTTGTATTCAGTTATGACCCCCGCAACATCTCTGTAACTTCTAATGTTGCGTTGTCGCATCCAGCGCAACACATTTTCTCGGCGTTCCATCTCAGTCATCAATTCTTTCCAAGACAAGCCTCTGCGTTCGGCTATGGCGTTGAGCATTATTCCATTTTTGAGGTTGGCAGCGTGGATGTCGCCAGTGGCTTTCCATGTGAAAGTGTTTCGGTAATCCTCATAATCCGCAATTTCGTCCACAGAAAGTACTCGTCGGTAAGCTGTCATTTCACCTGTTTTCGATTGCGGTAAGTGTACCCGCTGAATGGACACTACAATGTTCATAAGAGGCATGTATGCAGGTGCTATATCCATGGGCTTTTGAATCAAACGCTTAACAGCCGAATCTATGGAGTCTGCGTGCATAGTAGCCATACCGCCGTGACCCGTTGCCAAGGCTTGGAAAAGCGTATATGCCTCGCTTCCTCGAATCTCGCCGACCACTATCAAATCTGGACGGTGCCTCATCGACGTCTTGACCAAATCGAAGAGACTTACTTCTCCGGTGAGGGCTTCTCCGAGACCATAACTTCGTCTCGCGATCAGCGATACCCAGTTTTCGTGAGGCAGATTGAGTTCTGCGGTTTCCTCAATTGTGATTATCTTGCTGCCGGGCTTGATTAAGCAGGCTACAGCGTTAAGGAATGTTGTTTTTCCGGAGGCTGTTCCACCTAGCACCATGAGGGAGGCTCTGTTCTCCAGACAAGTCCAGAAATAGGCTGCCATCTCCTCGGATAGCGTTCCTAGGTTTATCAGATCAATAATTGAGTAGGGATCATCTCGGAACTTTCTTATGGTGAAAGCTGTTCCGAAGGGCGTTACTTCCCTTCTGTAACAGACAGCGAGTCTGTGCTTTCCAGGCAGAGATGCGTCAACTATGGGGAAGGCTGAGCTTACGTGCTTTCCAGCCATGTGAACCAGCTTTACCACAGCGTCGTCTACTTCTTGGTCGTCGTGAAAGACTAGGTTTGTTTCAAGGTTCTCATATTTCCTGTGCCAGATGTAGACGGCTTTTTCGACACCGTCGCATGAAATGTCTTCTATGTTCGGGTCTCGCATCAAGGCGTCGATTCTGCCGAAGCCTACAAGATTTCGTTGGGCATGATAAAGGATTTTGGACCAAGAAACATCGGGTAGCCAACCTAAACTAATTCGGTATTTGCCAACAATCTTTTCAGCTTCAGTTACGAAGAATTGTCGAGGATCCTCGATTTCTGTTTCTGGTGAAGCGATCTCAGCGAGGAGAATTTCTAAGATTCTGTCGTAAACGTTTCGTTCTAGTATGTCGAGTTGAAGTTCGTCTAGAATATATTTGTACTCGCCGCTTAGTGGGTTTCGGGCAATTGCTGCGTGAGCGAAGGGTTCGTAGAGTGGGTATCTTTCAACGATTTTGTAGCCTTTGGGTAAGGGTTTTGGGGGAGGTGCTGGAGGTATGGCTTTTAGTTTCGTTTTCTTGAAAATTCTTCCCGTTGACCGTAACGCTGATGATACTTTCTCATTGAATCGCTTGATACGTTGCATTGGAGTTCTCCTATACAGTAGAGTTTGTAACTCGGTATTAAATCTTGTGTCTTAATAAAGCATACTATAGATTAAGCGCTTAGACTCCTCAACACAACAAACAAACCAAAATCTCAGTGCACAAAAAGGACGGCTCCAAAGAACGTGCCCGTCTGCAAAATTTAAAGACGAGGCTTACAGGCTATCTCCTTTATTTTCAAATCAAAGAAAGCATGCGTGTTAGTCGGACTCAAAACTACGGCTGTGTCAACTCCACTGTCGGTGCCCCCAATTGCAACAGCTTCCTCACTGGTTCTAATCAAACCCGCATCAGCCGCCATGCAAGATATTTCGCAGGCAACCTTTACTCCCTGACCGAAAAGACGAAGAACTGATGAAACTATTTCGTCAATTTGGATGGTTCCGAATTTGTTTTTGACTGCTCTGCCTAAGGTGCCAAACGCATGTGCAGCTGTTAGGGTTTTTGCGCCGTTGTTTTCTATAATGTTGCGGTTTTTGGGAAGAAATTCTTGGAAATCGGGTTTCCTGAAGCCAGTAACATGGGATACTACAATCAGGTTGTAGCCTTTGAAGACTTCGGAGGCTTTGACGCCTGTCTCGCCGGTTGACGAAGCCACGACGATGTTTCTGATGCCAAGCTCGTCAGCTCGCTCTTTTGCTAACTTGAGCGTTTCTTCGGTGTTTTTGGGACCCGGTTCCTCAAAATAAACGGTCTTACAAACGATGCCTGCCATACCAATCAGCTCCAATCAATTTTTTCAACGTAACAGATTGTAGTTAATCAAACGAGCTTATATCTGTTACAAAAAACGTTGCTTCATATTATTTCAGGGTGTTCTGCTGGTTTTTCAGAAAAAATATTGTTTTCAGTAACGCTGTTAGAATAGTCTAATGAAAGTGTGAACCTTAGACAGGAATCTTGTGTTGTGCTGCTGAATTTCAGAAAAAAGTTAGTTTTCAACAATCATCTGTTATTAGGAGCCTAATAGGGTCTGCTGGTCTGTTTCTGTGTTAGCAAAAATTTGTGAAAAGACTGTTTTCAACAATGCACTGTTATTAGGCTCCTAATATGATTGTTGAGTTTAGGGTTAAACTTGACCAAAAAAGTTTACGTCAATTGGTTTGAATAAGTTTTTACGCAGGTATTACTCTCTATCTGAAAGGCGCTGTGGAATGGTGGTGGGTCTCAGCTTTTCCTCTTCGGTATATTGCGAGGTTTAGGGTTTGGTTTACGCCAAAGAAAGCAAAGTCTTCAGCATTCAGACAATCAATCTGACCAAGAGATTTGCCAAGAAGAAGCATAGGGGCGTCTTCGGTTTTCTTCGAAAAAATCAGTCGAACAAGAAACATGAAGAAAAAAATGATGTCACAGTAGCCTTGGACAAAGTCAACCTTGAAATCCGCCCTGGAGAACTCTTCGGACTTCTGGGACCAAACGGATCTGGAAAAACTACAATGATTAAGTGCTTATCCACCATCTTGATTCCAGACGAAGGCACTGTAATCGTAAACGGTTTCGATACTCGCAAAGAAACATCCATGGTCCGAGCAAGTTTGGGAATGGTTGTGGGTGGGGAGAGAACATTATACTGGAAACTCACAGCCAGAGACAATCTTATGTACTTTGCTTCGTTGTACAAGATGCAGAGAGCACATGCAAAAAAAAGAGTTGAAGAACTGCTAGAAACTTTGCAACTCTCTGACCGAGCTGACGAGAGGCTTGAGGACTACAGCACAGGAATGAGGCAAAAAGTCGCTATAGCCCGAGCCCTGCTACATGACCCACCGATCCTGTTGCTGGATGAGCCTACCTTAGGTTTAGACCCAAATTTTGCGAGGCAGATTCGCATGCAAATAAGAGAACTTTCAGAGAAGCATGGAAAAACGGTTCTTCTGACCACCCACTACATGGATGAAGCTGACCAACTGTGCGACAGGGTGGCATTCATAAACGACGGCAGAATCGTCGCAGTTGACACCCCAAACAGGCTCAAGGCAATGGTGAAAGAGAAGGAGCTCGTGGAAGTGGCTGTTTACCGTCCACCAGCAGACATCGAAAAGCACATCCGCTCCCTGCTACCCGATGCAGAAGTTGTCAAGCTTATACGCGGCGATGAGGATGAGGGAACTCCTTCGAGAATCAAAATAATTGGGGGAACCGCAGAAGAGCATGTGGGAACAGTCATTGATGCGCTCAGGCAGAAGAACGTTCGCATCGGCAGCTTAAACGTTGGCGTTCCCACGCTCGAGGACGTCTTCATCAAGTTAACTGGCGCAAAACTCACGGAGGGCGGAGCATAACAGGATGATGAAAAGCGCTTATCAACAGTCTGTCTTCCGCAGCAACCTCTTTGTTGTCTGGAATGAGATTACGAAAAACATTAAGACACTGCTGGCATACCCGACAATCATAGTTTTCTGGGCTATATTCCCCATCTTCTGGTTCATTCCCTTCGTTCTTCAGGGGGAAGCCTTTGTAGGCGGCTTAGAGAGCGCAAATTTTGCGCAAATCACTGGCAGCGGAGAATACGTTCCTTTCATTGTGATAGGCGCCGTCCTCAACAGTTACGTGAACACTCTGCTCTACGGCATGGGAGAAAACATAAGAAAAGAAGCGTACCAAGGAACACTGGACTACGTGCTCGTAGCCCCATGCAACAAGGCTTATGTGCTAATTGGAAAAGCAATAAGCGAAAGCCTCTCCAGCACAATCTTCGCCGCCAGCCAACTTACCATCTCCGTGCTCCTCTTCGGAATGAGCATAACGTTGGGAGTCATGGTTCCCGTGTTTTTCATAGTTATTCTGCTGATACTGGGATTGTATGGCATGGCCCTCATCATGGCAGCATTCTCTCTGATGTACAAGCAATCCTATGACCTCTCGGAGAGCATAGGATACATTTTTTACATTTTTGCTCCAGTACGCTACCCAGTTGAAAGCCTGCCAACTTGGGCACAAATCCTCGGCAAGCTCATTCCCCTTACTTACGCCCTTATTATTGTGAGAAGCCTTATGCTTCTGGGAACGGACTTTTCAACAGTCTACTTGGAGGTTATAGCGCTCTTAATCATTGACATCGCCTTGTTACTCGCGGGATTCTTTCTGTTCAGCTGGATGGAGGAGAAAACGAGGAAATCTGGAGCAATAAGCCACCACTAAGGAGAAAACCAAATTGGACAAAAGCAATAGAGAATACGGGTTGCGGGAAGTCAGCTGCCCAACAGGATTCAATTGGGGCAACCTAAAGGCTGAACTGAGAGCTGCCTGGGAATCCAACGTTAAAGATTGGAAGATCGGGTTTGCTTATCCAGTAAGTTTCATTCGCCAACTGATTTCTCCCCTCGTCTTCCTGCTGCCTTTCCTTCTCTATGGCCTTGTTTTAGTTGGCGGAAGATATAGCGAGAATCTTGCACAGCTGGTGGGAACAGGAGATGTGATAACTTTCATCTTTACTGGTTACATGTTGATGGGGTTCATTGGAACAGCCGTTTGGGCGATGGGATTCAGCATAAGAAGAGAAAGGTGGTTTGGGACTTTAGAGGCAATTTATGTAACTCCCAGCAGCCGCTTGGGTCAAGTGTTAGGGATGGCTCTGCACAGCACAGTTCACCAAACTTTGGGCACAATCATCCAGCTAATCGTCATATACTTCACCTTCGGTTTAGCCTTAAAGATCGAGGGAATCTTGCCCGCTCTAGGCATTTTTGCCCTCATGATGCTTGCGCTTTACGGTTTCGGCATAGTAATCTCAGCGTTAGGTTTGATTTTAAAGGAGGGCTGGGTGGTCTCCGATGCCCTTTACAGCATCATGATGATCCTCTCCCCTGTTGCTTATCCGTTGATTGTGCTTCCCACCGTGGCTCAACAGGCAAGCGCCCTCTTTCCAACCGCACCAGCTTTGATTGGAATGCGAACTTTCCTGATCGAGAATTATACTGCAGAGGCTTTTGGCAACGTCTTTCTGCATCTCTTAGTCCTGGGCGCGGCTTGGATTCTCTTTGGCGTGCTTATATTTCGTTTAACTGATGTTTATGTGCGAAAGAGGGGTATGCTCAAAAAATTCTAAATATGTTAATTGCAGATAACGACAACGGAGGCGCTTAGATGATATATGTTTGCAGCAAGAAAATGGATGGAGTTTGGTATGGTGCCGCGGTGCAGGATGACCAAATTCTTGCCACAACCTTTTCTTTTGAAGAACTGGATTTGAGGCGTCTACTACGAAGGCTACCAAACAGCATTCCCTTTCAAGTTGCAGAGGAACCTAATCAGCTTCTAACAGATGTTCTGGAAGCTCTAGAGGAGATTTTCAACGGAAAGGGCAGAGAATCTTACGCGTTCAAGATAAACCTGAATCATCTTTCCAGCTACACACAAAAGGTGCTTAACTGCACGCATCTGGTTCCTGTCGGATACGTGACATCGTATGGCGCCATAGCCAAGGTTGCAGGGGGAGGCGCAAGGGCTGTGGGAAACGTTGAGGCAACAAATCATGTTCATTTGCTGATTCCCTGCCACAGGGTTGTGCGCTCAGATTTGAGTTTAGGCGGCTACGGTGGTGGAGAGCAGCTTAAGTGGGAGATTCTTCACAGGGAAAAGAGAGGCTACGAAGAGTCAAAGAGACTACAGGTGAAGGGCAGAGAACTGGCTCTGTTTCCGGTAGAATGGGTTAAACAGAACAGGGAGAGCTTTTAAGAGGTTAAAGAAGCTCATATACACCAAGAAACTGTAGGTTCTCTGGTGGAGAGGAGAAAAATGGTGAGGCGCGGGCTCTTTGTGGGAAGATTTCAGCCCTTTCATAAAGGACATCTGGAAGTCGCAAAGAAAATCTTGAAAGAGGTTGATGAGCTTGCCATAATCGTGGGCAGTTCCCAGTACAGCCACAGGCTCGACAACCCCTTTACCGCCGGCGAGCGCATCACCATGATACGAAAAGCCCTACAGGAAGAGGGAATCCAGTTGTCAAGAATCTGGATTATACCCGTGCCGGACATCCACCAACACGCACTGTGGGTCTCCCAGATTGTTGGTTACTCCCCAAAATTTGATGTTGTCTACGCTAACGAGCCGTTAACTCATCGGCTCTTCGTGGAAGCTGGGTTCAGAGTCGAGTCGATGCCTTTCATAAAGCGCAAGGTTTACTTGGCTACAGAAATCCGGAAACGCATGTTATCAGGCGAAAACTGGAAAGAACTTGTGCCAAGCAGCGTTGCCAAGTTCATAGAAGAGATTGATGGTGACGCGAGGCTTCGGCAACTAAACAAAACTGACACATTAGGCTAAACTTTTACTTCCCTTTAGAAGTGAACAGGTTATAGAGGTATCTTGCGGCTAGAGCGGTTAGCCAGCCGCTGATAACAAAAACGGTTGCTGGAAAATTTTGTATAACCGAGTTTAGCAGAAATGTTTGAAACAGAAAGAAGACGAATGCCATTGTTGCTATGGATGCGAACCCAAACTTTTTGCCATATTTTCGTGTGCTTTGGATGCCGAGCAGCCCCAGAAAGAAGATGTCTCCCAAGCCCAGAAACGTGTAACTGTTAGTGAATGGGATTGTTGGCAGCAGAACGCCCACCGGCAATCCTAGTTCAAGAGCCTTTTGCGCCGAAGCCACTGTAAATCGTGTGACCAACACTTGGATGATGTCGATGATGGTCAGTAAGGAGACGAAGCCTATCGTTGTTTTCCACGTGAATAGGCTTCCCATGTAAACTGAGACGCTAATAGCGAATATTATGGCGAAGAAGTTGAAGAGGTAAATGTTCCAGAAATAGAGAAACGACAAGATAAACAGGACAGGCGGCACCACTGCCAGATACCATTTGGGCGCCAACAGGTAAGTGAAAAGGAACAGAGCCACAACATAAGCAAAGGAGAAGAGAACCAGCATAGACTGTTCTGGAATAAACACTAACACCGTCACCATTGCGCCCATGGCTGCCACCAACAAGATTATGTGCTCTAGGCGGAGTTCCTGCCCGCCGAAGAGCTGACTAACTTTCCGGTCTAATCTAGAGTAAAGAAAGACCACGGTCAATCCGACCAGAAACAGAACTGACGGAAGAAAAACATCAACTATCATGACCACACATATAGAAGCCCATCAACATTTACCTTACGGTCAACCAGAAACAATGAGGCAAAGCCAAGGTATGCATATATACGGCGGGGTGTTTGCTTTTGAGGATGGTTCAGGAATGAAAAGACGGTCTACGCTGACGCCAACAACGTTTCTGGTAGCCGTGAACATACTGGTTTACATTTACACTTCGGTGGTGGGCGGAAATTTCATCCAAACAGAATATAGTGTCCTCCTTCAGTTTGGGCAAGCTAACAGCAACGTATTGAGTGGCAGTTACTGGCAGCTGTTAACATCAATCTTCGTTCACGTGGACATAAGTCACATTGCACTGAACATGCTGTTCCTGATCATATTCGGTTTAAGAGCCGAAGAACTCTTCACCACAGAAGAATACTTTTTTGTTTACATGTTCTCAGGACTCTCAGGCAGCCTGCTGACGCTCTTTTTAATGGCGCCAAACACGGTTTCCGCTGGAGCCTCAGGGGCAATATTCGGAATGTACGGCGCAAGCATCATATACATGCGAAAAACGTTCGGTCAATCCATCATGGGAGCACTGTTATACGCATTTCTGCTTCTAATACTGAGCACAGGCGCAGGCGTCAACATAGTCGCCCACTTCGGCGGACTCGCAGCTGGATTGATAATCGGCTACGCCTTGGCAAAATCCCGCAGAGACATGTTCTGGATAGAAGACTATTGACGAAAAAGTTAGGTTAACTGGAGACTTCTCCAGAGACATGAAATGCTTCTCCAACCTTTGCCTTGAAAATTCCTGAGGCACTTCTCTGATTAACGGCTACTTCAAGAAACTTGCTGCTACCGATTAATGCCAAGGGAGTGCCAGCTGGAACTTCGCCGTAGGCTGAACAGAACCGCATGCTCAAGGTTTTGTTGCCAAGCCTAACAAGAAGAGAATTTCCTCTAAGTCCCATTTTCTCAAGGTCTTCTAGTGTAATGTTGCTGACGATGTTGCCAAAATCGTCTATGTGAAGAATCTCTCCCCGCAGTTCTCCATTTCTCTGGTGTGGTTTCGCGAATTCGGGGAGGAGGTAGTCTTGTATTGCTAACCCAAAATCGGAGGGCTTATTTCCTCGCATTAGATGTGCGGCTGCTGGGGCGAAGATGTCTCTTCCGTGAAACGTTTTTGATACGTCTGATAGCATGTATTTTGGGTTGTCTATCGTGTAAACGCTTGTTATGTGTTCTTTGTGGGCAGCCAGCATGAGGAGTCCGTTGTCGGGTCCAACATAGAGGCTGCGGCTGGTTTCTGCGATTATGGGGCGCCTTTTTGTTCCGACGCCAGGATCCACAACCGCCACATGAACTGTGTTTGGGGGAAAGTAGGGGGCTACCGAAGCGAGGACATAGGCGCCCATGCGGATGTCGAACTTTTCAATTTCATGAGTTATGTCCACTATGCGGGCTTGGGGGTTGATGGAGAGAATTACGGCTTTCATCTCCGCCACGTAAGGGTCCTTATTGCCGAAATCGGAGAGCAAAGATATTATAGACATGGAACCCGCCATCATTCAGATGATGAATTGCCATATTTAATAACTGTTCTCAGGAAACCAGTATTTTGAGGTGAGAAGAGTGAAGTCGGGTGAAGTGGTCTCCCTGAAAGTGCTCCGGGAAATGAAACACAGCAAAATTCTATGCTACCCAAGATGCGAACAGGAAGAATTGGAGAGACGCCTCAAGGAGCTGGAGAGGCTTGGAGTGAAAGCTCTGGAGTTCACAGGAGAGAAGAGCGTTTTTGATGTGCCGGTTCTGGGGAAAGGCTGCGTGGGCATCGTTGTTGTAGCCTACACCCATTCGGGGAGGGCAGCTTTGAAGATTCGCAGAGTTGACGCTGACAGGAAGGGAATGTTCCACGAAGGGGAGATGCTGAAAAGAGCTAATGCCATAAATGTTGGACCAAAACTGCTGGAAATCAGCGAAAACTTTCTGCTCATGGAGTTAATTGAGGGAAGCCACTTTCCAGAATGGATCGAGTCTCTGGGAGAAAGAGAGGGGCAGTCGCGTGTTCGCTTGGTTTTAAAAGATGTTTTGAAGCAGTGCTACAGGCTTGATGAGGCTGGGTTAGACCATGGAGAACTGAGTAACGCGCCGAAACACATCTTCGTCAACGCTGATGACCGCCCTTACCTGATGGATTTTGAGACAGCCAGCATAAACCGGAGAGTTTCGAATGTCACTTCAGTCTGCCAGTACCTTTTGTTGAGAAGCCAGATCGCAGAGAAAGTGAACCAGAAGCTGGGGAAAGTTGACGAAAAACAACTGATACAGAGGTTACGAAGTTACAAGCGGGAACGTACAAGAGATAACTTCGAAAAAATTGTAAAAATTATTGTAACAGAAAAAGCAGAGAAGAATTGCTGTTTGTGAAAACCTAGGTTTTTCCGAAAAACAGGCGGTCAGTAACTAAGCTTACGGCGTGGAAGACTTCGTCGGGATTCAGCTCGTCTGTGGCGAGAACAAGATTGAAGGGTGAAAGGTCGTTTCCTAAATCGAACCCGTAGAGGTTCTTGTATAATTGCCTAGTTTGCTCATCTTTTTTGGTTAGAGCTTTCACCGCCTCTTCAATGCTGATGGAGTCTCGGGTCATCACCCGTTTGGCTCTAACCTGAGGCGAAGCCTCCAGCCACACCTTGAATCCCTCCTTTAACAGCCAAGGCATGGTCCAGCTGTCAAGAACAACGTTGCCTTGCTCCGCCAGCTCCAGCAACTTTTTATCAATTCTCTTGTCGAAGGCAGGGTTTTCCATTCTCTGTTGAAGAAACTTCAGTCCCTCAGCGGTTTCCCACCACCCAGTTACATCAGGATTGTATCCCTCTTCTTGGGCTAGGGTTTTCAAAGCGTTTCCGCCAGAAAAGTAATCAAGTCCATATTTGGCGGCTAGTCTTTTTGCCACTGTGCTTTTTCCAGAACCCGTCATTCCGCTAACACATATTACAACCTTTTTCTTTTCTTTTCTACCACGGTTTTTCAAAGTCTGACAGCCGCCATTTCAAGTAAAGATTTGTTTCAGGCTCGCCTAGAAGGTCCTAGCATCTAATCGGTTCCTCCCGTCAAGCCGAAGATACGAGAGAATAGGGTTGAGAATAGAATGGAGCATATGAAATACCATGAGAACAGGTTTAGCGGTAATACGCCATTCAACCATGGAAGGTATGCTACAGGGTCGGGACCAATGAATGGACTCTCAAACATTTTGAATCCGAGAATACTTCCAGTTAGCAAAAGCCAAACGATGAAAAAAATTGCCATAGTAATTGGGAATACTCTCATCTGTTTAGAGGATAAGGAGAGGGCTTGAGATTGAAGTTGAAGAAGCTGTCTTTCTTGCTTCTGAGCCTTCTTAAGTAGTTTTTTGTCTCCTTCGCTCTTCGCCTTCTTCATATTTTCGTTTTTCTCTTTAGTTAAAGCAGAGATTTTGCGTTGCAACTTCTTGACTTTTTCGCGGTGCTCCTTAGGCATGAACTTGATGTTAATTAATGAGGATATGAAGGACATGGCTAAGGAAACAAAGAGAACAATTATTGTCACATAGGGGGGTTGCGCCAATATGGAACTCATCATTTACTCCTCCCATAGGCTTTAGTTTCTTTGGTATGAAAATGTTTTCCAGTCTCAGCATTTCCTGCGATGTTGATGGTTCTACTCAAAGTTTATCCTCCTAATACCCGACCCAAGGCTGGATACATCTCGGCAACCTGCTCCTGCACAAGCAGTTGATAATACTGATATAAGATACCTACTGCAAGCAGGACACCCATACCTGTTCCGAACACCCCGAAGAATCCTGCAACAGAGGCAATCAACCCAATTATCGCGCCCCCAAGGACTGTAACCACCGGAATGTAACGTTTAAGAATTATTTCTATGGATTTGCCTGATCTGCGGAACCCTGGAATCTGCATGCCCGAGTCAACAAGCTGTTGTGCAACAGTGCTGGGTCCTAAGCCTCCCACTTCTAGCCATGTTAGCGAAAAGATCACGGCAAAGGTAACCATGACGCCCACGAAAACTAAGGCTCTCACCGGATCGGCTACAACATCTGCAAAACCGTTGGGGGCAGTTACATAATATGCAAGACCTCCGGTTAGGGTTGTTCCATCCTCCCCTCCGAAGGTGCCTAAAAGGTTGACCCAGAAGTTGTCTCCTCCAAAATGGCTCGTCAGGAGCTGGGCGAAGACGTAGACATTGGCGAAGAGGGCGGAGGCGAAGATTACAGGCAGGTTTGAGACGTAGAGAAGTTTGATGGGGTATTTGCCTCTGAATCCTCGGTAGTTGGCGTGGGAGATGGGAAGTTCAACTCTGACTCCCTCCATGTAGATTACTATGATGAAGACAATGACTGTGGTTATGAAACCCAGCAGAGTGGGCTCATTCGTAAGAAAGCGAGTGCCTTCTTCTGATGTGCCGTATCTGAAAAAGGCGTTCGCCAAAGATTCGCCGTTAATAATTGTTTCAGCAAGGGCGATAAATGCTCCCTGATGCTTTCCGTCACTCATAGGCCCCCATGGAGAGAAGCTGGACCACATAATGCGTTGCGCTACCCCAGCCAAGATGAAGAGGCTGATTCCGCTTCCGATTCCCCAACCTTTCTGTAACATCTCGTCCAAGAGTATCAGCACTACACCAGCACATAGAAGTTGGGCGAAAACTATTACGGTTGTAATAGGGTCCAGAGCACCATACATTCCGCTTATGATGTAGGCAGAAGCCTGAACTCCGGTGAGAACTATGGAAAAGACCTTTGCGGCTGTGGTGAAGAGAGCCCGATCTTCGGAGTTGCTTAAATCAGCAGTTACGATGCTGGCGCCGATAAGCAACTGCAGAATAAGACCTCCAGTTACTATGGGACCTATTCCAAGCTCTGTGAGGGTTCCTCTGTTTGAGGCAAAAATGATTCTGAGGCTTTCGTATTGCCATCCTTCACCTCCGATGTTGAAGAGGGATATCTCGCTCATAACCAGATAGATTATTAGTGCCATGGCTGTCCAGAAAAGCTTCTCGTTGAAGCTCACTTTTCGAGTTGGTGAGCTTACTTCAGGCAGGAACCTAGATAGCGGTCCGAACAGTGAAAGAAATCTGCCAGCCATGATCTTTTCGCCTTCACTTTTAATTTTAAGATTTTATAAGTTGATTGGTTAAGTTGCGTATGTTGAACGCAAATATAAACACTTGGTCAAGTAAACGGAGAACAACATCGGCGTTTACTCTTTTTCTTTGAGGATTTCTCCGCCTGCCTCTTCCAATTTCCTAGAGGCAGCCTCTGAATATGACGCGACCTTAACGAGCAGAGGCTTGCTTATTTCGCCAGTTCCCAAAAGCTTGTCGTAGCCAAGGCTTTCCAAATCCAAGAAAATCTTTTTCTCTTTTCTCTCCAGCTTTTTCTCGGAATCCAGTTTGTCAACAAGGTCATCCAATTTTCCCACGTTGATGATGCTGACCTCTTTTCCGAGGGTTCTGGTGGACACGAAGCCCTTCTTTTTCCAGTATGTGGGGTCATATCTTAGCACGTATGACCATTTGTGCTTGTCGTATCCTGCTTTTCCATGCCCTCCCCGTCCTCCTCCCCCACTTCTATGTTGTCCTACCTGACCGTATCCATGGGTTCTGGATCCACGCTGTTTTCTAACTTTCCTATCTTTATGGGGCAAACGTCAAACCTCACTTTTTCAAAGATATTCTATCAGCTCTAAATGGCTTCTCTACTTTCTTCACTTTTATCTCCAACACTCCATTCTTGTACGACGCCCGCGCTGACTTCGGATTCACCCTAGCCGGAAGCTTCAATTCATCATACCACTCAAAATCAGCAGCATCAACAGAGAAAGCTAAAGTATTCCCAGTTAAGCGAAGATCAATATCATCTTTCTCGACTCCCGGGAGCGCCACTAAAACAACCACTGTCTCCCCCTCCTCGATGATGTCTACTAGAGGCTCTGGGTCGTCACTGACCTCGGATTCAGCTTGCCGTGGTTGACGGTTATTAAATTCTCGAATCCTCGGCTTTCCGTCAGGACCGACTTTTACGGAAAAATCTTTGAAACGATTACGTTTTGTCGGCGTGTCTTTGGAGGTGTTGTCTAAGGCTTTCTGCATGGTTTCATCTATCAGGTCTCCTAGCCTTTCCAACTCGTCATAGATGTCGTTAAACCAAGGGTCTTTCTTTTTTCTTCGTTTCCACCAGGGGTCGCTCACGGAAATTCCTTCCTTAACTGAGAGTGTGCTGACAAGGTGACTTTAAAGATTATCGCTTGCGTCGACTACACCATTCGCTTAAGGAGGTCGTTGATTGCGTCTCCTCTATATCCGAGTTCCCCACCAGCAGAATAACTTCGTTTAATTTTCCCTTTAAAGCCTTTTTTCGGTGGGCGAAGACGGAACACAGGTTTCACTTTAGGAAGACTGCTGCACTCCACTTCCACTTTGAATATCGCTTCAGCTAGGCTGTCCAAGGATTTGTAGCCCAATTCTTTAGCGTATTCGTCAGTCAACTTTTTATCTCCTACAACTCTTCCTCTCTTCTTCAAAAGAAGCGCTATATTCTCTTGGGAGACCTCACCCCAAGTCAAGTAATCCTTGCTTTTCCGCAACATGCCATTGTAGGCTGGGCGGTCGTCAACTAATGTGGCGTGACAGTTTCGTGTTAGCCGCAGCATACTCAACGTATCCTTGACTTCCTGAGAAATATCACTCACACCGCGAATCCGAACTGCCACCAAACACTTCCTCTGTTCCGCCACTTTAGCTCACCCAATCCTTCGGTGTGACCAGCAGGTAGGTTTTTTTGAGCGCATCAAAGACGGCGAAGGCGAAGGAGGGAACAGTTCTTGTGGAGCCGTAGCTTTTCGTCCAGCAATCCTTTACGCCAGCCAATCCTAGAATAACCTTGGCTGCCTCGCTTGCAACAATACCTAGACCTCTCGGTCCTGGAATCAGGACAATTTCAACGCCGCCGCACTCGCCTCGAACTTGGAACGGCATAGAGTGGTGTTTTCCGCATCCGCATTCCCATGATCCGCAGCCTCGACGGACAGGGGTTATGTTTAGGCGTGCGTTCACAGCAGCTTTCTCTATGGCGGAGCGCACCTGCCTTGCTTTTCCTGAACCCAAACCTACGTAACCGTCGCGGTTTCCCACAACCACAATAGCCCGGAACTGGGATTTCTCTCCAGCGTCCGTTTGCTTCTGCACTAAACCTATGTTTATGACTTCCTCCTGAAGATCGGGGAGAAGAATGTCCACTATCTCGGGTTCCCTTATCTTGAGTCCTTCCATGAACAGCTCTTCTATGGAGGAGATTTGTCTCTCAAGAATCATTTTTCCAAGCCTTGTACGGGGCACCCAACTTTCAAACTTATCGCTGCTGGAGCTCATGTTTCTTTCCTCTGTGCTTTCACCTTTTTCTCAAACGACGACTTGATCTTGTCTTTCACTACAGAAAAACGTTCAGGTATTTCTTCTGGCCGTAATCCTTTTGAAAGATACGCTGAGAACCTCTGCTTGTAGACCTCAGGCTCTGAAGCCAACTGACCTGCATAGTCCGCGATGTGTTTCCCGCTTATTCTATCTTCGTCGGAAAGTATATCTTCACTGTGGGGAACCTCAACACCAGCGTCGATTACTCCCTTTAAGGCGGCAAAAATTCGCGTTCCCTTAGAGGGAATATGCAAACCAACATCCAAGAAAGCTTTGTCTACACCATTAGCCACTGCCTTGAAACCGCACAGGAGGCCAGTTAGATAAGCGGATGGAACGTTCCCGCAGTTGTCCAGCCAACCATAGGTTTTCGCCAATTCACGTGAATGAGCCGAAACAACAACCCTGTCCCCTACGGCTTCAGCTTCGATTACCTGAACAATCGCATGATTCAGAGTGAGCCGAACTACTAGACGAGGCACGCCGGACAGAACGAGGGCTCTACGTGATCGATAATTTGTTTTGCCTTCTCTTCTTCTGCGGAAAGGAACTCGGTATCGTGGTCCAGTTGCCATTATCGTTTCCTCCACAAACCATGGGTTCGGATGTAGCGCTCTAAATCAGCCGTCGACTCGAAGACTCCGCTTTCTGACATGTCGTACAGTTTACGGTAAACAGTTTCTGTGATGGTGCGGCTGTCCTTCAATTCGCGTAATCTTTTCCTTAAGGGTCTTATCTGGTTCATCCAAGCCTGCTTCTTGGAGATTTTTGCCCGAGCAGAACCGCTTTTTCCTCCAGGTCCCCTCCTTAATCCTTTCTTCCTCTTTTCTTTCAAAACTCTGGCTCGAGCACGGCTAACTCCTTTCTGGGGAAGGGATCTGACAACTTTTTCGTGAATCAACTTCCTGATTTCTTCTCGGGTAATGGCTGCCTCAACATAATCTATCCTTTCCGGGTCTATCCAAACTCGGTTTTCACCGATCTTCAAGATTTCGGCAGCTAACCGACGCTGACTTTTCAGACTCAACGTTACTTCTCTCCCTCAGACAGGCTTTCTGCCTCTTCTGTTTCCTCTAACTCCTCACCTTCCTTGAACTCTTCAGGCTCACGAGCCGCTCTTGGATTTAAAACGTGTATTCCCTTTTCCTCAGCTAAAGCTAGGATTTCAACTCTTTTTCTGCCCCCCACCGTGCGAGCTATTCTTATAGCCTGCAGTTCAGGGTCTATTCCCCCCAAATCCTCCACAGATTGAACCCGAGTCTCCACGAAACCTGACGGATGGAGACCTCTTGTTTTCTTGGGGCTTCGGTAACCGGTGGTTGGAGAGACGGGCCATCCCTTAACCTTTTTCCGCATTTTACTGTCTATGCCATGAGGTTTTCTCCAAGTATCCCCCACGCGCTTGTATCTCCAGCTTTCTTGGCGCCTAAACTTGGGTTTCTTGCGTCTACTATGATCCTTTTTGGGGAACTGCTTTTCTGCGATTGTCTCCTGCTCTTCCTGTGTCATTCTTGGACTCCCTCATGCTTCTCGTAAACGTATATACCGTCTAGGAACACCCGCGGATCTTTTATTTTGATTTTTGTTGCATTTTGGATGTTTGCAGCGGTTTGGCTGACATCCTCAAGGTTGATCCCCTGTACGGTAATGTCGTCTCCCTTGACTGTGACCTTGGTGTCTCCCATTATCTTGGCTTTGCGCGGGTTTCGTTCTCCAGTGAAGTTCTGGATGGTCAATGTTTTCCCTTGGACTTTGACGGTTATTGGGAAGTGGGAGAAAACGATTTTCAATTTGTAAGTGAATCCCTCTGTTACTCCCTTTATCATGTTCTGAATGTGAGAACAGACAGTTCCCACGAGCGCAGCTTCCTTTTTGCGAGGCCAACTCGCATGAACTGTTACTTTCTTCCCCTCTAGCTGAATCTGTATGGGCGCATGAGAAAAGTCTCTGACCAATTCTCCCTTTTCACCTTTTATCGTAACGATTCTACCATCCAGCATACCCTCTACGCCTTCAGGAATTTCAACAGTTGCCACAGATTGGATTGCCCGCATCTTCTACTTCTCCTAATAAACAAAAGCCAAAAGACGCCCACCGATCTTTTTCTCTTTAACCTCTTTATGGGACAGAACCCCTTGAGAGGTGGAAAACACTAGCACTCCTATGTCTCTGGAGGGGAGAAACTGTTTTTCCCAGTTCTCTATTTCATTAGAGCTTACAGGAATTCTAGGCTTTACGGCACCACATTTGTTGACTCTGCCAAGAAGCTGTACCCTAAATTTTCCGGAGCGCCCATCATCAATAAACTCGAACTCTCCGATGTAACCGTTCAACTGCATAACTCGCAAGACACGCCCCAAAAGTTTGGATGCCCGGTTAATTATGCATTCACGTTTTCTTCGCATCTCATTGTTGATTATGGTGGTTAAACCGTTTGCAAGCGTGTCCATCATAGGCAAACCTGATGCATCCCCCTTACTCATACTTCCTGAAACCTAGGTCTTTAGCAATCTCCCTGAAGCATTGACGGCAAAGATTCAAGTCGTATCTGCGGATAAGCGAGCCGTAGGAGCCGCATCGTCTGCAGGGTCGACTGCCTTTACCGGACTTTCGTTCTGTCTTAGATTGCTGTTTCACCATAGTTTCACCATTTTTACGTTATTTCAACATCAAACTCGTCTTTAATAAATAGTACCGCTTCGTCGGCTGTCAGCTGATGATCTTTTCCGATCTTAGACTTGACGCGGTGTCTATGTTTAACTCTGTATCCCGCTCTGCCGAGGGAAACTGAAATATCCATGCCGTGGATGCCGAGTTCAGGCACATATTTGGTGCCGGGAATGTCTATATGTTCTTTGATTCCAAAGGAAAAGTTGCCTTGACGATCAAAACAGTACTTTGAAAGCTTGTTCTCGACTGCTTGCAGAGCCTTCCGGAGAAACTCTTCTGCCTTTTTATTTCGAAGAGTCACTAGGCACGCTACGGATTCCCCTTTTCTGATACCGAATTCGCGTATGGTTTTTTTGGCTTGCCTCCGAGAGGGCTTCTGACTTGTTAGTTGCTGGAGAATCGTTGCCGCCTGTTCCAGAGGTTTTCCGGACTGCCCAACTGACATGTTGACAGTTACCTTTTCGATTCTAGGCTTAAGCATGGGGTTTTCAGCCAATTCTCCACGTGAAGGTTCAGCTACTTCAGGCTCTGCTTTCTTTTCTTCAGCAGAAACCGCTGGTTCAGCCACTTTTTCTCTTGCTTTCTTTTTTGCTGCTGACTTTTTCTTTACAGGTTGAGCCTTTGCTTTGGCTACTTTCTTTTCAGATACCTTTTTCTCTTCTTTAGGAGGTGTAACCTTGGATTTAGCAGCTTTTCCTTTTGCCAAGCTAATCCACCTCCGGTAGAGATATGGCAGGTTCAGTGTCGCCGAGGATGAAAACGAAATCGAGGATTGTCTGGAATTCGTCCCCATCTACGCCTTTGACTGTGACAAGCAGGTCTCTACGTTTTTTGCTTGGTTTCTTTTCGATGGTAACGACCTTGCCATATTTGCCCATGTTTTTTCCGCTGATTACTATTGCAGGCGCTCCTACAGTTAGCTTTGTGTGCCCAAGAAGTTCCCGATCAGGAACGCTGAGCTTCAGGACATCAAGAGTGTGATATGTATCTTCTTCGGGATTCTGAGGGTTGCTCACCTGGATCAGGGAACTTGCGCCGTCGTGAAGATCAAGGTGCACGTTTCCGCCTTTTACAACGTGCTTGTTTTCTATTCGGCAAAGTTTGAAAGCCGCTTCGCCAGAATCGATTGGATGAAGGATGAGACCCTTCTCAGAAGGTAGCACTCGGTAGGATGTCTTGGCGTCAACTATTGAGATGACATCCATCGAACCGACAAGAAAACGTCCATCACGTCTGACTTTTCCGTCAACCATAATCTTTTCTTGAGAAATTATGTTCTTGGCTTCCTTAGCCGTTTTTGCGAATCCAAGCATGTCCCGGACGATAAGGATAAGCGGTAAAGAATGTGAAATGGAATGGGGACCAGGCTTGGGCATAACGGTCCAAACAGCCTCCTTCCGGTGAATAGGCCACATTTTCGGCGCAGGTTTCCTCTTCAAACATCCACGTTCGCCTTTTCTTCCCAACTCATGTTCCTCCAGATTCTTTTGTTCTTTTACTTGTTTTCCTCTTCTTTTTCTTCTCTTCCTTCGGAGGCTCCTCTTCGGCGATTTCAGCTTTCTCAGCTACACCCTTTCTTTCCAGAATCTTTTTGCGCCATTTATCATCAAGATTTAGGCGTGTTATCATTACCTTTGAGGGATGAATAGGAACAGAGATCTTGGTTCCATCCACCTTCTCACGATCCGCCCCCTCAACGAATATCCTGTAATTTTTCCGGCTAATCTGGGTGACTTTTCCTTCGGAGCCCTTACGGTCTCCCCTCATGATCATAACGGTGTCGCCTTTTCTCACCGGAACCGAGCTTGTGCCGTGAGACTCCTTCAACTTAGAGGAAAGGGGCGCAGAGAATCTTCTGTATCGCGCGGTAACAGGAGCTTGATACATCCTCTTTCTCTGTTTAGTAGGTTTTGTTGTCTTCATTCTTTGAGTCTCCTATACGATGATGCTGGCGGCGCTGGCGATTCTAGGCCATTTCTCCGCCGCCTCCTTTGCAATGGGTCCCCGAATCTCTGAGCCCCGCATTTCCCCCTCTGGGGTCATTATGACAGCTGCGTTGTCCTCGAATTGAACCCAGATTCCGTCAACGCGGCGAAACGGTTTTCTCTGCCGAACCACAACAGCATGAAATATCTTCTTTCTCATGTCTGGTGTCCCTTTTCTAATTGAGACTGTGATTAGGTCCCCCACGGAAGCTGTTGGAACACGGCATAACCGTCCTTTGTATCCTACAACTTGAATTAATCGGATCGTTTGAGCACCCGAATTGTCGGCGCACTTCAAGATGGACCCGTTTGGCAATCCTCGGGAAATCTTTGGTTTCTGACCGACAACGCCCTTTGCCATGAAAGCCCGAGATTTAGCTCTTGCCGCCACTTGGTCCTTCCTCCAGTTTCTCGATGACAACGAACGAGACGGTTTTGCTTATTGGGCGGCATTCTGCCAATTTCACTTTGTCTCCTGTTTTGATTTCAAGGCAGGGGGGGTTGTGCGCGGCTATATTGCTGCGTCTCCGTTCGTATCTTCTGAATTTTGGTACATATTTCAGGTAGTCGCGGCGGACGATGATGGTTTCTTCCATCTTGTCGCTGACTACGATTCCGTCCAGTGAGTGCCGCTTCAGGGCGAGGGAGCCGTGAAATGGACAGTTGATATCGTCACATGTTTTCTTTGGTGTTTTTGCGGTAAGGGCTGACATCTACCATAGCCTCCTAGGTCGTTTCTTAATTCGATCTTCAGGTCGTCCCATGATAACTTTGCCATCAATCTCTACAACTGTTCCGTCCGGCATGACAAAATCAAAAACAGCCGTATCCTTGACAATGACTTTTCTTTCGCCACTGTGCAATATTGTGAATGTGTTACGGGTTTCGTCAACCACTTTACCCGCGATTCCAATTACGTGTGGGTTTGAGCTTTTAACCACCTTGGTCTTGAGGCCGATGAATTCGTGTTGAACTATGCTGGGTGTGACGTTCATTTCTTTTCGTTCCCTCGTTTTTCTTCGGCTTCGATTGTGAGTATGCGGGCAATGGTTTTGCGGAGTTCGCGTATTTGGGCGGGGTTGTCGATGGAGCCGCCTGCTTCAACCATCGTTTTCAGTCTCGCTAGTTCTGTCCTGAATTCGGTTATCTTTTCTTTTCGTTTCTCAGGAGACATGTCGCGAATGTCTTTTAATCGTAAGATTGCCATTTTATTCTTCAGCCTCCTTCTTTTCTTTAGCTGAAGAAGCCTTTGCTTTGGCTACTTTCTTTTTGGATGCTGCCTTTTCTTTAGCAGGAGCTGTCGGTTTAGCTACTTTAGGCTCTGCTTTCTTTTTGGCTTTCGGCTTTTTCTCTGCGGATGGAGTCTTCTTTTTGGCTGCTTTTTTATCCTTTACAGCTTTTTGTTCAGTAGCAGGAGCCTTTGCTTTGGCAGCCTTCTTTTTAGTTACTTTTTTGTCTTCAGCAGAAGGAGCCTTTGTTTCGGCTACTTTCTCCTCTGACTCTGGTTCTTCTTTTGCAGGAGGAACCGTAGATTTGGATACAGGCTCTTCGACTACCGCTTTTTCTTCAGCAGGAGAAACCGCTGGTTCAACCACTTTTTCTTCGGTTACCGCCTTTTCCTCCAGTATCTCTCCTTCTGTTTCTTTCTCCAATTCTTCTTCAATTATCTGTACTTTTACCTGATCGGGAAACTCTGCCTCAGGGGGAATCAGCCGAACTTTCACTCCCAAAATTCCAGGTTTCGTCTGAACATGCAACTCCGCTTTTCTCATGTATTTCCTTGGGGGCTCCCCACTCTTAGGCAAGTATCCTGCCCTAAACTTTTCGTATCGAGCACGGTCAGTCCGTAACTTACCGCTGATAATAACTTCTGCTCCCAGTGCCCCTGCGTCCATGATCTGGTTTAGACCCCAGAAACCGGCTCTTCGATAGTGGACGCCCCGCTTCAATGCTGAGGCAATCCGTGACGCCACAACATAGGCGTTGAGTTCGGGGATTTCGATTTCAGCCACTGAAATCTGGGGGCTGGGAAGCTGAAACTTTTCTTCGAGAACTGTCGCGAGCGCTCTTATGGTTTCTCCGCCTCTTCCGATGACTATACCGGGGCGCATGGTATAGATTACCAGGTGGGTTCCCAGAGGGGTTTTGGTGATGCCTACGCCACCGTATCCTGCCCGTTCGAATTCGTTTCGTAGAAATTCGTCGATCTCTGCTTTCTTTATTGAATCTTCTATGAAGTGTTTAACCACAGACATTAGGTTGCCTCCATCTCTTCCAGAACAAGCTCTACGTGAGAAAGGGTTGTGAAGCGTGGTGATGACCGCCCGAATGCTCTGGGAATAAATCGTTTTATCTTCATTCCCGAGGAGGCTGAGGCGTGAATTATTCGAAGCCGTTCCATGTCAAGACCCTTATTTTCTGCGTTTGCCTCAGCGCCTTCAAGCACCTTCAAAATTTGTTGTGCAGCCTTAACAGGGTATCTGCCGGAGAAGGCTTTCTCTAAACCGTGGCGATGGGGTACTTTTTTGTTAAATCTGCGGAAGGGAACAGGTTTCTTCTTCAGGATAACCTGATGAAGGTATTCTTTGGCTTGATCGAGGCTCATTCCTTTTATTGTTTTGCAAACTTCTCTTGCGTGTTTGGGGGATATTCTAAGCTCGCGTCCGCTAGCTTTAACTGTCTTCTCTACGTCTATGTCCGTTATTGAGTAGCCCCATTTTGGCATATCTATCGTCAAGTCAGTAACAAGCAGGATATTTAAGGCTTTATGGCGACAGAAAAAGACTGGATACTCAGAAACTCAATGAAGGAAACAAAAAATAATGGGGTTGGCAAAGATACCATAGGAGGAGTGCAGCCAGAATTTCTAAGAGTGCAAAGAGCCCAAACCAATACCTACCACGCCTAAGACTGCCAGCCATCTATACTTCTCAGACGTCAATGCCGTTTCTAAGACTCGGCTAGTAACTCCTAAATATTATGTGGCGCCTTGCTCATGAAGCTTAGAAAGATGACAGAATCTTTCACATTAGCTAACGTTTAGCAGGGACTTTCAGGGTATACATAAGGTCCTCGTAGGCGTTAATCAAACGAATCTTCTCAGCTGGTATTTTTTCACTATGTATCTTTCTGCGTATTCTGCGGAGCTCATTGTTGATTTTAACTCGCAAATTCATAGGTGATTCACTCCAGATCTCTTATATGGCGCGTAGGGTGTCTGCTCAATGGAGGGATGATTTTTTGCATTCAGACGCATGTGAGTACCATATGACTGCTCTTTTCAGGTTAGGATTCAGGTATTGTTTTTCTGGGATACATGCCTACTGAGACGGTTCTGGATACAAACTTCCAGTTGTTTCAGAATGTTCTGGTTCAAGTTGGTTTCATCCGCAATAGGTCTTTTCGTCAACACCTTTTGCGTGTCCAAGCCTCTATTGATTTTATGTGGTTTCGGTTTTGTCCCCTGTATGATCGCCAACCCCACGCGCCAATGAAGTCTTTTTCTGTTATCAGATTTAACTTGTATGAAACTGGAGTATGAATTATTGATAATAGTCCATATTAGATTCAGAATCAAAACTTACAATATGACACCAGCAAAAAACCGCGGGGACGAGTCACAAATTTTGCTCGGATTCTCAGTGAAATATATCTAGGTAGTTGGTTAAAGTTTTATCTAAAGCAGAAAGGTTGTCAACCCCGTTGGAAGATTCGGACAAAAAAATGGCTCTCACCAATCACAACAAGTTTGGAGATAGCCAGAAGGTTCAGAGGCAGGTTGTAGAAGCGTTGATGAAGCCTGAAGCTTATGAAGAAGAAGTGGAGCAAATCGAACTGAAGCAAACACACATATCATTTGTTTTCTTAACCGGAAATTTTGTTTACAAAGTGAAAAAGGCCGTAGACTTTGGATTCTTAGATTTTTCAACTCTTGAGAAGAGACGTTTTTTCTGCGAGAAAGAACTGGAGCTCAACAGGCGGTTATGCGGGGACATGTACCTTGAGGTTGTTCCCGTCAACAGATCAGACAGCATCAAAATAAACGGGGAAGGAGAAATCGTTGAATACGCCGTGAAAATGAAGAGAATTCCTGAAGAAAAGATCATGACTCGACTTCTTGAAGAGGGAAAAGTTGATAGAAAACTTGTTGACAGAATGGCGAGGATCATAGCCGAATTCCACCTGAAAGCAAAAACTAGCAAGAGAATAAGCGAGTTTGGGTCCTTGCCGATGATAGAAAAGAATTGGAGGGAGAATTTTGAGCAAAGCGAGGAGTTCATCGGCGAAACGATACCCAAGGAAAGTTATCAGTTAATTTGTACAAGAATAGGTGAGTTCATGAAGGGAAACGCGGCTTTTTTTGCGAAGAGAGTGGCTGAGAAGCGAATTAGAGAGTGCCATGGAGACATTCATTCAGGTAACATTTTTGTTGCGGACAGGATTTACATTTTCGATGCGATAGAATTTAATGAAAGATTCAGGTTTTGTGATGTTGCCTCTGACATTGCTTTCTTAGCCATGGATTTGGACTTTAAAGACCGAAGTGACTTGTCCAAATTTTTTGTGGAGAGATACATCAACTATTCGGGAGACAGAGAGTTAGAGAAACTTCTTAGTTTCTATAAGTGCTACAGAGCTTATGTGCGAGGAAAAGTCGTCAGCTTTAAACTGAAAGACCCCAGCGTGGATAAAGAGGAGAAGAGCGCAGCAAAGAAAGAGGCAAAGGCATACTTTGAGTTAGCTGCAGATTATGCGAGACAGTTGGGATCAGAAAGGCGTTCTATTTGATGAATTGTTGAGCCACAAAATCTGGGACTTTGACGGTTCCCATTATGATTGGTTTCTGGTGGCAGTCGCTTCCTCCAGTCATGGTTAGTCCATGTTTTTTTGCAAAGTTTACATACTGTCTGGTTGTTTCGGCGGTGTTTCTGGAGTGCCAGCACTCTATGCCGTCAATGTATGTTAGCATCGAATCTTCGATTATACCAGTCTGTTCCTGCAGTGATTTAGTCAACTTTGCTAATGAGGTTCCGTAGGGGTCGTTGGGGTGGGCTAGTACTGCTATGCCACCAGCGTTTCTCAGCAGACTTGAAGCCTCTTCGAGGTAGAGGGGATACTTGGGAACATTGCATTTTACGAGGTATTTGTCGAAGGCTTCTTGCCTGTTTTGGACAATTTTTTTTCTCACCAGATAGTCTGCTATGTGGGGTCTTCCCAGCACGCCGTCAGCGGAGTTCTGAATCTCAATCAAATCAGTTTTTGTTAAGTTTTTGAGTCCTTCTTTCTTGAATTCTGTGTTTAATCTTTCTAGGATTTTTGCGGCACGTTCTTCGCGGTATTCTGCAATTTGCTGGAGTTTGCTGGTTAAGGCTTTGTTGTTTGTGTCGAATAGGTAGCCTAGAAGGTCTAAGGAGACGGATTTGCCGTTGAGGAATTTGGGGTGTGAAAAGGTTATGTTTAGTTCAACGCCGTAGACGTAGTGGATTCCGTTTTTTTGTGCTAAAGTTTTGGCTTGGTTTTGGCATCCGATTGCGTCGTGATCTGTAATCGACATTAGCTCAATGTTTCTGGCTTTAGCTTCTTCAATGATTTCTTCGACAGACAAGTTTCCGTCGGAGCAGGTTTTTGAGTGGATGTGCAAATCGATTATCATAAATCTGAGTCCAGTTACCTGACTTCTTTTCCGATTATGTACCAGTCTTCGGGGTTGTCGTGTTCGGTGTCAACTGTCAGGTGGATTATCTCAAGGTTTGGATGCCTCTGCTTCAGGTCATCCAAGTCGACGGGCTCAAACTTCTTTTTGTTGGCAATGTAGGCTTCCTTGGTCAAGGCGTTCGATTCATAGTTCTCTTTGGTTCTCCGCAAGATTCTCTTAATGGACGCGTCTTCAGAGCAACTTGTCTGAAGGATAACAAAAGGTATCTTGGTTTTTGCGGCTATTTCAGCGGCGCGTCTCCGCAGTTTCTGGGTTACAAAAGTGGCGTCCAATATTACGCCTTTGCCTTTCTGGGCAAGATTTTCTGCTTGTCCGAACATTTCATCGTAGACAAGCTCTCGTTTGCTCATGTTTCCTGCAACTTTCGCGTCAAAGACATCCTCATTTTTGAGGACTTCTAGGCGAATCAGGTCGGTTCTGAGGATTGGGTGTCCCTTGATTTTTGAGATTTCCTGGGATGTCTCTGTTTTCCATGTTCCCGGAAGCCCGCAGGTGATTAACAGGATGTCGGGGCTTAGCTCGGCTTTAACAAATTCGGAGAAAGGTTCCCTCATTTGGTTGCACCCTTGCTTAAGGTGAAACCCTGAAAAAATAAACCTTTGCATCAGCGAGTGGAGTGGGCGCCAACTTTTGTTGTGTGCACATTATGGCTTTGCATGGTTTTTGGGAACCACTGTTTTTATAAATGAATTCCAGGATTTCACTTTGACGGAGTGTGGAAAAAATTAGTGCTAGAATGTTGGGTTTCGTTTTCATGCTGGTAGGCTTGCTGATTCTATTTCATCATCTCCTCGTTAGTGGAAGAATTTTTGATCTAGCCGATATTCTTCACCACGAATTCTTCGAAGCGATATTCTTCACGGCAGGGCTGGTTCTACTGTTAACCAGTCGTAACCGAAAGTGACTGCTCACCCGAAGAGAGACAGCGGAATTTGGTTCTCCAAAGAACCGATGAAGAATTTGTCTTCAAGAATTTTTCAGAAAAAAGCTGTTTTTCAACAATGACGTATTATTAGTCTTCAAATATGAAATGGTGCGGGGGTGGGACCCCCACCCAAATTTACCAGTAAAATATTTGCTGGGTTTGTTATGATTTAGGACTAAAATTTAATCCCCAAACCTAAACCCATATAAACATAACACATGAAATTTAAGGCTTAATTGTTAAAAACTGAGAAATTGGATTGACAAGATAAGGAGGTGATTCAATTGGCAGTAGCAGCTTATGCAGCATGGGTATTGGAGCGTACTAAAAAGGCACTCAAAGAAGCGGGAGCTACTTCTGAAGAGACTGCTAAAACACCCAAAGAACTCAAACTTGATGAAAGGTGGCTGAAAATGAGTGCCAATACAATCATACCTTCTGGTGTTGTTGCAACAAAGGACGGAAGATATTATTTAATTAGCAAAAACGAAAAGCAACAATGACTTGATTACAAGGTATTCTATGTTTTAGCTAGTTAGCTTCTTTGAAATAGAGAAACAAACTCAAACCAATAGCTCATTTTATTCCTTATTTAGCAAAAAAAAGCTGGCTAGGAATTTATTTGATATAATGGTGCGGGGGGTGGGATTCGAACCCACGAACCCCTATGGGACAGCCGCCTCAGGGCTGCGCCTTTGACCTGGCTTGGCAACCCCCGCATTCTAAGCAGCAAGAGATAACATACCTGTAAGCCACAAATTAAATCTTATCCAGTTAAAGATTAACCCGCAAAACCTTCAAAAAACTTTTACTTACCTAACTCACATCTAATGTTTCAGAGCTGAAACGGATTGAAGGCGATAATTCTGGCTGGAGGTGTAGGAACCCGACTGCGACCATTAAGCTGTACTCGACCGAAGCTTCTGTTTCCCGTTTTGAACAAGCCTCTGCTGGACTGGACAATGGAACGCCTAGCCGAAACCGGAGTAGACGGGGTTACTTTGGCGGTGAAATACATGGCTGAAGCTTTCATGCAGCGCTACGGCGAAACAAAGCATGGAATCAAAATCTCCTATTCGCTGGAAAAGAAGCCCATGCGCACAGGCGGAGCCATCAAATACGCCGAAGAATCTATCGGCTACGAAGAGCCATTTCTGGTCCTGAACGGCGACATATTCACCACCATCGATTACACGGCGCTCATAAACAAACACAAACAGAACAAGGCGATTGCAACAATAGCGCTCTACAGGGTTGAAGACTCTAGCAGATATGGAACCGTGAAACTAACCAACCAAAACAGGATAACCCAATTCGTAGAAAAAGCTCCGCCAGGAAAAGCCCCCAGCAACCTCATCAACGCCGGCGTCTACGTGCTGGACCCAGAAATCTTCAATTACATTCCTGCTGGGCGCCCAGTCTCAATTGAACATGAAGTATTTCCGATACTGGCAGAAGAGGGCAAACTTTTCGGTCACGAATTCAAACGAGTCTGGATTGACATTGGAAAACCCATGGATTTCCTAAAGGCAAACAGGATCCTGCTTGACGCTGAACCAGAAAAACGGCTGCTCGGAAAGGACGCTAACATAAGTGAGGCAGTGGAGTTCAGTGACCCGGTTATGGTTGACGAGGGAGTTACCGTCGGACAGAACGCTAAACTGGGACCCTACGCAATCATCGGAAGAGACGCGGTTTTGGGCAGAAACGTTACTCTAGAGAATTCTGTGGTTTTCCCAGAGGCAACAATTTCGGATAATGCCTCAGTAAGGGGCGCGGTTATAGGGGAAGGAGCCGCAATAGGCAAAGGCGCAAGAATTATGGAAGGATGCGTGATCGGCGATTACGTAATCATCAGAGACAACCTCACCCTATCCAGAAACGTCACCGTCTGCCACTCCAAAGAAGTTAAAGAGAACGCCCCAGAATCCACGCGCATAATATAAACCGAGCAACTTAAAAGCAACCTGAAAATTTTACAGTTTCTTGTCAAATTCAACCGATAGATTTTTTCGGCTATTTAATCTGCTTGCAACGAAAGTGTTCGCCACGTATTAATAACACAGGTAAATAATGAAGTGGAGGAGAAAAAAATGTCTAGAGTCATGAAGCTTGCAGGCAAAGACTTGGAATCGCCGGAGAAGCGACGAGAATACACTGTCTGTGTTGTGGGCTGCGGAAGAACAGGCTTAGTTACGGCTTGCCTTTTCATCGAAGCAGGCTTCAGCGTTATTGGCGTTGACTCTAGCAGCCACACGGTTCACCAGTTACAGAAAGGCAAGTCTCCCTTCACTGAAACCGATTTCCGCAAGTTCATAGAACCGCACATAAAGAATGACAGATTCAGGGCAACAACCAACCTCAGAAAAGCAGTCTCAGAAAGCAACATCATAATAATCGGCGTCCAATCGGCTCTGGACAAAAGAAAGAAACCAGACTATTCACGGCTCGAAAAAACATGTAAACACATCGGCTTGAGTCTAACCGCAGGCTCTCTGATCATCTTCCAGAACACCATGGGTCCAGGAATGACTGAAACCATGGCAAAAGAAACTCTGGAAACCGCCTCCGGATTAGAGGCTGGAAAAGACTTCGGTCTAGCATACTCTTCCACCCTGAATAACTCAACACACCTCTCAAAGGATGTGCCAAACTGCACAACAGTTGTTGGCGGCATCACCAAACGAAGTCTGAAAGTTGCATGCCTCATCCTGGACACAATCACGAATGGAGAAATCGTCCGCGTAAAAGACATAAAAACAGCAGAAGCCGTGAAGCTGCTGGAAGAATCATACAAAGACGTTAACATTGCCTTCGCAAACGAGTTCGCCCACTTCTGCGAGAAGGCGGGAATAGATTTTGTTAAGGTGCGGAACATAATTAATCCCCTAAGGTTTTCAAGGATGGCTGGGCTTCATAAATCAAGGGATTCCTATTTTCTGGTTGAAGAGGCAGAAGCGGTAGATGTTAAGCTTCGCATGTTGTCGTTGGCCACAAAAATAAACGATGAAACAATGGACCATGCAATACGTCTGCTAAGGGATGCTCTGCGAACGTGCCAAAAGAGTTTAAGGAGATCAAAAATTGCAGTCTTCGGCATCTCTTCAGTCCCCAACAGAAAGAGAGCAGCCAATTCTGCAACAAAAAAACTGGTGAACCAACTGAAAAAGAGAGGCGCATCTGTCAAAGTTTATGACCCCTTCTTTTCTCACAAAGAACTTTCAGAGATGAGCTATGACGCTGAGACAACTTTATCCAAGACTGTTGAGGGAGCAGACTGTTTAGTTGTGGCAGTGGCGCATGACCGATTCAGACGATTAAATCTGCAGAGAACCCAGATGCTGATGAAACAGCCTGCAGCCATGGTGGATATGGGACAAGTCATCAATCCCGCTAAGGCAGAAAAGGCGGGTTTTGTGTACCGCGGATTCGGAAGAGGCGTCTGGACAAAATAAAAAACTGTTTTCGTTAACACATTTTCATGGGCAACGCTTAAGTCTTTAAGGTTACAGATGCAATTTAAGCAAGCTAAGAAATTGGTGGTGTTAACGTTCTTCACTTTGCTGTCCCTTGTTACAACATTTCTCAGCGCCAGTCTCGATGGTTTCTTTGATTTCATGTTCATTGATTTAGATGAACTGATTCTTGCCGGGCTGGTCCTGTTGTTCAGCTTCGGTTTAACTGTGTTTCTCACAAGAAAATGGATCAAAACAGCCAACGCAGCACAACTCGTAGGAAAGGACCTGAACAAACCTGACTATCCCAAAATTCCAAGATCAGGAGGATTGATTGTTGCCATAGTCATCTGCTTCGCTTTGCTGATTTACATCTTCCTGAAAACTTTCTCGCTGGTTGGAAGCCAACCATTGCATGTTGTTGAGGTATTTGCCATCTCATCCACGGTTTTGCTGGCGGGGTTCATAGGGTTCATCGACGATGTTTTAGGGTGGAAAGAGGGACTAAGTCAGCTTCAGAAGGTTTTGCTCACAGTTCCCATAGCTCTTCCCTTGACTGTTTTGTATGTAGACCAATCCGTTATAGGGCTTCCATTTCTAGGCAACGTGGACCTAGGGCTGCTCTATCCCCTGTTGATTGTCCCATTGGGGGTAATCGGCTCCACAAACGGATTCAACCTTCTCGCCGGATATAACGGACTGGAGGCAGGCATGGGTCTAGTAATCTTCGCTGTCTTCGGCTTCACAGGACTGCTTGTTGGAAGACTGTGGATTGCGTTTATAGCATTCATCGTTTATGTATGTCTGCTTGCGTTTCTGGCTTTCAATTGGTATCCTGCAAAAGTTTTTCCCGGCAACTCCTTCACTTACGCTATTGGCGCCCTTATCGCCACTCTAGCTATTCTGGGAAACATGGAGAGAATCGCATTGTGGCTCTTCATCCCATACTTCTTAGAAATGCTGCTGTATTTGAGAGCCAGAGTTGTCGATAGGATGGGGGATGTTCAAGCCTTCGCGAAACCCAACGAAGACGGCTCATTAGAGCTGCCCTATAAGCACATCTACGACACAACACACATAGCCATCTGCGTACTGAAAAGAGTGAAAGAAAAAGTGTACGAAAGAGACGTTGTGCTCTTCATCATAGCAGTTGAAGCTTTATTTGCCGTCTCCGGAGTAATACTGCTACTGTAATCTTGTATAAGAGAAGCATCACTGGCGGAACAGAAGCTTTCTTTGATTTTAGGCTATTTTTGTTCACTCGTATCCTAAAAAAATAAAAAGTATAGACACCCAATGGTTTGTGGTGAAACAAATGAGCCCATCTCAGCCAAAGGCAAGATTCTACACGCGCATAAATGAACAGGACTATCTTGGTTTAACCGTCTGGCCTGGAAAAGCCGACCCAACAGCAGAAGTTATCACAGTTCAGCTTAGAAGAAATGACGAAGACAAATGGGAAACTGTTGCACGACTAGCAGTTTACAGGACACAGGATGGAACTTACTCAAAACTTCCCGAACGACAAGGATAACAACAAAAAAGCACACTATTTTTTTGTAACAATAAGTTAAGAGTAAATCTGTGGTGTGTTAGTTTCTTCTTTTACGGCTCTTTTCCGAGGTTGAAGGGTTTGCCTTCAGTCAGTATCTGTTTGGGGAATTTTTGTTTCCATTTTCTCATAAAGGGCAGTTCATCTTTTTCTTCTCGCAGTTCGTCGGGAAGCATTTCAGGGATTTCGTCTCTGATGGGATACCACCGCGAACATTTGGGGCAGATTATTACGCCTTCTACAATCTCTTCCTTTTCCTCAAAAACGTGGAGCTCCAAGGGATAGTGTTTGTCGATTGGACAGGCAAGGATATCCATTAACTTCTTTCTGATGGCTGGTCCCTCCAGATTGTTAGTATTGTTTAGTGTTAGACGGCTATAAACGATTTGCCTAGGCTAGTTCTTCACATGGATGTCCAGAACCACTTGGTACCATCGAGGACCAATCGGTCTCACGATTCGTCCAAACTCAACCTGAAACTCCTTGCATAGCCTACACATTTTCTCAGAAACTTTCATCTCAGCCTTTTCTACAGGATCTTCATTCTTGTTTGCGTACTCAAAGCCGTAATAGTGAATCCATCCTCCCGCAGGCTTTAACGCCAACATGGCATAGTCAAGGTATTCGTAGGCTCTTTCGGGCAGTGGCATGAGAACTCGGTCGGCAACGTGCCGCAGCTCTTGTTCTGTCACCCTTTTTGCGTCTCCCTGAATGGGAACAACCACGTCTGCAACTCTATTCAGTCGAATGTTTTCGCGAAGATACTGAACTGCAGATGGATTGACGTCTACTGAATAGACTTTCAGGGGCTGCGAGTGTTTAGCGATGGATATGGAGTAGCAGCCTACGCCGGCGAACATGTTCAAAACAACTTCCCCCCTCTGAATCAGTTTTGCTATCCGCAACCGCTCATAGGAAAGCCGGGGCGAAAAATAGGCTTTCCTCAAGTCAGTTTTGTAGACGCAGCCATACTCCTTGTAGAGTGTCTCGGTTGTTTTTTCGCCTAAAAGAAACTCTAAACCGCGTAGCCGATAATCGCCTGAAACTGAGCTGACTTGACGCCAAACAGATTTCACTTCCCTGTGGGTGCCCATGATTACTTCGGCGATGAGTTTGCTGAGATGCCTGTGAGCTTCTGGAACTCGGATTATGGCGATGTCGCCGACTATGTCGTAGGTTTTGTATATCCGCTTTAGTTGATGGGGTTCAAGTTTGTCGGCGAGAACCGTTTTCAGGTTTCTTTTCAGTGGGATCATTCTCCAGCAGCAGCATAGAAACGGTGATGTTACGCGGGGTCTTTTGGTTTATATTTTCCTCTTCCCTTATATTTTCCACCGTAACGTCTGCTCTTAACCCTTTTCCGGATAGCTTTTTCCTCAGCCTTTTCCGTATCCATTATGCTTCTTCCCCCATTCCCCCAAAATTCAGCTTTCCTCAAAGCATATAAACATTAAGTCACTGCACCGCCGTAAGACAAAGATTGGCACATCACAAGATTCACCCAAACTTAACTGATAGAAAAAAAATAATCGACTCGTTCGCTTCTTCATTAATGACCTTAATTAGCTGTCTTTGGAGTGTTCCGTTTCTTTGCTGAACAACAGAATAACGCATACGAGTCCCACGGCTCCATTAACAACTGAAAACAGAGCCAAGATGACTTCAGGTGAGGGAGTCACAGTCAAGCTGAGTAGGGGAACAACAAAAACATCGTAAATGGAGGGAAACAGGAAGACAATCGGCATGCTTAACGCGATTGGAAACTCGAAAAGGTATGAAGGCAAGGAGATAATCTCTATTGTGCTCCTAAACTCGCGCATCGTTGCTTTGTCGATGTTTTCGAAATCCCAGCTTTGATCCACATCGTAGTTGCCGATTTCCTCTCTCTTCACCAAAGTGAAGCGCTGTGCCTCTTCCTCTTGGTACTTGACCAGCACGTAACTGCTTAATTTTGATGCCAAATCTTGAGGGCTCTCAGCTATGAAATCAATCACTTTGTAGCGGAGTGCTTCTTCAGCGTGTAGGTTGAGATTCTCGGTGACAAAAAGCTCTGCAGCTGTTTCGTTTCTGGAATGGCTCCATGCATGGCTTCGCATAAGTCCAGTTAAATAGTTAACATATTTTGTTTCCGTTATAGGTTCACCGGTACCCGTGACTGGTTGACAGGACCCTATCTGAGAACCAGACTTCATCACCGCAACATGCCCAGCCATAAGCAGGTAGGTTCCGCCGCTAATCGCCCGAGGGTCTACAAAAATTGCCACAGGTATCTCTGACTCATCAAGCAACTTCATCATTCTTTCTGTGCTATCTACGTAGCCCCCCGGCGTGTCTAAGGAGATTATGATCAGACGCGACCCTCGATACTTTGCTACGTTCAATGTGTTTTGAACATAGTTTTTAGTTGTATCCGTCAACTCTCCACTGATTCGAATAAAAAGGATTTCTTCTGTGGGTTCTCTTAGAGATGTTGCATAGAAAAAAAGAGTGGCAGATAGTGCAATCCACGCGAGGCTTATCAGCGATACTGCAATAACCAGTCTCCTCGATATCATAGTTGCACGCCACTGCCAAACAAACGCTTGATTTGCGATACGTTTTTGATATTAATCAACCAGAGGCAAATTAGGCTGTGGGCACCTTTTCTACTTTTTTGCCGCAATGTGGACACACATTGTAGCTTTGAGGGATTGCCATTCCGCATCCGAGACATGTTCGCATGGGTGTCGTTTTGACCTTTGGTCGGGTAAAGTAGTAGATAAGTGCTGCTGGCCAACAGAAGAGCAACAGAATAATCAGTATCGCCAAGCTATATTGTCTCCTTTCTTCAACTTCAACCATTTTTGTTGAACCACCTAATTTCACAATATGTGACTATGTTATAATTTAAGCCTTTTCATGATAATTTTCAATTTTTTCTGTTTAAAAGTAATAATGATTTACTGAAACTGTTTGTTTGTGATTATTGTTTCTCAATATGCTTTTGTTTTTCCACTACCGAAGCTCTATAGGTTTGTCGGAGTTGGACTTTTTTAATCAAAATATGAATCAAGAAACTTGGTTTTCCAGGCAATTAGACAAATGGATAACACATAAACTCCCACTATGACAAAGGCGGGGAGAAGCATGTAGAACCATCCTTTAATCAGCATCAGAAGAAGCAGCCCTTTAGTGATTCCGAGGAGAAAACCTGTGGATACTCGTATTGTGTTTCTACTTTCTCTCAGTTTACAGCTCTGCGTGACCCAATCAACTGCGGAAGGCAGTGGTAGAATGGAGATTAAGGGAAGATATAACCATGCAGGGAACTCGAAGCCGAGAAACCAGGCGATGATGAGGCTTAGTATGCCTGACAATTGTCCTGTGCATCTGGCGCATAAGTAGATGTTTTTCCCCCGGAAGGGTAGGCGGATGGTTCTGTGCAGTTTTTCGGGTGGATGATGCGACAATAACAGGAATAACAGCAGATGCCAGTCTTGTTTATCCATACCCTACCCAGCCGAGCGTTAGTTCATCCTTTTCTTAATTTATGATTTAGAGCTTCTAAGCCTATAGCATTTACTAACAAACCTGTTCTGTTATCCTCAGCTTTAGTCACAGTTTCGCTGGGAACAAAAAAAATAAAAGCAGAATGGAGCCTCACCCAACCTGTCAACTTGCAGGTTCCGGTTTTAAGTGCTTATGGCTTTTTCTATGCATCGTTGTAGTGTAGAAAAAACAACTTCAGGGTCACCGGATTTTCCAACGAATCCGTTGGCGCCCAAGTTAAAGGCTCTGAGGGCTGTTTCCTTATCTTCCGCTACAGTAAACACAATGAATGGAACATTATATTTACTGTCTCGAAGCGCTTTCAGAAACTCGAAGCCGTCTGTAGAGGGCATCCGTATGTCACATACGATTGCGTCAGGTTTCTCATTTTTCATCTTTTCCAGAGCTTCGTCAACCGAAAAAGCTGCTTCGATGTTAAAGTTGCCCTGCAGTTTCAGGCACTTTTTTGCGCTTTTCAGGAACGCTCTATCGTCATCCACAAATAGAACTTCAATCGGTTCTTTTTTGTTCGAACTTTTCATCATTAGTGGAGATGAATGTTTTTGAACAATAAAACATTGGCGTACACAATATATCCCTATTGTATCAGAAGGTATTATATAATAATACATCGTAACCCCCTCGTTTGAGGAGACAACCTGTTGTTGCTAAACAGAAAAAGAAAAACAATTGGTCGTTCATTTAGAATAGATGAAGAATGGATTAAAGTCTTGAATGAGGAAGCTGAGAAACAGGGAATCAGCGTCAATTCCCTTATGAACCGGCTACTTCAGCAATATGCTTACATCAGGTTCATGCTACGTTACGGCGCAATAACCTTGACCCGTAAAGGTTTCGCTTCCCTGCTGGAATGCTGCCCAGAGGATGAAGTGAGAGAAAAAGGGAGAAAGGCTGGTTCAACGATTACCCGGGACATGCTGCTGACAATGGGAGCCGCTCCTGACTACAACTTTGTGATTCTTTTGGTTAAGAAGATTCTTTCCGAGTTTGCAGGATGGTTCGAGTGTGACCATCACGTCAAACGAGACAAAGAGATTCTTCATTTTCGCCATGATCTGGGAATCAAGTGGAGCATCTATGTTGAAGCTGCAGCATCTGAAACGTTCAACTCCGTATTAGGCAAAAAAGTTACAACCCAGATTTCGGATTCCACCGTAACCATAACAATATACAGACAAAACAAAAACAGCATAATTCACACATAATGATGGAGCCTCGGGCTAGTTTCAGACTCGCGTTCAAACTCGCAAAACACAATTAACAGCTTCTTGCTAATTTCCCCTGTTTGAGAACAGGACGGTGCCGGGGGCTAGCTTCAATTCCTCATTCAAGCCCTCGTTTCATCTTTAACATGTTATTGTTAATTTCAATATTAGGGGGCGCGCGCGAAATAAAAGCAAACACCAGAAAAATTTCTGGCTTGGAACCTATCTTGGTAAAACCGAAAAATTCAGGCAGAAAACAGCTAACTTGGCACAACTGAAACTCAGATTCATGTTATGGACAAAATTAGCGTTCAGAACAATCTGAGCGGCATGACGAATGCTTAAGAATTTAGAAAACTCATCTATTAATTAGGGAGATGGGTACATGCTGAATTTGAAAGACGATCAAAAGAAAGAACTTCCAGTTAAAGCGACATGAGGTTCCAATTATGCCTTCAGAAAGTGCCTTAGAGGTCTCAAACTTGACAAAGTGTTACGGTAAATTGTTGGCAGTTGACCACATTAACTTAACTGTAAAGAGGGGCGAAGTCTTTGGTTTTCTTGGTCCCAATGGAGCGGGCAAAACTACAACGATAAATATGCTTACTGGCGTAACTAAACCTACATCCGGTACAGCATTTATTTTGGGCTTTAATGTTACACATGACCCCATCAATGCGAAAGAAGTTGTTGGAGTAGTACCAGAAACCTCGTTTCTTTATGATGAAATGACGGCATGGGACAACATCAATTTCAGCGCCAAACTCCACAGCGTAACCAAAGAAAAAAGAACATCTTTGGCGCAGGAGCTTCTACAGCTTTTCGGCTTGTATAACAGGCGTAACGATCGTGTTGGCACTTTTTCTGGAGGGATGAAGAAGCGTCTAATGATCGCCACAGCCCTAATACATGAACCAGAGATACTCTTCTTGGATGAACCCACTACAGGACTTGATGTGCAGAGCGCAAGACAGATTCGAGACCTAATAAAAAAGTTGAATAGAAAAGGAACAACAGTTTTTCTAACTACTCACTATATTGAGGAGGCAGATCAGTTGTGCCAACGAATCGCAATTATCAACAAAGGAAAGATAATCACCGTAGATACGCCGGAAGAGCTTAAGAACATAGTTAAAACAGAGAACGTTATTGAAGTTTCATTTGACCATGCAGGTGATATCGTTGAGGAGCTCAAGGAACTGAGCCACGTTAGGAATGTGGTTATTGCAGGGGACAAGTATAGGCTGTATGTGGAAGACCCTGCGGAAACCTTACCTTCAATAATCCATTTTGCTGCGGAAAATCATTTGAAGGTTACATCAGTCAACACAGTAAAGCCGACTTTGGAAGATGCTTTCGTCAAACTTACTGGTTTACGTCCCGAACTTATGACCCTCGAAAAGGAGCACAAAAAACCAAGTTGAGGTCTGACAGATGGCTAAGGCATGGATTGAAGAAATGAAAAGAGTTCTCTACATAGCAGAGAAGGATGTTAAGATATATTTTTTTAAAGGACCAAACCTCACTTTTGGGCTTCTTCTTCCTGTGGTTCTTTATTTGGCTTTTTCTATAGGCAGAACTGTGGAACCAACCTTTGCATTACCGGGATTGGTGGCTATGGCAGCGTTCTTTGGGGCAGGGGCAATTCAAGCAGTATCCCTTCCATTGGAGAGAAGAACAGGAACGTTCAAAATGCTTCTCACAGCACCCACATCATTATCTACGATAATCCTTGGCAAAACTCTTGCAGGCTTATTTTTCGGCATGTTTCTCTCTCTAGTGTACACAATAATTATGTTGCCCTTTTCTCCGTTGCCTAATCTGCTCCCCTTTTTCTTTGGAATATTATTCTCTTCATTAATGTTCTCCGTCTTTGGGCTGCTCCTCTCAGCGCCTTTCCGGGACATCCCTGACGCCATGCCACCAGCAACGGTTGTACGTATCGCAATGGTTTTTATTTGCGGTGTATTCATACCAATAGAAACCATGCCCGCCTCTCTCCAAGCTGTGGCATATGCATTACCACTTACCTATTCGGTAGATGCATTACGTCAAGCGATGGGCGGTCCCCTAAACCTCCAAATTTTCCTCATTGATTTAGCTGTTCAATTCTTTTACTCTCTTGTTTTCTTATTTGCTACCATCAAATTGCTTAGGAGAACCATCGAATAATTGTCCTTTCAGACTAATACACCTTATTCAAAGAATTCTCCCTTAATTTCTTGAAAGTTTCGAAGTCAACTACCTCTTCGCTTTCAGACTTGCATAATCCTAGGCCCAAGTAGATTGTTAATCCATCTGGGAGTTCTAGGTGCGGATTTTTTCTCACCTCAAAGAACTTGTTATCTGTTGTATAGGCTGAGAGGGCAATTTGTTTGTAGAACCTTTTCTCAATAGGATTCCACATCATATGGAGCAAACTATGATATTCTGGATAATCCTTCACGAAAAACTGCCCCTCTCTGGTAGCATCAATCTTGTTGATTAAATCCAAAATGTCTGCTTCATCTTGTAAACGAATAGTAAACTCTCCACCGAGTACCTCTTTCAACGAAGAATCAAGGACTTTTAATTTTACTTGCTTCATCAATTAATCTACTAAACCCAAGAGATTTAAAACCTATTCCCGGTTGCACGTCAACTTAATTTTTTGGCAAAGTAATTCGAAACGGGTTCTAATTTGAATTTCCTGATTTTTTCAGCAACCCACAATAAAATCTGCTTAAAATAAGCTTATTTGTATAAAAGAGGCGCAATTTAGGCTTAAAAGTGGGCCTGGATAGCTTCACACTCCCGTTCACAGTCCCGTTTTACATTTTGCACATTTTTGTTAAGACGGATCGACGTAATTAGTAGATACGAATTCCTTTCTTTTTTGCAAATTTCTTGGCTGGATCAGTAATACATGGGCTTTTTACGCCGAGTAGATTAGCCCCTGAAGCGATTCGAGTCTGTTTATACTTTTCCCAGTATTCTTCCATTTTTGGCTTGGTCACGCATGTCTTTGTGTTCTCAAAATGCATGATTCTATTTCCTCTTTGAAGAAGACTGTCGATCTCACGACCACCAATTCGCTTTCTCCTTTCCAGTTCTTTCCATCCACAAATGCCACTAACTGCTTTTCCCTCCGAAATTCGTCCACCTTTCTCAGCCGTCTTCCCTTTTTTCCTAGTTGTTCGAGAGACCAAAGTATTCCCCCCGAGATTAAACTACAGATCACTATTAAACATTATTGAAAAATATCAATCTGTAATGAGATTGTAGAGATACGAATTATTTTTAAATTTGTAAACGAACATTAAATTATGTCACAGCTGAATCTAATTGATGCTTGGATAAAAGCTGCCGTTGAACATGTCACATTGAAAATATCCTACTACAGTGCTAGGACTAAAGGACAAGCAACTGTTAGAGAAGTAGAACCTGACTTTTTTGGAACTTCAAGAGATGGGAAAAACACTGGTTGCTGGGGATTTTGCAGGTTGAGAAGACAAAATCGGGTTTTTAAGGTTGACAGTATTTTGGGTTGGGAATTCGTTGGAAATTCATTTCAACCAAATCCTCGAGGGCGGTGGAAAGAGTTATTACCAATATACAAAAGTAGACAGCTTGACCAAAAAAATTGGAAGTAATCAACCAATCTCCGTATCATAATAATTCGAGATAGCTTCAACCATGTTTTCGAAATAGTCAAGTCTCATCCCAACTTCATAAGCTATCTCAGTAAATTTACCCATTGCTTCCTCGTTTTTCCTAATCCTTTTTGGATTGCATTCAAGATCTTTTCCTACTTCAACCCATAATTTATCATAATTCTCTTCACCCAAACACTTTTTCAAAGTCTCTTCTAAGTTAAATTCGTGACAAGCCCATGTTTCGTGAATAAATTTTGTCGGAAATTCTGGAGGTTGATCAAGAAATCTAAGTACTCTACATGTAGTTGGGTCATCAATATCTAGGTCAAATATTGTATACACTGGTATTCCAAGACCCTGAAATACTATTGCTGCCTTTAATAATTGAGATTTTCCACCTGCTGGAATTAAGGCAATGGCTTTCTTGTTCCAATCTTTCTTCATTATTTCCTGAAGTTTCCATAAAACTCCAATATCTGACGGGCCTTCAACTAATACAATTAGATCTGCAAAGAAGCCCTCATTAGTAAGTGGTTTCATAACTGGAACAGATTGGACTCTAAAACTCTCCCGGGTAATTTTATCTCTTTTTTGCTCACAGATATCCGAATAAAGATCTGCAGCTTCGTCAAGTGTATAATGTGATTCGGTTGTCACCATCGATTCTGTGTTTTCATTTTGAACCTTTCTCAGTATTCTAATACTATCGAATCTATCCAATCCAACGAAATGCGGTGAATGAGTCGAATAGAGTATTTGGACTCTAGTTTGATGACTTTCTTTTCCCTCATTCTTTGATAATTCTAAAAGGATATTTGCCAAATATCTGCAACGTGAAGGATGCAAATATATCTCAGGCTCCTCCAAAGCAAGAATCAAATCTACCCTAGCTTTTTCGCCTTCTTCAACTTTGGGGGGGATTCGAGCGAGATATTCGAGTAGCGTAAGAATTAACGCACGCTGTAAACCATGCCCTTTCTTTGATATGTCTCCCTCGAATTCATCTTCAATTAATGAATAAAAAATTTCAGGTGGACCCACTTGTATAGGTTGGGGTTCTCCCCAATCAATTCTCAAAGCGGAATTTGGTGCATAAATCTTCAAGAGATCTGATATTTCATTTGATATCCCGTCTAACCCACCTAAATTTTCAGGTGAATATTTTTCTCGAATTTCTTTATTGATGTGTTCTCCAAACTTAATCAAGTCGTCCCTTTTTTCTATTTTAGTTGTAACAATAGCATCTATAAACTGGCTAATTGGGCTAGCTTTTCCTTCAAACTCTTCTGTAGCTTCTTTTACAGCAGGCAAAAAAACAAATCGAGTGAAATTGTCAAGACTTCCTCCTCCAACATTTCTAGCACCCATAAATTGGAATCTGCTTTCAACTAACTCTGTTAAATCGGGGTGCTCTTCTTCATATCGACTTAAAATCTCTAAACCTTGTTCTGCGCTTCTAAAAGTACCATCCAATCCTTCGAACTTTTGAGAATCAATTAATTCCCTTATGGCAGTCTGAATGTCTCTTTTACTTTCAATCTCACGAATTCTTTTGAAGTCAGGTATTTGCCTATATGTTGCAAAATATCTTGAAATTGCACGCCCTTCAATCCAATCAATTTTCTTTCTTACCTTTAATTGTTCATTATCAATGTAGGATCCAAATAATTCAGCCTCTTTTGGAGTGAAGTCTTTAAACGTTATAGTAATTTCAATGGGATTATCAGTAGATCTATCGCAGTAATCTTCTTCCGATGCTAAGTAATTTATGTCAAAAAATGCATCAATAGCTTTTAAAACTGATGACTTTCCAGTTCCATTTCTACCAACAAGAGCTGTTAAGTTTTCAAATGGGATATCAATATTGTAAAGACATCGGAAATTTTCTATGTGAATATTAGCAATTTTCATATTCTAGGGAAACCTCCAAGCAGCATTCATTTTTTTGTATAATTGGTTTGCCCCTTTTCTGGGTGCACAGTAGTTAGCATGTGTCATCTAACTATTTGAAATTTCTTTTGTATTAATTCGAATCCGAATAACTCAGAATATATATCTTGGCTAAGAAAATGATATATTTTTATGTTTTCAGATTAAATTGTGATATGATGCTTATGCCTAATAATAATGCCCAAGAAAATGAGATAGGAACCGTAATATCAGATGAAACCTCACCAAGTTTTGAAATTTTCAGGTTCAAGGCTAAACATGATAAGTATGTTACACCTGGAACCCTTCTAGCCACGCCCGTTTCTAAAGATGTTTTCTTGGTGGGAAGAGTCACTTCATCATATGAATACAATCCACATGAAACGCCCAGCAAAATTACGGTTAGAGATACTATGGAATTATCTCCAGACTATCCGGGAGAAGATTTGTCCTTAACAATACACCGAAGATATCAAGTAGAAGTAATCTCCGAAGTTAGACTGATTAAAGAAAAATTTGAGATATTCCCCCCAGAAAAAATGGCTAAATCCGGATCTAATGTGTTTATTCCTCCTGAAAAAGTGATAATGGATGTGATGGGATTAGAACTAGACCCCCAAAAAAGCTTGAATATCGGAACCGTCGCGGTTTCGTTAGCTGGAGAAGAAACTCTTCCTGTAAGAATAAAGAGGAACATTATACAAAGACATTTGTTTATTGGTGGAACCACCGGAGGAGGAAAATCATATGCTGCAAAAGTAGTTGCAGAGGAGATTCACAAACATGGTATCCCAATCATATTTTTCGATACCCAATATGAATTTGTTCCCTTAACTGAAGCACTAGGTGGTACGGTATTAAGACCAGGAGAAAATTACAGAGTTAAACTCTCTTCCTTATCAGAAGTTGAATTATTGGATTTAATTCCAACTTTAAAACATGAACTCCACGTCGCAATATTAACGAGAGCATTCTTGAGACTAAAAGAGGGCCCTTCTACAGCTACAACCCTTGAAAGATTCACACCGACCAGGACACAACGCAGGGGGATTAATCTGCAAGACTTGTTAAACGAAATTGGAACGGTCGCCAACGAGATGAATGCAAATCCACATACAACTGATATTGTGACAGATAGAACAAGGCATTATTTAAGGAGCTACAATTTTATTGGGGAAGAATTTGATTGGTCAAGAATCTTAGTTCCAGGAGCAGTTGTGGACATAAATTGTAGAGGATTTGGAAGACAAAGTCTTCAACTCATATTAGCCTCAACATTAAGAGAGTTAAATGAACTCCGTATTAGAAAAGGCATAAATCCTTTTGTGATTTTTATTGACGAAGCCCATTTGTTCGTTCCTCAAGATGAAGATAGCCCCTGTAAACAAATAATTCGGGAATCTGTAAGAATGGGAAGGCATCACGGCATTTGCAACATTCTCATCACTCAGAGTCCAATAGACATCGATAAGAAGGCAATTAGGCAATGTAACACAAGATTGTTATTTGCAATAGAGCCGGACCAACTACAAGCAATTCAAGGTGTTAAATCCGATGCTACAAGAGAGATGATTGATAGACTGCCAAAAGCACCCCAAGGAACATGTATACTTACGGGAACTTATGAAACTATTAAACATGCCATTCCTGTGAAAATTAGAACAATGGAAAATCCGGAAGCAGATGCCGGAAAATCTCCGGACATATTCTCAGAAATAGGTAATAAAAATGCCTGACAAAACAGAACGTTCAATTGTTTTTGAAGAAATTCTATCAAGAATTCAGGCGGAAAGACGAGGTGACCCTTCGATTGTATCTTCAGCTCAAGTTTTGTTAAGCGCGAGCTATTTTGAGGATAGAAGAGATATCGTCTTAGAAGCAAGGAAGAGGTTAATGAAAGAAGATCCCAGAAAACTATATTTTCAATGTATCAAGAACCTTGTAGTTTTGATAAAAGAGGAAAAGAGGTCAAGAAAATACATTTGGGCAAACCAACTTAATGATTTAGCACTTCAAGGTCTAGGCATCAAAATTGATGATCTTGCTTTTAGAGGAACGAATTCTACAGATATTTTCAGTGGAGAACCAGATTGGCGAAGGATAGAAGACCACATAAACAGGAATGTTTTAGGAAATTTCTTCATTGAGAAAATATCTGTTCCTTATGATGCTGAGTTGTGGAGCAACGATTTTCCTTTGAGAGTTAGCGCCTGTGATGCAAGCCAACATCGATTCAAGTTGAGAACTCCTTTTAATGTGAATTTTTCTTCTCCAGTGGTTGTAAACAATGCTGCTGGTGTAATTAAAGAGCAAGGACCTAAGAAACCAAACTGGAGATATGTGCCAGTCCCGAAAAACACGCAGGATTTCGAGGATTGGGTTATCGTCGGATTCAAAGATTATACTGAATTGAGTGAAAACGATTATGAATGGTCAACAAAATCGGCCATGGATGTTGGAGAATTCTATGTTGAAGAGACATACATTTTTCCCCACGGCGGACTCAAACTCAAACCAGATATACATCTGAGAGATGGAAGGATTTTTCCTCAAGATCATGCAATGAATTGTAAGCTTCAAAATAGACACGGTGAATTAACGCGAGAAGCAACATACAGAATGACTACAACACTGAGGAAGGCTAGGGACCTTGGAATTATTTATTGTGGTGTGGCGAAGTACACAAACTTGAAGCTGTATAGCACAATAATAGATTGGTATATACGAGAAATAATGGGTGAGGAGAATTGGAATATTACCCGCCACGTTCTAAGTGATAGCGAAGTCATGCGTAGGATACTCTACAATAAAAACTTCAGTGGGTCAACTTTTAACGAGATTTATGTTACCTGTCCGATTATTCGCTCCTACTTTACAACCTCCAACCTCAATCGAAGAACCAATAAGCAAGTTGAGAATGACTTAGCCTCACTCGAAAAAATTCTTCATGGTCGACACCTGACCGCGAGACAAATAGTAGATGAAGCCTTAAACTATTCAGTGGCGATGTTTTTTGCTGGGCATTCAAAAACACCTGAGATATATTTTCCAAGATATGAATTTGTTTATAATGGAAATGATGTCAAATCAGAAATTGTAAAAATACTTTCAGCATTGAGATTGGCTTCTTTTGATGTTGATGAAGATCATCTGTGGGGTAGGGAAGAACCTCTTCGCACCCTCATACCAACACCATCTCTGATAGCCCATGATCTCAGCAAGAAAATGGGGGAGGAATTGGCTTTGGATTGGACTGCAAAGACCAATGCTGAATTTGCGAAAATGAGGAGAAAATATCTCCAATCGAAAAATGACTGAGCAAAGGTTAGCCACATCATGATGAGTAATAACCTCAACAATCTCAAGCAACTCGTACCATCTACTAGATACCAAGGGAGTAAACGGCGTATCTTACCTTGGTTATACAAGAATCTGAAAAATCTGGAATTCCAGACAGTCCTAGATGGCTTTGGTGGAACCGCGAGTGTAAGCTATTTATTCAAGCTTATGGGAAAGAAAGTTATCTACAACGACATTCTTTTGTCAAACCATCAAACAGGAATTGCTCTAATCGAAAATGACACAGAAAAACTAGATAAAAACGATTTAAAATTTATACTACATAGAAACGGATTTGAATATCCATCATTCATTAGAACGATGTTCAAGGATATCTATTATTTAGATGCCGAGAACAAATGGCTTGATTTTGTAACATTCAATATCCATAAATTATCCCACATTTATGATGATGGAATAGTATTAAAAAAGAAAAGAGCCCTCGCTTTTCACATTCTATTTCAAGCATGTTTGTGCAAGCGTCCCTTCAACCTCTTTCACCGAAAGAACCTATATCTGAGACTAGCCGATGTGGAACGTGAGTTTGGAAATAAAACTACGTGGGAAAAAGACTTCAGTGTGCTATTCAGAAAATTTCACGAAGAATTTTCTCAAAAAATCTTTTCCAATGGCTTAAAGAATAAGGCAATTTGCACAGACCTCATGAGAATAAGAAAAAGGAATTTCGACCTTGTCTATCTTGATCCTCCATATACGAGACTAAACGAGAAATCCCCCAAGGATTACCATGCTCTTTATCACTTTTTTGAGGGGCTAATTGATTATGAGAACTGGAAACAAAAAATAGATTTTAACACAAAAAATAAGCGACTAGTTCGACATAAAAATCAATGGAATGCCAATTCGTTAGAAGACAATTTCGAACACCTTTTTAAGAAATTCCAAGATTCCATAATAGTCGTATCTTATGGAGAGCCTGGAAACCCCTCTATTAAAACGATCAAAGAGCTACTATTGCAATATAAATCGCGTGTTAAAATCAGGAAAACGGAATATAAATATAAGCTAAACCATAAGAATGGAAAAAAAATGTGTGAAGTAATATTAATCGGCACATAAGCTGCAAGTCTATAAATTATGACTTCCGTGGATGTTATATTCCCAAAGAAAAGACTTCATAACCTCGGGATCGTTTCGGGCTATTTTCTCACCCATATCCATTAGCTTTTTCTCCAAATCGATATTGTTTGAAATTTCTCCCTTTTTATCTGCTCTTGCTTTTACAATTGCTATCGTTTTCATCCTATGGCCCTTGAAGAACCTTAGTAAGGCCTCTGAGCAATGCGTTGTATCCTCAAGCTCTTCGCCTCCAACGCACAGACCCACTGCAAATTTCCCTTTTAATTTACGTTCAAATCTGACAAACGCGTTTGTTCTATCGATGAAGTTCTTTGTTAGTGCTGACACATTTTTAAAATAATTTGGACATCCGACAACTATGACATCTGCATTCAATAGTTCAGGATAGATCTTTTGCATGTCGTCATTTATTGCACATTCGCCCTTTTCAGCGCATTTGTCACAGCCAACACAAAATTTTATCTTCAGTTTTCTCAAAAGAACTCTATCCACCTGAGCACCGTTATTTTCTGCCGAAGCCAATAACGTATTCAGCATCCAGTCGCTGTTTCCTTTTACTCTCATGCTTCCGTAAATGCCTAAAATATTCATATGTTCCATTTAGCGCTTTAACATTAATAATCATTATGTCTTGTAAAGTAACCATGCATTATCTTTAAATTTTAAGGGCTACCAATAATATTATTCCAGTTATTTTTTGATGGGTAATCAAATATAGGGATTCAGTAGTTGTGCTATTGAGCCTCGGGAGAGCACGCCAAAACAACAACCAGAACCCTAACCATGAGATGAAGTTTTTGAAGCATTTTCCCTCATCCCATGCATAACGGCACAATTACTCACACCCCTAATGAGCAAAAAGGATGATACGTAATGTGATTGTGTGAGGGAGAAAGTTGAGATTTATCCATATAGCAAACGAATCGAGCGGCTGTTAACAAAAATAAAGAACTCACGAATAGATGTAGCCACGAAAAAATGCATTTCAGAATTTTATTACGACTCTTTGACTAGAGGGCTATCCAAAGGCAGACTTCTCAAATACCTCTACGTCCTTTTCAGGGTCGCGACGTTCTTAAACAAGCCACTGACGAAAGCAACAAAGGAAGATATAGCCAATTTTATCCGGAAACTTGAAAGTAAAAATTACTCGGAATGGACAAAACATGATTACAAAGTCGTTCTGAAAATCTTCTACCGTTGGCTGAGGAAAACTGATGAATATCCAGAAGAAGTCAAATGGATCAAAACCAGTGTCCGAAACAGTCACCTGCTACCTGAGGAAGTCCTAACTGAAACTGAAGTCAAAACAATGGCCGAGTGCGCTACAAACCTCAGGGACAAGGCCTTTATTCTTGTCCTATACGAGTCAGGCTGCCGAATCGGTGAATTACTGACGCTACGGATTAAGAACGTCCACTTTGACGACTATGGGGCTATATTATTAGTGACAGGGAAAACCGGTGACCGAAGGGTCAGAATCATTGCCGCAACCCCAAGACTCAGCTCATGGATTGAAAACCACCCTCTAAAAGACGACCCAGATGCGCCACTATGGGTATGCTTCAGCACAAACAACCTTCACAACTACTTCAGTTATCCCGCTGCAAAGAAGATGTTGAAAGACACCGCGAAAAAAGCAGGGATCAAGAAACGTATCTACCCGCATCTCTTCAGGCATTCAAGAGCTACTTTTCTGGCAAACCATCTCACTGAAGCCCAACTGAAACAGGTCTTTGGATGGGTGCAAGACTCCAAGATGGCTTCAACATACGTCCACCTCTCGGGAAGAGACGTGGATAACGCCCTACTCCAGCTTCAAGGCATTAAGACTGAAACGGTAAAAAAGGAAAAAGTCATCAAGATAGTCCAATGTCAGCGCTGCCAAGATAAGAACTCACCTGGGTCAAAGTTCTGCAAGCGCTGTGGGTCGCCCTTGGATATGGAAACTGCGTTAAGATTTGACGAGGTAAGAAGAAAAGCTGATAGATTATTGTCCACCCTGGTTAAAGACCCAGAAATACTTCAGAAGCTTTTGGACAAACTCGGTGACATTTCAAGATGAGTGCCTGACCCTTTTTGCCGTTTGGTAGTTCTTCCGGAGAAGTTTGAACCATTCCGGCATTTTTTCCAGTACTTCTTCATTGATTTCAGCCATTAATATCCCAATAGTATTGTCATCAGACGTCCAATTCACCGTCATCTATTACTTTTTCGACAAACTCGTAGACTCGGCCCTTTTTCTCACCTAATGACTTGACCAAGTCTCGATTTCTTAATTCTTCCATATATTTCCTGAATGACCGCTCACTTTTTGGAAATTCTGAGTTTCTTTTGTACAACCTAAATAGTTCTCCGCTTGGAAGCCTCTTTTCCTGGCGGAGGATTTGCAGGATGGTCTTGCAGTCTTTGTTTAGTTGTTCCCCAGTGACATTTTGGTATGAAAAGAGGTCTTCCACTAAGCAATGATCCTCGACATTTCTTATTTTAATGCTTTCTAACAAGTTTACTGCAAGAGTTATATTGCTGCCAACTTTTTCTGCGATTTCAGCAAGTAATTCATCACTAACAGAGCCAGCCCTTTCTTTTAAAATGCTCATTACCTCTTCTTTTGACGGTGTCTGAAGCTCCACTACGTTTGGAATCCGCGATCTCATGGACAAGCTCAACCGCTTATAACTGCTAACATTATTTGAAACCATACAAACAGGGATGTTAAAACCGAAAAGAATTTTTAATATTTCATGATCTCTGAGATTCTCTGCATGGTCTAGAAAGACGACAAGCTTCAGTTTCTTTGATTTTTCCCTTAACCGTTTGGTTAAATCATAATTGCTCTTGCTGGAAATGATGCTTCCTAGAGAAAAGAGGATTTCTCTTAAAATTGCATTGGCCGTTTGATATAACGAGCAGTCAATATAGACTGATTGTCCAAACCTATCATCATATTCTTCAGCCACTGTTTTTATCAGGACTGTTTTACCGATACCATGAGGGCCGAAAACGAAACTATTGATGGAGTTTCTCAGAAAGCTTAGTAATTGTGTTTTCTCTTTCTTCCTCTCTAAGATTTCCACCAAGCCCTTTTTTGAAGACGCCGTAGACATAATAGGATATTGATGAAGTGTAATAAAGAATATTACGAGTGTATGGAAATTTCCGTCGTTCCGTTATGTCTCAATTAGCCAGTCTGTTTCTTCTCTTCTGAAATCCTCTTCATGGCTTCCGTATAAGTGCATGGCTTCCAAGTACTATCGAGTTCAGCTCCGCTTTCAAGCAATTCGTCTATACTAATATACCCCCACTCAGCAAAATCGTCGTTGTTTAAATTCGCATAACCAAACCCGAGGTTTTGTTTCTCATCAAGCTCTGCAATCAGCCAATAGAACCCGATATCACTGATATGATACCTCTGATGGATCACCTTCTTCTCAAATGGGGTGGCTTCTGTTTCGTACAGCTCAGGTATCCTTGTTTTTGATTTTTCGTTCATTTAATCGAAAAGTGTAACGAGGAAGCCGGGGAATTAGAGTTATCAATATAGGCAATTCCGTTACTGCCGATAAATGCACGCGCGAATGAATAAGCTATGTTATTTAATGCACACCACATAAGATCAGAAATAATCCTCAAATGACCTGCAAAAGTATAAATTAGCTTAGAATTAGCTTATTTCGAAAAATTGAGGCAAAAGCTTTATAAACAATGGGGCAGATATGGATACGCGGAACACTGGTTGTCACTGTCTTGGGAAGAAAATACAAACGTATGAAGGTAAAGGGACACTATATGAAAGTCATAAGGGATCCTGATGGAACCTTCAGGAAAGTAAAGAAGTGGAGTAGTAAGGAAAGGGGGTGAATAGAGGTTTGGTGAAAAAGAGGGCAAAGCGAGACACTTATCTTTATCACCTCAAGCAAGGCAAGAAAATTAAGCGAACAGGAATCACTAACAATCCTGAGAGGCGGGAGCGTGAACATAGAGGTGCAGGAAAACGCTTCTCGCATATGTATGTACATCCCCATCCCATGTCGAGAGAGACAGCTCTTGAACGTGAAAAGACATACAAAAGGTAACGGATGTCTGTACCTACCCAAAAAGTGTTTGTGCGCATGCACGTATACCATATTGCCATACTAAAAGGCATTCTCGGCCTTTCACATATTGATAAAAGTCTTTTGAACTCAAACATCAATGTCTTTCATGTCCAGATATGAACAGGACTTTTCCGATGATGTACAACTTTCACTCAAACGTTATTCCGTTGCCAGACAAAAGGCAAATCTATACCGTAAAGCAATACAGAACGAATCGGAGGGGCTGTTTTCTCATTTTATGAGATATGCAAAAGAATATAGTGGGGAACTATGCGGATTTTCTGAAACAGTCCAAGCTTTCTATCATGATGTCTTGAATCTGAACTGCGATTTCCACGACAGAACAATCCGGTCTTCACTAACAAAGAGATTCAGAAAATTGATGAAGAGACATATCAGAGATAATTCTACAGATCAAGTTAATCTAGATGATTATTTGCTTTGATTTCGAAAATAATGGCATCTCTCTTATCGATAAATCTGATATTTTCAGCTTGTTGTTTCTTAATATGGAATTTCGTTTCATCTCTGCTGACTGTGGACACGCTATTACCTTGCAGAATCTGGGTGGAAAGTGTGAGAGATGCGGAAGGCTTTGTTGCAGGGATTGCCTAACACTTCTCAACAATGAGATGGTTTGTCCTATGTGTTTTATCGAGAAATTGAAAGAGTGATGGAATGGAGTTAGTAACCTGTGAGTCATGCCAATCATTAATCAGAAGAGATGCAGTTAGAGGAAAATGCACCGTGTGCGGAAAGAGGACATGTATCAATTGCATCAGAATATGTGACGAATGCCTGAAAATAGTTTGCCACCACTGCATCAGTAGCAGAGAATTGTGGAGAGACTCCAGACATTACTTCAGAAATATTTGTTATAAATGCCGATAGGTGAGTTGTATTCGATACGTTGTCTGTTTTAACTGTGGAAGGGTTTCACCGGAACGGGAATTCTGTATCTTCTGTCATTTACCATTGCTAGTTTCTCCTCCCGAGACAAAAGAGGGAATCCACTTAGCATGTATGGAAGACGGGAAGGCCTTCAGGCTCCCTATGCATTATTTCAGTTATCATTTTGCGTTTTACGGAGTTACAGGGACAGGCAAAACCAGGGCTGCAATGA
>CAYNQS010000009.1:870-70227 GCA_964399485.1 uncultured Candidatus Bathyarchaeia archaeon | reverse complement strand
ATTGCCACTGAAGTTGAAACACAATTCGAATTCCTGTTCAAACAACTAAATGTAATAAACACAAAAGCACTAGTAGAAAAATACTGCACATAAATCAAGTTTGGGTTTAAGGTTAAATTTTAAATTTTGAAGATTCTAAAGGGATAGTCTGTTGGTGACATGAATGGAGATACCGTTTAACGATTTCATGAAGCTTGACCTACGAGTCGGCAAAGTTGAAGAAGCAACACAGATTCCCGGATCAAGAAATCTGCTAAAACTCATCGTCGATTTTGGCTCCGAGAAGAGGCAGTCCGTGGCTGGTCTGCTGCAATACTATAAGCCTGAAGAACTGGTAGGAAAAAAGTTTGTTTTTGTTCTGAATTTGCAGAGAAGAAAGATTATGGGCATAGAATCTCAGTGTATGGTGCTCGCCGCCGAAGACAGTGAGGGTCATGTGATTCTGATTGCTCCAGAAAAGGATATTGCGGCGGGAAGCAGAGTAAGATAGGTAGGCTGTTTCAGATTTTTCCTAGGATGAAAGCTAAAAGCCCTGTGATAAACCAGATTAAGCTCAGATTTTTTATTGTTTTAGCGTTTTTTCTGGAATAGTTTCTGAGGAGCAGGAATGAGGATGCTATCATTCCGATGTCTGTTATGATGACTGGGGGTAAGAACCAGTTGGAAACAAGTTCCCACAGCCATGGTAAAGGGCTGAGGCAAACTGCTGAGAGAGTGAAGATTGCTGCGGTTGCTGCCGCTGTTCGTTCTCCGTAGGTTACTGCGATTGTCTTAATGTTATGGGACCGGTCTCCTTCAACATCCACTATTCCTTTTGTGATTTCTCTTCCGGTGTTTGATAAGAAGGCTATGGCGACGAACAGTAGAGTGGAAGTTTCTATTTGTCCTACGGCTAAGCCTCCGTAGATAAAGGGGATTACCACGGTTGCGCTGACCAGCAAATTTCCGGGGAGTCCTGTCCTTTTCCCTTCAGTGATGTAGGTTAGGGAGATTATCAACGCTGCCACCGCCACTACGAGGCAGGGCAGGTTGGTTTTGAATGCTGCTACCAGTCCTATCGTGGTCAAGGAAGCGGCGAATATGAGGGCTTCTTTTGGACTGACGTCTCCTTTTGGGATTGGGCGGTTTGGTTCGTTGATGGCGTCGATTTGTCTGTCGTAGTAGTCGTTTATTGTCATGGAAGCGGCTGTTAACAGAAAGGAGGTTACGAATCCGAGGATGAGGTTGAGTGTGGGACTGAGTGTGGAAACGAGGGAGGCGCCCACGATCACGGCGAAACCCATCATTAGGCAGTTCAGCGGTCTTGTTAACCGTAAGAGTCCCGTCAGCTTCCCTATCATTATTTTTTCAACTCGGTATGGCTTCAAATTCAAGCATTAACGAATATGTTGCGGTGTAGAGAGCAGTTAGAACTCTAAGGCTTTTAGATTTATCTCTGCGAGGCAACGACTGAACCGTTTTGAGGGCTGAAGCTGACAATCGTGTTGTTGTTTGAACCAAAAATTGGAGGCTAATCTCGTGCTTGATATTTAAAAAATAGATGTGGTTTGAGAAAAAACTGTTTTTCAAAAATGGGGAGAGTTTATTTCAGGCTTTTGTATAGGTTGTTGTGGTTGACGGTTTTTTCCATGAATATGCTGAGGCGGTGATTATTAACGTTCATTGACAGGAGTTTTGTTTCTTCGCACTCTATAACTATCTTCTGTGGTTCACCCATTTGGAGGGCTTCTGCCATGTTGGTGCTTGCGTCGAAGGTTGTGGAGGAAAGAACGGCGTAGTCGATTATTTTTGTGGGGTCCTTCAGGTCAATTGATGCTGATTTTGTGCCTCTTAGTATGTATCCGATGATTCCTTCCTGGTCTTTGATTTCTTGCAGTTTTTCTTGCAGTTCTTCAAGCTCGTTTTCGGTTTCGTCTGTCTCTGTGTTTTTTTCTGTCATGTGGATTCCTCTAGGATGCTGGTTTGACCTTCACCAGATCTCCTTTGGTGATTTCTAGAGTTTTGCAGAGTTTTTCGGGTATTCTGATCATGTTTTTTCCTTTCATGTCCTGATCGTTGACTTCTTTCACTTTGCAGAGGGTAGAGTTGCCGCCGAAAGTTTCGATTCTGACTTGCTCTATGTTTTCTGGAATGTTTGATTCTCCTGTTATTGCGGCCTTCACGCGGGCGCGTGGATCACCGCTATTTTTGGTCCACTCCATTAGTATCTCTGTGTCGATTTGCACGGAGTCGCCGGCGAAGAATCCGGTGAGGGTGTCTACGATTAGTTGTTTTGGAGGTGTAATTTGAGGTTGGATGGGAGCAAGAGCTTCCATAGTTTTTAGGATTGTAGGAATTATCACCTGTGTTATGGAGTGAATGTGATTTTTGTCCGCGTTTTTGGATGTTGCTAGGAGCAGGTGTATATCTTTGATGTTGGAGAGTGTTAGTTTGCCGTTTTTTGTGTTGATGGTGAAGCTTTCGAGGTTGCCGATGGTTTTTGTTTTTTCTTTCAGGTTTTCGAAGGATTCCTGTATGTTTTTTATGGTTTGTTGGTCTGTTTCTTGGTCTCCGGTGAGTATGGTTCCGTTTTTTGTAAAAATGAAGGAGTTTTTGATGTCAGGGTACGCTTTATTGATTTCAGTTATAGCATTATTTAGGGCTATAGCGGAGGGGTCCCTGTCCATTGTTTTTCACTTCCTGCCTGACCTAGGAGATCTTTAGCAGAATCCTTTCGGGAACCCCGTCGTTTTCCAGCACCAAATACTTGAGTCCTTCGGTGTCACCTATTTGGTCAACCCAGTTTAGTGCTTCACGTGCCTTTTGGAGCACCAGCAGTCTGTCTTGTTGGCTGCGAACCACCTGTTCGATGGCGGTTAGTTCGTGGAATGGATTGGCGTCTAAGATTACGCTTAGGTCGCCTACCGTTATTTCTCCTAGGCTGTTTTGGGCTGATTTTTTGCCTGCCAGTTTGAAGACCACTTCGCGTATCTTCTTTGATCGTTCAGCTAGATTCCTTATGGAGTCTAGTCTGCGCAGGTATTCGCCGAGGACGCTCTTTGTTTTGGATATATCATCGTCCATAGCTTTTGCTATTTCGACCGCGGATTCATATTCTTTTAATTTTACTACCATATTTACACCTCCAAAGATGGTGAAAGAGGGGGAGGACCAGCCATCCCCCAATCTCTCCTATTGAAAGTTCCTATTTTCAAAGTCTAAGCTGTGTCCGTGTAAGAGCCTACCATTGTGCCATCAGATGCGAATAGATTTACAGCGTACTTGTTACCAGCTGTGACAGCGGTTATAGAGATATCAATAGTTCCTGTATCACCTGGAGCATATGTTGTATCTCCTGAAAAGGCGGATTCTGTTGCGCCGTTAACTTTTACCAAGGTAACAGTGACATCGCTTGTTCCAGAGTTAGTACAATAAACTGTTATGTTGTTATTAGTTGTGTCAAAGGTCATCTGGGTGACTGTCAGTTCGCTTGTTTCCATGAAGCCGATGGTTAGTGAGCCCATCCATGCTGCAACTGCGATGGAGACTGCGACCGTTACGGCGATGAGTATGATGGCTGCGACAACTGGGCTTAGAGCTTTCTTACTCTTTAGGAGTTTTCTCATTTTGGTTCTTTCCCTCCTTCGAGTTATAAGAGAACTAGGCATCAAGCAGATTTAAATCTTACGACTTAAGACAACATATTACAAAACCAAAAACTAACAAATGGAAAAACCAACGAAAACACCGAAAACAACTCCAACTCTTCTCCCACACCTTTGGAAACCGCTCTAACCAGCTTCAAGGCGGGTTTGTAATGTGCAGTGATCTGCCCCTTCCCTTAGCAATCCCACTTCTAACTACCAACCCTGTCCCCTCAAAGTCTTCTAGGTGTCTTTAAACCGTTTACGGCTCAATCCATTTACAGAAAGCGATTCACGAATGGTTATGGAACAACTTTACTTCCCTACAAAACCAATGCTGCAAACTCCAACTGCCACCAAGAAATCGCCTAATACCACAACAACAAAAAAATCAACAATTTTAAAAAAACATTTTTGCTCAATTTCGCAACAGGTTAACGCGCCAAAGATTGTGAAATAGGGGAAGGACTACCCATCCCCCAATCTCTCCTATTTAAAGTTCCTGTTTCAGAGTCTAAGCTGTGTCCGTGTAAGAGCCGACCATTGTGCCATCAGTTGCAAACATGTGTACGCTGTACTTGTTTCCAGCAGCTACAGTCTGTGTTATTGTAAAGGTTTCACTAGCGCCTGGTGCAACTGTGTCTGAAGTTCCGGATGACCAAGTACCTGCTGTAATACCGTTTACTTTTATCAGGCTTACAGTGACATCGCTTGTTCCTGAGTTAGTCACGGCGACGGCTATTCGACCGGCAGTAGCGTTGCCAACAGTGAAAGTCATTTGGGTGACTGTCAGTTCGCTTGTTTCCATGAAGCCGATGGTTAGTGAGCCCATCCATGCTGCAACTGCGATGGAGACTGCGACCGTTACGGCGATGAGTATGATGGCTGCGACAACTGGGCTTAGAGCTTTCTTACTCTTTAGGAGTTTTCTCATTTTGGTTCTTTCCCTCCTTCGAGTTATAAGAGAACTAGGCAGTCAGGAGATTTAAATCTTACGATACAATACATCATATTACAAAAACAAAAATAAAAACGCGGAAAACCCGACGAAACCACCTACAAAACTATTTTAGCTCATCAAAGAAGCCCAAAAGAAGATCCGCTATCTTCTCGCCTAACTTGGTAATCACGTAATACTTCTTCAAAGGATCAATTGCCACACTCTCAGCCAACCCCAAATCCTCTATCTCCATCATCCTCGACCTGAAAGTCCCATCGCTCAAAGTAAGATCCAACTCTTGCATAAACGCCTTAGCATTCTTCCACCGCCCCTTCTCCAACTTCAAAAGAAAGATACAGTCAATAGCATGGTCCTTCTCCAGCACAGCCTTGATAGCGGAAAGCTTCTCGTCAGTGAGAATGTTCTTTATCTTCTCTTCCACCAAAGTCATTACCAACCATTTTTCCAACAGTATACTGTTCTACATATTTAACATTTAACTCTATATTACGATTTTTGACATAATTCTAGCTACACATGCTACAACTCTTATGACACCAGCAACTAACAACAAACCACTCAAAAACACAACCTCCAAACCAAAAAAGCAGAAACTGTTGGTGGGCTCACGCATTCTTGAAAGCGACCAGCCATCAGCCGTCGACTTTTCTCAAGATCTCAATCACTTTTCAGTGGGGTCAAAATCGTCATCGCCCACCAAACAACATTAAATGCCACTCCAGCATAAAAATATAGCCTAACAGAAGCAGCGTGCTGAACAACAGTGCCCAAACAAATCAAAGTTACTCCACTAGCCGAAGAAAGTCTCGGCGTACGATCCATGTGCACCTACATAGAAACCCCGGACACCAAAATTCTTCTAGACGCCGGCGCATCCCTAGCCCCAAAAAGATGGGGATACCCTCCTCACCCCAGAGAATACCAAGCCCTCGCAGAATGCCGTAAAAGAATAGCCAAAACAGCAGAGAGAGCAGACATCACAACCATAAGCCACTACCACTTCGACCACCACACACCCTCATACACAGACTGGTTCACCAACTGGTCCTCACCAGAAACCGCAAAAAAAATCTACCAAGGAAAACTGGTCCTCACCAAAAGCTACCGCTCCATGGTCAACGCCAGCCAAAGACGCCGAGGATGGATGTTCAGGAAAACCGGAGGCAAACACACAAAAAAAGTAGAATTCGCTGACGGCAAAACATTCCAGTTCGGAGAAACAAAACTGAAATTTTCTGACCCAGTTTTCCATGGATCCGAAAACACGGAGCTAGGATGGCTACTGATGGTAACCATAGAATGTGGAGACGAAAAGGTCATGTTCACATCTGATGTTCAAGGACCCATACATACGCCAACATTAAACCAAATCTTGGCTGAAAAACCTCAGCTGGTCATGATAGGGGGACCCCCCACCTACCTCGCAGGTTTCAGAGTAAAAGAGGAACACATAGAAGCAGGAATACAAAACCTAAAGACCCTAGTTGAAAACGTGCCCACAACCATACTCGAACACCACATCCTCAGAGACGAAAACTGGAGAAGCCAGACCCAGCCAATATTCGACGCCGCCACGCAAGTAGGACACAAAGTTCTCACAGCAGCTGAATTCTCAGGAACAACAAACAACCTTCTGGAGTTTCGCCGTAGGCAACTCTTCGAAACGGAACCGCCAAGTTCCGATTTCATAAAGTGGCTGAAATTGCCTTTACAGAAAAGAAAACAGCAAAAACCGCCAATTTAGGCTCCGCTAATCTACCTCTTGCTTAACAAGCATTCTGCGGAATTTCTTAGCGTAATGATAATCAGACTTGAGAAGTTTCAGTTCATCCGCCTCTTTCTCAAGCTTTGCAAGTTTCCGTTGAATCTCTCGAACTTTCGTGCTCATAGTTAACGCCGAAACACCCTAAGGCGGCTTTTATAAAAATCACTTATGAAATGAAAATATGTACTCAGAATTCATAATCAATATTAATAAACCGCATCAATACGAAGAAGTCGGAGACATAAATTATGGAGTGCCCCAATTGCAAACAGGAAATAACCTCCAGACAATCCAGTCCAGAAGGCAATTTCCTTCACTGCAAAAAATGTGGAACCATAATTTATCTACAAACTTGAGAGGTGAAAAAGGAAAATGGAAGATTTGATAGTCCCAGTAATGTTCATGTTTGTCATAGGTGGGGTCTCTGGCTACTTAGCAGGAAGCTTGGTCAAGAAGGTCTCGAGCATGGCGCTGACAATCGCAGTTTTCGTTTTTGTTGTAATAGGCTTGGCATATACAGGCAACCTTTCTCTGGATTTTGATGCACTAACAACAAGCATATCGAACGTCATAGGCATTATTGTTCCCTTGGGGATTGTAGCTCTGGTGTCAAGTGTTCCTTTCGTAGCTAGCTTCGTTGCTGGTTTATTCCTAGGATTTAGAAGGCACTAGCCATCTTTCTATTCCTTCATATAACTAACCAGCCTGGGCATAAGCTCAGTTCCGTTAGACAAAACCCCTAATTCACCCATTCTACACTCTTTCTCAGAGAACCTCTGAACCCTATCCCCCTGCAGCTTGTTTCCTGCAATAAGCAGAGGCACAGGATCGTCACTGTGAGCCTTTAGCTTGCAGGGCGTCGCATGATCAGCCGTTATGCACACCACATAATCTTCCATATTTATCTGCTGCAACATTTCCCCCACAAAATATTTATCAACAGTAGCAATAAGCCGAGACTTCAGTTCAAAGTCGCCATCGTGAGCCGGCACATCCGGACCCTTAATGTGAACATAAAAACAGTCATAACTGGGCAAAACTTCAGACAATTTTTTCACCCTAAGTTTACAATCTTTTTCAAGGCTTTCGGATGGAAGCGGAAGATCAACCAAACTCATCCCTGCCAGTCTAGATATTCCCCGTTCAACATTCATGTCAGCTAAACAAACAAAATTTAGTCCATAAAGCTCGCTGAGGGAAGGAAACTTCGGCATCATACTACCAGCATCTCTGCTGAGTATGAGGTTAGCCTTCAGCTTCCCCTCCTTGGCGCGTCTCCTGTTCACTTCATGCTGATTCAGAACAGGTGTAGCCTTCCGCGTGAATTCGTTAACCAACTCAGCTGAAATCCTTGCTTCTTCACTTCCGTCAAGAGGCTCACAACTCTTCAGAACCATCTCAGCCTCTAAATCTGCCACCCCCACACTATCAATCCTCTTATAGGCTGGATCAGTGTTACTTATGTTGCCTGAAAGCCGCTTTTCCTCACTTCTTATAACCAAGGCTGCCCGATAGGTTGCAGTACTTTTTATCTGAAAACCTACCGGATACGACTCCAACTGCACCTGCCCGTTAACTGCTTGAGCCAACTCATCAGCTTCTTCCTGCGTCAAATCTCTTCCCGCCCTCCTGTCAACTATAGAGCTGCCGTCAACCGCCAATGTCCCAAAATTGCATCTGAGAGCCAAGTCACCATCCCTCATCTCTAACCTTGCACCAACAGATTCGAGGGCGCCCCTGCTCACATGATACTTGAAGGGGTCATAACCCAAAATGGAGACAACCGCCACATCACTCTCCGGCGCTATACCCTTGCCCACCGTATACATGAGCCCTGTTTTTCCAGTTTTGGCAAGCGAATCCATATACGGGGTCTCAGCAGCCTCAAGAGGAGTCTTATCACCCAATTCATCTATCGGAACATCACCCATCCCATCAACAACAAGATAGACCAACTTCAACCTTAAACCTCTCCAAATCAAAAATAACTAACAACAACCAATTTAAAAAAAGCTTTTCACCCCAATCACACAAAACTTCCAAACAACAGCCCTTTTTAGATAACCCCAGTGTTCTGTTCCTGCAAAATCCAGAAAATCAATTAAACATTTTGCCAAGAAGAATGGGGTTTGCTCCCCACAAAAAGGGAGGAAAAAATTTTGGGTTTATCTTAGGTGTCGCAGTAGCCAGTAGCCAACTATGATTATGACTGCCACAGCAACAACAGCCAGTATAATAATTAGTTCAATTGAAATACCCTCGGATGGCACTGGGTCTACACTCACGAATGTTGTGTCGTGTGAACCATAGAAAGATTTTGTTCCTTCAAAGGTGGCTACTATTTCATATGTTCCTTCATTTTCCGGAGTCCACGTGAAACCGTATTCGCCATCCATGTTGGTGCTGGTTGTGTTGAGAGTGGTGCGTTCTCCGTTTGAATCAATTGCTTCAAGTTTTACTGTAACACCAGCTACGTCTTCTGGTCGTTCATACTGCATGTACACGTACTGCATCCAGTCGGTCATGGATTCGTCAGCTACTGCTGGGACACCATTCGGGAAGCGTGCAGTCAAAGCATAATCTTCTGTGCCGGGAGATTCATCAGTCACTATTCCTCTGATGGTGAGACTTTTTCCTTCCAATACAGCCACTAACGGTGCTTCAACTTTGGTTGCGCTTGCCCCCTTACCTATGACGTATATGCGATTGTCGTATGCGTTCATCCCCGCTATTATGCTGTCTCCGATTATTGCATGCCCGCCCCACCAGTTGTTAGTCCAGCTTAGTTTCCATATCTCCTCTCCGCTTGTCGCGTTAAGGCAAACGAATGGTGCACCACGGGCATTAGGATTAATTGGCGAGTGCTCCCCAGATGACAAGTAGAGTTTCCCGTCAGCAAGGAAGTGGAACTCAAGGGGGAATCTATCGCTCCACAATATTTCATGAAATTCGTCTGTCAAGTTGTAGGTCCACAGTTCCTTACCTGTCGTAATGTTGTAACAAGTCACTATTCCAGTCATCCGGCCTGTGTAGAATCTGCCATAGCCGTAAGCAGGACCATACCACTTGTCATATATAGACAGGTAATGCTCCGGCTCAGTTTCCCAAAGCAAAGCTCCATTGTCTAAGGAGAAGCCATAGTATTTCCTGTTCTCTTTTCCCGAAATTATGAAAACACCATCTTCTGCGCTAGCATCTGTCCAAACTAATGTCAAATCGCTTTCGGGGACTACCCAACTTCTATTGAAAATAACTGCTCCTTCTTCGTCTGGCTTCACACTAATCGCCCATGAAGTGATTGTTTCTTCAGCTACCGAACCAGTTAGACCCCCAGCAGTCGTACCGAATATTCTATCATGCAGGAAATACATGCAGAGGCTTCCAAGTAAGTCTGTTGGTATTGTAACATTCCATTCAATGCCGTCTCTAGCATCATAGGTGTTCCCATGCGGGTTCCAGCTTCCATCGTTTGAGACAACTCTGCTGGAGTTCCATAAGGTCATCCAACCATTTGTTAGATCAACAGTGTATCTGTAAATTTCACCTTTGTCGCCATACAGGTTCCAGCCTGAAGGTACGTTGGTCATACTGTATACCCAGCGTCCAGTTTGAGCGTCGTAGGCATTCCATGTCTCCGGACCTGAAGCAAACACGTCTCCGCCGCTAGTCGTCCATAAATAACCGAAAACGCCGTGATAGTTGTACGAGTCCCAAAAGAAAGCTTGACCAAACGCTAGGCGGGCATTGTCCCAGTTTCTAACCCAAAGCTCTTCTCCAGTATGCAGGTCCACGGCAACAACTTCCTGCTCGACGTTGTCGCCTCCGCGTTCTTCGAATCTATTGTAGTAAAGGTTTCCACTAATAATTACTGAACCAAGAAACTTACCTTCGTATGCATCGCCCATTTCGTATTGGACATCGCCAAGTTCGCCTCCGACTAAGCCTCCTAACGCCAACTCCTTTGTCCATAATATATGAGCAGTTTCAGGTGCATCTGCATTGCCAGAATGATACTTAGGTATTGGTGGCATAGTATAGCTTCCGGCAGGTCGCAGCCAGTTTCCAGCAATCGATGACCATTCATGAAACTGCGCGTTTATGGGACGAGTCCAGTATTCGCTTGGAAGCGAATGACCTGGATAATAGGTTATTGGGTCCTCCTGTACGACAAGTTCAAGTACTGGGCTGTCGCTGGCTAACAATGTCACGTTGTAAGGACTGCCGAACATGAAAGGAGTGAATACCGCCGTTTGTGTAGGGAAATGTGTCTGCAAATAGTATGTGCCGACCACGTCGGGCACATAGTTTTTACCTGTTCCGCCCGTCGCATCAGTCCTGATGCCAGCGATTACATCAGTTTTGCCGTCAGGTCTCTCAATTGTTACACTTAAGCCCTCCCAGCCCTGCTCATGCGAAGACAGCTGCTGTGTAACTCCAATGTGAAGCAGCACTTCTTGGTTTACGCCTACGGGGTTAGGTGTGGCACCAATGAAGGCATATGATTGTCTAGTCACATCCTGTGCGGTGGCTGTCGGCAAAGCAGCGAGCGAAGCAGATACAGCTATAACTAGAAGTAAAGCGACCGTAGAAAGTCTTGTTTGACGATATAGTTTCTTCATTTTTTGTCTCCACTTTTATCGTTGCCCTTTTTTGGTGGAACTAGGAGTTAAGTTTTTGCTCAACCGGAAACAGAAAGAACTGAGCGAAATAGAGTCAAAGACCAAAAGCTTACTTAACAGTTTTGAACTCAGCAACACCAAACAGCTGACAGAAAAACCAAAATCAACAGAAATCGCTCACATATTAGGAGCCTAATAATAGAAGATTGGTGAAAACAAGCTTTTTATTAAACTGTAAGCCTGTTAACGTCTTTTTTCTGGATAATCTTCTTCACTTCTTCTGCGCCGTCGTAGACATTTTTTGCCATTTTCTGCTTGAACTTGTTCAGACGCTGTTTTAGGTCAGGGTTTGATATGGCGAGGATTCTCACGGCTACGAGGGCAGCGTTTTCGGGCTTAGCAACGTAGGCAACAGGTATCCCCTTTGGCATGGCTGTGGAAGAAAAAACTTTGGCGCCGCCATGTTTCTCAGAGTCTGGGGGACAAGCAACAACAGGGTATCTGGTGTAGCCGGCAACAACTCCTGAAAGAGCATCTGACAAGCCGGCAACTGTAATGTAGACGATGCTGTCTCCACTCTTTTCGTATCCCTTCAAATCGTTCAGCAGCTTTTCGGGGGTCCTGTGGGCAGAAGCAACATTGTAGATGCAGTTGACATGAAATGCTTCCTTTTCGAGGAAATCTTTGATCTTAGCTGCAAAGGGGAGGTCTCTCGGCGACCCCATGAGAACAATAATCTTCTCTTCTGACATAATTATACACTAGTCCAACATCAAGATTTAAGTCTTAGTCAACATGTCCTCTTATTCCCACTGCTTCCGGATAGTCTCGCTCTTCCGAGTTGCCGCCTCAACAGCCCTCACCAAAGCCTGCCGAACCTGACTGCCCTCAACCTCGTAAATGGCTTCGATGGTTGTTCCGCCAGGCGTCGTAACCATGTCCCGTATCTGAGAGGCAGTTTGACCCGACTCCAGCACAAGCTTTGCTGTTCCCAGAACCGCCTGAGCTGCACTGAGCAAAGCTAAATCTCTGGGCAAACCAACCTTCAAGCCAGCGTAGGTTAGGGCTTCAAGTATGACAGAGAGGTATCCGGGACCGCTTCCGCTTAGGGCAGTCACCGCATCCATGTGCCGTTCTTCAACTTCCCTGTAGATTCCCATCATCCCGAGAATCTCCTTGACCTTCTCTCGATCTTCCCGAGTTACGTCATCGTCGCAGCAGTAGGCAGTGAAGGACTCCTGCACCAGAATGGCGAGGTTGGGCATGATCCTGACAAATCGGGCTTTAGGCACTATCCGCTTACAGAAGCCAACGGTAACCGCGGCAGCCGTAGAAATCACCAGTTTCCCTTCAACTTCCTTACCTATCTCCTGTAGAACAGTTTTCACAACGTTCGGTTTAACGGATAAGAAGATGATTTCCGATGTTTGGGCAGCTTTTTTGTTGTCGCTGGTCACGGTTATCCCCAGCTTCTCTAGGTCATTAAGTTTTTTTGGCTGCATATCAGCGGCTGTTATCTTGCCTTCATACCCGCTCTTCAGCAGACTTTTAACTATGGCTCCGCCTATCACCCCTGCGCCAATTACCGCAACACTATCCTTCATCTTATGTTCCTTCCATAACCTGTGACTAACCTTTCCGAAGCTACTCACTAATAAAATCTTCTTGATCAACTTTGATCCCCAAACATTAGAATTCAAGAAAAGATTCAGCAGTTACAATTGAGAATTCGACAAAAACTCCCCTTCTATTCCTCATGAAGAAAAAAATGTCGTGCATGCTACGTTTCCGTTATATTACCGATAGCGTAATACGGCTTTTTTAGTTGACAACGATTTCTCCTTTCAGGAAACCATAAGCTTAGCTGAAGGCTTGTGCACACCCAGTTAGATTGATCAGTCGAAAGTCAGGAGAGCAGAATTTGGACTACTTCGGAGAGGATGAAGAGGTTATCCGCGGCAAGAAATGGAATTGGAAAAACTTCAAAACCACCAAGGATTATCCGGTTTCAGCCAACCTCCTTGAATGGGTTATCGGGCAAGAACGAGCATTAAACGAGTGCTATCTATGTCTGGAAGAGTGGGTCCACAAACTCAAGAACCTCAAGGAAGAAAAATGGTATGAGGCATGGAAGGACCCAGACAAAGAGAAGCCCCAGATCACCAAAACTGCTCCCCCAGGACCATACCTGCTTCTGCTTGGAGACCCCGGCACCGGCAAATCATTGATAGGCAGAGCCCTCTCAGTTCACCTGACAGACCTTTACAAGAAACAGGACATTCAACTCCAAGACGTAATCAGCTGGCAAAACGACATAATCCCCAGCGAACCAAAAATCTCCTGCCACCCCGCTGGAGAAGGAAAAAAGATCATACTGAAACAGAAACTGAAAGAAGCAAAGAAGCAATTTCTTCAACGTCTCGGAATCAAAGCTATAATCTACCTGATGATAATCGTAGCCTCCATCTTCATGTTCGCAGGCTTCTACTACCTCTGGCAAGAAAAAGTTGCATGGGACACAAACTCCCTGACAGCGTTCGGAGAGCCCATCCAAACAGTCCACAACGGAGACTTCAGCAAATACATGATAGACAGCTTCGTGTCAATCGGAAGCATAACCTTTCTTCCCGCCGGAATGATGCTCATGTTCCTGATTCTAGTAACCGTGCTGGGAAGATTTGGAATTATGGGAAGCGCCAAGGGCATAGGCGGAGCAAAAGCAACAAAGGTTCCCAAATTCATCGTAGACAACTCCAAAAAAGTTGCCCCATTCATCGACGCCACAGGACACGGCTCCGCCCAACTGTTCGGAAGCATCGCATGGGATCCATTTCAAACCGGAGGACTAGGCACCCCAGAACATCAAAGAGTAAGCGCAGGAGACGTCCACCGTGCACACCTCGGCGTCCTCTACATCGACGAAATAAAGAACATGCAGCCAGACGAAGCCATCACACTGCTGACAGTTCTAGAAGACGGGCAATTGCCCATAACCATGCGAAGCCGCTGGAGCAGCGCTGGAGGAACAGCTGCCATGTCGGTTGCTACAGAGCCGGTGCCTTGCATGTGCTTCTTGGTTGGCGCCGGAAACTTCGACAGCATAGGGCAAATTCACCCGGCTCTTATGGACAGGATTTACGGTTACGGCAAAGTGGTGCGAATGAACAATGACATGCAGAACAGTGTGGAAAATCGCCGCAAATACGTCCAGTTTATCGCCCAAGAGGTTTCGCGGTTTCGTTTGCTGCCTTTCAGCAGAGAAGCATGCGAAGAAATAATTGATGAGGGGCGCAGAAGAAGCAACAAGAAGGATGCGTTATCCACAAAGTTTCGTCCCATGATTTCTTTGGTGAAGACAGCTGCCACATTAGCGATGAATGAGGGGTTGGAGCTTGTTGAAAAGAGGCATGTTCAAGAGGCTATAGAAAACCACTGCAAAACAATCCAGAAGCAGATTCTTGAGCATCAGATGAACGAAAGAGGAAAACTTCTAGACATCAGACCAGAAGGAGTCAAGCTGGGACAGATTTACGGAGTAGCCGTGGTCAAAGACCCTTACAGCGGAGAGATGACCGGCAATGTCCTCACAGTCAAGGGCTTCCTAGAAAAACGGGACGACCGGTGCGACAATAAGCTGCAAGGATACTACAAAGTCACGGGCATAGCAAAGGAGGGACAGGAACAGTTCATCGCGGACAGCGTGGCGAAAGTGAGAAGCGTCATCCTGCAGAAATACCGCGTCGACATCGCCCAAGAATTCTTCACCCACATCGACTTCGCTCAAGCCTACAGCGTTGATGGACCAAGCGCAGGAGTCACCATGACCATTCTCCTCTGTTCGCTACTGGAGGGAAAACCCATAAGGCAAGACGTCGCTGTGACCGGGGAAATCAACGTCAGCGTGGATGATGTGATTCCAGTTACAGCGGTTGGCGGATTACATGAGAAGATTAAATCCGCTGAGATGTGGGGCTTCAAGAAGGTCATTGTTCCAGCCAAAAACTACAAGCATTCAATAGACCCAAGAGACTACAACATCGAGGTAATCCCAGGCGAAACTCTGGAAGACTACCTCAGAGAATCACTGGTTCAGCCAGAAAAACCGTCTAACAAGAAATAACTTTGCCCGAAAAAATAAGCGTCACCCTATTCTTCCATTTTCTCTTCTATTTTGTCTATAGCGTCTGAGAAGTCCTCTTCAGTGAATTCCTTGCCTTTTACTGAGACACATAAAAGAGTGTTGTAACCTTTCTTTTTCAGTTCCTTCTTCAATTTCTTGAATGTGCTTCCTTTCCACATATGATGAGTACAAAACAGAATTGCCCGTTTGCCATCACCATCCGGCAAGCGTTCTACGAAAGCCAAAGCTTCTACTTAGGGGCTGAAACCGTGAACTGGAGTTCCAAGAATTATCAAGTCAAAGTCGTTAACAACTGCGGGTTCTGTGGTGATTATGTCGTAAACTGATGTAATGTTTAAGGAATCGGATATGGCTTCTGCAAATTTTCGCGTATTCCCTGTTTGAGAAAAATATAGCACACAAGCGTTCATAACCGCCAATAGGTACAAGCAATAATATAACCTGTTCTCATGGAAAAGCCAAAAAAAACGTATGGCTTACTGTTTCTGATGTCAATAACAAATAAATGGCGATGAGCAGGGGATTAGAAGCTTCAGCGATTGATTTTCCTGTTTCTTGAGGCAGTTCATCTCCATGATATTTAGCGAAAATGTCATAAATTAGATGCATCTACAATAAAGGTGGTTTACACAGTTGACTGATGAACAGGAGTTACGCCAAGTTTCCGCCATATTCAGCGCATTGGGAAGCCCCACACGGTTGAGGATTATTGAGCTTGTGAGTGAAACTGAGAGACCTCTGCACATAAAGGCTGTAGCTCAGGTGCTGAAGAAGGACTACGCCGCGGTTTACCGGCACATCAGAGTTCTGGAAAAATGCGGATTGGTGGGGGTTTACGAAGTGGGACGTTCACGAGTGATATACCTGAAGAACGCTGACCTGGTTAAAGAATGTGTTCAAACAGTCAAAAAAATGCTCTGAACACGCTAACATATGTTGACAAAAAGGACATCTTATTTTACAAAAAACATAAATATGATTTAGCGTACACCATCTTCTTCTCAGCAGGTGAAGCACAGGTTGCTGAAATTAGACACCAGAAAACTTGTCCTAGCCAGCATATTAGCCGGTCTTTCTGGAGTGTTCGAAATAATACCTGGACCCCCATTCGATATACCGTTTCCGCTTTACGACCGAGTCTCATGGGACCTAACCGGCATGCCCATGATAATCAGCCTACTCTTCACAGGTCCTATAGGCGCACTCTACACCTGCCTTATCGGATGCTCATTCATTTTTCTCAGAGGAAACGTTTATGGGGGTATATTCAAACTCATAGCCGAACTGGCAACAATCCTTGCGTTTGCCGCAATCCGCAAAGGCTTCACAACAAAATCGATTTCTGCTGTTGCATCCAGAATTATCATAATGACAGCAGCAAATTACTATCTGCTCCCAATATTCTATGGAATGCCCCCCTCATTCGTGGTCACCATTCTGCCCGCGCTGGCAATAATGAACGGAACTCAGGCACTCATCAACATCATCCCCGCACAAATCATCTATGCCAGACTGGGTGACGCATGGCGACCTCGCACGCAAGAGACAGAACCTCTTAAACCAGCTTCAATCAAAACATGAACGGATGGTGGACTGGGCGGGATTTGAACCCGCGGCCTCCGCCTCTTTCGGCACAAGGCATGCGAAGGCGGCATTCATACCAGACTGAACTACCAGCCCCAGTATCGTTTGAATCAAGGAAGATATTTAACAGTATTGAATGGGTGAGTGATATCGTGGATGGGAGAATTTACAGTTTTTCTCTTTTCTGATTTTTGTTGAAGGTTTTAAGCTGTCTTTTATGATGGTGCAAAACACGAGTTCATAGCGCTATCTTTTGGTAGGGAAAAAACAGTTTTATTAAACGGCAGATTATGTGTATATCCGCAACGTGGAGATGCAAAAAATGGACTGCAAGCCGCGACCTGACTGGGACAGATACTTTCTGGATTTGTGCGAGGCTGTTTCCAAGCGCGCCACCTGTGATCGGGGAAGGGCAGGCTGCGTAATTGTTAAGGACAAGCGAATCATGACAACGGGTTATGTGGGGGCGCCTGCGGGGCTGCCGCACTGTGATGATGCAGGGCATGATATGAGAAAGGTTTTTGATGAGAAGGGAAACGTTTCGCAGCATTGTGTGCGTACTTTGCATGCGGAGCAGAACGCGATTATTCAGGCCGCAAAGTTTGGGATACCTCTTGATGGTTCCACGCTGTATTGTAAGATGACGCCGTGCAGAACGTGCGCCATGATGATAATCAATTCGGGCATAAAACGGGTTGTCTGCGAGAAACATTACCATGCAGACAAGGAGACGATAGAGTTGTTCAAGCTGGCGGGCGTCAAATTGGATGTCATGAGCAACACAGTTGAAGAATATGACAGACAGTAAACTGATACGACAAATCTTTTAACATTTTTGGACAATATATTCTGTTTTTGTGGAGTTAGCTATGAGTGAAACTAAGGCTCCAGGTTGGCTACGCGCCTTTGACATTATCTTCGGATTGATTGCAGTCGTTTTGTCAGTTGTGGTCTTGGCTTATCAGGAACTTGCTATCTTAACTCTAATCTTTGTTCTTTCAATCGTCTTGCTGGTCACCGGAATTGCAAGGATTTTCAATGGAATATTCGCTAAATATCTGTCAGATGGCATACGTGCAGTCAATGTTGGAATAGGCATAGTAGCCATCTTATTGGGAATCACAGCCCTACTATATACGGACCTTACCACCCAACTGCTGATTTACCTACTGTCCTTCGCTCTGCTGCTCAACGGAGTTGCAAGACTGGTAATCGGCGGATTCGCCAGAGCCTTCCCGAAATGGCTGAGAGGATTCTTTGCTGTTGTGGGCATATTCACCATCATATTGGCTGTTGTAGTGTTTGTATACTCAGAATTTGGCTTCCTCGCTCTGGTTCTGATGCTTTCATTCACGTTCATGTTCAATGGAATTGCAAGAATTATCCAAGGAATAACGGGCGCACAAGAAGAGTTCTAACATTCAACCAAGAAGGAACTCTTCATCCCCCCTTATTTTTGAGCTTAAGGAGCAATTAAAAAACCTAAAAAGAAAAACAGACACTTCCCAGTGAGCAACTAATGAATAAGCAGTTTCTTTGTCACAGCTTTTCCACAGGCATCACTTTGGCGTCTTTCTGTTCTTCACTATTTGTTCAGTTCACTTTTTTTTGTTAAATTTTCTGAAATCACAAAGCGGATAACATGTTTATCTGCGCTTTGAAGCATATACTTGGCTAACCATTCCCTGAACAGCTTCCACTCGGTGGGAAACTCGTTGTGGCTGATAACTTTCAGCCCAAGATTTTTGGCTTTGTCAATGTTTATGACTTCATCATGCGTCTTGAAGCCTCGCACTATGCTGTGGCTTATTTTCTTGCATTCTTCTTTGTTGTATCCGCAATCTTCGATGATTTCAAGAATATATTCTTCCATTAAACTCAACGAAGCCAAGGCATCCCTGATGTCAATGCCATCACATTTGTCTGCCAGAGCCTTGTAACTGTAAGGTGCATCCTCCACCGAAACATCATCAAAGAGTCTGGTGACAAACTCATGTGCATCCACAACAGAGTTCGCCGAGACAGCTCCATCTTCAACTTTTGCCTGCGGATCAAGCGGTGACAGTTGGCTCATCATGCCCATAACTATCTTGTTTCCAGTGAGAGCAAGCAAAGTTCCTCCACTTGCTGCTATGTGGGGAACAAAAACAATGATTTCCTTGAATGTTTTTCTTAATGCTCGCGCTATCTTATATGAGGATTGAACCAGCCCGCCGGGACTATTTACCAAAAGCAGCAGTTTTCGAGTATCAGTTTTTGCTTGTATCAGATTAATTGCCGTCTCTACGGCAAATTCTTCCGGTAGACCCATTTGAGCGTTTATTGTTTTTGTGGGAGAAATCTTTAGTCCTACATATGGGGCAATGCAAGCCATTAGAACGGCATCATGTTTTTTGCTGATTTCGGTTAGTTTTTCTGAAAGCGTGGGATCGTCTTCTTCTTTTACATTGATTATTTCGGTTATAGAACCTACAGATCCCAATCCAACATCCCCCCTAAAAAAAGACATTATCTATATTAATTTTGATTTAAATAAATTTAAGCATTTGCACTAAATTGTTCGTCACATATACATATAACGTTTGTTTCACACAATGTACAGAAAATGTGCGAGTCAAGAAGTGGATTGGAATGAGTGACCCCATAAAATATTTCGAAACCAAACTGAAAGCCATGAGCTTAGCCGAGCTTCAGACCTACAAAAAGCGTTTGGACGAAAGCATAAAACAGCAAATTTCAAAAAACAAATCCAACGAACAGATTGCACCCCTCATACTCTACCGAGGCATACTTGAGCACGAAATCAAAACAAAAACAAACCAAAGATAGATTATGTAACTGGTCAATACACAACTTTTTCTAGTTCATTATTGGCTATTGCGTTTTTTATTTCTCGAGCTATTCGTCTGCCCATGTACATTCCTTCACCGTACTTCAGGTAGGCGTACGGAGAGGTGCCGATGCCCACATTGCTTCCTGCAACTATTCGCGCAGAAATCTCGAACGTGTAGATTTTCATGTCATCCGTGATAACCGTTTCTAGGCAGAAGGGCCCTATCATGCCGGGAGAAGCAATTTCTTTTGATACTTTGACTACGTTTTCGCCCATTCTAAGAAGCTCTGGCAAAAGCGACTCTCGGGCTACGATGGGAAAATTGCCGACGACAGTGTATGTGGGGTTCATGTTGATTTCCAGCTGCTCGGTTGCGGGTATCTTTCCTATGCTGTCCACAGTGGATTCGTATCTGCGGTCCATACCCAGCAGTTCAACCTCGTCTGTGAGGGGCGAATAGAAGTACAGTGGATAAACATTTACTCCTAAGATGTATTCTTGGAAGTGGATGTTTTCCAGATTTCGTTTGCTTATGTGTCCCCGTTTCATCATGTCTTTTGCTTTTTTGTGAAATGCTTTCGGAGATTCTACCAAGAAGTAGCCTTTTCCGCCCATTGCACCCGGAAACTTGGCAATAACCAGACCCTCAATGTCTTTGGGGTTATCAAAGGTTTTGGGTAGCTTTAATCCTGCCCTTTGCAGCCATTCTCTCTGCTTTTCTCGGTTGGTTTCCCAGTGGAGGAGTTCTCTGTTACCAAACAAGGGCACATGTAGTTGGTCAATCATTTCTTCTGTTCCAACGTAGGCGTTGAAGGAGCCGTGTGGAACTAGGATTGTGTTTGCCTGTTTGAGTTTCCGCTGAATATCCTCGTCAAGCAGGTCTGCATATTCTTTGATGGGGATAATCTGGTCTGCCAGAGGGAACCGCTTGTACATGATTTCGTTTTGTTTTTTGCAAACGCATACTGTGCTGAACCCTTCCTCTTTTGCTCCCTTGAATATGTTGAGTGCAGAATGGGATCCGAGCGTGCCTACTGTGATTTTCTTGCTGTCATACTTCCCCAAAATTTCGTTTATTTCATTTTTTGAAATCACGTGACTATCATCCCAAGCTTATTCTTCGCAACAGCCTGCTTAATCTCCATTGCAACTCTTCTTCCTGGACCAACCTCCATGCCATATTTATACTTCATGTATGGGGAAGTGGGTTCTACGCAGGGGCAACCGGGTATCCTTGGGCTTACATCAAAAATGTAGAACTCCAAATTCTTGTTCATGGCTCCCTGCAGCGCAAACAAGCCGATTATTCCGGGCGGATACTCCTTTTTGCAGGTTTCAACAAATTTTTCTCCAGCGTCCAGTATCTTTTCTATCTGGGATTCTCGCATGGTGGCGCCCATGTGCCCAATCTCCACGTTCTGTGTTGAAATCTTTGCTTCTAATTGCTCATCAGCAGGTAAATCTAGGACCCCGTCTAGGCTTGTTTGTATTCTTCTGTCGAAGCCAAGCAGGTCTATTTCATCGGTTATTGGGGACCAGAAATAGTTGGCGTTGAATTTGGCTCCCACTATGTACTCTTCGATGGTTGCTTCTTCCAAGTCTCTCCTGTCGATTATTCCCTTCCTTATCCGCTCTTCCGATCTCTTCTTGTATTCCTCCGGAGATGAAGCGTAAAAGAAGGCGCGTTCTATGCTTCTTGTTTTTTCTGGAACCTTCACTATCGCCAACCGATCTATATCTTCTGGTGAACCAAAAATTTTTGGCAGGTTTAAGCCAGCTTTTTTGATCAGGTAATACTGATTTCTAGGCACGTTTCTTTCTTCGCTTCTGAGCATGAATCTGTTTCCCAAGAGTGGAACCTTGAGTTTCTGTTCGATGTTGTCGTAGCCGATGTAAACTGAGAAGGATCTGTTTGGCACAAATATGGTGTTCAATTCCCGCAGCTTGGCTTGGTTCTCTTCCTTAACCATGTCAGCGAATTTGTCCAGCAGCAAAACATGGTCGAACAGGTTTCTGTAGTGTTTTGTGTAGGTTTTCTCTCTTCCCTTCTGGCAAACCACAACTACCTCGAACCCTTCCTGCTTGGCGCCATGACCCATCTCCAAGGCAGAGTGAGACCCCAGCACGCCAATCTTAACTTCTTTGGGATCATAACCCGCCACTATTTCACGGATTCGTTCACGCTTCATTTCTGTTCACCTAAGTCACTTTATTGATGACGGCAAATGCTACTATAACCTTCACAGTTCAAGTATTTTACTTTTCGAATAAAGTTCTATCGCATCGAAATGGAGAATAAACAGAGTATACGCAGAGAACGCGCCTGTAATCCTCTTTACACAACAAAAAATGTAACCACCACTTGAAGCATAACGAAACGCATAAATTGGAAGTTTTCATTGTAAAAGTCTGTCGGGCGGTAGCTCAGCTTGGTAGAGCTTCCGAGCCAGCCTAACACTGTGTCTGGGCTGACGGAGACGCTGTAGACGCCTACCAGCATGGTGGGCATCATTTAGCCTATCAAGCGCACAGAAACCGGATTGTCGCAGGTTCAAATCCCGCCCGCCCGACCACAACTCTCCTTCTGAGGAGCCTTGCAAAAACGCCAAAACTGACGCAGATAAATCCGCATATTAGGAGACTAATAATACTTCATTGTTGAAAACAGTGTTTTTTCTGTTTTTCTTCCATCGGTTACTCCTGAACTGCCAAATTTGACTGAAAAAACTTTTAACTTTCGTGACCCTCCAATGGTTTAATGACATCTCTAAGGCAACTCGAGGAAAAGTGGAGAAAAAAGTGGGAAACAGCCAGAATGTTCGAGGCTGACCCAGACCAGACAAGAAAAAAATTTTTCATAACCTTCCCCTTCCCATACATGAATGGCCCCCTCCACGTGGGACACGGCTTCACAGCCACACGTGTTGATGTGTTTGCTCGTTTCAAGAGAATGCAGGGCTACAATGTCCTGTTTCCGTGGGCTTGGCACTGGACAGGCGAAACCATAGCCGGAGCAAGCGAACGTGTAAAAAATGGGGACGAAACTCTGATCCGAGCCTTCAGAGAAGTAGACGGGGTTTCAGAAGAGAACCTCAAAAAGTTTGTTGACCCAGTTTACATGGCATCATACTATACAGACCAAAGCAGAGAAGCCGTGAAGCGAATCGGCTACTCTGTGGACTGGAGAAGAGAATTCCACACCACCAGCCTGTACCCAACGTTCAGCAAGTTTGTGGAATGGCAAACTGAACGGCTGCGAACGAAGGGCTACATCATACAGGGAACATACCCAGTGGTGTGGTGCCCCCACGATCAAAGCCCCACAGGCGACCATGACCGCCAAACAGGGGAAGGCGTTGTCCCCGAAGAATACATCCTCCTCAAATACCGAATGGAAGACGGTACCCTCCTCCCCTCAGCCACCTTCAGACCAGAAACCATCTACGGCATAACCAACCTGTGGATAAACCCCGACGCGGACTACGTCAAAGCACGCGTAAACGGCGAAACTTGGATAATCAGCAAAACAGCCGCAAACAAACTAGAACAACAACTAAAAAAAGTCGAAATCTTGGACACCTTCAAGGGCAAAAAAATCATCGGAAAACGATTCACCAGCCCCCTCAGCACCCGAAAGATGCTGATATTGCCCGGCTGGTTCGTAAGCCCAGACAACGCAACAGGAGTAGTCTACAGCGTCCCCGCCCACGCACCATTCGACTGGCTAGCCCTGAGAGACCTGCAAAACAACCCTGAACTGCTCAAAGAATTCAGCATAAACCCAGAAGAGGTCAACAAGATACAGCCAATCTCCCTCATCACGGTGGAAGGCTTCGGAGAATACCCCGCAGTCGAACTCGTCGACCAGATGAACGTGAAGGACCAGCATGACCCCAAAGCCGAGGAAGCAACCAAAACCCTGTACAAAAAGGAGTTCCACGGCGGAACCCTGAAGCAAATCTGCGGAATATACGCAGGAAAACAGGTCAACGAAATAAAGGACATTCTGATCCGAGACTTCAAGGAACAGAACATAGCAGACTCCATGTATGACCTGCCCGAACCGGTGGTGTGCAGATGCATGACCCCCTGCATAGTCAAGCTCCTCGAAGAGCAATGGTTCATAAAATACTCGGACCCAGCATGGAAACAGAAAACCAAGGACGCACTAAATCAGGCTTCCATTTACCCCGACTCTGCCCGGCAGTGGTTCCTCAACATCATCGATTGGCTTAAAGAGTGGCCATGCGCAAGAAAAAGTGGCTTAGGAACGCCCCTCCCATGGAGCCCCGGATGGATCGTTGAAACTCTGACAGACTCAACCGTTTACATGGCATTCTACACCATAAACAATCACCTCAAAAAACACAACATAACAGCCGAACAGCTGATCCCACAGGTCTTCGACTACATATTCTACGGAAAAGGAGACCCAAAAAAACTGTCAAAACAAACAAACATCGACGCCAAAATCTTAGACGAGATGAGGAGCGAATTCCTATACTGGTACCCACTGGACCTAAGAATCTCAGCCAAAGAACTGCTCCCCAACCACTTAACCTTCTTCCTCTTCCAGCACGCAGCACTATTTCCGGACTATCTGCCCCAAGGCATCGGCGTGAACGGCATGCTGAGCATAGAAGGAAAGAAGATGTCAAAATCGAAGGGCAACTTCATAACCCTCAAAGACGCACTCAACCAGTTCGGAGCAGACGCCACCCGCTGCGCCCTACTCCTAGGCGGAGAAGGAATGAACGACCCAGACTGGAGAAAAGAAACAGTCAGAGACGTCGAAACCAAGCTCCGCGGCTTCCGGAACCTAACAGACAACATAATCGAAAACGCAAAACAAACCAAAACCGGACATCTGGAAACGTGGCTCATCAGCATGCTGCAGCACAGAATCAAAACCGTAACCGAAAACATGGAAGCACTGAAAACCAGAACAGCCCTAGAAAATGCCCTCTTCGAAATCTGGAACGACTTCCGATGGTACAACAGAAGAAAAGAAACGTTCAACCAAAAAATCCTGAAACAGGCGCTGGAAATATGGACCCTGCTGCTGGCGCCCTTTGCACCATACATCTGCGAGGAAATCTGGAGCAAACTGAACAAGTCAGGCTTCATCTCCTTGGCTGATTGGCCAGTTTACGACAAAAAGAAAGTTAACGTTGAAGTGGAGGAGACCGAGAATCTAGTCAAAAACGTGCTGGAAGACACCTCGAACATTCTCAGAGCAACAAAGATGGTGCCAAAAGAAATCTACTACTACTCTGCTGCATCATGGAAATGGAAAGTCTACCTAACAGCACTTAAGAGGTCAGCCTCAGCCACACTTACCCTAAGCGATCTAATGAAGGAATTGATGGCTGACCCGGAGCTGAAAAAGATGGGGGGAAAGGTTGCCAAATTCGCCCGCGGAATCACAGAAGAAATCAACCACATGCCCGAAGACATGAAACAGAGACAACTGCAGATTGGAGCCTTAGACGAAGCCAAGTTGCTTGGAAAAGCCGAAACCTTCTTTGGAAGAGAATTCAACGCCAAAGTTCATACATATGGGGAGGACGATCAGCAGATTCATGACCCGCAGAAGAAGGCTGGATTAGCTAGACCCTACCGCCCCGCCATCTACATATCATAACCGAGGAAACGTCACAGCATTAGCTTAAATGAAAGATTATATCTAAGCAGTTCTTAGACTATGACGGTTCACGGGTCCGTGGCCTAGTCAGGATAAGGCATTGGACTTCTAATCTACGGAAGAAGAAATCCAATGATCCGGGGTTCAAATCCCCGCGGATCCGCCATCCCCTATTTCGGTTTCGAAAAGGGAGTTTTGGAGGAGCTGAAGTTGTCTGCTGTTTGGTTTATTGCATAAGGATGTGAGCCTTCAGGCAAGCTTCGGCGTCGTGTTGTATTTATGTTATTCGATATTATACGGAAATTATAAATCTGTCTTAGTTAAAATAAGTAACCTGTACCTTCAAAGTTTGATTTGTTGGTGTGCAAAGAAAAGTGATGAGTATGAATACACATGCAGAAGACCTGAAACTTCGGTTAATGACTATCGAGCTACTTAGGACAGCAAAGAAGGAGTACACCTACAGAGAATTATCTGTCAAAACCGACCTGCCAGTGACGGTTTTAAGCAGGTACGCTAAAGGTCACGTTCTGCCAAACGCGGATAGAGCTAGAGAACTCTGGAAAACTTTAACCAAACTCGTTGGTTTAAAGACTGAACTTCGCAGCCGAATAAAATTCAACTCTGCCGGATACTTCAACAACACCTGGATTATAGGCGACCACAACATCCTTCAGCAGGCAGCCCATCACGCCCTAGCAACTTTTGCTGGGGGGCGAGTGACAAAAGTTTTGACCGCTGCCGTGGACGGCATACCTCTCGGCGCATTGGTTGCAAACTCTTTGGGTGTTGATTTGTTGATTGCTAAACGAAACAAGGAGGTGGGGGTTCCCGCTTTTCTGGAGGAAACCTATGTTTTGCGTGATTCAGGCGTGACCATGACGTTGTATTTGCCGAAGGATGCTTTGAAGCGGAGGGACAGCGTGCTGATAGTGGATGACATGATAAAGTCGGGGGAAACTCAGGCTGCGTTAGTTAACTTTGTTAAGAAGGCTAAGGCTGAGGTTTCTGGGATTTACTCGCTCATTGCTGTTGGGGACGATTGGCAGAAGAATCTGAAGCTTCCTAAGGGAAGCCCGATCGAGGTTGTAATAAAAATCAACAAAAAAAGATAAAATGGCTTCTGGGAACAGTAACAGAACATTGATTGTTTTGGGACTGTGGGAAGCGTAGGTAGGGAAAAAATGAAAAACCCTCCACGTCGTTGCCGAATGTGGACGCTTCCCGTAGTCACTCAAAAAAAATTTGTTATTTTCCAGTAATTAAACTCTAGGTTTACACTTGAACGCAGTGTCTTGCATAGCACACAGTCACTGTGGATAAACTGCAGTTATAATGGTGAGCTTGAATCTTTATCTTCGTAGAAAATATATTATCTAAGCAGAACAGAATCAACAGGCAGGTGTTGATTGTGCGAACCATAGAATGGAAAGACGGCGCGGTTGTTATTGTTGATCAAACAAAACTGCCCAACCAAGTTGTTTGGGTGGACATGAAAAACCGTGATGGTGTGGCTTCTGCGATTAAGGAGATGAAGCTGCGGGGAGCCCCCCTCATTGGCGTAGCGGCTGCGTATGGTTTGGCTCTTACAGCCTTCCATTCAAAGGCGGAAAAGAGGGAGGACCTGATGAGGGAGTTGGAGACCTCGGCTGAGGTGCTGCGGAAGACCCGTCCAACTGCAGTGAATCTTTTCTGGGCAATTGACAGGGTGATGAAAAAGGCTCGGGAGACGGCTGGAACCAAGGAAGATTTGGCAGAGGCTGTGGTGGCGGAGGCTCAGCGGATGGCGGATGAGGATGTGGAGGTCAACCGGAATATGGGCAGGCATGGAGCCACACTCATCGAGGATGGAGACGTGGTTCTCACCCACTGTAACGCAGGCAGTTTGGCTACGGTTGATTACGGCACCGCTTTGGGAGTTGTACGGGCTGCAGTTGAAGAGGGAAAAAAAGTTAAGGTTATTGCTTGTGAGACCCGACCGCGGCTTCAGGGGGCTAGGCTCACCTGTTACGAGTTGATGCGGGACAACATTCCGGTGACCCTGATTAGCGACACTATGGTGGGCTATGTGATGTCTAAGGGTTTAGTGGATAAGGTTGTGGTTGGGGCAGACCGGATTGTCAGGGACGCGGTTTTGAACAAGATTGGAACCTATAACGTGGCTGTTTTGGCGTTTGAGCACGGTATTCCATTCTACGTGGCTGCCCCCACATCAACGATGGACCAGTTGCGCACCTCAGACGATGCGGTTATCGAAGAAAGAAATCCAACGGAAGTTACGAACATAGGTTCCGAGCGAATCGCGCCTGAAGGCGTCAAAGTGTTGAATCCAGCCTTTGACATAACACCTCTGGAGTACGTGGACGCGGTCATAACCGAAGAGGGCATACTGGTTCCCGAGGTTCACCTGAAACCAAAAAAAGGACAACTGAAAAGAAAGGGTTAAAGCTGACGGTTTCGCTGTTAAACTTCTGTTGTTGTGGAGAGTAACAGACGCTGGGCAAAATCGAATGCAGTCAAGAAAACTGCGTAAACAATGTTGACGGCTACTGCCAGTCGCGGATCAGAAATTGGCTTGGAGTCTGCGTGTTCAAACGAAAACCAAAACCAACCGAACCCACGAGTTAAATGCCTAAAAATCTTTATTTCTTACCCGCATATCCTAAAGGGAGACCTGATGAAACTAACGTGGCTGATTCTGACCGTCATTTTGTTGACCTCCATCTTCTGTTCAGTTATAACCTATGTCCACTATAATTCCGAAAACGAAGTTTCTGAGGAAGACTTCTTTTTCGGGGTTTCCTTTGGCGGAAACACAACCAGCCAAGCGAAACTCCTTATCGACAAAGTGAAGGGATACACCAATCTATTCCTCATAAATTCTTGGGACATCAGCAAGAATGAAACTGCCCTCAATGAAATCTGTGAATATGCTGTGGACGCCAAACTGAACTTTATGGTTTTCTTTGATTTCCTTTCACACACTATCTATCCTTGGCATCTCACATGGCTGGACACTGCAAAGGAAACGTGGGAAGAACAGTTCTTGGGCGTTTACCTCTACGATGAGCCTGGTGGAAGGCAGATTGACTCAGGACATTGGAAAGGAGGAAATAGTAAGTTCGAGACGGTGTCAGATTACAGCGAAGCATCCGAATATTTTGTCACCAACATCTCTTCCAGTCGGAGCATGCAAGATGTGAAGGACAGAAATATCGCCGCCTTTACCTCCGATTACGCACTATACTGGTTCGACTATCTGGCTGGATACGACGCCGTCTTTGTTGAGTTAGGATGGAATCACAATAGAACACAGCATATTGCACTCGGCAGGGGAGCTGCAAACGTACAGGAAAAAGACTGGGGCGCCATCATCGTGTGGAAGGGCCGAGACCCAGAAGACTACGATAAAGGAATCTATAAGACTGGATCAGAAATGCTTCAAGATATGGAAGTAGCCTATCGAGCAGGAGCCAAATACGTGATTGTATTCAATTTTCCCTACAATCAACCCTTCGGCATCTTGGAAGAAGAACACTTCAACGCCATGGAAACCTTCTGGAACATGATACATTCACCCCAAAGTTCCCTTGAAAAAGTGGAGGCAGAAGCAGCCTTTGTTCTCCCCAAGGATTACGGCTGGGGCATGCGAAGAGTAAATGACAACGTATGGTTCCCGGAATGGGGTTCGGACAACCTCTCTCCTTTGATTTGGGAAAACATGAACAAGCTCATCGAAAGATACGGACTAACATTAGACATAATCTACGATGACCCCACTTTCGGTTTTGAAGAAAAATATTCAAACATCCATTCTTGGAACGACATAATCGACTGAAAAATCAAGCAATAAGAACTCAGGCATTGAAACGTGACGCTACTCCAGCCTCCGGATTATGTGTTATTCAAATATTTAGTTTGGATATTATTTGGGTTAGCGGGGTTTAGACTCTTCGTGAACAACAAAAATCATCTAACAAACATCATTTTCTGGAAATTAACAATGTAAAATGTGGGGGTTAAAATTTATCCCCCCCAAACCCAAGAATTTTGAATCTAAACAAATTCGTCTAGTTTAATTTGTTTTGCCTTTTTCCTAAGCATAATCATTATTTTCGGGAAACAAAGACTAATCTCGCAGCTTTGGGTTTTTTAGGTGGATTAATTAGCCAGTCGGGATAACACTTGATCTCTTTGAAGCCTATTTCTTGAAGATAGTGAAGGATGTCCCAGTAGGTGAAGAGCCTAATGTGTTCTTTGTCTCTAAAAACGTGTGTGCCTTCTGGGGCTTCGATTATACTCGTTTCCTGCCACCAAGCTACTCCGTACATTGGATCAAAATCGACCAAGCGAGCGATCTCCATGATGTGCATATCAGAAGTTCGCTCTTCCTGAATCAGAAGACCTTCAAAGATCTTCTTGAGAGAGTACCAGCCTTTACCTTCGTAGAAGGGATTCCCAATATTACATACCAATATGCCACCTGATCTTAGTGCATGATGAATCAAACTTAGACACTTTAAGACGTCATCATCATTTGGAAGTAAATGCAGCACGTTAATCGCGAGAATAGCATCAAATTCGTCTTCATAGTCAAGTTGTGTTGAATCACCTTGAAGCAGGTTTACGGATACATTTTCACGTTTAGCGTTTTCTTTGGCTATTTGTATGTTTTCAGGTGTATAATCTATCCCTGTACATTCATAGCCGTGTTTGGCTAATCCCAGAAGATGCCGACCGTTTCCACAAGCAATATCGAGCACCTTGGTAATTGGACGAGTTGCATGATTACTGAAAGCATGCTCAATAAAATCAAGCTCAAGTTTATATCTTTCAGGAAGCTGCTCATCGAGAAGATTAAAATAGTGTGCTCGACGGGAGTAATAAGAGCGGCTGGATTTGAGAATTGTCTCCCTTGTAGTTTTCAAGCGTTTCATAAAAGCTATGTCTAATTTTCTTCGGGATTTAAGATTTCTCATTGCTTATTTAGTGTTTAGTTAATTTTTTCTTCTATTTTGTTGGGAGAGTAGAGTGTAGAGAGCACACAGAACAGAACAGCAGAGTAGAGAACAAGAGAGAGAAAGGTTAAATTTTAACCCCAAAGCACTTTATTAACGCTTTCTTGGTAATAATTCTATCATGAAAAAACGTGCATACACATTGTTTTATCTTGCTTGGCTTGAACTAAAGAGAGTCATATTTAGAGTAAAATATTCTGCAGAAGTTGATGTGACGGATAACTGTAATCTTAGGTGTAAACATTGCTATCATTTTCACGGCAAAGACGCTTTTAAAACACAAGAACTATCCTTACATGTTTGGGAAAAGAGGTTCAATGAACTCTACAAGTCAGGAATAAGGAACATTGTTTTGGTTGGTGGTGAGCCTGCGCTCAGGATTGATGTTCTTATGGTCGCTGACAAGGTGTTTCCTTTTGTGAGTGTTATTACAAATGGAACAATAAAGATACCCGAAGAATTCAATAATAGATTATTTGTTTCAATAGATGGTTCTCGAAAAACAAACGATTCACTCAGAGGAAAAGGTGTTTTTTCAAAAGTGATGAAGAACTATTCAGGGGACAAACGTGTTGTTATCAATATGACAATCACGAGAGATAACTACAAAGAGCTTGAGGATGTTGTGAAAATTGCAAAAAAGAATGCTTTCAACGGTGTTGTGTGTAACATATGCGCAGGAGGAACCGATGTTAGTCTTCCCATGGTTGTAAGAAGAAAAGAGAGAGAAACTATAATAATAGAACTGAAACGAGTAAAGACATTATACCCAAAAGATTTTCTTTTGAGCAAAGCGATGATAGAATGGTATGAATACCCCGACCACAGAGACTCATGCGTCTGGGGCAATGAAGCATTACATTTTGATGTTTCATGGAACAGAAGAAGGTGTTTTATAAACAATCCGGACTGTTCCAATTGCGGGTGTCTAGCAGGGTCCTTTCAAAGTCCTCTAAAAATGCTAAGACATCCAAGAGAGATGATGAAAATAGTTGTATGTTAATTAGCGGAACTTAGTGAAGTGAGCGACAAAAAAAGTAGCACTATTCAAATCTCCGAATTATGTGGTATCCAAACTTGGTTTTCACTATTCCAGAGATTTGTCCTTTCTGAAGGTCGAAGGCGGCTTTTTCGAATTCCTTCACCATCTGTCCCCGGCCAAACGTTCCGAGGTCTCCGCCGCGCTTCTTGGAGGGACAAAGTGAAACCTCCTTGGCTATTTTTGAGAACTTTTCTCCCTTCTTTAACCGTTCCAAAACCGTGTTCGCTTCTTTCTCTGTTTTGACGAGGATATGGGCGCAATGAATCTTGTTTGACATACTAGGAAGTAACCAAAAAACGGTTTATAACAGTTATGAGTGCACATGTTAGGGCACCTAGATTCTAGGCTAAAACTTGTCAGTCAGGCTTAAATACAAAGAATATACTCCTTTACTGTAAGGTGCATGGGGAGCTGGGTTAACCCGGCTGAGAGGACAACTGCTTGTTGTCGACCCTAGGAACCTGATCCAGGTAATGCTGGCGGAGGGAAAAGAAGAAGTGAACGAAAAAAATAGTTTTCAACCTGTTAAAGTCCAATCTAATGCCACCGTAAAGTTGGCGATGACAGCGGTTATGTCCGCTTTAATTGCAGTAACCACGATGACGGCTATACCTATGCCGCCTCCACTTTCCACTATAACTTTCGCTCCCATAATCATATTCGTGGTTGGGATACTGATGGGTCCAGTTCCCGCCCTAGTCTCAGCCTCTATCGGGTCTGCACTCGGCTTCTTGGCAGGAGCAAGCATAGGGTCTATAATGGTGCCTCCAGGGTTTATGGGCGTCTTCCTTCTAGGAATCGTTGTCAGCAGAGGACCAATGGGCGCCACTGTGGGTCTGCTGAGAAAAATAAATGAGGTAGCCGCCATGGTGATAGCTGTGTTGGTGGAGACTGCAATCTTCTTCTTCATGGATTGGGGGCTTTTCGGTCTGGGAATGGCTCTGCTAACCTTGGGAACATTGGTTGATTTGGTTTTTGTTCCCATCGGCTATGGCGTAGTTAGGGTGGTTAAGAAGATGTGGGACGTTAGCCCGCTGGAGTAGCAACTATGCAACGAGATGCTTGGTACTTCCAGAAAGACACCGTCAAAAATTATGAATCATACTATCAGCAAAAGTACAGAAGGGCTGACAGGTCAGAGAAGGCTCTGCTAAAGTGTCTTCTGAGCACTCTAGGAGAAACAGAAAGTCTGCTTGAGGTAGGCTGCGGCACATGCCACTTCACCAGATGGTTTGAATCCTTGGGTTTAGACTGTGTTGGATTGGATTTATCCGATATGATGTTGAGGGAAGCAAAGAAACTGTGGGCTAAAGGAACGTTGCTGCAGGGCGAGTCTTCGTTTATGCCTTTCAAAAACAAATCTTTTGACGTCGTAGCCTTCATAGCCTGCTTGGTTTACATGCCTGACCCAATCAAGGTTATACGTGAAGCGGCGAGAGTAGCCCGTAAAGGCATAATCTTCGGGCTGATAAACAGGTGGAGTCTGCCTACTGTGAGGAGAATGCTTCAGGTAAAGACTGGGAAAAACCCTTACTACAAAAATGCCAAGTTTTACTCTATACTGGACATGAAGCAGATGCTACATGAAGCTCTTGGCGACGCATACACCATATCTTACTGGGACACAACAGTTTTCCCCAACAATTTGGAGGAGACGCAATCTTCCCTTTTTCCCTTCGGCGCCTTCCTTGGAGTCGCAGTCAAGTTGAGATGAAAAAGATGGATAACCTGTCTAAAGTTGGAAAGTTTTCTCAGGAGCTGATGGAAAAAATCGTGTATCAACGGTTAGGAAAGGCAAGAAAAGAGATTCTTGCAGGTCCAAACCATGGGCTTGACAATGCTGTGGTTCGGCTGAATTCCAGCCAAGTTTTGGTGGTCACGGCAGACCCGCTGTCTGTTATTCCCGAGCTTGGATTAGAAGATTCAGCGTGGATTTCAGTGCATCTTTTGGCTTCAGACCTGAGCACCTGCGGGTTCCCGCCGCAGTTCATCATGGTTAACTTCAGTCTTCCTCCCCACATGAAGGATGAAGAGTTCGAAGAGTACTGGGATGCGTTTCATGTGGAGTGCAGTAAACTGGGGATATCAGTTTTGGGTGGGCATACAGGCAGATACGTTGGCTCAGACTACACCGTTATTGGTGGAGGAGTAATGATGACTGTTGCCCCGGAAAACCGTTACTTAAGCAGCAGCATGGCTAAGCCCGGAGATTTGGTGATTATGACCAAGGGAGTGGCCATCGCATCCACGGGGATACTGGCAAGAACCTTCCCTAAAACAATCGAAGATGCGTATGGATCAGCCTTTCTTAAGAGAGCTCAATCCTATCTTTCGCAATTTAGCGTGGTCAAAGATGCTTTGACGGCTGCTTCGGTGGGCTTACGGGAGGAGGGGGTCACAGCTATGCATGATGTAACTGAGGGGGGGCTACTGGGGGCGATTTATGAACTTACGCAAGCTGCAGAAATAGGTGTAGAAGTTGACCTTTCAGAGATTATAGTTACTGAGGAAGCAGAACAGGTTTGCAACCTCTTCGGCTTGGATGCTTACAGAACATTAAGTGAGGGGACTCTGATAATCACTGCAAAGCCGGAAAAGGCTCAAGCTGTAATCGTGGCTTTAAAGTCGGGTGGAATCAAAGCAGGCATCATTGGAGAAGTAACTGACAGCCAGCATGGAAGGTGGATGAAAGTGGATGAGAAGCTTCAGCCTTTAGCGAAGCCGACTGTTGACCCCTATTGGAAGGCTTACTGGAAGGCTCGCAGGGATGGGTGGGAGTAACCGGATTGAAGCGCCTGCAAGGTTTATGTCTCGTAGTTGATCCCTCCATGCCTCACCATAGACTAGTTGACATCATAGAAAAATCCCTGAAAGGAGGAGTTGACTTGCTGCAACTGTGGAGGCCCGGTGGGAATAGTCTAGAAATCAGGGGGCTTGCCACAGAATTGCTGAATCTAGCTAAAGATTATGGTGTGCCTCTGATCATAAACAATGACTTACAGTTGGCAAAGGCTGTGGAAGCCGACGGGGTTCACTTTGATGGATACGATGTCACTCCCTCGGATGCAAGGAAACTCCTCAACGAGCAGAGCATAGTAGGCTACACTGTAGGCAATGACTTAAGTTGGATTGAATGGGCGGAAGCTGGGGGAGCAGACTACGTGTCTTTCTGTTCAGTGTTTCCAAGCCTTTCCGCCATTCAGTGTGAAATAGTCCCCCTTACAACCTTACGGTCAGCCAAATCCGTGACTGATATGCCTGTGTTTGCTTCGGGCGGCATAACATTAAGTAACGCCCACCTGGTTCTCCAAACCGGAGTGGATGGAATAGCCGTAATATCTGCTATACTCAAAGCCAGCAACCCCAGACAGGCTGCAGAATCATTCAAAGCAATCATCCACAAGTACAGACCTGAAGCCTAGCCTTGAATATCGACTGAAGAATTATACTTCAAAGCAACCATTTGTAAATCATCAAAGATGGGACAATAATTTTGTTTAGTTGCGTTTCAGAAATTCCTCTAAACCCTGCTGGTGTCTACTTGTTTTTCCAACAGTAATTTGCTCACCCACTCGTAGTTTCATTCCGTCAAAGGCGGCTACTGTGGGGACTCCGGTTTTTTCTTCGATCAGTTTAACCTCGTAGGATGGTCCGCTGAAGAGCATTTTCATTCCGAAGTGGGTGGCTACGACCAGCTCAGGCTTCACGGCGTCAACGAGTTTGGTTGCCTCTTTTGGGGTCATGTGTCCTGTCCATGGGCTTCCTAGGGGTCTCATCACCGAGACTATGAGGATTCTGGCTCCCCTGTATTCCTCTTCGATGCCCTCGAAGTACTCTGTGTCCGCTGTGTATCCTATGGCGCCGACCTCCGGAATCTCGAATCTGAAGCCAACAGCTTCGGGATCAGTGTGTCTAGCCTGTGTGGTGACTACTTTGGTTCTGCCAACCATGAAGTTGACTCCGGGCTTCACCACTATCACCCTTTGTATCATCTGCTGATGGTATGTGGAGATTGTGGGTCCAGTTTCCTTGTTTCCGATTAGGATGTTGGGGGGTGCGGCTATGATTCCCCTTTTTTTCAGCATGCCTCGGGTCATGGCTTCAACCAGAATCTCTGCGTTGGTGCAGTGGTCTGGGTGCCTGTGGGAAACCAGCACTGCCTTGATTTTCTGGGGATTCAAGCCCGCTTCCAGTGAGTAGATGAGGGCGCCTGGACCGGGGTCAACGTGAAGGTTGAGGCGGTTGGATAGGATGCGGATTCCTCCGGTTCTTCTTTTTTGGGTTATGGTGGTGAATCTTCCGCCTCCTGTCCCCAAAAAGACCACTTCAACTTCTTTCATTTTTTTCACCGAGGATGAAGGTGAACATTTTTTTGTTTGTTATTTTATGGCGGCTAATCGTTATAAGCCTTTGAATATTTGTTCAGTAGCGAATGTTATATTATCTGTTGCTGTGAACTATGTGGTAGAGGTTTCACACTATGAGGGTTGTGGTTCGTGTTGGCGGTTCAGTTGTGGCTTCTCCCCTCAACGCGCCTCTGATAGGCAAGTATGTTGATTTGCTGAAGGATTTGAAACTGCAGGGGCATGAGGTTGTCGCCGTTATCGGCGGGGGCTCCTTGGCTAGAGAGTTCATCAGGGTGGCTGCCGAGCTTGGTTTGGAGGAGGCAAGGAGAGACTGGGCTGCGATTCACGTTTCCCGTTTGCTGGCTCAGCTGTTTGTGTTATGTTTGGGCGAGGATGGGTGTGGAAGTGTGCCCGTTTCTGTGGATGAGGCTGAGGCTTGCCTGAAACGCGGCAAGATTGTTGTTGTTGGCGGTTTACGTCCAGGCATGACAACTGATTCGGTGGCTGCGCTTATCGGCGAACGGGTGCAGGCTGACTTGCTGGTGAAGGGCTCGAACGTGGACGGCATATACAGCAAGGACCCGAAAAAATTTTCTGACGCAGAAAAACTAGATAAGCTGAAGTTTGAGGATTTGACCCGGCTTCTTGAGGCGGACAGTCACAGGGCGGGGATTAACCAGATTATTGACCCCGAAGCCGTTAAGATTCTCCGTAGAAGCAGGTTGAAGACTGTGGTGGTAAATGGGTATGACGCGGAGAATGTGTCTGCTGCGGTGAAGGGAAAACAGGTTGGAACCGTTATCGAGTGAATTTTGTGTGTTTTAGGTAAGGCTTAAATTAACTGGGCATGTTTCTTTTGTTTCGATGGGGCGGCGGTAGCGAAGCCAGGTCAAACGCGGAGGACTCAAGATCAGCGTTTGATGAGCTATCCTCTCCCGTAGGGGTTCGCAGGTTCGATTCCTGCCCGCCGCACCACACCATCATCTCAGGTGTGCGAATTTTTATATGGAAAATCAGCGTATACGGTACATTTATGGTATCTAATAGTCGGGTTTTCTTTCAGGCAGTTAACATTGTCGCCTTCATAGTAACTGTTGCAGTTAATGGGATGGCTGGAAGCACAACTCTGCTCGGCGGTGTGACGAGCGCTGATGTTTCTGACATGTACCCAACCTTGGTTACGCCAGCGGGCTTCACTTTCTCCATCTGGGGTGTCATCTACACTCTTCTGGCGCTCTTCGTTGTCTATCAGGCTCTTCCCAAGAACAGAGACAAGCCGTTTCTCGGTCAGGTTGGTATACTGTTTGGGTTGAGCAGTGTCTGTAATGTTTGCTGGCTGTTTCTGTGGCACTATGACCTGATAACTTACAGTCTGGTTCTGATGCTGGCGCTTTTGGCAAGCTTGATTCTCATCTATCGGCGGCTGGATGTTGGCAGGGCAGCTGTCTCGCTTAAGGAGAGGGCGCTTGTGCATTTGCCTTTCAGCGTTTACTTGGGGTGGATAAGCATTGCCACCATAGCTAACGTGTCTGTGGCGTTGACGGCAGTCGGCTGGGACGGGTGGGGCATCCCCGATGCTACGTGGGCTGTGGTGATAATTGGTGTGGCTTTGGTTTTGACTTTGGTTATTCTTGCAACAAGAAGGGATGTGGCATTCAGTTTGGTTGTTGTTTGGGCTTTAGTTGGGATACTCTCGAAGCAGAGTGACTTCCAGAACATTGTTTTGGCTGCAGAAGTGTGCATAGCAATTATTCTCTTGGCTATTGTGGCGGTTGTTTTGGTTTCAAGACTTAAACGCTGAAAGCACCTTCATCTAATGATGGTGACTGTTGGTTGGAGAAGAAAACCAAAATCGTGTGCACTATTGGTCCAGCTAGCTTGCAGCCTGAAATTTTGGAGAAGATGATTCGGGCTGGAATGAACTGTGCCAGAATAAACACTGCCTATGGAGATTTTGACAGGTACCGGACTGTCGTGGAAAATGTCCGAAAAGTTGCTGATATTCCGGTGATGGTAGACCTTAAGGGACCAGAAATCAGGATTCGAACCGATGAAGAAAAGGTTGTTGAGGCGGGAGAGGTTCTGGAGGCTGGCTTCAACGGAGAACCAGTCAGCTTTAGCCACAATTTCATCGCCCACATGAACGTTGGCGACTTGGTTTTCATAGATAACGGCAGAATCAGAACAGAGGTCACCGAAAAGGGGGAGGGGACTCTTCGGTTGCTGGTGAAAAACGGCGGGGTGATAGCCAACGGCAGAGGCGTCAACATTCCCAACAAGCAGCTTAAGGTTCCAACCCTCTCAGCGAGGGACAGAAAGCTTATCGAATTCGCAGAAGAGTATGAGGTTGAAATGTTGGCTCTCTCCTTCACAAGAAGCGCCAAGGACGTAGCTAACCTACGATCTGAGGCTGACGGGTTTGAGGGAGCGGTGATTTCTAAGATCGAGAATTTTGAGGGAATCAGAAACTTTGGCGAAATCCTAGACGCGTCAGAGGGCATCATGGTTGCGCGGGGTGACTTGGGAGTGGAGATAGAGCCTGAAAGAGTTCCATTGGTTCAGAAGTCACTGGTTCGCAGGTGCAATCAGAACGGAAAAACTGTGGTCACCGCCACGGAGATGCTGGAGTCCATGATGCATCAGCCCACGCCGACCAGAGCCGAAGTCAGCGACGTGGCAAACGCGATACTGGACGGAACAGACGCTACCATGCTTTCTGGAGAAACCGCGGTTGGAGAGTATCCGGTGGAGTCCACTGCCATGATGGCTCGGATAGCCTTGGAGGCTGAAAAGGCGGCGAAAAGCAGTGTAGAAGAAACGGGATTCATCAACATCTCAGACACTGTAAGCATGTCCATCCAACGGATATGCCAGAGCATGCCACTAAACAAGGTGGTTACCTTAACCAGGTCAGGCTACACCGCGAAGATGATATCAAGATTCAGGATTAAGCAGCCGATAATCGCGGTTACATCAAAGAGGATGACCAAGAAGCAACTGGAGCTAGTGTACGGCGTAGTTCCCGTACATTACGATTACCATCAAGAGGACGATCGGATACTAGCCGTCGCCAACAAACTTCACAACATGAATCTACTGGACAACGAGGACACTGTGCTCTTCACAGCAGCATTCAGAACCCACAAAAAGCATGCAAGCAACCTCATAGAAATACACCAAATCAAAGAACTGCTAGACCTAACAAGAAAAAACTGAACCAGCCAATCATATTAGGAGACTAATAGAAGTATATTGTTGAAAACAGTGTTTTTTCAGAAAAACCAAGCAAGATGATGTTTTATTCTCTTCTCTGGACCACTATTTTGCAGTTTGTGGCTAACGCGGCTATTGCGCCTAACGCTGCAAGCCAGGGAACAAGAACAACTCCGATAACCCCGACTGTGGCAGGTATCTCCAGCAGAACCTCGCCTTTCTCGTTCTTCACAATTATTCTGGTGACGTTGCCTTCATGAAGCAGCTCCTTCACCCGCTCAATAAGGTTGTCAGAGGAAACAGAATACTCCTCACTGCTCACCTTCGCAACTGCGGCGCCGCAAGAGGAACAGAACTTGTCACCCTCACTCAGCTTGGCGCCGCACTTCACACAATAAGACAAACCATCACACCCCTAAGAAACTGATACACCAAATACCAGAGTCCACACTTCTTTTATCGATTACGGTGCTGATTACCGTTTAAAGCTGAAACTGTCAACAAAGCATATTTCTATGCGGTCGAGTACGATAGGGGAGAAAATTGCCTCGAATCTACGTTTGCCGAAAATGCAGAAAAAGGTATTCCCTTGAAGAGTTTAAGCAGAGCCGTTTCTGTCGTGACTGTGGAACATACCTGAGCGCCAGAATCGTTGTTTCCAGTCGTCCCTACAGACGCACAGCAACAGTGAAAACAGAGACGAAAGAGAGGACTTCAGCTAATCGGTGGCTCCCCAGAGGCTACGAAGTACGCAAGGGACAGCTAAAATTTATCGAGGAAGCCACCAAAGCCCTAGAGAACCACCAAGTTTTCTTGGGCAGCGCCCCATGCGGCATAGGAAAGTCTCTTGCCTCGCTCCTCAGCGTTCTGCCTAGACTAGGAGAAAACAAGCTTCTGATCAGCTTCAGAACCAGGAGCCAACTGCACATTTTCCTCAAAGAGCTGAAGGGACTAGAGCAGAATCCCTTGACTGTCTCATTCTTCAGCAAACAGGACATGTGCCCGCTGCGGATGAAAACCGGAGGCTCATACTTCGACTTTCTAGAGGAATGCAGAAGACTCAAAAAAAACTGCGAGTCCAACACTAAACCTTTCTGCAAATTCTACTGGAACATAACAAAAAAGAGGAGACAAGCCGAACAAATGGCTCTGGACTGCGCCCGAAAAATCCTTGACCCCAAAGAGGCTACCCAAAGGATGGCTAATAGCGGCTTCTGCGCATACGAGGCGCTGAAACGGGTTCTCAGCAAAGTACAAATTTTTCTCGGAACATACAATTACACATTCAATCCGCCAGTTAGAAAAGCACTGCTGCAGAGCTGGGGAGCGGACCTCTCCAACGTTTATCTTATAGTGGATGAAGCCCACAACATACCAACCTTCGCCAGGGAGCTTCTCTCCGACAGGATGGCGCCAAACACGGTTGAGAACGCCCTCAAGGAAACCGAAAGCTTTGAACACAAAACCTTGGGGGACGTTCAAGATTATCTAAACGTGTTAGACAAAAACATTTTCCCAGACGTACAGAAGAAGTTAGGAAACTCGAATCTTAAACTGCTGGACCCCCAAGACCTCGCCGACAGATTTCTTGAGCGGAGCGGAACATCTAGCGACAAAGCCGCGGAAACCCTCCACGAATATGGAGAACACGTTAGAGAGAGGCGTCAGGAGATGGGTTCTGACAGAATTTTCAGTTACGCCCATCGGGTAGGCGACTTCATGGAGAACTTCTTTCAGAGGGTGGGAAAACAGTATGTTCACTTGGTCCAGAAGGATTGGGGGGACAGAATCTATCTGGAGGTCAGAAGCCTAGATGGCAGGGAGATAACGGATCCGGTTCTGCGGCAGGCACGAGGAAGCATTGTTATGAGCGGTTTCCTTTCTCCCCCAAAAGTCTACAGGGACCTGATTCTCCGCAGCCAAAAAGATGTCCATTTCAGAGAATTCGACTCTCCATTCCCAGCTGAAAACAGATTAATCTTGGCTGCGGGGGATGTTTCATCGAGGTTCGAGAAGAGAACCGACCAGATGCTGGAGAAATGGGCAGAATACATCGAAGCCATATCACTGACCAACAAAGGCAACATGGCAGTCTTTTTCACCAGCTACAACCTGATGAATAACATCCTTTCGCACACTGACATTGACCGAAGAATGATTGTAGAGAAACGCAAAACCAGACGAAGCGATGTGATGCAGAAATTAACCAGCTCAAAAAGCAACGCCTTGTTTGGGGTTATGGGCGGAAAATTCAGCGAGGGAATGGACTACCCAAACAATCTCCTAACCTGCGTAGTAACAGTGGGGCTGCCCTATGCAACATGGAGCATGTACCAGCAGGCGCTGATAAACTACTTTGACTCTCAGTTCCCGGGGAGGGGAAGAGATTACGCTTATCTGACGCCAGCCATATTCCGTTTGGTTCAAGCCTGCGGGCGCGTCCATCGGTCAGCCAAGGACAAGGGCTGCATAGTGATGCTGGATGAACGGATTACTCGCCCAAACATCAGGCAGCTTCTGCCAAGCTACTACCAGAAAGAGATGAGAATAGTGAAGAATCCCATGGAATGCGGAGAAAACATAGCAGAATTTTGGGAAAAGCACCGGAAACTTTTCTGACACCGAAAAGCAGTGAACATCGAAGGTTAACGGCGTTTTTTGCATTTCAGTGCAGGTGAGTTATTAGGGCAATTTTATTACGTGACTTTGTCAAATATATAACATACTCTATTTCAGGAACAATTTATAGGTGACATAACTAATTACATAGAATGGTGAAAAGTTGGAAAAAAAGCGCAAAGTTCGACGAAAAAGCTTCGCGGCACGTGAAGACTACTTAAATGAAATGAACAAGATTTCCAAGGAAAACGATCTCAGTCTATACGGCTTTGTGAACCAAGTTTTTGCGTTGACTTTGAGGGCTAACGAGCTGGGAGTAAACCTCAACACTTTGGTTGATTCACGGGAATTGCTTAAATCGGCTAAAGAGAACGGATTTATGCTCGGCTTAGAACGCTTGTGGTACGAAATGGCTGAGCTTGCATACGCCAAATCGGAGAAGGAGTCTCTCAAAAGCTGGTTTGACGTTGGTGTCTGGTTTGCCAAACGGTATGTTACCGGAGAGGCTAATGAACCATTTGAAGCGTTCAAAAACGATTTGAAAAATTTCACTTGGAATATTCCTGAACTAGAATTAAATAAGAGAGCAGACGCCGTTTCAGTTCGCATAATGAGCCCGAGGTTCACAGAAGCATACACATTCCTGTTTACATCCTTCATTGAGGGCGCTCTAGAAGCCTTCGGCTACAAGATTGATGGCAAAGAGATCTCTAAAGGCATTATCCGCTTGGAAGCAGTCAAAAACCAACATTAAATGGCTGTACCAATAAATAGAAATATAAATTGAGAAACAATACGGTTGAACAGGGCTAGGAAGTAAAGGCATGTCTAAGAGTGAAGGTAGAAAACTCGTTTACGTTCCTGACTACATTGTTGAGAATGCCAAGAAGGTTTCAAAGAAGCGAGGCGAGTCGCTAAACCTGTTCATCAGTGATGTTCTGAGACTGGCTCTAACAGCAAACAGATTAGGTTATACCCCTGAACAGGCAGCAGAATTTTTGGAGATCATGCAAGCCCAGCGGAACTTGGGCGGAGCCTTTGTACCAGCAGACGTTTTAACCTATCTGAACAACAAAGCCTGCGAAACTGAAGTGGAACAATTAGAGAAAAAATGGTACGAAAGTGGAAAATGGCACGGAAAATACCTGAACGAAAAATTTGAAGACCCTATTCAAGCTTTCAAAAAGTTCCTTGAGGCAACAAGATGGGATTTAAACGAGGTTGAGGTTAGACAAAATCAGCATTCGATAAAATTCAGGTGCATTTCAACGTTGCTTACGGGAAAGGCGACAGAGCTGCTTGCCAAGTTCATAGAGGGCGCGATAAATAGCATAGGTTACCAAACGGCTAAAAGCGACACCCTGAAAGGCATGATAGTTTTGGATTTCAAGAAGTAACTCTTTCTCAACTTAAATGAACGTGTCTATTGGGGCATGATTTGACATTGATATTTACTGGTTTGTTCTGTAGGTTAGTTTTGTTCAAACATTTCTTTGCGTTTACCGTATCGTGCGATACACGATTCGGTTCAAATTCTGCTTCTTTCACCAAAAAAGTGCTTAATTAAACAAAAAATCATCATAAATAGACTGGTTCTATGCATACATAGTATAATTTTCCAAGTAATGTATACATTTTGTCACTCCGTTAAGAGAATGCACACGTTAAATATAAATAGTGGTTCAACGAAGCGGAATAGGTTGGTAAGGCGAGAAGCTGATTTTGTCAGCATCGCCCCCATTAATTAAAAAGGAGAAAATAGAAAAAATGCGAATAAGTAAAAAACTATACACAACACTGATCATAACTGTACTAACAATATCAGCAGTGATGGCAGCAATTCCAATGGCAAGCGCAGAAATTACTGGCAACCCCTTCCTTTGTGCAACATCCCCCCCTGGCAGCACTGTCCCGCGAACCAGTGGACCTCCAGGTACACAGGTTGACGTCGTAGGAAATGCGACCAGTGGAGCTGCAGATCCCTTTGCTACTGTTACTGTATACTGGGACGCACTTTCTGGTACTGTGCTGGCTACAGGAGACGCAGACAATAATGGCTATTACCGGATCCGTGCAACAATTCCTCAAGCAACCTTTGGAACACACTGGATTGTAGTCAACGACGGTGAGACTGAGTCTGGAGGTGCAGCCTTTAATGTGACTGCAACCCTATCAGTCGCCAGTATACCTCCCGCTTTCTACGGTCCCACCCTTGCTTTGCCCGGCGATGACCTTACCGTCACAGGTAGGGGTTTTGCCCCAAACGACGACATTACCCTGTTCCTCAACAGCACAACACTTGGTACCCCTGCAAGCTACGTTATCGTAGCTCCTACCTTCCATACAAACAGTACGGGTACATTCTCAGGAACGATAACAGTTCCCGCAATACCTATGGCCAATTTTGACGTGTATAATTTCAATGCTACGGACGAAGCCGGCAACAGCGCTATCTCCCCGGTCACCATAAACTATTACATAACTTGTTTCCCTGGATCAGGACCCACAGGTATTCAGATCATGATATACGGTAGAATTGCAGCAAGCGTAGCATACGACCTTAGATTCAATGGCGCACTAATATCTACAGGCACAACAGGTTCTGACGGATCATATATGGAATTCTACACGATCCCTGCTGTGCTCTCACCAGGAACTTATCCGATTGACATATGGTGGGCACTCACTAATTTCCGATCTGTGAATTTCACGGTTACCGTGCCACCGACAATAACGCTAGGTGCAACTAGTGGTGTAGCCGGAGACGTTGTAACCATCAGCGGTGCAAACTTCGTTATGATGGCTAGCATCACTCTATACTTTGGTACAACCGTTGTAAACAGCACTAGCATGGACTCCAGATTTGGCCCCTGCAGCTTCTTCGGAAGTTTCTCAGAGGAATTTGTTGTTCCGTCTCTTACACCAGGAATATACGCTGTTTCAGTTGTAGACTCATGGGGCGCAACCAGCCAAGCAGGCGTCTTCTTCACAATACTCCCAACACCGCTAATTACCGTCGAAACACGTGCAACCCAATATTACCAAGGCGACTTAATGAGTCTATACACATGGACCAATGTAGTTCCAACATATGACATCTACTGGGAGATCTGTGACCCAAGCGGCGCCCTCCACGTTACAGGCTACATCTATGATTACGATTGGTATATGATCTCAATTAACAACTACCAGGTACCATACTACCTCATCCGGATTTATACATACTTTAATAACATGATACCTGACGATGCACCAGTTGGAGTGTGGAACTTCACTGCTTACAACTCTGGCACCAGTGCAATCGTAGACACTAACTTGTTCTCTGTTAACGCTAAGCCAACCCTGCAAACTGTTCTTGACGCAATCGACACATGCAGTACTGATTTGACTGATCTCTTGCTGGAACTTGGCGCCAACATAACAGAAATGAAGGGTGAAGTCGCAACCATCGAAACCACGGTTGGAGACATTGACGTAGCTGTCTCAGCCTTGGATGCTAAAGTAACCAGCATAGACGGCAATATGGCAACCGTCCAGACAAGCCTCGGCACTGTCCAAACTACAGTCTCAAGCCTAAACGCTGACATCACAACCATCAAAACAGGCGTTAGCGGTATTGCAGGCACCGCAGACAGCTTGGATGCTGTCTTAGGAGTTGTGGCAGGTGACACAGCATTCATCAAAAGCGCCCTTGTTTCCATAAACGGAACAGTAACCGACGTAAGCGACGGCGTAGCAACAATACAAACTGACTTAGGCACACTGAAAGTAGACGTTGCATCCATAAAAACTGACGTTGCATCCGTACAAAGCGATGTTGAAGAATCACTCCCTGTGACCGTTGACATGATGCCAGTGTGGATCGCAGTAGTCCTATCCTTGATCGCGGCAATAGCCGCAATCTTTGCGGTAGTCACAATCCGACAGAAAATCGCAGGCTAAACTCAACAACCCAAAAACGGGTTAAACCCCCCTTTTCTTTTTTATTTTATCTAATTTAGTGAACAGTCAGCGTAAGCTCTCCCCATTGTGCTCGCGTTAGCCCCGAAAATCTTAAACCATACACAAAAAAACTCTAATGTGGAGAGTGTACACGCCTGCAGTTTCTAAAACATATCAAGGTTAGACGAGTTGAAACACGACCCCAAGATGCATGGTACGACATGAGTTTGCGCCAGTTAAGAAACGGCGAAGTAAACTTTTACAGAACTAAAGACTTCCTTACGGGCAATTGGCTTTTCAAACTGTGCACAGACAAGGAACAGGAAAAAATTTTGGTTAAGGCCGTGAAATGCCCGGCAGGCATCCGCTTCGCCCAGTTAGAGGGAAACACTATGGTTTTTCAAAAAAGCAAAATTGAGGGCATGCTCTACGATGTCGTTTCCTTAACACAAGCGGATGAAAACGATAAAGTTAGCCGAAAGATCGTCTCCAGCATCGACGAGGTCCCAGCCATCATCAGGGAAAACTATGAAATTAAACCCTACGAAGAGGCAACAGGAAAAAAGGCACCCGGAAAACACCTAGTTACCCTGACCAAACAAGAAAACAAAAAAGAAATCATAACCCTTTTTGTGCTTGAACGAGCCTGGGGGCTTTCACAATCCAATCCAGAAGAGAAACTGAAAGAGAAAGAAGAGAAGTTGCTGAAGAAAAAGATAACAAAAAAAGAAGTGGACACAGGGCAGGTTTGGTCGTGTCCCATCTGCGGAAAAAAGCATCGCTTAGTACACGTGGAAACAGAAAAAACCGTTAAACATGCACTACGAAAACCAAGCGAACAACCCTAATTTATTGCGCTGACGTTATTTTGGAGCTGCAGCGTCTATCTGTTTGCAGATTTGCTCAACAACCTGAACATTTTCGTATCCCATTTCAGGGGTGACAAGAGGCTTTCCGTTGCCGTTGAGGCTTTCCACAAACGACCGGATAATCCGCACATGGGAAACACTATAATTTCTGGGTCCTTTACCCTTGGTCAGGATGTTCCCCAAATACGCGCCCCAAATCCTAGCTTGATGAATCATATTATCGAAATGCATTATCCCCCGCCCAGGTTTGGAAACAACCAGGCTACTCACCGGATAGATTCCAGCATGGATTGTACCCCCAGTGCCGTAAATGTTTACATTAACATCCGTTCGGTCGTGCCCTGATGCATTGAAGCTGATGTGTATAGTTCCAAACTTGCTTTTTTCCGCCTCCAAAATCACCCTCAATTCATCAAATTTCATCCACGGGTGAGGACCCAACTTGTCAGTCAGCACAGATTTGATTTCCAATTTTCCCAGAAAAGCCTGAAGAAGATATATAGGATGGGGCAAATTTTCTCCAAATCTGCCGCCTGCCAGTTTATGGCACCAATGATTCTTGTCCGCTGCCATCGCCTCATCGTTGCTGTGTAAAACTCCAACATCCATTCCTATGACCTCGCCTATGTCCCCTGCCTTAACCCTCTGCATCGCATGAAAAATTGAATGCTCATACAGTTGGCTATGGATTATCGTCAGTTTCCCAGATGACTTTTTAAGAGCACCAAGCAGTCTCTCAGCCTCACCAGTGTTTACAGTGAATGGTTTTTCAACAACTACGTTACAGCCTGACTTCAGAGCCTCCACAGCTACGTCTGCATGAAACGCGGGCGGAACACACACTGAAACGGCGAACAGCTCTTCCTTTTTGAGCATCTCAGAGAAGCTAGTATAATGAGCGGGGATTCTCCAGTCTTCAGCGAATTGCGTGGCTGCTTTTTCATTCAAGTCACAAGCAGCGGCGACAGATATTCCCACATCTCTCCACGCATTGACATGTATCCCAGAAATGCCCCCACAACCAACAATTCCCACATCCATCGCAAGCGGTCTCCAATAATTTCATCCATAAGACAATCTAAATAAAAAGATTATCTCAAGAAAAAGAAAACAGCAACAAAGTTACGTCCATTCTAATTAAAGGCACTGAACCACACTAAGCGTGCCTGTTTCCGTTCATTTCCGGTTCATGGGATTCCAGATACATGTTATAGCCTCTTGGTCACAAGCTTGAACGCAGGGCACATCTCCGCTTTCGGGTTTGCAGGGTGAACATGTGTACCTTAATTTTTTGCGATGCTCCTCTGCGACCGCGGCTACAAGTTTGTCCTCAAGATCAATAAACATGCTCTCCATCTTCAACGCATCCTGAGGACAGGCTCTTGTGCATTCGCCACAGCTATTGCATCTCTCCGCATCAACTACTATGTAATATTCGCCTGAACCGTCCCGATAACCATAATAGGTTATAATCTGTATCACCCTCAACGTTTACGAGACTTTTCATATAATGCCCTGGCGTACAGGGCTGCTCCTATAGCGCCGGCGGCAATGGGGTCAAGTCCGGTCTGCTCCAAGTTTGGAACTGGAAGGCGTTTTACTCCTAAGATGTTCTCTACTCTGTGTACTATTCCGATGTTCTTGGATTGTCCGCCGGTGATGACAAAGTCTCTTTCGCAACCCACCTTCTCTATAAGTTCGCTCATTCTGATAGCCATGGCTCTCATGTATGCAGCTAAGACTTTTTCTTTGGGCCATCCTTTACGCAACAATCCAACCGCCTCCGTTTTCGCGAAGACCACGCAGGTGCTGCTGACTGGATTGGGTTCCTCGGTTACGCTCAGGGATACTTTGCCAACATCTTCGATGGGTATCTTCAGCAGATCAGCAATGACTTCCATTCCTCGTCCCGTGCCTGCTGCGCACTTGTCGTTCATCAGGAAAGAGACTACTTTGCCTGTCTCGTCGCAACGGATTGCCTTAACGTCCTGTCCCCCAACATCCAGAACTGTTCTCACTGTCGGTCCCCAGATGTAGTTGGCGCCTTTGGCGTGGCATGCAATTTCTGTGATGGCTCTGTTAGCCATGGGAACGTTCACTCTGCCGTAACCAGTTCCCACAATATAGTTGAAGTCCTTTAACGTCAATCCAGTATCTTCCATAGCCCAACCAAGCGCTTTCTTGGCGCTGTCAGAGCTGTTAGAGCCGGTTCGCATTACACTCCACGAATATACCTCTTCATCAGCCATGATAACCGCCTTGGAACCCACCGAGCCAACATCCACTCCCGCAGTTACTATTTCAGCGTTTTTCCAGTCTCGGCCTGGCATAACACTGTGGTATTCAAGCCATCTCCAGTATTCCGTTTTTCCCTCTTTGTTCCCCATCTGCCTATTGCCTCCGTCCAGCTCTTTTGGCAGCAATTAAGGCGGCGCCTACAGCACCAGCAAACAGTGGGTCTTCAGGTATTAGTATTTCCGTTCCCAGTCTCCTCTTAAGCGAAGCAACGAAACCGACATCGTTAGCCACGCCCCCCAAAAGCACGATATCCGGGTTTATTCCCAACCGATACACCATAGAGGAGACCCTCTCAGCCATGGCATCAAAGATGGCCCGGGCGATTTCAGTTTTTGGTTCTTCTCTGTGAATCAGGGAAACCACATCAGACTCTGCGAAGATGACACAACTGGCGTTTATGGGACTTGCCCTCTCCGCCTTCAGGGACAGGGAACCCATATCCTCCAACTCCACCTCCAGCGCCCTTGCCATTGCCTCGATGAAGGTGCCGGCTCCAGCTGCGCATCGGGCATTCACCACGAAATCCAGCATTACCCCATTTTCGTTACAGTTCACTGCCCGCGCCTCCTCAGCTCCAACATCTATCACCGTTCTGGCTGAAGAGAAAAAGTATGCTCCTGCCCGGGCGTCAGCTCCCATCATGCTGATAGTGCTGTCTGCGAAGGGAACCATGTTCGCGCCTGCGCCGGTGGCTGTAACATGCTGTATGTCCTCGCGGGACAGTTTGGCTTTCTGCATTGCCTCTTCGAAGGCTTGTTCAGCGGCTTTTGTGGGTTCGAATCCCAAGAAGTTTTGGGTTTGAGATAAAACCTGCTTGTCTTTCATGATGACTACTTTAACCCGTTGGGTGCCCATGTCTACTCCGGCGGATATAGTCACTTTCTTTTTCTCCTCATATGTCAATTCTTGCTTCCAGCATCTCCATGAAGGCTTCGATTCTTGTCTTCATCTGCCCAACATCTTCCCGCGTATATTCGGTGTCAAGGTAATACACTGGGATGCCCATACGGTCTAGGATACGTTTGATTCGTGCATATTCCATGGCGTAGAGTATGCATCCTCGAACTACGTAATAAATCACTCCGTCAACCTTGTACTCGTTGATTCTGTCCATGAGCCAGTTGACGCGGTCTTCGTTTCCATGCTCTGAGGTGAAGCAGGGGCATGTGGAGGCCATAAGGTATCTTTCGCTTACGGCGTCAAACATGTCGCTCATAGTCCATTCGTCTACCCCCACCGGGTCGTAGAGAATTCGGTCACCTGAACATTGCTCATCAACAACCACCACTCCCGCAGGGTTAGATTCTTCAATCAGGTTGGGAACCTTCCAGCTGTCAGGCCACAACATTGGAGTTCCCGTAACCATCACCCTTGAGGTGTCAGGAGGGAAAGCCCAGTTTTTTTGTTCAACCCTTTTTTCCAGCTCATCACACAGCTCATTTGTCTTCTGTGTCCACCGTTCTATGTCGTCCCAAAGGCTGGTTTGATTCACGAGCATCGCATCCCTTCCCGTGATTACCGGAGGACCTTTCCTCAAGTCCTGTAGCCTACGGAAAGCCTTCGTTGCCTTCTGCATAACCTCTATGGCTGACCTCAACCTGTTTTTGGTGATCTTTGTCCCTGTCAATTCCTCGATTTTTCCCCTTATCACCTGCATCTCCTCCTTCCAGAGGCTCAGGGACTGGGGATCATCTTTGACGCGTGGAGGAGTCATACACCATACAGGCTTGAAGTCTGACAGTATTTCGCTCAGTTTGGTTCTGCCGTCGCATGTGAGAGGCGTTATTATGGCGTCGCTGAGTTCAAGATACGGTGAGAGGCTCACCATCTTTGCGCCAACTGTGGATCTTATGACCGGGCAGACCTCAACTGGCATGATTCTGTCCCCAAGTTTCGCTGCATCATACCATCCCGAGCCTACGCGAACTGGAATGGCGCCCGCAGCCAAAATGAATTCTATAGGCGCGAACATGCAGGTGTAGCCGATGAGTTTTTTTCCTGCCTCTTTTTGTTCACGAATCTCTTTTTCGCGTCGCCCAAAAAAGTTTGAGATTTCATCAAAGTATTCCATGGCTTCCGGTCGGTTCGGCCATGTCTTTTTCATTCGTTTGATGTTTTGCTCTATCACTTTAATGGATGCGGTTTTGATCGAGTTTCCTAGTTCTTCGATTTCGCTCTGGGACATTTCAGGGATATATTTTGATCCTGTTTCGATTTCGCTTGCCATTAGATTCTCCTCACTCTTCCTCTTCTTTCAGCCAGTTCTTGGATTTGTACATTGTTTTTCCAGCCATTTTTATGTTTAGGCAACCCTCATATGGACACATCTCTACGCAACGGAAGCAATGTATACATTTCGGTGCCGTTACATTGCCTCCTTTTTCTTCGTATACTTTGGTGACCTGCACGGGGCAAACTCTTTTGCATATGCCACATTTTGTGCACTTTTCTTCTATTTTGTCTATGCGCAGGATGGGAGCCCACTTGAAGGGTGAAAATCTGTTCAAGATGGAGAGTGTTGCGCCTACAGGGCAGAATCGGCACCAAAGCATTCTCACCATGAATGAACCTGCAGTGAAGGCGAAGAAAACGAGCCAAGTGATCAGGATAAGGTTGGGACCATTAAAGTAATTTATTGTTCCCCTCAGGTCATGGAAACTGGCGCCCCACACTTCGAATCCTAAAGCTGTTCCTGTTTGTTCGATCAGGGGTTCTATTGGGCTCAGGAAAACTATGATCAGAGATTTGAAAGGACCCATAAACATTACCACATAACGCCATACGTCCGCGTTTAGAACACCGAAAATAAGGGCAAGTGCCAAAAAGGAGGCCAGTATCACATATCTAAGAATATCTAGACCGTCATTGAGTTTTTCAGGCAGGTTCCAGTGCGGTATTCTAAGTGACTTTCGGAAGCGGGTGAGCAGGTCCATATATAAGGCAAAGGGGCAGAGCCATCCGCAGAAGAAGCGCCCGAAAACAAGAGTGCTGACAACGATTAAGGCGAAGACGATCGTTAGCCTTAAGGCTATGGAAAAAACGAGCCCAGAAAGTATGGGGTTCCAAGGAAGAGGCCAGAAAAGCAAGATCACAAAAATCCCGATTGAAGCTATTATCTGAATGAAGAGTCTTAGGATGCCCAGTTTTCTGGTGAGGTTCCTCACCCAGACCAGTATTGCCAATATTCCAGCTGTCACTAGCCCTACCGCTATTGTAGCCCGCAGTATTTCTGCGATAGTTTCCAGCATCCTTTTTTCTCCATCAAGTGATGACCGATAAAGAGTTGCATAAGACGCCAAGTTCAATGACAACAAGGTTTACTCCTCCGATATCTGCGATGTAACTTATGATGCGGGGAAGACAGGCGGAGGCGCAGGAAGTGAGCCCACACAATAAGCCTAAGATGGGGGAGGCAGGGTGAGGGGTCGAATTTTGTTCTAGCACAGTCATCTGAGGGGAGACCTTATTCTTGTTAGAGCAAATACAAAGAAACAGGGGCATTTAACTATTACCGTAAATCCGTGGAAGATTTTATTCGCTTTTTTATGTCTAAACTGTAGTTTGTTAACTCTTTTTCTACCCTAGTTACAGCGCCAGAAACCATCCTTTTCAGCTCGCATATTAGGAGCCTAATAAAGGTACATTGTTGAAAACAGTATTTTTTCTGAAAAACTAGGAAGAACCATCATAACAGTTCCACTCGTACTCCAACTTTAATAATCTCCTCGCCACTTTTTATCTCCTGAAGCTAAAATGAACCGCTGGAGACTACTCAGACCCCAAACATCAGACGCCTACACAAACATGGCAATCGACGAGGCAATAATGAAAGCAAGAATCGAAAACAGGGTACCCAACACCCTCCGCTTCTACATGTGGAACCCCTCAGCCGTCTCCATAGGACGCTTCCAAACGCTAGCAGACGAAATTCACGTAGAAAACTGCAGAAAACACGGTGTAGACATGGTAAGAAGAATCACAGGCGGCGGAGCCGTATACCACGACTCTGAGGGGGAAATCACCTACAGCATAATAACTAAAACAAAAGACTTGGGATGCAAGGACTTGGACATGCTCTGTGCATACCAGAAAATCTGCAGCGGACTCAACGAGGCAGTAAAAATCTTGGGAGCCAAAGCCGACTATCACCCACCAGACACGAAACGGTGCCCCAACCTCACAATAAGCGGAAAAAAAATCTCCGGAAACGCCCAATCATCCAAAAAAGGCGTACTGCTTCAGCACGGAACATTCCTACTGGACATAGACCACACAAAAATGTTCACCTTCCTAAAGGTTCCTTGGGCAAAAACATTAAACGACGTGCTGAAAGTCTCGAAAAGAAAGCTGACTTCCACAAGGCAAGAGCTTGACGCAGAATTTTCTACAGAAGAAGCTTACCAAGCCTTAGTTAAGGGCTTCGAGAAAGCGCTTGGTGTGCAGTTTGTTGAGGAAAACCTCACAGAATATGAACAGAAGCTTGCTGAGAAATATAGAAAAGAAAGGTTTGTGACCGAGGAGTGGACTTGCCTCGGTAAAGCATCCGTTTAGCTGCGTTTTCTACAGTAGCGCATACAGGACTATTGTTGGAGCAAACACTGAAGCCACCAAAGACATCACCGTTATCAAGGTGTTCAGTGAAGGTCCTGCCGTGTCCTTGAATGGGTCCCCCACAGTGTCGCCTACAACAGCAGCCTTGTGAGTGTCTGAGCCTTTACCGCCAAGCGCTCCAGCCTCTATGTACTTTTTCGCATTATCCCATAATCCGCCAGCGTTAGACATCAACAGAGCAAAGATCAGCCCCGAAAAGATGCTGCCCGCCAGATAACCGCCAAGAGCCTGTATTCCACCAATGAACCCAACCGCCAACGTGATGCCAATAGAAAGAACACTCGGAGGAATCAACTCCTTCAAAGCACCCTTCGTAGCTATGTCTACACACAATGCATAATCCGGTTTCACGCCTTCTTTGCCCTCTTTCAGACCAGGAATATCCCTGAACTGCCGCCTGATTTCTTCAATCATTTTAAACGCATTCTTGCCAACACTAAGCATCACCATCGCCGAAAACACTGCGGGTACAGCAATGCCAATAAGTGCACCAGTCAAAACCAACGGATCCATCAGATCGAAGACGATTGTTACACCCAGCTCCTCTTGCACTATCGCTTGAAACGCTGCAAGCAACGCAATCACTGTTAATCCTGCTGCTCCAATAGCAAATCCTTTTGTTATGGCTTTGGCTGTATTGCCAGCGGCATCAAGCTTAGCCGTGATATCCAGTACTTCTTCTTCGAATCCTGCCTGCTCTGCAATTCCTCCTGCATTGTCTGCGATTGGTCCGAAAGCGTCACCAGCCACAATCATTCCAACAATAGATAACATTCCAACCGCCGCCATGCCAATTCCGTAAACTCCAGCCCCCTCAGCTTCAATGAAATATTCGGCTACACTGTATGATCCTATAGACGCAAAAGCTATTCCGAGAAGCGGCGGAAACATACTCAGCAATCCATAAGAAAAGCCTGTAATTATGTTAACAGCAGCGCCAGTTTGTGACGCCTCGGCTGTTTTTATTGCCGGAGCTCTGTCTATCGACGTAAAGTAGTCAGTGGTGATTCCGATAATAGCACCGCCAACCAATCCAATGACCGCTGCAGCCCAGGCGCCAATGTTAATTTTCATATAATATGTTACTGCGAAAGTTAAGGCGGCAAACATGATGCATGTCAGATATGTTCCCAGGTTGAGCGCACTTCCGGGATTTCCCTTTTTGCCCACTCGAACTATTGCAACCCCCAAAATTGAAACTACAATACCCAGTCCAGCAAAAACTAATGGCACATCGCCATACGATACCGAGGCAGGAGGAGCTAGCTTAGATAGCGCCACACCCAATATCATCACTGCCACAATGCTGGCTACATAGGAGTCAAAAAGGTCCGCACCCATTCCCGCCACATCACCAACATTATCGCCCACATTATCCGCTATAACCCCAGGGTTTCGAGGATCATCTTCGGGTATATCCATTTCCACTTTGCCCACAAGGTCTGCGCCAACATCAGCAGTTTTTGTGTAGATTCCACCCCCAATCTTTGCAAACAATGCCATCGCGCTTGCTCCAAAACTGAAGCCCAGAACCATGTTCGGGTCGTTAGTAAGCGCGTATACAACACTTAGCCCAAGAAGAGCTAACCCAACTACGGATAATCCCATTACAGCTCCTCCGCGGAAAGCTATCGGGAATGCTTTGTTCAGTCCCTGTTTTGCAGCATTTGCCGATTTGACGTTTGCTTTCAATGCAACAGTCATCCCCAAGAAACCCGCCAAGGCAGAGCATATTGAACCAAAAATGTAGGCTACTGCCATAATCGGGTTAAGAAATATCGCTAAGACTGCGGCTACTACCACAACGAACACCGCAAGATACTTGAACTCCACTTTCAGGAATGCTCTGGCGCCCTCTTGTATGGCGTTCGAAATTTCCTGCATCTTCGCGGTTCCGCTACTTTGCCTGTTAACGTAGAAATAAAGGTAAATTGCAACTAATACTGAGGCTATAGCCGTGATCGGCGCAATTGTCCAATCAATCATCATGATATTTTGCACACCCGTGTTTTGAGGTATTACGGTTTCAACATGTCTGTCTTAAGGTTTTCGCCGAAATCTTACCAGAGTGTTTGGTTCACAGCTCAGTTTTGGCATTTAAGCTCAAACCCTGAGCCCAATTTCAGAATTTATTGTAGCCGTGAGAAAATTTTTGCATCAAATTGGAAGAAATGCTTTTTAAGAGCAATGTGACCCTTTAAACTTCAAAATCTTCCAGTCTGTAAGACAGGCGGTTGAAATGAGCACTGAATGGCATGCCATGGAAAAGGAGAAACTCCTAGAATCTCTAAAAGCCACCGAAGAAGGCTTGAATACAGAAGAGGCTGAGCGTCGACTGCAAGAGTTCGGACCCAACGAACTTGTGATGAAGAAGGGAGTAAGCCCCCTTCAGATATTCCTCGGTCAATTCAAGGACATATTTGTTATCATGCTTCTAATCGCAATCGTCATCTCCGTCGCGATAAACGAGATCGTAGACGCCGCAACCATAGGCACCATCGTGGTCCTCAACGCCGTAGTCGGTTTTTTTCAAGAATACCGATCGGAAAAGGCAATGGAAGCAATGAAAAAGCTTACTGCACCCAAGGCTCGGGTTCTGAGGAATGGGAAAGAGCTGATCATTCCCTCCCGAGATGTTGTGCCCGGAGACATCGTTCTCCTCGAAGCTGGAGACCGCATCCCCGCTGACGCGCGACTCCTCAACGTTGTTGACTTGAAAACCGACGAAGCGATTTTAACTGGTGAATCGACAGCCGTGTCAAAACTGGACGGGGCTCTTGACGAAAAAACGCCTGTGGCTGACAGAAAAAACTCAGTTTTCATGGCAACCCACATAACTTACGGCAGAGGCAAAGCCGTAATCACCTCCACTGGCATGGGAACGGAATTCGGCAAAGTCGCCAAAATGGTTCAGTCCGTTGAAAAGGTGGATACTCCCCTCAAACAGAAACTGGCAAAGTTCGCCAAAAAACTGGGAATGATAATTGTAGCTATGTGTATTATCATCTTCTTACTTGAATTGTATGAACTCTTTGTTCTGGGAACAAGCGGGATAAGTGAGATAATAAATGCCTTTGAAGTCGCAATCGCGCTTGCTGTCTCAGCGGTTCCGGAAGGTTTGCCGGCTGTTGTAACCGTGTCCCTTGCTCTAGGCGCTAGAGAACTCGCAAAACGTAATGCACTCATAAGAAAACTTTCATCCGCAGAAACTTTAGGCGCCACAGACATCATCTGCTCCGACAAAACAGGCACCCTGACAAAGGGCGAAATGACCGTGCGCAAAATCTACATCAACAATAAAATGATTGACGTGACAGGTGCCGGTTACGAATCAAAAGGAGACTTCCTCCTAAATGGGGTTCCCATAGACCCGAAAGAAGATACACATCTTAATCTGCTGTTGAAAGCCAGCACATTATGTTCCAACGCCAGTTACGACGGACAAAAAATAATCGGAGACACCACTGAGGGAGCATTGATCGTAGCAGCCGCAAAGGCGGGAATTACAAAAACAAACCTCGATAAAAGTTATCCCCGTCTTCAGGAAGTTCCCTTCACCTCCGAGAGAAAGCGTATGGCGACAATTCACAGGTCACCGGAGGGACAGGTCTTCTCATACTTTAAAGGAGCTGTCGAAATCCTCTTAGACCGCTCAGAACACATCCTCAAGGATGGCGAAACAGTTGCGCTAACCAGTAAAGAAAAAGAAAAAATCTTAAAGACAAACGAGGAGATGGCAAATCAAGCTCTCCGTGTCCTCGCCATAGCCTACAAAGAGTTACCAAAAACTGAAGCTGGGAAACACGATGAAGACGACTTGGAGAGCAACTTAACTTTCATAGGCTTGGCGGGGATGATTGACCCGCCCAGGGACGAAGCGAAGGGCGCCAATGAATTGTGCCGAAAAGCAGGCATAAAAACCGTGATGATTACTGGAGACCACAAACTCACAGCAGTTGCCATTGCCAAAGAGTTGGACATAATGGACGGCGACTTGGCTCTGACAGGCGCAGAACTGGACAAAATGAGCGACGAAGAATTCGACAAAATAGTGGAAGATGCATCAGTTTACGCTCGTGTCTCTCCGGAACACAAGCTTCGAATAGTCAGAGCTCTGAAAAAGAAAGGACATATCGTCGCCATGACCGGAGACGGAGTTAACGACGCACCAGCCCTCAAACAGGCAGACATAGGCATAGCCATGGGCATCACAGGAACCGACGTTACCCGAGAGGCTGCAGACATGGTGCTGGCAGACGACAATTTCGCCACAATCGTCACAGCCGTTGAAGGCGGACGAGCCATATACGACAACATACGAAAATTCTCCTTCTTCCTGCTGCGTTCCAACTTCGACGAACTTCTTGTCATAGGACTCTTTGCTTTGCTGAGCCTAGAACTGCCCTTAGACGCTGGCATGATTCTGTGGATAAATCTGATAACAGACGGCGGTCCCGCTTTAGCTTTGAGCTTGGACCCACCCCAAAAAGACTTGATGGAAAAGCCTCCGCGAGACCCGAACGAGGGCATACTTTATGGAAGATTCGCTTCAATCCTGATGAGCTTCACAACCCAATTCCTTGGAACAGGAGTCCTATTCTTCGTAATGTTTTATGTAGTGGGAGACGGCATTCCAGGAAGTCCCGATTTCCATCGTGCGCAAACAATGGCTTTCACGCAAGCTACCATACGTGAATTGATGGTTGTTTGGAACTGCAGGTCAGAACGAAAGAATGCCTTCAGGGTTGGATTCACCTCAAACAAGTGGCTACTCTTTGCTGTAGTTGCCTCGGCAATTGCAACAATGCTTGTGCCTTTCACAGGCTTGTTCGACACAGTACCCTTAAGCCTTGAGGAATGGGCCATAGTTATACCCTTATCGCTATCGGGATTGCTAATATTGCCTGAAATCTTCTATGACCGAAAGATTTGGCGCTGGAGATAAGCTAGAGAACCGGGATTAGCTGCCTAGAAAATAGGTAGCTCAAATCCTTTTTTTCAATCTATATTCGCATTTCATAAGTGAGATAAGGTCTCAGCGTAAGCGTTTTCCGAAGAACAATGAGTAAAGTGCCATTACGTTTGCGATTCCTGTTTCACAGTTTGGGTCTCGGTTGCATAAGCAGCGCCATCTTTCTGCAGATGCTGGTTTTCTGGGATATATCTCAAACGGGAATTTTCAAGGCAACCGAGCAGAACCAGATGATATTGTCGTTCGAGGTTTTTTTGGCAATATTTGCTTTGATTTATTTCGTTTATATGTACCAAAATTTTGTCCGTTCAGTACGGTAATTTGCGGCGAACCTTTTTTTCTAAAAGTTTTTTGTAGGTTTCTGGAGTTCAGATAAACAGGTATATTCAAAGAAAATGACAAGTGTTAAATATTTCTCTATACGAAAAAGAGGGAACAGTGATTTTGAGAGGCGAAAAAAGTGGCGCTCAAAAAATTATGTGTAATGATGCTATGTACATTCCTTTTAATCTTAGTTTTTTCGGGGGTCGGCAAGTCAGCCCCTGAAGAAACAAAGAATGTGTATCACATTGATTATGGGGGTCTCACGATAGACATTAGTGCTCCGATTCAAGCCTATCCTGGCGAGAACATAAGCATCAATGTGACAACGCAAGCTGTAACCCAAATTGACATCGACTATATCTACATAAGGATATGTGGGCGGGTAAACGCTACAACCGAAGTTACCTTAACCAACATCACTCACATCGAAGGTTCTTCCCTCACTTTTCATGAAACGCAATACGACATAGCAATCCCCGACAACTTTTCCCCCGGAGTATTATACGGATTCATAAGTTGTGAATGGGATTTCATGGGTTGCCCGGAAAAGATTCCTTCATCAGGATTTGCTTTGACGTACATTAAAAACGTGGCATTAGAACAGCTTCAAGCAGAATATGATGAATTGAATGCCACTTACCAATCTGTCGCCCAAGAAAACACAGAAATGAAATCAGGCAGCAACGACGTAGATTCTACCCGAAATCTGATGTACATCTTTATCGCAACAACCGTTGTTGCCAGCATCACCGTCTTTGTTCTGCTGTTGAGAAAACCCAAAAAAGTCTGGGTCTAAAACCCCAATATTCTTTTTGCTTCCTCAATCTCTTTGGAGAGCAGTTGCCTTGGATAGTTATAGAGAGGACCACCAGGTCTCTCATTATAATAGGGTCGATTGCATCCTGGACATCCCGAAGTTAGAAACGGTTCGCCGGTGTCTACGACTTCCAGCAGCCGTTCCTTAGGTATTCCGAAGTCTCTGAGACAACTACTTCTGTCGAATACCATGTTTTCAAATCGGGTTTTTCTGTGGGTTAAGAGGTAATGCGCAACTTGAACCCTCCGGTAACTGCTTAGTGAAGGCTGGGGATTGTCTTCAAGAGCGGTTCCAGGAATCGGTGTAAAGGCAAACAATGCTGGATATACTCCCGAATCAACACACCATTGAATCGTTTTGCAAATCGCCTTCTCTGTTTCTCCTAAACCCACAATAAGATGTGTACTCACGGAGCCTTCACCGAAGAGTCTAACAGCCTCCCGCAATGCATCACGCTGTCTCTCCCAACGGTAAGGTCCACCCATGTTTCTTCCTTTAACCCTGTCAAAAATTTCTTCTGTGGCAGCGTCCAAGGCGATGCTTATTCGATTAACCCCCGCGTCTGCTAACCCCTTCATTTTCTCCGGGTTTAAGGGCTGACAAGAAACGGATACGGGAACAGCTACTCGCGACTTGATTTCCCTAACAAGAAGCAAAACCTCGTCAAAAACCTGTGCATAATTGAGCGTCTGGAGGCAAACCCGCTTTATCGATCCGTCTCTTGCGGTTCTTTCTATTCCATCGACTACCTGTCTTGTCTGGAATGTAGGCCAAGTGACTCTGGAGAGCATGTCGGCTCTACCCTTGCTCATTCTGGCTTGGGGGCAGAAACCGCAGTTGGCGGAGCACTTTTCTTTTCGACAGGTTAGCAGATAGATGGTTGTGGGTTTGGCGTCAAGTTTACCCCTTAACAAGCCGAGCACAATGGCTGAGCCGGTGGAGACACGAATTCTTTTAGGGATAGATACGCTAGTCATTAATGAGCACCAAACGTTTTTGGAGTCTATAGGTTAATAATTTGGTGCCTATATTTATCTCTCCCAAAAAAACGGAAGCTAAAAGGAGCAATCAAACAGAGCCACTAAAGAATAGGTTCTCTGGAGTTTTCCTCAACTAACTCTCAAAAGTTTTTTAGAAAGCAATTACGATGGTAGACATGTATGTCAAACCTAGATGCTGAGACTGTATGGCGGATGCCAAAAAAAGAGTTAGTTTCGTTAATTGAAGGAGGCTATTTTCCTAATAGGACAGGGAAAATTCGATTCTATGCTCCAAGTTTTGTCTACTACAAAAGCAAACATTTCCGTTCGCCTCCAAACGCTTTTCCATCAATCTCAATCACAGGCTCCTCCTGCGCACTGAAATGTAAGCACTGCAACGGAAAAGTGTTAGACACCATGGTTCCCGCCCTAACTCCAGAAGAACTGTTTGATGTTTGTGCAAAACTGAAAAACGATGGAGCGGTTGGCTGCCTCATAAGCGGAGGATGCCTTCCGGACGGTTCTGTTCCCATCGACAAGTTCATAGACGCCATCGCCAAGATAAAGAAGAAGCTGAGTCTAAATATTATCACTCACACAGGGGTCGTCGACTTTTCTACTGCAAAACAGTTGAAGGCTGCTGGAGTTGACGCTGCACTAATCGACATAATTGGCTCCGACAAAACAATCCGCGAAGTATACCGCCTCGATGTCAGCGTTGAAGATTATGACAGGTCTTTAAGGGCTTTCCATGAATCCGGAATCCCCTTTGTTCCACACGTGCTTGTGGGGCTACACTACGGCGAACTGAAGGGCGAACTTGAGGCGCTAAAAATGATCTCCAGATATTCGCCTTCAGCCGTCATAATTATAGCTTTCATGCCTATCCGTGGAACGCCCATGGAAAAGGTGATTCCGCCTAAACCGGAAGACATTGCCCGCATTTTGGTTTCTGCCAGACTATTGATGCTTCAAACTCCGTTGGTTTTGGGGTGTATGAGACCTAAAGGTAAACATCGGATAGACACTGACCTGCTTGCTGTGAGAGCTGGCGTCGACGCCATAGCCTTTCCTGTCGAAGAAGCCATCCGGTTGGCAGAATCCATGAATCTGGAAACGTCCTTTTCGCCTCTCTGCTGTTCCCAGATTTTTGAAGACATCCAGATTTGATTTTCTGAAATACTCAAAGCTGCATTCTGGACGGTTAGCTGATGTACGATAGTTTTAGGGATGTGCTTTTCTTCAATTCGAATCGTTATGTTTTTAAGATAAACAGTTATCACAATACGGTAACTGAAAGAAGGTGGAAAATATGGTCAAAGTAGAAGGCTATGAAGTGCCTGAAAAGTTGTATTACCACAAAGAATACCTGTGGGCAAGTGTAGAAAACGGAAAAGTGAAAATAGGAATGTCTGACTTCGCTCAAAAACAACTCAACGACATCGTATACGTCGAACTTCCCAGCGTAGGTGACGCCTTAACTCAAAATGAACCCTTTGGAACCGTGGAATCTGTGAAAGCAGTCTCAGATCTTATTGCCCCCGTAAGCGGCACAATCGAACAAGTAAATGAAGAACTGGACTCCAGGCCCGAACTGCTCAACGAAGATCCATACGGCGAAGGATGGCTCATTATCTTAGCTCCCACAAATCTCGAGGCAGAACTAAAAGAAATCATGAACTTCGATGCAGCGGTGGAATGGCACAAAGAACTCATAAAAAGAAGCTAAATGAGCCTGAATGCACGTCGGTAGGTTTCCTGAGGTGCCCTCTGAAAAACTCGTCGCATGGGTACCCTAAAATCACTTTGCCACACTATACAACACATCATAGTTAGCTGGATAATTACAGATGTCTTAAAAGGAAATAAAATGACAAGTGAATGAGTAGGGCGTGATCTAACATGGGAAAAGTTGACAAACAAATCATTTCAGTGCTAGAAAACTCAAGAAAATCCTTAAGTCTCGTTGAAATCGCCGATCAAATCGGAAAACCAACGAAAACCGTTTTCAAATCCTTGCGAAAACTCTTTAATGAAGGCAAAATCGACTGCGACAGTAAAAATCGTAAATACACGCTTGCAAAAGAATGAACACGCAAAGGATCATATGCTCAGTACTCTTTCGACATCATCTCAAGCTCTTTATAGGCGAAGACCGGCCCGTCTTTACACACAAACTTGTTTCCTATGTTGCACCTTCCACACTTTCCGATGCCACACTTCATCCTCATTTCCAGGGACAAGAAGACATCCTCGGGAGAGAAGTTGAGTTCGTTAATAACCGGCATGGTGAACTTTATCATTATAGGCGGACCGCAGACAATAGCAATAGCGTTGTCTGAGCTTGGAGCAACCTCCTTGAGAATGGCTGGTACAAAGCCAACCAATCCAGTCCAGCCGGGAACAGCGCGGTCAATGGTGACATTGAGGTTAATGTCATCTCTTTTCCCCCAAGCTTCAAGGTCGTATTTGTATATGAGCTCACCTGGGTCGCGGGCTCCATAGATAACCGTTACGTCTTTGAACTTATCTCTGTTGGCCTCGTGAAGGATGAATTTGGTTAGAGACCTCAGCGTTGTGAAGGCGAAGCCTCCTCCAACAATAACAACATTGCGACCCTCCATCTTCTCCATCGGGAAACCGTTGCCGTAGGGCCCTCTGACTCCCATAATTGTTCCCTCTTCACTGTTGTGTAAAGCCGTCGTGACAACTCCAACTTTTTTCACGGTGAACTGGATGCAGTCTTCATCCATGGGGGATGAGGCTATGCCTATGGGGCACTCTCCGGCGCCAAAGAAAGAGATTTCCGCGAACTGGCCACATCTGTACCTGAAGTTCTTCATTGCCTCTGGCTCTTTGAAAACGAGTTCAAAGGTTTTTATGTCGTTGGCTTCATTTTCTGTTGTGATTTTTCTAATGACTACGAGATTTGGGACATATGGATTGTTCATTCTTCACTCCACCTGTCTGGTTGATATTGCTCCAACTACTTCTCTAATGTCAAGGTTCACCGGACACTCTTGAACGCATCTTCCACAGCCTACGCAAAAACTTTCGCCGTAGTTCTTGACGAAATAATTGAATTTATGCATGATCCTCTGCCTCATCCTCTCCTTTCCCGAAGGACGAGGATTATGTCCAGAACCCTGTAATGTGAAACAGGAGAACTGACATGAATCCCAAATTCTGACTCTTTTTACTTCTTCCGTTTCTTCGTCCAGAATGTCAAAGCAGCAACAGGTGGGACAGAGGAAGGTGCAGACGCCACAGCCTAAGCACCTCTGATATATTTGATCCCACATTGGGTCGTCGAACATTCTGTCGAGTTTTTCGCTTACGTTTTTAACAGAGACCTTAGACTTGACAGCTTTTTCAGCGTCTTCGGAGAGTTTCTTTGCTCTCTCTATGTCCGCTTTTTCTGCGTCTTTCAACCACGGAAACTTCTTAATGAGTTCCTCGCCTCTTTCAGTGACTGCTTCTATCAGATATTGGTCGTTTATGTCTTGGAGAAGCAGGTCCATTCCCTCCTTTCCAAACGGATTTCCCCCCATGGACGTGCAGAAGCATGTGCTTAAAGGAGCATTGCAAGCCAACCCGACTATGGTTGTGTTCTTTCTCTTCTTTAGGTAGTACACATCTTTGTGTTCTCCAGAAGAGAAGAATTTGTCCAGCAAAACGAAGCTTCTGGCATCGCAGGGGCGGACACCCAACAGCACCCTCTTTCCCTTTACAGCAGGATCTTCCAGTACTTCTACGTCTTTTTTGTCCGCCCTATAGGTGAACAGCGTCTCGGTTTGTGGAAAGAAAACCTCTTTGGGAGGCTTCTTTGTGTTCCGAAAGTCTAGGTAGACTTGGTTTTCGGAGGAAATTCTTTCAAAGGAGACGATGCCTCTTTCCTTAACTGGCGCGAAAACCTCGTTTTCTTTAGCCAATTCTGCAACGAGGACGGGTAATTTACTCTTTTCTATGACCTTCCACTTCATTGGAAACATCCCGTTTCACTTGATGAACTCCTGAGAATCCTCCATTTTGAACTCTCCCAACGGCGGAACCTCTTCGAGGCTTACTCCCGCCTCGTAGCCGTACCGTTCTTTCATTATCTTTTCAATTTTCTTCATAAGCTCCCTCAGGTTTATGTCCATAGGGCAAGCTCGACTGCAGGCTCCACAATCTACACACCTCCCGGCCACGTGGAAGGCGCGGACGATGTGGTAAATCATAGTGTCCGAGAGGTCGTTCGTCTTGCCGAACCACGCTGGCATGGTCTGGTCTACAAAACACATTTTGCAGTAGCACAGAGGACAAACGTTCCTGCAAGCATAGCATCTGATGCACTTGCTTAGTTCCGCCTTGAAATGCTCCCACCTCTCTTCCGCTGACTTCGACTCAAGGCTAGAAACTTCAGCGAATTCGTTTGCCTCCGTGATTTCCGGCACCTTTTCTCCCACAAACACGTCGCAGATGGGTGGATTCCTGTGCTTGCAGGTTAGACACGAATCGCAGAGGAAATCTTTTTTCGGTAAAACAAGTTCAAAGCCTTCTCCCTTGACCTTAATTTGTTCATCCTCAATTGTGGCTTCGAGAACCTCTTTGTCCTCAAGTTTCGCCTCTATCTTTTTCCTATCAATAACCCCTAGACAAGGGACACCTATTATAACTACATTTTCCCTCGGGAACTGCTTCTCTATGGCGCAAACCACTATTAACCGTGCGTCGCAACCCTTTGCAACGACACCTACTTTTTCCTTTCTGCCCACCACATATTTTGAAAGGTTAACATCACAACTTGCGTTCCAAACAAGTTTTTGAACGTCCTCTACTTTGTCCACAAAGCAAGGAGTCGTGCGGAGAGGTAATGTTCCTCGCTCATATCCTATTATCAGGTCGACCTTCTTCTCGCCAAGAAGCTTTTCAGCAACTTCTCTTATCGAGTTTTCAATGTTTTCCATATGGCACTACCTCTTCACCAGTCTTTTGGCAGGTCCTAAGGCCTTCACTTCTTTTACCACATCCGTCACAACCTTAGCAAACTTTTCACCTTCAGCAGCGGAAACCCATGAGAAGTTTACCCTTCCAGATTCGATTCCAATATATTCTAGTAAGTCCTTTAGAACAGCAAATCTCCTCCTAGCCACGAGGTTTCCGCTGATGTAGTGGCAGTCGCCTGGATGGCAACCGGAAACCAAGACTCCGTCCCAGCCGCGCTGCAAGGCTTTTATAATATAGTATGGGTTAACTCTTCCAGAGCAGGGAACTCGGACGACCCTTACGTTGGGAGGATATTGAATTCTGCTTATTCCAGCAAGGTCTGCTCCGGCGTAGCTACACCAGTTGCACAAGAATGCTAGTATTTTCGGCTCCCATCCTTTTTCATCCTTTTTCACTTTTGGTCACCTCAAAGTAGCTATAACCGAACTTATCTGCCAGTCAGTGAAGCCTTTGATGTCTATGGCGGAGCACCTGCAAGTGGCGGCACATGCCCCACATCCCTTGCAGAGGGCGCTGTTCACCTTTGCTACCTTACCCATCCTAGTCTCTTCAATCTCTATAGCATTGTAGGCGCAGACCTGTATGCATAGTTCGCACCCTGTGCATCTGCTCGGGTTGACGATGGCTATGATTCCCTCAGCCTCGATTGTGTCTTTCGTCAGCACGGTGCACGCTCTGGACACAGCTGCCTTAGCCTGAGAGATGCTCTCGTCCATAGATTTCGGCGAATGGGCCATTCCACACACGAAGATACCGTCTGTGGCAAAGTCGACGGGTCGAAGCTTAACATGTGCCTCTAAAAAGAAGCCGTCTTCGTTTATAGGAACCTTCAGCATCTTAGCTAAAATCTCGTTTTCTTTCGGTGGAACCACAGCTGCGCTCAGAACAACAGTGTCTACGTCTATCGCAATGCCTTCTTGGATGATTGGCTCAAAAACTGAAACCTGCAAACCTTCTTTCCCCTCTGATGTGATTTTTGAAACCTTTGGCTCGTTTTCTTCGTCGTAGCGGATGAAGATCACTCCAGCCTCTCGAGCTCTTCTGTAGTATTCTTCCTTTAAGCCGTAGGTTCTCATGTCTCGGTACAGGACGTAAACGTTGGCATCCGGGTCTTTCTCCTTTATTTTCAAGGCATTCTTAACCGCTTCTCCGCAACACATTCTGCTACAGTAGGGCCGCTCATCGCATCTAGACCCAACACACTGAACCATCACCACATTGCCGAACTTTTCTTCACCGTCAACTGCAATACGTTTCTCCAGTTCCAGCTGCGTCAACACACGTGGGTCTTTTCCATAAAGGTACTCCTTTGGATGGTATTCTTCGCCTCCGGTAGCCACGATTACAATTCCATGATCTAAATCCCTCTTTTCCGAGCCTTGAGTTATAGTGGTTCTGAAGTTCCCTACGTACCCGGAGACGTTCTCGACCTTTGCGTTGAGAAAGACGTGGATCAGCTTGTTTGAGTTTACGTTTTCAATCATTGTTTTTAGATACTTTTGAGTGTCTTCGTTGTCCAGCGTGTAATGTATTTTGCGGAGGAAACCTCCAAGCTCTTTGCTCTTCTCTACCAAATAGACTTCAAAGCCTTGGTCGGCCAAGGCTAGAGCCGCCGTCATGCCTGACAAGCCTCCCCCAATGACGAGGCCACGGCGGGTGACATTCAAAGGAAACCTCTCAAGAGGCTCCAGCATTCGAGCCTTTGCCACCACCATTCTCACCAAATCCTTCGCTTTTTCAGTGGCGGCTTCGTGGTCATGCATATGCACCCACGAACACTGGTCGCGGATATTTGCCATTTCAAATAGGTAACGGTTAAGGCCTGCTTCCCTTATTGTTTCTTGGAAGAGGGGTTCATGGGTTCGGGGTGAACATGAAGCCACAATAACCCTGTTTAGGCCGTATTCTTGGATATCCTCCTTTATCCGTTCTTGAGTGTCTGAGGAGCATGTGTAGAGATTGTGGCAGGCGTGGACGACGTTTGGGAGAGTTTGAGCATATTCTACCACGCTTGGAACGTCAACAACGCCTCCAATGTTAATGCCGCAGTGACAAATGAAAACACCTATCCTAGGCGGCTGACCTCGCACATCCAACTCTTTTGGGAACTCCTTCTTCTCCACCAAAGTTCCTCGAGCAGAAGAAAGCAACTCACCTACGCAAGAAGCAGCGCCACTAGCTTGGGTCACAGTCTCTGGAATATCCTTGGGCGAAGAAAACATGCCGCAGACGAAAACTCCAGGTCTAGAAGTTTCCATAGGGTTAAGGGTTTGGGTTTTGCAGAAACCATACTCGTTTAGCTCAATAGCGAGGGTTTTAGCCAATTTCTTAACGTTCTCGGAAGGTGTAAATCCTATTGAGAGGACAACCAGATCGAACTCTTCTTCGACGAGTTTCCCATCTTCGGTCTCGTATCTTATTTTTAAGTTTCTGGTTTCAGGTATTTCCTCTGTTCCTGACACCCTGCACCTAACGAATCTCACTCCATACTCGTTTTTAGCCCTCTCGATGTATTTGTCGAAGTCCTTCCCGTAGGCTCGTAGGTCTATGTAGAAAATGGTGGGTTCAACCTGAATCATGTGTTCTCTAGCTATCACTGCCTCCTTTGTGGCGTACATACAACAAACGGAGGAGCAATAGCCGTTTCCACAGGTGACGTCTCTTGAACCGACGCACTGTATAAAAGCAATTTTCCGGGGAATTTCTCCGTCTGAAGGTCTTTGCACACGCCCCATAAAAGGACCAGAAGCGCTTAAGATGCGCTCAAATTCTATGCTTGTGACCACGTTGGGGTATCTTCCATAACCGTATTCGCTCTTCAATTTAGCGTCAAATTCCTCAGCGCCAGGGGCTAAAATGACGGCGCCAACGTTCAGTTTGACTTGTTTCTCTTGGTCCGAGTAGTTTATGGCGTCGGCCAGACAAATGTTTTTGCAGAGCCCACAGCCCATGCACTTCTCTCTGTCGATCACATAAACCAACGGAACGGCTTGCGGGTAATCTATGTGGATCGCCGACCTTTCACTCAAGCCTTTGTTGAAAGTGTCTATGGCATCAACTGGGCAGAACTTGGCGCATAGCCCACAACCCGTGCACTTTTCGATATCAACGTATCTTGGTCGCTGCCTGACTGAAACGTTAAAGTTGCCTGCTTCTCCAGAGATTCCGGTGACCTCAGAGCAGGTCAACACTTCGACGTTCAGGTGTCTTCCACATTCCACAAGCTTTGGGGACAGGATGCACATGGAGCAGTCGTTTGTTGGGAAGGTTTTGTCTAGCCTCGCCATGACGCCTCCTATAGCCGAGGAGTTGTCCACTACGTAAACTTTGAAACCTGACTCTGCTAGGTCGAGCGCCGCCTGTATTCCTCCGATTCCCCCGCCTACAACCAATACAGAACCCATTTTGCTGCCTTCAGAAACCGGGTTTTGCGGGTTCACCATTCTAGCTCCCCCCCGTTCTTTGATATTTCGGGCTGTTTCCTTCTATTCCTACAACGGAGACCAACCCGTCGCGCTCAAGAGAGACCATATTTCTCAGCACCTCCATCGGAGAAGCGTCCACTATCTGAGCTATCTCCCTGACGGAGAGAGCGCCTTCTTCTATAGAAAGAAGAATCCTTCTTTTCGCAAATTCCTTTTCGATGGTTTGGAGCATCAGCTGATCGAACTCTTCTTGTGACACCTTCTCCCCGAAGACGTTTTTGTCCTCTACAAGCTCTCTTTCCCTGCCCACAAGCCATCTAATCCTCTCTTGGGCGAGGGCTTCTCTGGCTGCGACCAAGCGCGTCCTCAACTGTTGTGGCTCCAAGTCTGTTTCTTTGCCCAGAGGACCCAGTTTCCTCACTTTTTCCGTGAATTCTTTCACCAGGGTTGCAAAACGTTCACCCTCGGACGCGGACACCCAGTCGACAAGCAACCGCTCAGGAGACAACCCTGCGTTCTTCAGGACTTTTTTAGTTGTTTTGATTCTTCTTTCTGTGTAGTAGTTTCCGGTCATGTAGTGGCAGTCGCCTGGGTGGCAACCCAGAACCATAACGCCGTCCAGCCCTCTGATGAACGCTTCAAGAACGATGGTTGGGTCAACCCTTGCCGAGCACATCACCCTGATAATCCTGACGTTTGGCGGATACTGGAAACGGCTGACT
>CAYNQS010000009.1:0-860 GCA_964399485.1 uncultured Candidatus Bathyarchaeia archaeon | reverse complement strand
TAGGTCTGCGCCGGCGTAGGAACACCAGTTGCAGAGGAATCCGAGGATGTCTGGTTCAAAGCTTTCTTTAAAGGTCAAGATGTCACCTCAGCTAGGGGAATTACTTGGGCGAGGAGTTGCTCATCTGTAAAGTGCCGCATGGTAATCGCCTTCTCGGGGCAACCAGCCCCGCACGCCCCACAACCCTTACAGGAGGCGGCTATTACCTTGGCTTTCCTTCCCTTCTCGGTTTCTTCGATCCGTATTGCCTTGAAGGGGCAGGTCAACTCACATAAGCCGCAGCCCACGCATTCGTCCTCGTCAACCATGGCGATTAGGGGCTCAGTTTTCACGTGCCCAACGGATAACGGTATGGAAGCTCTAGAGGACGCACCATACGCCTGTGAAATACTCTCGCCGACATTGGCTGGCCAGTGCGCACAGCCACATACATAGATGCCGTCAGTAGCGAAGTCAACTGGTCGAAGTTTCACATGGGCCTCCAGGAAGAAGCCGTACTCATCCACTGGCACTTTCAGTTTCTGCGCGACATCTGCAGAGTCGGGGTGGGCAACCATGGGGGTGGATAGCACAACCAGATCATAAGGCAGGCTAAGTTCCTCACCCAAGAATTCATCGTAAACTCTCACCGATCCGTTCTCGACGACCGGCTGCCTTTCCGGCGAGTATTTTATGAACGTTATGCCAGTTTCTCTCGCTTTTCCATAGTAGTCCTCGTATTGGGTTCCTTGGGTCACCATGTCTCTGTAGAGCACGAAAACCTGAGTGTCTGGGTTAGCTTCCTTAATCAGCATGGCGTTTTTGAGGGCAGTTGGACAGCAAACCTTGGAGCAGTAGGCTCTTTTTTCGTTCCTCGATCC
>CAYNQS010000008.1:0-102368 GCA_964399485.1 uncultured Candidatus Bathyarchaeia archaeon | reverse complement strand
GGTCGCCCTCTATGTACGGGATCATGCCCTTCTTGAAGTCCGCTGAGCTGGTGAGATAGATTTTGATGGCAAGTTCTCTTCCTTGGGGGTCTTTTCCCCAGTAGACTCTTGCTTCCTTCCCTGCACTTACAACTCCATGAATCTCATCGATGATTCCTTTGTTCATGAGGTCGTAGATGGTCATGAGGGTGGAGCGGTCGAAAACCTCTTCTATAACTTGGTAATCTTCGCTCCGCTTAGTCTTCATCAACGCCTCTATTTCGTATGCTTTTTGCTTCCGATCGAGCCTCTTCTCCGCCTTTTCTCTAGAAGACACGACTAACCTTCCTACAAACAGGTGAATGACGTTTTCCTATTTAGGTTTCTCTGCACCCACTAGACCAGAAAATCCCTATTAAGTTGGCTGCCAACTATTTTTTGGAGCACTTCAAAGGTGACGAAGAAATGAAGTTTGTTAAGCTAGACGAAAAGGCATGGCTGAAGAGGCAAGGTTACTCTAAGAAAATCTTGCTTACCGAGGAGGACTTGAAATCGAAGGGAAACATTGTTCAGGTCGTCAGGAATGAGGCGCACACAGAAATAAAGCCCCACTACCATAAGCGGATGATCGAAATCTACCATATATTGAAGGGAAACGCTGTTATCTTCTGCGGAGACACAAGAGTTAGAGCCCAGCCCGGCGACACCTTACTGTGCGAGCCAAGAGAGGTTCATGGCGTGGTCAACGATACGGATGAAGAATTCCAGTTTGCTGTTTTCAAAATCAACGCAAAAGACGACGACATGTACTGGGCATAGTTTCTATATCTTGACAATCTGGGCATGGGGGACGCCAGAAATTTTCAAAACCGCCTCAGGATGAACCAGGCCCTCTTCTATGGCTTTGTTCACGATGTTAGCTCCAATCATGTTCACGATAGAGGATTCCTTCATCAACTCAACAGCGTCTGTCACAGGCATCTTTGGGCCTTTATAGAATTCTTCCTTCACCTTGAAAACCAGTTTTCCATGCCTCAGAGTCTTCCCTAGCAGCTCTTCGTCACAGGCTGCGAGAAGCACGTACTCTCCACATTTCCGCAGATTGGTGTAGGCTTGCAAGGTTAAGAACTCTACAAGGTTGATATGGATGATCTTGCCCCGCAGGCTTCGCATACCAGAAACAGGAAACGTTTCTCTTTTATGATTTTTGTGTCCGGACGACCGCAGACAGGGCAAACCACAAACTCTTTGACGTACCTCTTGATGAGCCTCTCAAAGGTGTCGTAGCCGAATTTTCCTTGGAAGATCGCTCGGTTTCTCTGCATGGTTGCGGCAGTTGCCATTTCTCCTGAAAAGAATTTCAGCACGTGGCGGGGGTCTCGGTTAAGTGCGTCGCAGATCTCCTTGAAATTGGATAGGATTGTGCGCATGCCGATGACGTGGCTTTGAGGCTTTGGGACCTCAAACCGTTTGTGCTCATGTATCTCTGATGGAAGCTGCTTTTGGGCGCGTTCAAGCAATTCTCTGTAGTTCATTCTTGACTCCTACAATACACCTCTTTTGCCCCAAATAAAAGCCATTCCCTTTTTCTCCCCTTGTTCTTGATTGCAGGATTGGAACAGAAAATCCTTAAATCTTAACTTGACAATCGGTAAATAGACAATCATGCGGAGGGCCCGTAGCTCAGTTTGGTTAGAGCGCCAGGCTCATAACCTGGTGGTCGCCGGTTCAAGTCCGGCCGGGCCCACCACAAATCCAAGAATAATCAATATATTTCGGATAAAGGCATTAATTCTATATATGAGGTGCATAAGGTAGGTAGCATTATGTCATTAATTGTTGCTGAAGGTCTTTCGAAAAGGTATGGCAGAGTAGTTGCTGTCGACAATCTGAGTTTGTCGCTTGAGGCGGGTTCAGTCACGGGTTTGATAGGACCTAACGGTGCCGGAAAAACCACCACCATCAAGATGATTCTGGGTTTGCTGAAGCCGGATAAAGGCATGGTGAAGGTTTTTGGTCAGGACCCGTGGGACAACACAGCTATTCGGTCTATGGTTGGAGTAGTCTACGAGAAAGCGTTTTTTCCTGCTCACCAGAAAACGTTGGAGTATCTTCAGAGAGTTTGCAGAATTTTTGGCGTTTCTGAGTCCCGAGCCATGGAAGTTTTGGAAGTGGTGAATTTGCAGGAGGCAAGTGACCGGGAGATTAGGGCTCTTTCGGCGGGGATGCTGCAGAAGTTTGCCATCGCCCATGCATTAATTCATAGTCCCAAGCTGATTGTGGCGGATGAGATGACGGCTAACCTTGACCCCCAGGCAAGAAGTGAGCTTTTAGAGGTGGTTTTGCAGCTTAACAAGGACGAGAAGGTCGCTTTTCTTCTTTCTTCTCACATTCTCCCAGAGTTGAGTATGGTGTGTGATTCTGTGGCGATTATCAACAGGGGCAAGGTTTGGGCGTTTGGAAAGTTGACTGAGCTTTTTGGGAAGTATGCTGTTGGGATTATCAGAATCTCCACTGACCGTTCTTATGCGTTAGAGGCTCAAATCAAGAAACTAAATTACGTAAAAGAAGTGGACAGCGACATCAGAGGAATCTCAGTTAGGGTGGTTGAGGGAAAGGAGGATGAACTTTACGAGGATGTTCTCAGGCTGGCAAAGAAGATTAAAGCAAAAATTTTGGGGATAGAAAGCGGAAGCGCCTCCCTGCAAGAATTATACAGACTAGCGATTACCGCAAAGGAGAGGAAGTGACAAACATGGGAAAAGGTAAACCATTCTTGGAAGTTTTAGCCTCAGCAATGCATGAAGACTTTCGGTTTCCGTTTCTAGAACTCTTTGCCTTCCTGTACACGTTGGGCACATTTGCGCTGGCAAACTTTACTGTAAGCATTTATTCTCAGATTGCAACAGAAGAAGCCGTAGCGTATGCCGTAACTACTTCGCTTATCAGTTTTTCTCTCCTAATCTTCCTTATACTTGTCTTCAAGAATATCGCCTACGGTTTGGGAAACGACCTCGAAAAAGGAATAATCCAGACATACTTTTCGTATCCTCTCAAGAGACGGGCGATACTGACTGCGAAGCTTCTCTCAGGCATCGGCTTTTCTCTGCTTCTCTTTCTTAGCATCCAGATTTCAGCGCTTTACATTTTAGCTCCAGACATTGTGCTGCCTCAATTCGGCACAATAGTATTGACATATGCTGCAAGCCTGAGCTACCCCCTTTTCCTTTCAGCCATCATTCTTCTGCTGGCTCTGAAACTCCGAAGAGGTGGCATAGGGCTTGTTGTTGGCTTTATACTGTATATTGCCATGAGCATAGTTTCGGGATTAGTATTAATCGTTGCGACAGCTACTAAGTCTCCTCTAGTTCTCCAAATCATGTCTTTTATTTCCCCCAATTACGCTCTACAATACCACTACGGAGGACTGGCAGCAGTTCCCGAACTTTCATTGCCATGGACGCCGACTTTGTATGAGGCAACGCTCTACGTAGTAGGCAGCTACGTGATTGTAGCGGTGCTATTCATTCTAGGATACATCTACTTCAGCAGGAGGCTTAACCTATGAAACGATGGACAACTATTCTTGGACGAGGAGGCACAACGCTCATAGCCATAAGCTTAGCCTTGCTCCTAATTTCGCTTATTCCCACAATCCAGATGTCTCCCATTGAAGGAAGTGGACGTTTGCCCCTAGGAGGTATTATGATTTTGTTTCATCAACAAAACCTTAATCCGCAACAAGAATTGGAGGTAGCAGTTACAGTTGAGGGCACCCTCACAGTCTACTTACTTGAGCTAAACGTTGAAGTTGAATTCTCCCCCACTACTGGCTTTGTCGAAATGTTTAATGTAACAGACCTGCAACAAATCTTGCAAGAAAATCGTAGCCTAATCATATGGGAACATGAGGTTGAAAACGAAGATTACAAAAGGAGCTACACTCCAACCCGGGTCATGAACGTCACTGTCATACTTTACAATCCATCAGATTCAGAGACCGCTAACTTCGAGCATAGTATATCATTGCAAAGTGTCTTAGCTCCTAGAGATAAAGTTCGGAACATAGCGTATTGGGCAGCTCCGATAGGCGTCTTATTGGCGATACCTTGGCTATTAAACATGTGGAAAGAGAGGAAACAAAGCTAGACTCGAGTTATTCTCAGATGCTTCCAGCCTGCAGCAGAGTGTTTTGTGGCAAAAAGATTTACCCATCTAACTGTAATTCTGTTGTAGAGCGTGGAACAGTTTGAGAGGAGACCTCGACGGCATCCTAGCCGAGAAAGGGGCAGAGGCTCTGCTTCTCCACTCGGACAGCTACAGAGACGCCAACATGTATTACCTCACAGAGTTTCTGGCTCCAGACCCATTCATCTTCCTCAAAAGAGTAGACGCTGACCCAATCGTCGTAGTTAATCAGATGGAGTATCCGAGAGCCCAAAAACAATCCATTGTCAAAGACGTGAGGTCATATATAGACTACAACTATCTCCAAACAGTGAAATCCGCCAAGGAACCGCAGCATGGCGCCATAAAATTCATCGCAAAAGTAGCTGAAAAGGAGCTGGGCGTGGGAACGAAGATTTGTGTGCCCCCTAACTTTCCGGTGATTGCGGCTGATGTGCTGAGAGAGGAGAGGTTAACAGTTATTCCCATGTTTGGTGTGGTGGAGGAAGCCAGAGAAACCAAAGACATACACGAAGTAGAAGAGATCAGAGCAGTTCAGGCAGTAGTTGAAGAAGTCACATCCGAAGCAATAGAGACTATAGCCAACTCAGATGTGGGCAGCAACGGAACCCTACATTTCAACGGCGAAACTCTAACTGTTGGCAAGATAAAATCTTTTTTTGGACGCAAATTCCTAGAAAACGGCTGCCTACCCGAAGAAGACATCATAGTCGCATGCGGAACAAAATCATCTGACCCGCACTACACAGGTGAACCAGAAGACAAACTCAAGGCAGACCAGCCAATAATACTTGATATCTACCCCCAAAGCATCCAGAAACGCTACTGGACGGACATGACCCGAACCATAGTGAAAGGAAGAGCCTCACCCAAACTCAAACAGATGTTCGAAACAGTTTTTGAGGCAAAAAATGCCTCCCTAGACGCAATCCAAGCCTTAGCCATTGGAAGCCAAGTCTACGATGTGTGCTGTGACATACTGGAGAAGGCAGGCTACGAAACCACGAGAGGAGGAAAAAAGGTAACCAAAGGAATGCCCCACAGCCTCGGGCATGGAGTAGGCTTGCAGATACATGAAAGCCCCAGAATAAATGAACTATCCACATCTCCACTAAGGGAACATAACGTTGTGACAGTTGAACCCGGACTCTACGACCCCCATGTAGGCGGAGTTAGATTAGAGGACATCATAGAAGTCACAAAATCTGGATACAACAACCTGACAAAGATGGAAACCCAGCTAGAAATCTAAAAAAGAGTTGTTAGCCTCCGGTCACAAGCGACATCAGCATAACGTTGTCGCCATCAGCTAGTTTGGCGTCCAATCCGCCAAGCTGACCAATAAACACTCCGTTAACTGCAACAGAAAAACCTGTTTTAACGTCGCTCAACCCAGGCTCATAAACATCTTTTCTGAAGGCTGCGCCGTGAACTCCAGCCAATTTGTTGAGCAGATCGGAAAGCGAAGCTCCCTTTTCCAGCTCATATTGCTCCTCTTTCTTATTCACCAAGTTCTTGATGTAACCGAAGTATTGAACTCTAACATTCAAGTTATTTCACCAACACTTTCAACCGCTTCAGGGCAGCCAAGATGTTTGCTATCACAATGATTTGGGGAAGAATCTTATTTATCGGTTACGTGCGTCTGCGCTGTTGACGAAATTGAATGATGTGAAAACGGTGTTTTATTAAAACCGTTATGTATTGCAAATAATATCGAAAGCGTGAATGAAGTTGTTTCAAAAAATGATATAATAAAGTTTGTGTTTAAGTCAAAAGATAAAGATTAATATTTATCTACCCATATCACATAATTCTCTCCAAAAGTGATCAGTGGAGGATTAAGATTGAGTTACAACAAACGAATTCTTTACGTATACTTGACAACTGGAAAAACCGAAGTCAAACCCCTGAATATGAAACTGGCTAAAGAATACATCGGCGGCATAGGACTTGGAATGAAACTGTGGCTAGACCACTCCAAGGCAGGCGTCGATCCATTCAGCCCCGAAAACCCCCTGATTTTCGTTACAGGGCCACTCACCGGTACCATGGCGCCCTCAGCAGGAAACAGCTACGCCGTGGTTTCCAAATCACCATTAACTGAAGGAATCGATGAATCAAAAGCCCACGGTTTCTTTGGACCTGAACTAAAACGAGCAGGATACGATGCTATCATCTTTACAGGTAAATCTGAAAAATTAGTTTACGCATGGATTGACGATGATTCTGTTCAGCTTCTGGATGCTGAGCATCTTAGAGGAATGTCACCTGCAGAGACAGATGAAACGATCAGAGAGGAACTGGGCGATTTCTACATTCGCGTGTCAGCAATCGGAGAAGCGGGAGAAAAACTGAATCGAATCGGTTGCATCATAAACGATGAATACAGAGCCATCGGCAGAGGTGGCATGGGTGCCGTTATGGGATCGAAGAACCTGAAAGCAGTTGCTGTTCGCGGAACAAACGACGTGAATGTGGCTAACATTGAAGAATTCAAGGAATTTGTGAGAACTATTTATGAACGCATGAAAGGACCTGCTACAAGAAAATATAGAACATTGGGGACACCGGAGAACGTCCTAGTTCTAAATGCCTTGGCAGCCTTACCCACACGTAACTTTTCTCAAGCCACCTTTGAAGGCGCCGAAAAAGTCAGCGGAGAGCACCTGAATGAGCGTTACGTCAAGAAGATAATCGGGTGTGCAACCTGTGGTATGCGTTGCGACCACATTGCCTTGGTTTCAGAAGGAGAATACAAAGGATCCACCTCGAGAGTGGAATTTGAGTGTCTGTGGGCTTTGGGGATTCTTTGCGGCGTTGACAGATTAGATGCAATCATTGAAGCTATCCGTTTATGCGACTATTACGGCATGGACGGCATATCCGCCGGTGTTATAGTAGCCTTCGCTATGGATCTCTACGAGAACGGAATCATAACCAAGAAGGACACTGACGGCTTGGACCTCAGCTTCGGCAACCACGAAGCCCTAGTAGAGACAATAAAAAGAATGGGTACTCGCAAGGGATGGCTAGGAGATACACTCGCAGAAGGAAGCATGAGAGCTGCAGAAAAGATCGGCAAAGGCGCAGAGAAATATGCTAACCACATCAAAGGAATGGAGTTGCCCGGTTACGATCTGAGGACACTCAAGACCGCCGCCTTAGGCTTTTCCGTCTCCTTCCGAGGAGCATGCCACCTCAGGTCTGGAGCCTACTCGCCTGACGTGAAGGGAAAGGTTGACCGCTTCAAGATAGAGAAGGGACGGGGAAAGATAGTTATGGACGGCGAAGATCTCTACAACGTTGTTGACTCCCTAATCTTGTGTAAGTTCTCGAGAGGCGTGATGTATGATGGACTCAAAGACATGGCCAACTACTACACCCTAGCCACAGGAATCGAGATGACCCCGGAGGAGATCATAAAAGCTGGCGAGAGAATAAACAATCTTGCTAGGGTCATTAACGTCCGTGAGGGCAAAGGAACAAGGGAATACGATACTCTGCCGTGGAAGATCATGCATGTGCCTGTGCCTGACGAGGGAGTGGCAAAGGGAGCTGTTGTCAGTCAGAAAGAGTTTGACATTGGACTAGACGACTACTATAGCGTGCGCGGGTGGACAAAGGATGGAATCCCCACACCGGAGAAACTCAAGGAACTGGGATTGAATGATCTCGTCAAAATTGTGAAGAAAAAAATTGGTTCTAAGAAACGAGGAAAATGAGGAGGAAAAAATAACATGCCTACAATTCATGAAAAAAAGTTTGTCTCCGGAGACCCATCCAAGTGCATTGGCTGCTGCGTTTGCGAATACGCATGCTCAATGAAGCACGAAAACACCTACAACCCAACCAAATCCAGAATCCGAGCGGTCCGCTTGAATTCCTTTGTGAATCTAGCGGTTGCCTGCAGGCTCTGTGAAGACCCCCCATGCGTTGCCGCCTGCCCCCGAGATGCGTTGTCACAGTCAGAGGAAACTGGCGTCATAATAGTTGACGAGGACAAGTGCAACGGTTGTGGCTGGTGTGTCGAAGCCTGCGATTATGGTGCCATTCAATTGCATCCTGAAAAGAAAGTGGTCTTCACCTGCGACCTCTGTGATGATGAACCTCAATGTGTGGAATGGTGCCCTGAAGAGGCTCTGGATTTCACAACTAAGGATATTATCTCGCAGAAAGCTAGAATAACTGCTGTCAAGAAGCTGTTCCAAGAAGCCCTGAAGAGCGAGAAATAGTGAAGTCTCGGTGACGAACGTTTCCCTTTGGCGGCTGTTCGTGTTAGGGCAGTTTATGTCTTGTAATAGGTTGGGGTCTTTTTTGTCGACTCCAGCTTGACTTTCTTTTTCAGTAAATTTTTTGCTTCAGTTTGGTGTCTTTCTGTAGTTTTGGCGTCTTTAAGGGCAATTCTTTTTATTTTCTATTATATTGACTATTGATAATATGATTCAAAAGACACAGGGTGGATAAGATGGAGCCAGAATTTGCCACTTGGACTCGCCCCTTTCTTCATGAGCTGCTGGAAGAAATACCTAAAGATGTGGATTCGCTGCTTGATGTGGGTTGCGGCAGAGGAATTATCGGAGCCATGACACGCATTTACAGAAACCCTAAAAGATTGGTTGGCATTGACATTTTTCAGGATTACATTGATTTCTGCAAAAAGTATAGCATCTATGATGAACTTCATCATCTAGACCTGAGGCAAACACCACTGCCGTTCCAAAACCGTGAATTTTCTGTTGCCACTTGTATAGAAACGATAGAGCATTTGCCAAAAAAATATGGTGAAAAGCTTTTGGAGGAGCTGTACAGAGTTGCCGATACAGTGATAGTGTCAACGCCTTCTTCCTTTTTTAGGCAGCCTAAAAGTCATGTTAAGCGTAATCCGTTTCAAGCTCACGTTAGCAAGTGGACAGTTGAAGATTTCAGGAAAAGAGGCTACCAGGTGAAGGGTGTAGGAAATATTGCCATGCATAAGCTTGCTATTCCAACAAGAAAATTGACTTGCAGATTTCCGCGGCTTCATCAGTTTTTGTTGGCGAAAACAAAACGCAAAAAGTAGTGGTCTGTGTTTAGGGGAGTAGTTTTTGTAGCAGGGTTGTCAGTTTTTTTGCTGTTTGCTTGAGTTTTGGTGTCAGTCCTTCTCCGAAGCTGGCGTCTTGTGGCTGGATTATGAGGAGGGCGATTTTTGCGGCTGTGGTTTCTGTTAGGTAGTCGCAGAAGATTCGTAGGGGCAGGGTGTGGGTGGAGATGGATGTTTTTCTCATTAGTTGTGTGGGGTCGGCAAGTTTCGGTGTTCCGGGTTTCTGGTTCATTATGCCTGCGTCGATGAGTAGTATGTGGGTGGGCTTGAATTTGGTTATTGGGTCCATGAAGCTTTCGGGCACGGTTTCGGCTTCAATCAAGAAAACAGATTCTGAGACCTTGTTTTTCAGGTTTCTCACTATTTCCACGCCAACGAAATCGTCTCTGCGAAACGGGTTCCCTATGCCGGCGACAACCACCCTCTCCGCTCCTGAAAACCATTCCTTCAAGGAGGGTTCAATGTCAGCGTTTTGTTCCTCGGAACCAGCCATGCCCACTCAACCTATCACATTACTGGAAAGGATGACGGAAGCACTTTAAATTTGTAGTTGCTTAGGTTTTGCAGAAAAATACTGTTTTCAACAATGTACCTTTATTAGTCTCCTAATATGATTTTGGAGCTACCTGTTTTTGGTTAGTTTCCTTTTGCAGACCATAATCGCCAGTGTTGCGGTAAGAAGCAATGGCAGAATAATCCATGAGGAAAACTCTGGGATTCCATCAGGTATCTCAGTTTCGGGGACTTCAAAGGGTTCCATAAGCGGATAAATGTCTGAGTTGCCGTCGCCGATACTGTAGGATGTGTCTCCTATTCCGTCACCGTCATTATCCACTCCAGTGTAGTCGCCCCAGTAATTGCCTGCAGTTCCGTTGTCCCAACAGGTGGGTTGGGCATCCGCAAGAGCACTTTTTTCATTGTCTACGAAGTTGTTGTGGTAAATGTTTGCATTGTTTGAGTGAAACCAGAGCTTAACGCCGTAACCTATGTTTTCTGTTATGGAGTTTCCAACGATGTGAACGTTTGGAGATTCGAAGAAGTTGATGCCGTTCTCTTTGTTGTCTGTTATGCTGTTTCCGGTAATGGTTGTGCCGCTAGAGTGCCATGAATGGATGCCGTCCTTGAAGTTTGCTGTTATGTTGTTTCTTGTTATGATGTTGCCGGTGCATTGCTCATATGGCGCAAAGAGCGCGATGCCGTAGTCGTTGTTGGTTACATGGTTTTTTGTTATCAGCGAGTTGCTTGTGGCAACCAGCAGTATGCCTTGGCTGTTGCTTGTGAGTATCTGGTCTTGAACAGTTATGTTTGTGCAATCTACTAGACCAACGTATCCGGCGTCGGATGGCACAGTTTTGTCCTGTTCGCTGACCCAGTAGATGATGGGTTTGCCGTTTATCGTGTTTGAGGCGTCGATGTCGTTGATGAAGTAAGTCATTTGAACTGATGTTTCGCAGCTTATCCAAAGGTTGTATTTGTTGTTGGTCAGCTGGTTGTTTCTGAAGGTGTTGTTTGGGGAGTGGGTTATGTAAATGCCGTATGTGTTGTTTGCGACGGTGTTGTCAAGAAGATAGTTGTTGTGTGTGAACATCGAGAAACTTATTCCATACTGGTTGTCGGTTATGGTGTTTCCGGAAAGGGTGATGTCTGTGCAACCCTCCAGTAACCACCCAAAAGTGAATATGATGCCACTGCGGAAGTTTCTGATGTGCAGATTCTTTACTTCCACATTGTTTTTTTCTTGGAGCCAAATACCTGTGAGGTTTCCGTTTCCTTGAAGAGTGTAGCCTGCCCCGTCAATGACTATGCCGCTGCGGGAAACCACGATGCTACCCACAACATCTCCTGTGAACGTGTAGACGTTGCCGCTGCGCTGAATCTTATCTGTCCCATTTACCTCTCCATTTGCAGTAATTTCGATGCTGTGAGTGGGCACCGGAGCGGGCAAAAAGTTTGCAGAAACCGAGCCGACAAACTGTAAACTACAACACAACGAAAGAGCCAGAAAAAATAGAATAATTGAAGACACAATTTTCTTCATATTAGGCACTCTGACAAATCGTTCTCTCCTCAAGAATGCATAAAAGGATTTTTGTAAAGCTTTCTTGACCAAACAAACGGATTGCATCAAATTTTTAGTCAAGAATTCTTGACATAACGATTCTCCAGCCATCAAAAGGCTACGAAGAAAAGATTTCAAGCATAAAAACAAAAAATGTGGAACATTAACATCCTTGAAGAGAAAAATAGCTGTTCAGTTTTTGGCTTGCGCTGTTAGGTTATTGTTTAGAAGTTTTGTGGTGTCCACTCGAAGTTCTTCTAGTGCCATTTCTTCCGCGGTGAAGCCCATGGCTAGTCCCAGCAGTTGCGGGTAGTGGAGCACTGGGATTCCGAATTTCTCGTTTAGCAGACGCTCTATTCTCGGCTGGTTGATGTCGAACATCATGTGGCAGAAGGGACACACGGTTATCAGAGCCTGAGCATCCACAGCTTTGATGTTGCGAAGCTTGTCTCCAGCCAGACGCAACGGAATATTGTCGTTCACGCCGATTATTGGGGCTCCGCAGCAGTCTGTTTCGAACATGTAATCCAAGCATTCTGCCCCGGTTGCCTCGATAAGCTTCTTCAGCAAAACAGGGTTCTCCGGATCATCGAAGCCTATGTACTTCGCGGGACGCAAAACGTGGCAGCCGTTATGCTCAGCAACCCTTAATCCAGTGAGAGGCTTCACAACAGAGTCTTTTATTTTCTCTAAGCCAACATCTTCGACAAGAGCCTGAATGAGGTGCCTAACAGCTATTTTTCCTCCCTTGAACTCCATGCCAATCTCCTTCAGGTAACCGTTCACTCTCTCCTTCAACCTCTTGTCCTCCTGCAGATTCTTGTTCACCTTACGGAGGGTTCCAGCGCATCCCGGACATAAAGTCAAAATGTTCAAACCCTGCTGCTCCGCCAAACATAAGTTCCTAGCAGCCAACAGCAGCATCGCATAATGATTTGCACCATCTATGGGCAGCCCGCAGCAGTTGAATTCGGGCATCTCAACCAATTCCACACCCAACTTTTCCAGAATCTTCCGAGAAGAGGTTTCGTAGCTGGCGATTCTGTAGGGGATGACGCATCCCAGAAAAAGCAGATACTTCAATTCAGTCATCCTATTTCTTCTCCATCTTCTCCTTAGAAACAGCTAAGGCATCAAACAGCTTAGACACATCCTCAACATTGGCTTCAGGCAGAGGCGGCAGCCCCTTTTCCACCCGCTTTTTGAGGCGCAACTCAGGAATCCTGTACGCATACCCAGTCTTCAAGATATTATTAGTTAACTCCCTAAACACATCGGGTATAACCCCCTCCTTCACAGCCATGTTCCGAAGAGTCCTCACAACACCCGCAATATCCACGCCCTGAGGACAATGATCAACGCACGTAAAGCAGGCGGCGCAGAGCCAAAGCGACTCGCTGGAAAGAAGCCTGTCCTTCATCCCCAGCTGGGTCATCCGCATAATCTTTCTGGGGCTATAGATTTCGCTGAATCTTGCTATGGGACAGTCAGCCGTGCAGGTGCCACATTGAAAACACAACTTGATTTTTTCGATGCCCGGAACCTTGCTGATCTCGCGTTTGAATTCGGGGTCCAAGTCCCCCATTTTAATCGCCCTTGCCAACTTGGTTTCGGCAGCCAATTTCTTTTCAGACACCAACTTAACCTCATCCGCCAGAAGGAAATTTACGCTTTCATCAGAGAGTAAACCAAAGGAAAAACGTCTTTAATAAACGATACGAATCTGGACTATCTGGTTCAGACTGTAAAGAAAACGGGGAACTAGAGTTACTCGCTATTCGCCCTTTTTGGCACCCTTCTTGCTCATCAGATACTCGTGAATGCTTCGAGCCGCCCTTTTTCCGGCTCCCATAGCGCTTATGACTGTGGCTGCGCCGCTGACAACGTCTCCTCCCGCGTAGACTCCCTTCTTTGTGGTCTCGCCAGTTTCTTCCTTCGCAACTATGGTGCCCCACCGGGTGGTCTCCAAGCCTTCAGTGGTTCTTTGGATGAGAGGATTCGGAGTCTGCCCAATGGCTATAACTGCCGTGTCCACATCCATTATGAACTCGGAACCCTCTATTGGAATGGGTCTTCTTCGACCCGACGCATCAGGTTCTCCGAGGCGCATCTTGATACACTCGATTCCTTTAATCCAGCCGCTTTCGTCGCCCAAAAACTTGACCGGATTGGTCAGAAAATGGAAGATGATGCCCTCTTCCTCCGCGTTCTCCACCTCCTCTGCTCTTGCCGGAAGCTCCTCCTTAGACCTGCGGTAAACAATGTACACCTCCTCTGCCCCCAGCCTCAACGCTGACCGTGCAGAATCCATTGCCACGTTGCCTCCGCCAATCACAGCAACCTTCTTTCCGATCCGTATAGGCGTGTCATACTCTGGGAACTGGTAAGCCTTCATCAGGTTCACTCGGATCAGAAACTCGTTGGCTGAATAGATTCCGCCCAAGTTTTCTCCGGGAATATTCATGAAACGGGGAAGCCCTGCCCCAGTTCCGATGAAGACAGCATCAAACCCGCGTTCAAACAACTCGTCTATCGTATATATCTGTCCAATCATGTAATCCGTTTTGACATCGACGCCAAGCTTCTTGACGTAATCAACTTCAGCCTGCACAATCTTCTTTGGCATACGGAATTCAGGAATCCCATACATAAGGACGCCGCCCGGAGCGTGAAGCGCCTCAAACACCACAACCTCATAACCTAACTTAGCTAAATCCGCTGCTGCTGTGAGACCTGCTGGTCCGGAACCCACAATCGCCACTTTTCCGTTCGCAGAGGACTCCTGCTTGGGAGGAACAGAGGCTCCTTTCAACCGTTCATAATCAGCAGCAAACCTCTCCAACCGACCGATAGCCACAGGATCACCCATCTTACCCAGCACACAGAACTTTTGACACTGACTCTCTTGAGGACAAACTCGTCCACAGATAGCAGGCAAACTGTTTTTCTCCTTCAACTTTGCACTGGCAGCAAGAAAGTTTCCTTCCTTGATCTCTTTGATGAATGCTGGAATATCAACTTCAACGGGGCATCCTTCTATACAGCGAGGTTTGGGGCATTGCAGGCATCTTTGTGCCTCTGCCCGAGCCTGTTCTGCAGTATAACCTAAAGCTACTTCGTTAAAGTTATGAATGCGGTCTTCAGGTTTCTGTTTTGGCATCGGAATGCTTGGCTGTTTCTTTTTTTTCTTTGCTTCAGTCATGCTTGTTCTCTCCGGATTTTTTGCATTCGCAAATGGCTTGTTTTTCCTGTGATAAATAGACGCATTGTCTTTGGATAAGCTCATTGAAATCAACGAGAGCTGCATCAAATTCTGGGCCGTCAACGCAAGCAAACTTGGTTTCTCCTCCCACGGTTACTCTGCAAGCGCCACACATTCCCATTCCATCCACCATTATTGGATTCAAGCTTACTATTGTCTTAATGGAGTAACTTTTTGTCACGTTTGCAGTTGCTCTCATCATTAAGGAGGGGCCTATCGCATACGCTAAATCAAACTTGTAGCCCTTTTCAATAAGCATTTTTAATACGTCACTAACGTAACCTTTATGCCCTTTTGAGCCGTCGTCAGTAGAGACATAGAGTTCATCGCTGACGTTTTTCATTTCATTCTCCAGAACAAGTAATTCCTCGGTTCTAGCTCCAACTATAGAAACTATCTTATTGCCTGCTTTTTTTAGTGCTTTGGCAATGGGGTAAGCCGCTGCTGTGCCAACTCCCCCGCAAACGACAGCAACTGAACCGTAATTTTCTATTTCACTTGGGTTTCCTAAGGGACCTAATACATCGAGTATTTTGTCTCCAACTTCAAGGGCACCAAGCTTTATGGTTGACACCCCAACCTCTAGAAAAATAAGTGTTATCGTTCCTTTCTTCGGATCCCAGTCTACAAGGGTTAAAGGGATTCTTTCTCCCTTCTTGTCTACTCTAAGGATCACAAACTGGCCTGCCTTAGCTTTCATAGCGATTTCTGGAGCGCTAATTTCAAACAGTTTAATCTTAGGAGCCAATTCCAACTTTTTGAGTATCTCATTCATAGCCATCACCGTCTATCTCCCATCCCAACATGCAGACGGGATATCCGTTTCTCTTCCTTCAAAGGAGAGAATAAATTTACTTCTTCACATAAAACTTAAAGTTTTCTTTTAACCCGGATTATAAATCAGCGAAACTCCAACAAAAGATGGAGTTTTTTCCAAAAAGTATCTCTTTATTAATGGCGCCTAGAAACATATTTTTCTGGTTTATAGGGAGTTCAGCTAGGCTTTGCGTGCCGAAATCAAAGTCAGCGGCATAGTTCAGGGCGTGGGTTTCCGCCCCTTCATCTACCGGACAGCCGCAAAAAACGGATTGGTTGGATACGTGCGAAACCGAGGGGACGCTGTCGTCGAAATAGTTGTTGAAGGAAAAAAAGACAGTGTTACCCAGTTCCTCAAGGAATTAGAGTGGGAGAAGCCTCCGCTGGCGCAAATCTACAACATTACAACAGACTATAAGGCAGAGGAAGAGGGCTTCAACGAGTTTAGGATAATAAAAAGTTCTGGGGAAGCCGAACTTTCAGGGTCTGTTATACCGCCGGACGTTTCAATCTGCAACGAATGTTTAAGGGAGCTGCGGGACCCAGAAAACAGGCGCTTCAACTATTTCTTCATAACCTGCACAGACTGCGGTCCAAGATACACAATAACCCGAGAGCTTCCCTACGATAGACCAAACACTACCATGCAAGAGTTCCAGATGTGCGACTTCTGCTCTAGAGAATACGTTGACCCATCAAACCGCAGATTCCACGCCCAAACAGTGGCTTGCCCCAAGTGCGGACCAAAAGCCTACCTCACCTCTAACAGCGGAGAGTCGATAGAATGCAAAGACCCAATCAGAGAGGCAGGGAGGCTACTAGAGGAAGGATATGTTGTGGCGATAAAGGGGAACGGCGGCTTCCACGTTGCCACAGCCACCACCAAAGCAGACCCCATTGCCAGACTCAGGAAAGTTAAGCACCGAAAACAGAAGCCCTTCGCCATAATGTCTCCTGACCTAGAGACCGTACGGTCATTTGCCGAGGTTAACAGTTGGGAAGCTGAACTGTTGACATCCTACCGCAAACCCATCCTACTACTCAAAAAAAGAGGCGACTACTACCTTTCAGAACTGGTTTCCCCACAATTGCACACCGTAGGCGTGATGCTCCCATACACTGGACTGCACGCCATGCTCTTCGACAATGTTGAGGAGCCCGCGTTTGTTATGACCAGCGCAAACCCGCCCAGCGAACCCATAGTCACAGGCAACGATGAGGCACTAAAGAAGCTGAGTTCCACAGTGGACTATTTTCTGCTCCATAACCGAACCATAGCCCAGAGGTGCGACGACTCGGTTGTCCGCTTCCACAAAAAAGACCCATGCCTGATTCGCCGCTCAAGAGGATACGCTCCTGAACCAGTCCGGATGAAATTTGTTTCTGACCGCTGCGTTTTGGCGGTTGGCGGAGAACTCAACGTCACCGCCTGCATCCTAGCAGAGAATCGGGCGTTCATTTCTCAGCACATCGGGGATGTGGAGAACTTGGAGACCCTCCGTTTCCTGAGAAACTCGGTAGAGCACCTCACAAAATTGACTAACAGCAGGGTTGAAGTTGTAGCCTGTGACCTTCACCCTCGGTTCACTACCACAAAATTGGCTCAGGAACTGGGAAGCAGGCTTGAATGCCCAGTTGTTCAGGTTCAGCACCATCACGCTCACGCTGCAGCGCTCATGGCTGAATGGAACGCCGAAGAGATTGTGGGCATAGCCTGTGACGGCTTCGGCTACGGCTCCGACGGCACCGCATGGGGAGGAGAAGTGCTTTACTGCAGCAGGGAAGGATTCAGGCGGCTGGGTCATCTGGAGAGTCAGCCCATGGTTGGAGGAGACTTGGCAACGTACTATCCGTTGAGGATGGCTGCGGGGATACTTCACAGAAAGATGGCGGTTACTGAGTGGCTGATGTCGAAGAGCCATCACTTACCTCACGGCAAAAGGGAAGCCGAAGTAATCCTTAAACAGCTAGATAAAGGGTCGACGCCAGAGACTACAAGCTGCGGAAGAGTACTAGACGCCATCTCAGCCCTACTGGGAATTTGTTATGAGCGCACCTACGAGGGGGAACCAGCCATGAAACTGGAATCCGCCGCCCTAAAAGGCAAAGACAGGTTAAACGTGGCTCCCAGAATCAACGGAAACATTCTGGACACCACATTTCTTGTTCACGAAATCTTCGCCAAAAAAGACAAAGTTTCTGCGGCAGATTTGGCATGCTCAGCCCAATCCTATCTTGCCAGGGGCTTGGCTCAACTGGCGATAGAAGAGGCAGAGAGGCTGCAAGTCAAGCATGTCGGCTTCTCTGGAGGAGTCGCCTACAACGAACAGGTTACAGCAGCCATCAGGAAAGCGGTTGAAAGAGAAGGCTTCAAGTTTCTTGTTCACCACAAAATCCCAGCTGGAGACGGCGGAACATCCTTTGGACAAGCCATCGTCGCAGGCTTCCAGAAAAAGTAATTAATGCGAAGAAATTATCATAGCAAACTATAGAATAGAACTGTGGATGTGGTGCAGACGGGAGTCCTAGGCGATATTGCAAAAGGTTTCCTCATTCTTACAGTTGCCGTTGGGGTTGTCGTTATTTTGATGTTCATAGTACTGAATCAAATCGCACTTGCACTGCTACTTCTTCTCGGTCTCCTAATCCCTTTTTCTATTGTAGCTATTGAGTATCGAAAGAAGTTCATGGAATTCCAATGCAGAAAGTGCAACCACAACTTCAAAGTTTCATACTTGAGATTGGTGTTCACTCTAAATTTTCGAGGAAAGGATCCTGCCCCCACAGGAACTGCGGCTTATCATCTGAAATGCCCGAGATGCGGTGACAAATCTTGGCTTGTTCCTTTGGAATAAGAAAGAGAAAGAGAACTTAACCACACCTCAGATAACCTTGTGCTTCTTTGCAGAGAAAACCAATAGATTAAATAAAAGGGGAGGTCAGACACTTTTTAGTGTCACAAAACAAAAGTTTCGGATAATGTTCCGAACTGACAAGGTGATAACAAACTATGTGTCTCGCGATTCCAGCTAAAGTTCTAGAAATTCAGGGAGACATTGCTAAAGTGGATTTTGGGCAGGGAGTTGCCCGAGAAGTGAACGTTATGCTGGTGGACGCTCGTGTAGGCGAGTATGTTCTGGTTCACGCGGGATACGCAATCGAAAAGCTAGACCAAAAGGCTGCGGAAGAGAGCCTGAATACGTGGCGAGAAATTTTAGAACAAAGTTAAGGTGTGAACTGTCTTGACGAACACAAAAGAAGTGGTAAAGGGCGAAGAGGTGACCCTTGAGATAGAGCCTGGAATGGACATTCTGGAAGTCAACAAGCAGCTTGCACACAAGAACATGGAGCATCTACAGAAACATAACGTGAAAGCCATAGACGTTATGGGGTCTATAGGCGCCGGAAAAACCAGTCTGATAGAAAAGCTGGTTCAAGCACTCAAAAAGAAGTACAGAATAGCAGTTTTCAAGGGCGACCTAACAACAACCATAGACGCGGAGCGCATTGGGCGTCACGGCGTCAAGGTTGTCACCATAAACACTGGGCTAGAATGTCACCTGGATGCTAACGTGGTTGCAAGGGCTGTGGAAAGAATCAGCCTGCAAGACATAGACCTGCTGTTCATCGAGAACGTGGGCAACCTAATCTGCCCCGCCGAGTTTCCGTTGGGCACAGAGAAGCGGGTGGTTGTGGTAAGCGTCACTGAGGGACCCTACATGGTGGTTAAGCACCCCTTCACCTTCATGACTGCAGATGTGACGGTTATAAACAAGAAGGACTTAGCCGAGATAATGAAGGTAGATACTGAGCAGCTGAAGAAACAGGCTAAAGACATAAAACCAAACATGAAGGTTGCAGTTACCAACGCCCTAACTGGGGAAGGCGTTGAAGAACTAATTAAGGCGCTAGAACTATAGTTTTGGGGGAGCATACCAGACAGTGCATGAGCTTTCCATGACCACACAAATCGTTGACAGCGTCCTAGAAGAGGCAGAAAAACAGGACGCAAAAAAGGTCACAGAAGTTCATTTGGTCATAGGCAAACTGACGTTTCTAGGCATCGAACAGGTTCGCTTCGCCTACAACATACTGGTCGACGGCACAATCATGAAGGGCTCAAAACTGTTCATTGAAGAGAAAGACGGCGTTATAGAGTGCCCAAGCTGCGGCTACAAAGGATCAATACAATATGGGGATGACCCCGCCTATCATGTGCCAATTCCAACCCTCCGATGCCCCAAATGCGGAAAAGCAGCAAAAATCCTTGAAGGAAAAGAGTGCACAATAAAAAGCATAAAAATGCTCAAATAGGAAAACGGGAACATGCAGCCATCAAACAGAGAAATGGAACAGTTCAGAGACCCAGCCTTAGCAAAGAAGGTTGCGGACCACATCAGAAAGCTTGCCCCACCCCATGAAACAAAGTTTTGTCACGTCTGCGGAACACACGAGTGGGCCATCACCCACTACGGACTACGATCTCTTCTTCCCCAAAACGTGGATGTTATTGCCGGACCAGGATGTCCAGTCTGTGTAGTTCCAGCAGCCGACATCGACGAAGCCATAGCCTTGGCAAAGAAAGGAGTAACCATTACCACCTTCGGCGACCTCATCCGTGTCCCCGGCTCAGAAACGTCTCTTCAGAAAGCTAAGGCGTCGGGCGGAGACGTACGAATAGTGTATGCTTTAAGGGATGCCATTCAGATGGCGGAAAAAAACCTGGACAAAGAATTCGCGTTTTTAGCTGTCGGCTTCGAAACCACATCGCCCTCCACAGCCATAGAAGTGCTGAATAAGCCGCCCGAAAACTTCAGTTTTCTGGTTTCTCACAGGCTGATTCCTCCAGCAATGGAACTGCTTTTGGGCATAGGAGACCTGCATATTGACGGCTTTGTTGCGGCTGGTCACGTTTCAACGATTATAGGATTGAAGCCCTACGAAGTTTTTCCAGAGGCTTATGGGATGCCCACTGTGGTTGCCGGATTCGAGCCCTTGGATGTTCTTTTCGCCATCGACATGCTTCTGCAACAGCTGAAAGACGGCGTGGCGAGACTGGAGAATGAGTATAAGCGTGTTGTGGCGTGGGAGGGCAACGTTAAGGCTCAGAAACTGTTGGAGCAGGTGTTTGATGTGGTGGATGGGCGGTGGAGAGGACTGGGGAAACTTCCAAAGTCAGCGTTAGCGTTGAAGAAAGAGTTTGAGGCTTATGATGCGCGGAAAAGGTATGACCTGAAAATCGAGGATTCAAGGGATATTCTGAAGGGCTGCCTCTGCCACCTGGTTATGGTTGGGAAAATTAAGCCTCCTGAATGCCCCAGCTACATGACCAGCTGCGTTCCCGAGTCTCCGAAAGGACCATGCATGGTCTCGAATGAGGGCACATGCAGAATCTGGGCAAAACACAGACAAGCCTAGCTGATTTTTGGTTTGCAGTACATAGAAATCCCCGAGTTGGGTCTAAGCCCTAGGTGCATGTTAGGCCCGATTAGGACATCGTTTTTGTCGTGCGCTTCTCTTCAGCCTTTTTGATGGCGCACTCGATACCTATACGCATTGCACTTTAGGTATTGTCCAGCCCTTTGAAGCGCAGTCTTTGCCGCATAAAGGTCTTCAGCCGTTTCGACCAGTATGCTCAATGCTTCAATGCAACACCAGAGCGTGCTCCCCAACTCGGGGAATATGTTATTTAGATATAGTGGAAGATATACTTTGTCGAATCTGGAACATCACGCAAATGAGGGGGCACAGGGTTTTTTTAACATTTTTTTGTCAAAAAACTGGACACCTCCTAAGTTGCCCAGCGACTAAGCACATGCAACACAAAAAAGAGGCTTATAAGAAGATATATGTGGCGTGGGAACTGAATTTCAGCTCTCAAACCATTGTAGGAACGCGAAAAAATTAGCAGGTTAAACTAAGATTGAAGTTTACAGTTGGGTGTTTTTTGCGAATCTGCCGTCATCCCTAGCCGAATGCATTTTGTCAATTTTGCCTGTTAGCCAGCCGATTTTTTCTGCTTCTCTCTGATCAAAAGCTGGAACAAAGGGCTTGATGTCCAAAAGCGGGGTTCCATCAACGATGTCCACATCCTGTATATGCAGTATGTTTTTTTCTTTTTTGGTGAGGCGCACAACCGATACTCCAACCGGATTCGGTCTTGAGGGCGCACGCGTAGAAAACACTCCGTGAAGCCTCTCATCCAGAAAGGGTTTAACCAGCAGAGAATACTTCTGCGCCAAATGGCAATGATAAACCAGAATCAGATGCGAAAAACCCTCCACATCCCTTAGACCCTCCGCATACTCTGCGGCAACCTCAACAGATCCCATAATCCCTTCAGCAGCCACAGACTGTATCGGAACATCCTGAGGCGCCTTAAACGGAGAATGAACAACACCGATCGGCCTGTAAACAACCTTATTCATCCAACTCAACCCAAAACACTGTCCGCTAGAAAATCAACGCCCCAACTCTTTTCAGTTTCGGTGTCCAAGAACTAAACTTTAGTCCAAACCCATTTCACTCTTTCCTTTTTCCCTACTCTCTCTTCTACTCACAAAAAATTGAATTAAACCTAAACTTGTCTTAAAAAAAGGGGAAAGGAGGGTGGCTGGTTAGCCAATTCGGCGTTTCAGCTTTTTTCGTCTATAAATTGCTATGGAAACTGTGACTGCAGCAAAAACAACCAACATAACTGTGCCGGTGGGAAACTCGGGTATTACCCAAACACTTGAGTCTACCAGCTCAACGAAAGTTCCGGAGGTCGAATTCTGGTCTTCCAAGTTGTATCCTGCGTCAAGCTGTGCTCTAACAAGAATTCCAGTTTCTTTATCGAACCAGTATTGCCGAATAACCGTTGCCCAAGCGTATGTGGTGCTTTGGTGGTAAAGCGTTTCTCTTTCACCAGTTGCACCTCCGTAGTCTATCATCACAGTCGAGTTAAATGTCAGGTAATCAACAAGGTACGTCTCGTCATAATAGAAAGTATCCCCAGGTTCCATGTTGGCTCCAACGCACAGGTGGACCCATCCGGGGTTTGCTACATCTTCCACTGTAGTGTTAGTTGCGGAAGTTCCGTTAGAGAAGTGAAATTCATTCTCAAATGTTACATCTGTTCCAGTGACATCTATAACCGTTCTTGTAACCGAATCGGTTTCATTCCAAAACTGGTAAGCTACCAACTGATTAGGAATGGTTGTCCCACCAGAAACGACATCATGGAACCAAGTACCTTCATACGTAAAGGAGTCACCTACAGAAACACCAACTGTTAAATCTTGAGCTAGAGACGGAACTGCCATTGCAGACAATAGAAACAATGCAAACAACATTGCCAAAATTGCTTTTTTCATTTTATTCTCCCCAAGATTGGTTTATCGTTATTCTGGTCAGCATTATATTCTATTTATAATTTGCTCTGTTTAGATTTGGGACTAAACTTCAGCGTCATTATTTACGTATTTTCTGTTAGCAGATTCTCGGAATTGGGTCTCCAACTGGAGGCGCCAAAATTCTTTTTCCGCCCACCACCGTTTCTAGAACAACCTCGCTGAACTCGCTGGTTGCTTCACCTATTATTTCTGCATCTCTGCCCTCGTTGGTTTCTCTTAGAGCAGCCAAGATTTCTTCAGCCTTCTGGGGCACAACTCCTATGAGCACTTTGCCTTCGTTTCCAATCTCCATGGGGTCTATTCCAAGCATCTCGCAGGCAGCCTTCACGTCTCCCCGAATAGGCACCTTCGACTCCTGCACCATCAAACCAACCTTAGACTTTATGCTCCACTCATTCAGCGAGTTAGACAAGCCTCCCCGGGTTGGGTCCTTCATGGCTACGATTCCGCCAACATCCAGCAACTTGGATGTCAGCTTGTTCAGCGGAGCAACGTCAGATTTTATGTTGCTTCCAAAATTGTAGCCTTCCTGAGCTGACAGTATGGTTACTCCATGGTCTCCCACTGTGCCCGAAACTATAAGCTTATCACCCTTTCTCAAGTTAGAGTCTAGGAGCCAACGCGAATCGAACTGGCGGTGCTTCTTTACTTCTGCTATGTTGTTTTCCAGTGCCTCGCTTCTTTTTCCTATTCCAGATGTGTTGATGATGCATCCTCCGAAACCGCTCTTCTCAACAACCTTTGTGTCACCTGTTATGATGTAAACGCCTGCTTCTTTGCAGGTTTGTTCCATGCTCTCCAAGATTCGGTCCAAATCCGTTAACGGAAGCCCTTCCTCCAGCACCAACCCGCACGTAAGAGCCACGGGCTCGGCGCCGACCATCGCAATATCGTTGACTGTGCCCGCAACAGCCAGCCTTCCTATGTCCCCGCCTGGAAAGAAGAGGGGCTTCACGGCATGCGAATCCGACTTTAGCACTATGTTGTCGATTACAGCGGAATCGTCTAAGGCTTCCAGCGGAACCTCAGCGCTGCTTCCTCCAAGATGCTTCAGAACATAGTTTTTGATCAGATCAGCCATAATGGTTCCGCCGGCTCCATGAGCCAATGTTATGCGTTCCATTGAATAGTCCTCAGGAAAGATTTGAGAACAGACATTCTTAAACACTACCGAAAAAGGCAGATTGGATTTTGCTAAAAGATTGGGCTACTGCCCCTTTTTGTCTTTTGAATGTCCAGAGCAGTAATCAATAAGATTTATTACAGGTTATGTAGCCTAATTCACAACCAAAACATGAATCTCCGAAGAGAGCGCAAAGAAACACTGTTTGGGTAGGGGAACTGAAAACGCCGGTAAAACTGCTCAAAAACGAGAAAGAAAACGAACTTGTCGTAGAGAGGGTTTTGCATGCCAAGCGCTATTCACTCACCTTAGATAAGAGCAAGTGCACGGGCTGCGGTATCTGCACCGAAATCTGTCCCCGAGAGGCAATTGAAGTCACAAAGACTCCGAAAGCAGAGGATGAAGAAGCGAAGCCGCCCACAGTGACCATCAGCGAAGAAAAATGTAACTACTGCGGCATATGCGAAGCCATTTGCCCCTTCGCAGCTCTAACCATAAACATTAATGGGGAACATGTGATTCCCGTAGTCAGGAGCGAAAGCTTCCCCCAGCTTATACGGGAGATTACGGTTGACGAAACCAAGTGCGGTTTAGAATGTCTAGAAATTGAGGAACCTTGTCCCTTAGACCTCATCAAGGTAAGCGTGCACACCAAAGACGGAAAAGAAGTTGCAGACGTCGCCTCCATAAAAAACAAGAAAAACCTCAGAGTCACCGTTGAGGTGGACAAGGAATCCTGTCCGTGCTGTCGCCTGTGCGAAACAAAATTTCCCGAGGGCGCGATTCAGGTAAAAAAGATCTTTCATGGAACCCACAGAATTAACAGCGAAAAATGTCCAGAAGGATGCCATGACTGCCTTGATGTCTGCCCTATTTCAGGTGTCCTGTATCTGGCGGAAGACGGAAAAGTGCATGTTAACGAGTTGAATTGCGTCTACTGTGGCGTTTGCAGAATCGTTTGCCCAGAAGAGGAAGCCCTTGAGCTTACTAGAACACGCATACGCCACACAAAGGTTCGCTCCGGCGCATGGAACAAAGCCCTCGAAAAAATTGCTTCTACAAGCGCTATGACTAAGGAACTGAAAACCAAAAGCGCAAAAAGACGTCAAGAAACCGTCCAACAGAGATTTCCCAAAGAGGTGGAGGATTATGTCTGAGGAACCGCGGGTAGGAGTTTTTGTCTGTCACTGCGGACTTAACATCGCAGGCGTAGTTGACGTGAAAGAGTTGACCGAGTATGCCCTGACGCTGCCTAATGTGGTGGTAGCTATGGACAATCGCTACACCTGTGCTGATCCGGGGCAAGAGGAGATCAGAAAAGCCATAAAAGAACACGATCTCAACAGGGTTGTTGTTGCTGCGTGTTCGCCCAGAATGCATGAGCCGACCTTCCGAAGAACAGTGGCTGATGCGGGCTTGAATCCGTATCTTTTCGAGATGGCGAACATAAGGGAGTTTGCTTCGTGGTGCCATCCCAGCACACCCAAGGAGGCAACCGAGAAGGCTAAAGATATCGTGAAGATGGCTGTTGCGAAGGCAAGGATGCTTCGAAGTCTGGATACGATGGAGGTTCCTGTCACCAACAAGGCGCTAGTAATCGGCGGGGGAATCGCGGGAATAAACTCTGCCCTAGACTTGGCTGGCATGGGCTTCAAAGTTTACCTTCTAGAGAAAGGCGAGAGTATAGGCGGTCACATGGCTGCGCTGGATAAGACCTTCCCAACATTGGATTGCAGCATATGCATCGAAGGACCAAAGATGGTGGACGTTTCCCGCCACCCTAATATCGAAATAATATCGTACGCCGACCTTGTTAGCGTTGAAGGTTTCGTGGGAAACTTCAAGGTGACACTCAGAAAGAACCCCCGATACGTTATCGCCGACAGCTGTACAGGCTGCGGCGAATGCAGAGATGCCTGTCCCATAGAGTTTCCTAACGAGTGGGACGAGAACTTGGGTGTTAGAAAGGCAATTTCGGTTCCCTTCGATCAGGCTGTTCCCCTTGTTTACACAATCAACAGGGATTACTGCATCGAATGCTTCAAGTGCGTGGATGCTTGTGGTGCACGTGAAGCCATCAATTTTGAGCAGCAGCCGGAAGAGATCAAGCTTGAGGTGGGAACAATCATTGTTTCAACTGGTTTCGACATTTACAGACCCACTGATGATAGTCGATATGGCTACGGCAGATTCGACAACGTTATCACAGCCATGGAATTCGAGAGGCTGATCTTGGCTGCGGGACCAACTGGAGGTCATGTTATACGTGCCTCTGATGGAAAGCAGCCTCGTTCGGTGGCTTTCATTCAATGCGTTGGCTCGAGGGACGTGAACAAGTATGAATACTGCTCTGGCTTCTGCTGTATGTATGCGTTGAAGAATGCTGTATTGCTTAAGGAGCATTACCGCGATGATGTGGAGGTCTACATCTTTTATATTGACATGCGCACCAACTTCAAAGGCTACGAAGAATTCTACAGAAGAGCCCGCGAGCTGGGAGTAAACTTTGTTCGCGGAAGCGTATCGCAAATCAATGAGAATCCGGAAACCAACAATCTTGTCATCCGCGCAGAGGACATGGCGCTTGGAGAACCGCTTGAATTAGAGGCGGAACTTGTGGTTTTGAGCACCGCAGCGATTCCAAGCAAGGGATCAGACGAGGTTGCCAGAATCTTGAGTATAACCAGAGGAGCAGACGGCTTCTTCATGGAGAGCCACCCGAAACTTAAACCCTTGGACACGTCGGTTGACGGAATCTTTTTAGCTGGAGCATGTCAAGGAGCAAAAGACATTCCATACAGCGTGTCTCAGGGAAGTGGAGCCGCGGCGCGAGCTGCCACGGTTCTTTCTCAGCCTACATGGAAGATAGAGCCCATCATAGCTGATGTTGACCCCAGCAAATGCCGTAACGTGAATGTGAAGTGCGGAATCTGTGTGAGTAAGTGCCCGTACGGCGCCATAAAAGCGAAGGAAGGACAAGCTGCAACGGTTACAACCGCCATGTGTCATGGATGCGGAACCTGTGTTGCCGAGTGTCCAGCTGATGCTATAACTCAGCTGCACTTCACTGATGCCCAAATTTTGGCTCAGGTCAGGGCTGGTTTGGAGGAGAATCCTGAGGGTAAGGTTTTGGGGTTCCTGTGCAACTGGTGCTGTTATGCGGGTGCTGATCTTGCTGGGACCAGCCGCTTCGAGTATCCTCCTGTCATGAGGGCGATACGGGTGATGTGCTCGGGCAGGGTGGACAAGGATTTTGTTTTGGAGGCTTTCAGGCAGGGGGCGGGCATGGTTTTGGTTGGTGCGTGTCACTTGCCCTACGATTGCCACTACATTTCAGGGAACTACAAGATGAAGGCTAGAATGGACACCTTGGCAAGGATTTTGGAGAAGCTGGGGCTCAGCAAGGAACGTTTCAGGGTTGAGTATGTGTCGGCTGCGGAGGGGGTTAAGTTTGCGGCTCTCATGCGGGAGATGAATGAGCAGCTGGAAGCTTTGGGACCAGAGAAGATTAAGGCAGAAAACGAGAAGCTGCGACCTACGCTGGAGAAGATGCTTTCAAGAAAACAGAAGAAATAGTTGTGCGGCTGTTTTTCTGAAAAAATATTGTTTTCAACATAGCACTGTTATTAGTATCCTAATATGATTGTTGGCTTGGTGTTTTGGGTAGTTTCTGTTTGCAGATTATAATCAGCAAGGTTGCAGTGATGAGCAAGGGCAGTATGATCCATGATGGAAACTCTGGGATTGGAGTGGACATTTCTTCTGGGTTTGGTTCAGTCAGGAAGGGAACGAAGTTAACTGTGCCTAGGTAGAAGTCGTTTTTGTAGTCGTAGATTGACTGGTTAATCGCTGAAACATCAGTTGTTCCCCACCAGTTGTAAGTAGCATCAATGTCGTTTTCCGTATCTTCACCTAATTGAATATTGTAATCGGAGTTGTCATGAATATTGTTGTAAATGATGGTTGGTGTTCCATCATAATTGCCTATATACACATAAATTCCAACAGCATTGTGCGCAATAGTGTTGTTCTGAATTGTGGGAGCTAAAGTGCCTGGCTCAGAACGGGAACTCAGCGTGATTTTGATGCCGTAAGTATTGTAGGTTATCAGATTTCTTTCAATTAATGGATAAGCATTGCTGGTGCCACCGAGAACTTGGATAGGATACAGTTGGATACCGGATGTGCAACCTGAGATGTTGTTGTCAGAGATGAGAGCGTATCCGTTACAGCTAATTCCGGTGTCCCCGCCAGTTATGTGGTTATTGGAAACTACGGGAAAGTCCGATGAAATGCTGCCTCCTGAAACATCAATTTCACCGGAAATAGTGTTGTGGGAAATTGTGGGTGAACCTCCCGAAACATAGACTTCACCGGAAATGGTGTTGTTTGAGACCATGGGACTGGAAGAAGTTATTTCGAGTCTGCCTGAAATGATATTATGTGAAAGTGTGCCCGAAGCACCGGAGTAGAATGTGACGTTGTCATGTATTGTGTTGTGTTCCATTATGGTTTGGTAAGCGACGCGGATTGTTGAAATAGAATTGTTAGTTATTTTCGTAGAAACGGAACCGATGCCTACATAAGTTGAGTCAAGATTCGCATTCTCGATTATGCAGCCGGAACCAGTCTGCTCGTTCCAGTCACTGCTGTGTTCTGTAAACGTGATTTCGCCGCCGTTGAACTGAATCTTGTCTGCGCCGCTTCCTTGTGCACGTAGCGTGCCATTCACCATTATATAATAGTCATTAAGGTTGACAGTGACTCCAGCCCCAACAGTTAACGTTACCCCATTGTTCACGAGCATGTTTCCAGTCAAAGAGTAGGGGCTGCTTGCCCTCGTCCACGTAGTGTCGGAACCGATTATTCCAGAGATGTCTGTGGCAGCATAAACGACACCAAAATTTGCAAAGACTAGAATTAATCCACTAACAAGCATAGTAATCAATAATGCACATGAGAGCGACTTCTTCACATGATGCATTTCAGTTTGAACCACAATAACAACGGCATTCGCTAACCAGAAAAGGGTTTTTGTCAAGAAACCTTGACCAAAACACGCTTTTTAATAGTCAAGAAAAATTGACTAAACTTGTCAGAGAACACTATCACAATAATTGAGATAACTCATCGCGCTTAAATTGATGATATTAAGTCTTTAGTTGGATAAGCAAATACTAAATGCTGCTGCATCATATTCTGTTTTGGAGAATCTGATGGGGATGCCTTTTTCTTTTCGCGTGAAGATGGGGCAGAGGGAGATTGAAATTTCTGGAACCCGAGAAGAGGTCATGAAAGCCATCGAGGAGCTTCCACAGATAATGGAAACAGTCTCCAAAGCCTTCGACTCAACAAAAAACAAAGAGACAGCACAGACTGAGAGCTCAGTCTATCCGTCTATCTCCGTTTCTGGTTGCAGCGAAGCCGTTCTGCAGCTTCTCGCCTCTGATTGGGGAAAGCAGCCCCGAAGTTTGCCTGAACTGGGGGAGGCTTTGAAGGCTAACGCCGTCTATTACCCCTCAACAACCGTTTCTGGGGTGCTGAGTTGGTTGGTCAGGAAAAATAAGATAAAGAGGTGGAAGACTGATAAGGGCTATGTGTATGTTTTAGCTGGAGGACGAAGCGAGAATGGCTAAAGTTCGGGTTCGAGTTAAGGCTCCCTTCGGAGAAATAGTTGTAGAGGGAGACAGCGCCCAAGAAATCCTGAAAACGCTGAAGACAATGCCGCCCCAATTCGTGAACGAGGTGGGCAGCTTGATATCCGCAAATCTGACCCCATCCATACAGACCCAGCTAGACGGAATAATAGAAATCACAACCGAAGGGCCAATCATCACCACCAGAGAGAAACTCACCCACTACGAAGCCATCGCACTAATACTGTTTGCCTCCAACGAAAAAACCAGCACAGCCACCCAAATTAAACGGCTGCTGGCTTCAAGCGGAATCAGATCCATGGTGCCAGCCCGCCTCAACGAGATGACCAAACGGGGAATCGTGTTCAAGCCTGATCCAGCGAAACCAGACTTCAAGTTGACCACTCAGGGCGAAAGATGGGTTGAGGAGGAAGTTCTGGCTAAACTTCGAGGCGCAACGGCTTGACCGAAGAAACAGTTACCGTGCACATCAAATACATGGACACCGAGCAGACATTCACGGGCGATGTAAACCAAGTCTGGGTTAGCGTGAACAGATTTTTCAGCGAAATGATTCCCGCCCTCCAGATTGTTAAGAAAGCTATCCTCACAGTTGACCTAGAAAACCTTATCGAAGACTGCAAAAACGTAATCGCCGTTACCCCTGAAGGACCAGTTCTACTAGTTTCAAAACAGAGGCTAACAGACAGCGAAACCCTAACATTGCATCTTCTAGCAACGTACATCGGCAACAAGCTGGGGTTGTCAAAGAGTTTTCTCACCAAAGAAGAGCTGCAGGCTGCGCTTGGAAAAAACGCGAAAATAACAGGCACCCGGCTGGGTGAACTGTGCCGGGAAGGATATGCAACCAAAACAGATGAAGGCAACTACATGGTAACGACGCTGGGAATCAAACGGTTCCAAGAAGAGACGCTGCCCGAAATCAGAGAAAAACTCCAGAAATAAAAAGGCTAGGCTTTGAACCATTTGAAGATGAGGTAACGTATCTTTTCGGCTTCTAGGTCAGGTACGGCTATAATGAACCGTTTACGCACAGTCGTAGCCAATCTTCCCGCCTTCACAACATCCGTTGCCGACACCTCATCCTTTGCCCTCCGAACCGAAACCATGTACGGCGCATGATCCACACCCGGACCATGCTTATACACCGCAAAATCGCAACCAAACTTTATGCCCGGAGTGACAATAAGCTCCTGACCCCGAAGGTCACGGTAAACCGCATACTTGGCATCAAAATCTTCATACAGCCTCCTCGCCTTTCTCCGCAACTTCGAAAAGCTGACTCCCTTCCGCTCCGGTCCCCCATAAACCCTGATTTCCCCAGTCTCCACCAGATAAAGACCCTCAATGAGATCAAGAATCAGCGGAACATCAAACTCAGGGATTTTTGGCTTAGAAATACCTAGGGGCTTACCGTAATAGCCCAGCTTATAGAGCCCCGACCCTTGCTCAGGGTCCCAAACTACAAGAAAATTGTCTAAAAGTTCAGTTTCAATCTTCTCAGGCATACAACTTCACTTTAGATGGTGAGCGCAAGTATTCGGGCGGCGTCCGATGCATCTTTAGCCTTGTCGGCGGCGTCCTCCAGATGCTGAACTACGGTCCACAAGAGAAACATGGGCGGAAACTCCATTTTGCTGTCTATGATGTCTACTTCCAGCTGTCGATAAATATCATCAACTACCCGTTCTGCAGCTTCAACTTCTCTGGCTTTTTCCAGAGCTTTGGCAGTGCCATAATTTAGGGTCATAACGGTTTCTCTAAGCTTGGAGATGGTGTCAAAAACAGCGTCCGAAAGCTCAATCAGGTCCTCCTTTATCTGCGTCGGAACGTTCCATCCCCTTTCCATAATCTGAAGCAGCCTAAAGGCTATCCCTTCACAGTAGTCAGCTATATCGCTTGTCAGGTTAGTGAAACGGAGAAAGTCCTCGCGGCTCATCAATATGGCTCCTATTTCTGCGAGTTCCCGTGAAACATTGCGTCGCGCAGTAGCCACGCCATTTTGAGCCTTCTTGATGTCAGAGAACAGCTGCTGAGCCAAATTCTTGTCGCCATTCACGAAGACGGAAACCAACTGCGAAATTTTGCGAGAAATATCCACCACTTCTCTAAGATGGTCTCTAGAAACGTCAAGCGCTTTTCGTTTCACCCGTTCTTCAGTCTCTACAGGAAACACCATACCGCTGCCCCATCGAACCTGTTAGTTATAACCAAAATTAAATAGATTGGAGTCTCTTAAAAAGTGTTAGTCCAACCTGATTTATTATCCATCATTTCTTCACTTTTTAACGTTCAATCAGTTTCCCCAAACCCTCAAACTCTAGTTTGTGGCGGAAGTAGGCGTGGAGCAGCTCCGGAAGCTTATCAACTTCGCTTCTTACCTGCCTCCAAGTGTCACGGTCACGTAATGTCACGGTGCCATCTTCAAGGGTTTGGTAATCGATGGTGATGCCTAAAGGCGTTCCCGCTTCATCGGCTCGTGCATACCGTCTCCCAATGGAACCTGACGAGTCCCAATCCACAGTGAAACCCTCATTGACAAGCATATGATAGACCCCATCCGCCTTCTCAGGCAAGCCATCTTTGTTCATCAAAGGAAAAACACTGACCTGCATTGGGGCAAGGTCGCGGGATAGACTCAGAAGGGTTCGCTTCTTCTTTTTTGTGTATGCATACTCTAAGGCAACATAAACCAGCCGATCCAAACCAAAACTGGGCTCGATAACATGAGGAACAAATCTTCTTCCACCAGCCTCAGATTCTTTGAATGCTGTCAAGTCTACGCCGCTTGCTTTCATGTGGCGGCTCAGATCGAAGTCTGTCCGGTAGTTGTGACCGGAAACTTCTGTCCAGCCCCACCGCTCCAGATACACCTCCTGATCAAAGCCCTGCACAGAATAGTGTGCCCGTTCCCACTCAAGTTTCTCGATAAAACGCTGCTGCTCCTCCGGAACACCCAGCTCCACCAGAAACCTCTTGGCCTGAGCCATGAAGTAGGCTTGCCACTCCTCCTTGATTATGCCCTTGCTTAGCGCTTCCTTCACTGTGACTGTTACAGGCTCGGTTACGCCTTTCAGTTTGTTTTCTGCGAGTATCAACCGTAAAGTTTCATCTTCCACATCACCGATAATCAAACACTTTTTGTCTTCTGGGTCCAAGAAGAACTCGATGTCTATTATCGTGAATTCTCTAAGCCGCACTGGACCCTGCCGTGGAGAAACCTCGTTTCTGAGGGCATGACCGATCTGTGCAACTCCCAACGGAAGACGTCCACGGGCACTTTCGAAGATGCGCTTGAATTCCACGAATATTCCCTGTGCAGCTTCGGGGCGTCCATAGCCGACTGAGTCGGAGTATGGTCCAATCGTGGTGATAAACATGGTCATGAACTGTTCAGCTTTGCTGAAGTTTCCGCCGCATTCTGGGCAGCGGATGCCACGGTTTTCTATCTCCTCCATGACGGCTTGGAGACTAAGCTTCTCGGTTTCTGTGTCGCTCATATCCCCGAACTCTTGCAGCAGATGGTCAGCTCGGAACTTGCGTTGGCATTTGACACATTCAACTGTGGGTTCCTTGAAGTTTTCTACGTGTCCGGAGGCTTCCAGAACATTGCCGGGCATAATCACCGAGGTTTCTACTTCTAGGATGCCTAGGGGTCGGATGTAGAAGCTTCTAAACTTATCTTCAATTCTTCTTTTCAGCAATGCGCCGAGGGGACCAAAGGTTAGGAAGCCGCTGACGCCCCCGTATATCTCGTAGGAGGGCCAGAAGTAGCCTCTGCGCTTCGCTAGCTCGCTTACGATTTCATACTTGTCTTTTGATTTCACGGTTTATCGCTCCGCATCCATTAGTGCAATTCTACAGTCTTACAGTATTACAGAAATAAAAACACAATGTTCATTTCAGTTTCGCCAGTTCAGCCTCAAATTTCTCTTTCATGCCGGTTTTTTTGGCTAACTCGCTTTTCACCATATCAATAATTTTTACTGGCGTTGGGTCCTTATTCTGCAATATAGCTAGGTAGACGCTTGCAAAATCGCCAGTGCACATGACGGAGAACATTTTTGCCAGCTTCCCTTTTCCCTCTGCCACTACTTCTAGTACTTTGTTGGCTCTGCTGAAGACCAGTTTTGTTGTGGTTTCTATCCTGTTTCTGATTTCAGGAGGTTCTTGGAGGTCGCGGATGAGGATTATTGACGTTTTTTTGGTGAGCGATTCTGGGGCTTCGTATCCCACGGTTTCGTTGTGGTTCAGTTCTGGGAAAACTTCGTATTTGCTGTGGACTTTGCTGTTTTCGTTGAATTGCGCCTTCAGCCGCTGAGCTATGGAGCTATATTGTCTGAAACCGTAGACCACGGGGATAGTGTCCATCAGTTCGGTGGCAAGCTGTTTTGCCCTGTTGTTCTTTGTGGGTACGTCTGGAGCGTTTGCGTTGGCTTCCCTCTCTAGAACCTGTATTGCCTCCTCCAGCTCATCGTCTATGCCTGAGATTATTCCCATCTTTTCCATTATAATAGGAAGGGGAAAGAACATGTAGGGAATGGCCACGCGGGGCTGTAAACCTTCAGGTATTATCGTGTGGGGTACCCACAGTTTCTTGGCGAAGGATTCGAGCTGTCCGCCTGAAGTTACTGCGGTTACAGTGCATTTTCTGCGGATTGCTGTGAGAAATGCGGTTAGGGTTTCTTCCGTGTTTCCCGAGTAGCTGTTAACGAATACAAGAGTGTCCTTGTTCACGTATGCGGGGAGAGTGTAGTCTCTGCAGACTTCGATTGGAATGGGGAGTGTGTCTCTGAGCCAGTCATGCAGGATTTCTCCGCCTATGGCTGAGCCGCCCATACCCACCACCACAATATTCTTGGGACTCACCCCTTCGGGCACACTCACCTGCCCTGCCCTCTTTATGGCATCTCGGCAATAGTCAGGAGTTTTAACTAAATCGCCGAGCATGCCGCTTCTGTCAACTTCCTTAACCCTCTCAGGCTTATCCAGAACAGTAACCATACACTTTCGCTCCACTTCTATTATAGCAACATATAACAATTTGAATATTTAAAAAACAAATGTAAACTTAACCCAAAGTTTTACTGCTGATCCTTAATTTTGCTTTTCCGTGTTTTGCTGGTGATTCTTTCTATGGGGTAGAGCAGCGGGTTTACAATGGGACCTAGGGGACCTAGGCTTTTCAGCATGTCTTTCATGGTTTTTGTGTCATTATAGTTTATTGCTCCTATCAGGGGAGCTGTAATCATGTAGGTGCCTAGAAAAACTGCTGCCCCTAACAGCAGGCTAATCCAACTGGCCAGGTTCAGTTGATTAAGTACCAAATATGCTATAACAGCTGAGAATGCTGAGGCTGCTAGGATTTTGGTTGATGATTTCCAGTCGACAGTTGCTTTGTAGTTTTTGTTTATCCACCATAGAGTTATGATTAAACCGGGAATTCCGGCTGTTAAGTTTGTTGCCATTAAGCCCAAGACATCAAATTGGGGAATCAACACCACGCCTAAAACAATCCCTACTATGAAAGTAAGTATCGTAATTTTCATGCTCACTTGGGTTTTTCCTTGACTTTTTATTAGAGGTTCTGTACTGAGATTTCCAAACGCCGCGTACAAGAAAGAGATTACATACAGAGATAAGAAGAATGGGGCATACTCGTATTTATTTTGAAACAGTGTTTCCACACCTGGTTTAGATAACGCCATTACCGCGAAGGTTAGGGGTACAATCAGGAGTGTGCTATATTTGATTGAATATTGAAAGACATTTCTTACTGTTTTTGGGTCTTCGTGTGCTTTGAGTTTAGAAAATGTTGGAAACATCACTGTAGTTACGGATGTTGCAAAAATTGATACTAAAATTGCAAAGTTGAGTGCTATTTGGAAGTTGCCGTAAACTAGGTCGGTGGTGTAAATGGCAAGTAGAAAGCTGTAAACTTGAGCAAGAACTCCAACAAGCATTGCAGCTACTGAGAGGGGTAGCCCGAATTTTAGCATAGTCTTTATTGTGGATACGAGCTGCAGTTTGCCTTCTTGTTTTTGTAATTTTTTTAGAATTATTAAATAGAGAAGGGCGATGCCGATTAATCCGGCGCTTAGGTGAGATAATGCATTTCCGAGCATTGCTCCATATACCCCAAAACTCAAAGTGACAAGGAGAACCATTAACCCGGTCTTTAATATTGAATGAACTGTCAGAGTGACACTGTGGAATTGCATTTTTTCGTAGCCTATAAACGTTGATTGCGCCGCCCTTAAGAGAGCACCTGCAAGGATGGTGAAGGATGCTATTTGGATTAGAGGTGCTATTGTTGGTTTTTCTAGTACGTTTGCCATGAATCCCGACAGAAGGAGAGACAATGCTGTGAATGCTGTTCCCAGTATTACTTCGAAGACGATTCCTGCGGTTACTATATTTTTTAGTTTTTCGGTGTTGTTTTCGGTTCTGTATTGTGTTGTATACTTTATTATTGCTTGGCCGGTTCCTAAGTCTCTGATGAACGTTATTATTGTTGGACCAATAAGCGCTTTTGTTAATACGCCAAATTCTGCTTCAGATAATATTCCTGCAACTACCATTACGCCTACTGCGGATATTACTGAGGAAATCGTTAAACCCCAGAGTATATTGACTCCGCCTTTGGCTGAAACTCTGGCTAGGTTTAATGACTTACTCACCTGATTCAAGCATCCTTACTACTCTTCGACGTGAATGGATTGATAACTTAGAGGTTCATTGGCTTATAACCGTAGCTCTGGTTATGGTAGCTCGCCGTCTTTTTGTCCTCTGGTTTTCTATCATGTCAATGCATTAAAAATTTAGCTTTCCAAAACTCATCTCACTCTCTGGTGCCACAGGGTTTTCTGAGGCTCCCAACCATAATTTGAAGAGAAAAAATGGAACAGGTTAAACTGCTTTACAATTTTTCAACTGTTGTATGTGCGATTTTGTCGACATATCTCTGGTGAAGATTTGTTGCCGTGAAATAGCTTCCTACTAGGTCTAAAATCAGGAAAACAAAAACTATTTTGCTTATGTTTCTTATGAAAACCTTTTTGAAACTTGGTTTGTTGCCATTCACTGTCACAACTTTGAGGTCAAACATTCTCTTTCCTAAGGTGTACCCGAAAACGGATTCAGCAATTACAAAGTAAAGAAAGGCTATCGCTCCCATCATCAAGAAAAAGTTAATCAAAGAAAAACTCCAATCAGTGAAAACTAAATCTTTCACGAATCCAGTTACAAAAAACAGTACAATATAATCTAATCCAACTGCAAGGAACCTTGTAATCCAATGTTCTGGAAAAGAAAAGTTGTGTACAACCTTTTTCAAAACGATTTTGTTTGAGTTAATTAGCTGTCTTACAGGATTAACTCGATCTCTGATAGAGTCTGCGCGCGACTTTCCCATTTTCTGTTCTTCCTCCATGCAAAATGACAGTTTGTGTCATTAGAAGGAACAAGATAACAGATTCTGAAAGCCACTAAAAAGGCAACTTCCATCTGGTTACATATAACAGAAAAGGAAATAAAAGGTGGATTTCCCAAGCTTTCGGTTTTGGTTTAAAATTTGATTCTCAAAAACGCGTGTCTTTTAACTGAAGTACCGTTTATAGTGTTTTTGCTAGGTGTGCGACTTTGCTTTTTATTTTGTCAAACTCATGAGAGGCTTGCTTATAGGATAGCAGGTATGGGTCGTTGATGTGCCACACCACAATTTTGTCGGCGCAGTCAGGTGCCTGATCAAGAATAGCCTGTTCATGTCGTCTTTCCATGGCTACTATCAGATCGTAAATGCAGAGATTCTTCCATTCCAACCCGTCAGGAACAGTCTTCAAGAATCCGCTGGCTCCTTCCTGCTCAGCATACCTCCTCGTCGAGTCCACAACCTTGTAATATGGGTAGATTCCGGCAGAATCAACATCAACGTCTGGCCTAAGCTTCTTCAGCAGCGCATCCGCTAACGGACTTCGGCAAGCATTACCTGTGCAGACAAACAATACTTTCACTGAATGGCACCTATTCCAATTTTTTAGAACCTTTAATTATCTTCCACCTAATAAACAAGTTGTGTGTGTTTATTCTTAACATAAAAAGAAACTTATATCCTGTGACCATATTACAGATTCAATAAAGCAAATATTGACTTTCAATTTACAGAATCAACTGAACAACATATTTACCATAACATAAGACTGGTGAGCCAGAATGAAAGTGGGCATACTAACTTGGGAATTCCCGCCACGGGTGGTGGGTGGGATAGCCCGCCACTGCGAAGGCTTAGCCAAAGCCCTAGTTCAGCAAAACCACGAGGTTCACCTTTTCACGCTGGACTTTCCAGACTCGCCGAACTACGAAGAAATGGACGGAGTCAAAGTGTACCGCGCCTCAACAGAACTGGGACACCCCAACTTTCTCACATGGGTTCTATTGTTTAACCACTTTCTGACAAAGAGAATGGCGGATGTAACGAGCACAGTTGACTTTGATGTTATGCATGTTCATGACTGGCTAGCCGCTTTTTCAGGAATCTCCTTCAAGCATTACCTCAAAAAGCCGATGGTTCTAACTGTGCACAGCACCGAGGTGGGAAGAGCGCAGGGTCTACACAGCCCCGACTCATTCTCCATAAACGGGATAGAATGGTGGGCAATGTACGAGGCGGACAGGGTCATCGTGTGCAGCCAATCCATGAAAAACGAAATCTGCGACCACTTTAACCTACCATGGGAAAAGGTTGATGTGATTCCGAACGCAATAGATGCATCAAAATATCAAATTTCTGTTGACCGTGGAGCAGTTAGGCAGCGCTACGGAGTAGGCTACGGCGAAAAACTGATTCTCTGTGTGGGACGCTTGGTTCCCCAAAAGGGGATAGAATACTTCATCCGGGCAATACCCAGCATAGCCAAACGTTACCCAGAGGCAAAATTCGTTATTGTCGGAGAAGGCTGGTCAAGGGATATCTTAGAAGCTGAAGCCCGCGCCAGCGGACAGAATAGAAAGATTCAGTTTACAGGTTTTGCGTCTGACAAAGAAGTTATCAACCTAATGACCAGCGCAGATGTCTTGGTTGTCCCTTCAATCTACGAGCCTTTCGGCATAGTTGCCCTAGAGGGAATGGCTACCGGCGTTCCTGTGGTAGCCAGCAAAGTGGGCGGCTTATCTGAGGTGATAGAACACGACCGCACAGGACTTTTCGTGTACCCGAGGAATCCCGAATCTATTGCATGGGGGGTTGACAGAGTTTTGTCTGATCCAGATCATGCCAAATGGTTGACTGAAAACGCAAAAGAAAAGCTCCACAAGGCTTATAGTTGGGAAGCGGTTGCTATGAAGACTGTAGACGTTTACAGAAAGGTGGTGGAATAATTGGGCGAGAGTAATTCTTTCCGTTCACAGCCTGATGAGCAGCCCAATCAACTACGCCTCCTGATTATGCTCCACAACATAGGGGCAACAGAATCATCCAAATCGTTGACTATCCAACAGATTTCAGAGTGGACCAGAATGGAAGCTCCGGAACTGCAGACTCACCTACAAAAACTGATTGAACTGGGTTACGCGCAGTCATTTCGCTCAGACGAAACCGAAAAATACCATCTTACAGTCGACGGCATCAGAAAAGTGCTGAGTCTATACAGCTAACAGCCTAACGGCTACTGCAACTCCTTCTTCTCTGTTTTAACAGCTTCCCTAAGTTCCGCGGCAGCATCCTCAGGCGAAATCACATTAATGAACATTCCCGTGCTCTTTTCGAAACCAGCCCATACCGCCAACCGCGGATAAACTTCTAGGTGCCAATGATAGCACTCCCCTACATCCTCCTTTAACAGCGTGTGGAAACCGAAATTGTAGGGCGGGTCATTCAGCAAAGACCGTAATCCACCCAAACAAACCCGCATGGTTTCAGCCAAATCTTCAACCTCGCCTCCAGACATAGCCAACATATTTGAGTGGTGACGCTTAGGCAGAACCCAAAACTCCAGGGGGTTAACGCTTGCCCAAGGAGCAAAAACTACGAAACTGCTGTTCTCCCAGATGAAACGTGGACCATCCCGTTCTTTGGCTAAAACGTCACAAAACAGACACGAATGGTTTTTTGTCCAGAAACTTTTGCTTGCCTCCAATTCCTCTTCCAGAATTCTGGGAATAAATGGCGTTGTAATCAGCTGGGTGTGAGCGTGCGAGAGGGATGCTCCTGCTTCGCGCCCGTGGTTCTTGAAAATGGTTATATGCTTCACGTAGGGTTTTCCGGAAAGGTCTGTTAGTCGATCCAGATACGCGTTTATCACATGCATCAGCTGAGAAACTCGTGCTGCTCCGGGGTGTTCATCGTGACATGGAGATTCTATGATGACTTCGTGATGACCTTCGGCTCTTGCGAGAACAGAACTTTCTTTGGCCATCACAGTTTCTTCGTCTGGCGGAGTGAATGCAGGGTACAAGTTTGGTATAGCTCTCACCAGCCAGTCTTTATGGCGGAGGCCGTTCTGATCCCTTTCCTTTCTGATCTCCCCATTAGAAGAAAGATACACTAGTACTGCTGGAGGAGTCATATGCTCGTTGCCGGGGCAGAGCGGACAAACCCCCTCCTCCTTCTCAACCACCTTTTTAACAAAATCGGTGGGTCTCTTTTTGCGTTCTTTGGCGATGACAACCCATCGATTCAGCAAATAATCTTTTCGAACCTCATTACCTGCCATTTTTTCTTCCAACTAACGAACCTGTTTAGGCAGAAGAATCCTGTGCTTTTTTTGTTTTTAAAAGCTCAGAATAACTTTGAATAGTTGACTTTGCAGCTGCGTCCCACGTGAAGTGTTCCAGAACGCGCTTTCTGCCGTTGCGTCCCAATTGAACCTTTTTTTCAGGATCTTTGATGGCGCTAACAATTCCCCAAGCGATGTCCGCTGGGTCGTTTGGGTTGATGTGGAAGCCGCATTTATCTGAGCCGTTGATGCTGACGATTTCTTTCATTCCGCTGGTGCCGGCTGCTCCAACAACTACGGGTTTCTCCATGCTCATAGCCTCTAGGGTGACGATTCCGAAGGGCTCATAGAGGCTTGGGTAAGCTGCAACGTCGCACGCTGCGTAGTGGGCGATTCGCTCTTCCTCGGCTATGAATTCGAAACGGAATTTAACAGCGTCTTCAAGGTGTAGGTTTCGGACGAGTCCCTCCAGATAGTCTCGCATGTCGCCGAGACCAACAATCACCAGTTTCGCGTTGGGGACCTCCTGTAAAACCTTGGGCATGGCTCTGATGAGTTTATCTACGCCCTTAATCCACACAAGTCTCCCAACGAAGAGCACCATCAAATTGTCATTGTTGAGTCCGTATCGTTGTCTAACCGCGTCGATTTTTTCCTTACTTACTTGTTCAGGACTGTATTTCTTTGGGTCCACACCATTGTAGCAAACTCTGATTTTTTCTGCAGGAAAGCCCGCCTGTATCAGCTCATCCTGCATCGAGTAAGAAACCGTTATGACCATGTCCGCCATCTGTCCCCCACGGTTCTCTATGCTGCTGACTACACCTGAGCCGTTGCCTAATGTTCGTCCCCTCTCGTTTGAGTGCACATGAAACGCTAAGGGCAAACCCAACTCCTTTTTTATAGAGATGCCGGCGATGACCGACAGCCAGTCGTGAGCTACCACCAAATCAAATTTGAAGTCTTCGGATCTAACCAGCTCGTTTACCATCTTTGAGGCGCTTAAATAATTGTACATGAGAATTTTTGAAAAGAATTTAATTCCCCTGCCCCACTTCTTAACGTCTTCCGCAACCACATCAGGCAGGGAGTCAGAAATATCGATGTGGACTGGACGATGAATCTCTATGCCCCGCAGAAGCTCTCTGGTAGGCAGACTTCCCTCATCATCATTCATTGTGAAGACGGTGACGTCGTGACCAAGCAGAACGAACTTCCGCGTTATCTCTGCAGCATACGTTCCTAAGCCACCCACAATTTTGGGGGGATACTCGTAAACCAACACAGCTATCTTCATATTTTTTTCACCGTTTACGTTGCTCTTTTGGCAGGTTGAACAGTGGAGAGCCTGTTCAGTTGTGTAAGGAAGCGTTATTTAACGGTTACTAGCTTTTAGTAAATAGCAAAATTTCATCTTTTGGCACCAAAAACGTGCACAGATCCTAAGTGTTTGCTCTTATAGAAAACCACTCTTTATTCCTTGCAGCATATACTGGACAGCAATTGACGCTATCAGCAATGCCATAACTCGGCTAATTACTAATGAGCCGTTCTTGCCTAAGACGCGGTATATTGGGTCGATAAATCTCAGGATTAGCCATACAATAATGAATGTCAGCAGCACCGAAAGTAATGTAGCCAGTATTCCGTAGGATTGAATGTTCAAAATTGATGTTGTTATTGCTCCGGGACCTACAAGAAGGGGACAACCTATAGGAACTGCGCCTACTGACTCGGATACTGCTGCTTTTTCGTGCCAACCTCCCATGATCAGAAGTCTAATAGCCACTATCAGAAGCAAAATGCCGCCGGCAATCATGAAACTATCTAATGTTATTCCAAACAGGGCAAGGATGTTTTGTCCAACCAAGGAGAAGAATGTTAAGAGAATCAAGCCAGTGATTGTGGCTAGCTGGTAAGTTTTCTTTCTCTGCGACGTATCCATGTCCTTTGTTAATCCAATAAAAATTGGGACGCTCCCAAGTGGATCAACTACAATAAACAGGGCAACAGTCATCTTCACCAGATCAGGTGCTAGCGCTAAAAGATCCATCAAAACTTCCTCCCAAGTTCAATTTTATGGAACACGTTACTTAACGGTTACTGCTGTTTCCTTTAGATAGAACAGTTTTTTTGGGTCCAAAAAGCGTGCAATCAAAACATCTGGCTTCGCCTAAAAGAATTCAACCTGCTTTTAACAAGAAAGTGGGTTGATGCGCTTATTCAGCGCATCTTGTACGTTAAAGATTTCTAGCAGTACTGCGGATTCGTTGCTTCCAGTTCTTCTATGTTGGTTTTAGTCAAAGTTTTTATTTTGTTCAAGTCTGGGATTTCTCCGTAGCCCACAAGGGTTATGGCGGTTCCGTCGTTTCCCATTCTGGCGGTTCTTCCGATTCTGTGGAAATAGACTAGCGCTTCTAATGGCACATCATAGTTTATTATGTGGGTTATCCCTTGGATGTCCAAGCCTCTTGCGGCAACGTCGGTTGCGATGAGGATTTTCAGTTTTCCGTTTCTGAAAGCGTTGGTGACGTGGTCTCTTTGTGCCTGTGTGAAGCCGCCATGCAGCGGTTCCGCATCGTATCCGTGTCTGTTCAGTTTGTGTGCCAGCCAGTCTGTTCCTCTGCGGGTGTTACAGAATATGATTGCTTTTTCCATGTGGTTGCGTTTCAGTATGTCCAGTAAATAGTCAAGCTTGTCTCTGGAATTCACTATCATGTAGTACTGGCTCATTTGTGTAAGCGCTATCTCGTCTTTGCTCACCAGTATTTTTTCTGGGTTCCTCATGTATCTGTGGCAAATGTTCATCACTGAGTCATCGATCGTTGCAGAGAATAGGCTTAGTTGCCTGTCTCTGGGCACTCTGGAGAGTATGTAGTTTATGTCGTCTATGAATCCCATGTCCAGCATTCTATCAGCTTCGTCGAGAACAACAACTTTAGTTGATGAAAGATTCAATGTTCCACGTTTCAGATGATCTATTACTCGACCGGGCGTACCAACAACAATTTGTACACCTCTATCCAGTTCACGAATTTGCTTGTTGATTGATTCTCCGCCGTAAACTGGCAGAACCTTCAAACTTGAGTATCTGCTGAATCGACTTAGGCGCTCCGCAACCTGCACTGCAAGTTCGCGTGTTGGCGCTAGAACTAAGCCTTGAACTCTTTTATTGTTCGGGTTTACGCGTTCAACCATCGGAATTCCGAAGGCTGCGGTTTTTCCCGTTCCTGTTTGTGCTTGCCCAATAACGTCTTTTCCTTCCAGTAAGGGGATGATTGCTTGAGCCTGAATTGGAAAAAGATTAGTGAATCCAAGCTCCTCTATCCCTTTCATTACTTCTGGAGTTAAAGGCAAGTCTTCGAAGTTTTCTATTTGCATTTGTATTCCTCCTGTCACAAAATTTTTGCACGCAGTCTTCAAAAGCCTTCAAAAAAAGCTTCGCAAGTAAGCATGAGTTAATGTGACGATACAACCCAACACGCATCCCCAATATAAAAAGGTTTACCCTACAACAAAAATTAAAAATAAAAATGGGTTTGCGGCTTTTGTCTCCGCCAAAGACGGGAAATCATGTTTTCCTGTCTGCGCGTCATTTTTGCGTCTTTTGGTTCTTCAGTATGTCGCGTATCTCACGTAGAGTGATCAGTATCTCGTCATCCAAGCCTTCCGCTCTTAGTACAGGCTCTTCGATTCGGGGGACCACCTCGGTTCCAGTTACGTAGGGTGCCTTGAACTTCCGCAGCTCATTCAGGATGAAGTCTCGAACTTCCTCATAGAACACGATGCCTTCAAGCTTGACTTCGGGTCCTGCCTGATGGCTGCCAGAGTAGCCTGCGGTCTCAATGTGAACTGAACCAATATTGAACAGTCGATCAAAAACGCCTGCCTTGCTGGATATGTTTGTGATGGTCCTGAAGGGCACATGCTTGCGGGTGATAGTGACGACACCTCGTTTTACGTAGATTTCAGGCATTGTTTCGCCGCTCTCAGCTTTCACGGAGTACTCGATGCTCTTGAAGTAGACGGGAATGTAGATCAAGAGGGGTATCAACCAAACCAGATTGGCGACTGTTGTCCAGAAGCTAACTGGAACAATCCATGTGTTGATGTGCTGAGTTGCGCTTGGAATCTCTTCCGGCTCCGCTGCAGCACCCATAAACGATCCGCCTACGAAACAAATGACAACAATCAGCCAAATAGTAACCGCCAAAACTATGGGCTGAAGCAAGCTCTTATGCAGAAACGCCTTTGATGGCTTGAAGATTTTTCCGCTAGTCACTCTCTTAATTGGAGGCTTAATGACCTTTTCTCTAACGTCTTTCTCCAAACTTAATCACCTTCTTCCTTTTTTCGTTTATACCGAGGAACCTGTTTTGCCGCCAGCTTGTTGAGAACTGCAATCGACTGCTGAGTCATGAGAAGCTCTTCCTCATCTGGTCTCAGGGTGATGCTGTACTCTTCTAGGATTGTGTCCAAAATTTCTCTGCACTCGGACTCCTTTGGGCAATCAGGACACAGTTTACCTGCGTAGGAGTCGTGCTTGTACCACACAATGATTCCAAGTTTTTCAGTGAAAATGATGTACACTTGGGCGTTCGCCTGATAGTCGAATCCGATCAGCAGTCCCTTGTAGTCTAAGAGAGTTTCAATGTCGAGGCGGTGGCTTTTTGCGTGTTCCTCAAGTGCTTTTGCAATCTTTTTTCTTGTTCTGTTGAGAACCCGTGAGACGTAAGAGGGGTTCCACTCTTCCTCGCTTTCGTCTGCGATGTCGCTGGTGGGTTTTCCGCTGTGAAATTTTTTCCACACGATTGATTCGTGGGTTGAGAGTTGCCCCGTTTTTATCCCTCGGTATATGTTTACCAAAATATAGTAAAAATTTACTAATAAATCTTGCGGTGTACGCCCCCAACGCAAAAACTCACATATCAGACACGCAACTAATATCCCTTACTACACAGTAAATTCAGAGAGGTGAACAAACTGAAAATTTTCCACTACACCGACATTGAAGCAAAAGATGCTGAAGGCGGAAGCAGAAAACTAAAAATCAGATGGCTCATAACCAAGGAGACTGGAGCCAAAAACTTTGCCATGAGACTTTTCGAGATGGAAGCTGGAGGACACAGCCCCCTCCACACTCACAGTTGGGAACATGAGGTCTTCATATTGGAAGGTGAGGGGGTTGCTGTTAGCGGAAAAGAAGAAAAGAAGTTTAAAGCCGGAGATGCCATCTTCATTCCTCCAAACGAGAAGCATCAGCTGAAAAACAGTAGCGAAAAACCTGTGAAGTTTCTCTGTCTTATACCCTATACAGAAAGCTGAAAACTTGATTGAAGCCACAAATCATGCTCCGCTATGGAAAAGGGAATAACTCTTAAGTTTTTGGCCCTCTTATCTAAGTGGGGTGTGAGATATTTTGGAGTCTGTTTGGGATAAGCCAGTAATCACCTTTTACCGGGAGAGGTTTGGAAAGCCTGAGAGAGAAGCGTTTCTGGTGGTTAAAGCACGGAGACTTAGCGTATCGAGAAACGAGGGGAGCAACAAACTTAGATGTACCCTTGAGGATTTCTTTCCTCTCATGGGCGACATTGACTACATATCTGGCGAAGAAGGAAAAGCTGACAGCTACATTCTGTGCTGGTTTGATGACCGATATGATGATTTCGGCAAAGCATTTAGGAGATTGACAGGAGCTACTTTTCCAGAGGGAATCAAATGCGTAGACAATGAAAAAGGCAAAACAAGCTGTAACGCCAATTTTGAAGCAAAACATGGAAAGCTGGAATAGACAATGTTTCAGGTAGAAAAAAGCAACAAATACTTATGTAGGCGCACTTTAGGTATATCATGTAGCGTTGGGGTGAAAGGCTCTGGTTAGGCGAAGAGGGTTAGAGGCTCAGAAGATGCTTATGTCCATTGCCACTCTCCTCAGAAACACCACTTGGAAGTGCGGAAAGATCGAGCGGCGTGTCGTGAATTACTTGCAGCGTCGGCTTCAAAGGTGTGGGTCTGCTCAAACTCCGGTGAAGGATATGATGCAGGATTTCGAGTTGAGCGGAAAACAGAAGAGCGAGTTCCTCGAGGCGATGAGGCGGCTAGAGAAACGCAACATAATCAAAATCTCGTGGATTTAACCACACAATTAATAAACGCTTAAAAGCTGAGGTACCCCCGAATTTCTGGGGGATGATTTAGCCGTCCCAGACTTAGGGCTTTGATTTTTCAGATCGTGTTTGCTTTTTGTTTTTCTTTTATTTTTTCATATTTTGATAGTCTCCGTCATTGTTTTACTTGTATTAAGGTGTTGTGTAGGTCGGCGATTTTTGTATTTAGGGTTTCAGTCGCTATGTGCACATTGTTATCGTATATCCTACGACAAACTATATATATGGGTTGGTAATATTATTAGATTGGTAATATGTACGGAATAAGACCCATCTGTATCGTTGTACAACCAAAATACAGATACAAAATATTGATTCAAAAGGTGGTGCCTAGAAAATAATAATCTTCAAACCTACATTCTTTTCCAAAATCTCGGGATCTAAAAAGAGAAGACGAAAAGCTGAAAACACAATAGTTTCATCAGTGATGCTGGCTGGAGCAGTCATTGCCTTAGGTTTTGTAATACTAGTATGGACATATCAACGAAGCCAAGTGGCAAATACAGAATACTCTGAAGCCATAGATTCAGAATCACTTAAAATTAAAGAAAAAATTGTGATGGAATATACATATTACAACCAAACTGAAGAAAAACTAATTGTATATTTGCTGAATTGTGGCCAAAGTGACGCCGTCCAATTTGACAATCTTGTTATTAGTAATAGTTCGTGGGCAGAAGTTTTTCCAATTGAGGAATTAAGATTATTTAATAGCACATTAATCTCTAGCTTAGATATTCAAGAACATGGCTACTTTGAAACATCGACCCCACTTGTATCTGGTGTTCAATATTCTCTTAGAATTATGACTGAAAGAGGGCGTTCATTTGAAACTGTTGTTATTCCCTAATTTTTTTTGCAAGAATCAAAAAGCTGTTTCAGGCATTATTGCTACAATTTTTTTAGTTTTGATTGTGTTATTCCTTTATTCCAATGTTTATTTATTTATTTTGAACCAAAATGCTTCATTCCAAGAAGATGTTAGTGATGTAAATGAAGCAGATGCAATGAGGAACACAGAGAAGATTGTGACGACAAACGTGGATTACATTCCATATGAAAATGGATTAGATGTTGAGGTTCAAATTATAAATAACAGTCCCGTTTTAGTTGAAATAACCACCCTTTGGGTTGTTGATTCAATCAATCATAATTATGGTTACAATAATTCCCTGAATATTTCCTTGAAAGCTGGAGAATCATTTTCCTTTCAGCAGCCTGCAGCATTAAAAGTACCCATGGACGTATCAGATTTTTCCTATGACTGCGTATGTTGGTTTGTTACAAATAGAGGAAATCTTGTATCGCTTGAAAAAGAAGAAGAAATTGTTGTTGCTCAAATATCTCAAGGAATTGGATCGTTAGCGCTAGACCTTGAAGAATTTCGCTATTTCACGTATGAAACTGATCAAAAGTTGTTGAACTATCCTGATGGGAATTTAAGTTTTAACATTCCTAAGAATAGTTATGTTGCTTTTGGATGTCAGTTGACAAATTTAGACCCATCTATGAAAACTATAACTGTTGATTCTCATTCCCTTTTTTGGCAACCTGGGCGTTCTGGAGTTGCAGAAGGAACTTGGTTTATAGTTAATGTTCTCGAAAACGGTTCAATCAGTCATGCTTATTCGGAAATAACAATCAACTATGGTGAAGCAAAAATGCTTGTCTTTGCTTCTCAAAATGATATGGGATTAGGTGCATTCAGTAGATTGAGAACTGCCAATGCAATAACTACTGTTGCTTCCTTTATTTTGTTGCATGGAACCATTGGTTCAAAGGCTTATGCACAGAACATACCTTATGTTTCATTATATTATAATTAATCGCACGTTAATAGGGCATTTAATGCACGCGCAATATTCTTGACCAACTGGAAAAAACGTGCTACCAAGAACCGTGAAACTAAGCTAAGACTTGCTTTTCTTTTGGTACTCTTTTCTATAGATTACAGCACCTACTGTTGCTATTACGAATGTGATGAGCATGATATATAATGAGAACTCGGGGATTACTGTGTAGATGTGGTACGATCCTGAATTGTCATCTATGGTTTGGTGACCTGCAACGTCATTGGCTATAATCTGGAATTCAACTTTTGTCTCTAATGATTGACTAGGAATTGTTGCTTCGTAAAGGTCTTCGGTAGTCTTCGTCATTGTAATGTTGACCCAAGATTCCTCCTCAATTCTGTATGAGAGTGTAACTGAATTAACGCCACTGTCTTGATCAGTCACTCTAACTGTGATTGTAACAGATTCTCCAACATCAGGTATTGGTGGATTTTTGGTTATCCCTGAGATCGTTGGAGGAGTTGTATCAACAGTAAACGAGACTACATTGGATGTTACAGTATTCCCTGCAATGTCGCGAGCGTACACTACCACATGATGCATTCCATCACTGAGACTTGTCAAAGTCGTGTTTCCAGTAATTGTTACTTCGCTTTGTCCGTCTAGACTGAAACCCATCCAAGAGGTCTGTCCAGTGACAGAAAACGTTAGGGGAACTTGATCTACTGTGTATGTTGTGTTCTCTGGAAATAGAATCGAGACAGCCGCTGGACTGAAAACCGTGAATTGACTCTGGAGGCTTTCTGTCCCTTCATAATCCCCACCGCCTGTCCATGATGCTTTAACACTCCAAGTTCCCAAGGCATCTAGCATATAGAGATCTTGGAATGATCCATCGCTTTCCGTTATTGTGTTCCTGTTAATTAGCGATTCGTCAGGTTTAGTATAGGTTAACGCAATATTGGCTCCCTCAATGGGAGGTCCTCCTGTTGGCACGAGAGTCCCAGAAACATCAGCTCCCTCACCTAGTTGAACGTACTCTGGAAGATGGATCTCAATGAGCGTTTCGTATTTAGTTACAGCATTTACCTTACATCTAAGTTCGATTCTAAAGAGGAATGTGGTTGAGTAGGGCCACATTCTGGATTGGCGAGATATGTCATAATAGGCTGTTGCCAGATAAGTCCCTTCTGGAGTTCCTTCCAAAACCCCAATATTATAAGATATGTTGAAAGAAGTGATTGTACCCCCTAGACCCGCGAACGGCTCGTTATACGTGTAGATTCCTTCACCAGTAGTGAAATTTATTCCTGATGGAGATGTAATGCTTTCACTCCAGACAATATTTTCAAGCAGGGGACTATAGTGGTGAGATATTGCTGGTTGGAAGACAGTAAAGAAGGTTTGGGTTCTTCCAATCTTGACAGTTACCTCTGTGATTGTGCTCACAAGAAACTTGACCACCGAGCTCTCATTGCCCATCGTATCTGTATCGCCATTCCAAATAGCCTGCACACTCCACGTACCATTCAAGTATGGTGATAGGGTGTCGCTATAGTATCCGTCACCTGCCGTTGATGTAGTCCTGTTAAATACCGTGTCTGCTGGGTCAGTGAATGTTAGAGTAACCTCAACTCCAACATGAAGTGGATCGATTGTTCCTGTGATTGCAAGTGATTCTCCAAGGTATATCTGCCAATTCGATACCTCACATGTTATGGAGCTTGGCTCAAGATCTTGGCTGAAAACTCCTGAAATATTGCCGAGGAAGCTAAGCGTATTCAACAACATGAATATGGAAATTAGAACGAAAAACAGACTCTTACTCATATGCAATAGACTCCTCGATTTCCTGAATGTGGTTCCCGATTTTCCCTTTTTTTCTTTTGAAATTGATAGAAAAAATAGCATTTCTATTATCTCCCTTTGCTCGAGACATACGTTATCTTTAAGGTCAGTTTATATAAAAAATTTGTGTTAACTATTTTTTGACTGAGCATCTTTTGGTTGCTATATATCCTTTCACGTTTTCTAGGTCTTGAAGGTTGCAATGTTTTTATAGGAGTCTGGGTCTTTTTTCTGTTGCTCGGATGGTTGTTTCTGTGTATCCGTTTTTCTTCATGAACCACAGGATGTTGGGCATTGCGATTTCTTTATCTGTCTGGGATGGTGCTGTTTTTACGGGGGATGATGTAGCCGTCCCAGACCGACCTTAACGGGAATGAAGACTAATAGGCTGACAGACCCCTCTCGTTGAAAGTAACAACAGTACTGTCCTGTTTTAGATGCGGATTTCCGCATAGTATGATGTTGCAGGTTTAGGTTTTCTTTTCTTTTTGGCAATAAAACCTAAGAATATTCCAGCAGCAAAACCGCCTATGTGCGCCCAGTAAGCCACATTGCCGCCCATGCCTAGCCATGTGTACAGCAGCTGCAGGATAAACCAGAAGCCGAGAAAGAAGACCGCTGGCACAGTCACCACAGTTATTACGATAGTAAAAATCAAGGTCTGGATACGTGATCTAGGGTACAGCAGGATGTATGCGCCCATAACACCGGAGATGGCTCCTGAAGCACCCAGCGTGGGAATTTGAAGACCAGCAGATGATGCGATGCTTAGGATGTGGGCAAGGTCCGCAACCAGACCGCAGACAAAATAGAACAGCAGAAAACGAAGATGCCCCAGAAAGTCCTCTATGTTGTCTCCGAAAATGTAGAGGTAGAGCATGTTCCCGCCTATGTGAAAGATGTCGGCGTGAAGGAACAGGGATGTGAAGAGGGTGCGAAGGTTATTTCCTTGGATTATTTCGGCTGGAACCATGGTGAAATTGTCGTAGATCCAGTTTGCGAATAGACTTATGCTGGGGTTTTCATAGAAAAAGGTGTAGAGTAGCAAGGGGATAAAAGCAAAAATATTTACCAGTATGAGAATCCGCGTTATGTGCGGAGTGGTCTTGGAGCGATTCGCGTCCCGAATGGGAATCAAAAGCTTTCACCAACTGAAGATGAGACGTGACTGCTAAACCCTAATTAGATGATGACCTTGATTCAAAAGCTTTTGTAGAGGTCACAACTTTTTTGGTTGTACAATTTTTTGACTAGCAAATGGGATAAACGAGTCATTTAGATTTTTGTTCCAGCTTATCTTTATCGTGTTATTCTTTTAGAATCTGTTGATACCGAATTTTCTATCTTTCTGGCAAGTAAGAGGAATACTGCCCAGCTGATGAAACCGTAGGTCAGTCCGTTTGTTAAGGCTTCTAAGTAAGGTATGTATTCTGATGGGGGTATTGCAAGAAGTGTGGTGATCATGTTTCCGGGGAATAGAGGAATCGGGACGGCTATTGAGGCGCAGGTGAACAGTATGAAAAAGGCAATAAAGATTGGTGTTGCTTTCATGTTCCTGCCCCAGTTACACCTTTGTGGTGTGTCCCCCTAATCTATATATTAAATCTTAATACGTAATAAATCTTTTCGTATTTCTGTTCAACACAAATACACCAACCAATCTGCGAACATCAAAAAGAACTACAAGAGCATTTACGCTGTCAAGGTTGTGCGTTTTCGGTAATATACAGAAGATTCATTATTCAGGTTCCCGTTTTCTAAATTTATGAACCCGCTGAATTTCGCCGCTACAGTCATTATTCTAAGCGCCTCGGGTGCCTTGGCTCCAGGACCATTATTCTTTGTAACAGTCTCTCATGGCATCAAGTCGGGAACCAAAAGCGGCGTACTCTTCTCGATAGCCCACAGTCTAATCGAATTCAGCCTAGTCATGCTATTAGCCCTAGGACTCCTAAGCGTCGCAAACGTGCCCGCAGTCAGGCTCGCCGTGGGTGTTGCCGGAGGAGTAGCTCTCATAGTTTTTGGCGCCATGCAGATACGCGGTTCATTCTCATACAAACCTGAAGAAACAAAAACTGGGCAAAGCGCTACCCGAAACCTCTTTTTGATTGGCTTGGCTTTAACGGGTTTGAATCCTTACTTTATTGTTTGGTGGCTCACTGTTGGAGCGAATCTGATTTTTATTTCTCTCGAGTTTGCGGGCTTGGCTGGTGTTGTTTTCATGTTTGTTTGTCACGTTTGGGTGGACTACGCATGGCTTATTCTAGTTTCCGGCTTCGCCAAGAGGAGCTCCAAGATTTTACGGTTCAGGTGGTACCGCATATTGATGGCGATTTTCGGGTTGGTTCTAATCTACTTTGGTCTCACTTTCCTAATAGACTCCCTAAGCTTTTGAGACCCAGCAAACCAAATCTAACTCTCAGATTCAGAGATTCAGCTTACTAAAATATTGAACATAAATTGTAGCTTCTAGAGCATTAAATTTGCGACCCACAGACTTTGCGTTTGAGGAGCGCACACAGCCCACACCCACTTGAAAGAAGGAGCGCTATCTTCATGATCAGCCTTTGCCCTTTTCTTTTGTGTGCGCTCTTTCCAAGTTATGGTAGTTGAAGTGTTTACATCATTATGTGTAGTGTGCCGGTATGTACAACGGACAGTTATTTGTATATGCCGTCGATTTTGGCTCCGCAGTATGTACAAGCTGAGTTTTTGATTTTGTTTTCCATGATTTGGTAGCCGAATCTGCGGATCAGCAGTTTTCCGCAGTTGTAGCAGTAGGTGTTTTCTCCATTTTCTCCGGGCACGTTTCCTTCATAGACGTATCTTAGCCCTGCTTCTAATCCAATCTGTCTTGCTTTCCGTAGAGTCGCGACGGGTGTTCTAGGCTGGTCTATGAGCTTATAGGTGGGGTAGAACTGGGTGATGTGCCAAGGCGTCTCCTCGCCCACCTCGCTGATGAATTCTGCGATTTTTCGTAGCTCCTCTTCTGAATCGTTGAGGGTGGGAATTATCAGGGTTGTTATCTCAGTCCATATTCCCAAGCTCTTGTATAGTCGGATGGAATCCAGCACGGGCTTTAAGCGGGCGCCGCAGTTCTTACGGTAAAATTCGTCGCTGAAGCTTTTCAGGTCGATGTTGGCGGCATCCAAGTACGGGCCAATCTCCTTCAGCGCTTCTGGGGTGATGTAGCCGTTGGTCACAAAAACATTCTTGATTCCCTCTTTCTTTGCACGCTTGGCTGTGTCGTAGGCGTACTCAAAGAAGATGGTGGGTTCGCTGTAGGTGTAGGCTATGCTCTCGCAGTTGCTTAGTTTAGCCGCCAAAACAATCTCCTCAGGCGACACGTCCTCCCCAACGATTATGCGCCGCTCTTTGGGCAACTGAGAAATGTCATAGTTTTGGCAGTTATCACATCGAAAGTTGCATCCCACCGTGGCTATACTATAGGACCTGGAGCCGGGAAGAAAATTGAATAATGGCTTCTTCTCTATGGGATCCACGGAACGAGCTGCAATCCTGCCGTACACGAGACTGTAAAGTTTTCCGTCCCTGTTCTCTCTGACTCCACATATTCCCCTCTTAGAATCGGCGATTCGAGAGCAACGGTGACTACACAAATTGCACTTAACCATTTCATCCTCTAACTTTTCGTAAAACATCGCTTCCTTCAACACAGAAGCCCCCAATCTAGATATAACAAGGAAACAGCACACTTAAACTTTAAAAAACTCATCTGCCAGATTTCGCCTTCACATGAATTTGCATCTGTTCGCGTGTATAATGTCCAAAGTTTTAGTTTTCCTAATGGAGGTTCACGGGTTGAGAGCAAATGATATAGCCCAAGAACAACATATTATATTGACGAGAAAGGTGATTTTTATTGGCTAAATTTAGAGTTGAAATTGACCACTCTGTCTGTCAGGGGTTCGGGGCATGCGTTGAATTATGCTCCAAGTTCAAGCTTTCCGATGAGGATGGAAAGTCTCATGTTGAAGGCGCAAAAAAGGTTTCTAATGGAGAAGCCGTAGAACTAGACGAACTGGAGTGCCACAAACAAGCAGCCGAAGCTTGCCCCTTCAACGCTATTCACATCATTAACTTAGAAACAGACGAGAAACTCATCTAACCGTAGGTTGAGCCAGTTGATAACTAACAAGCTTTCTTTGCTGGTTGGAGGAGAAGCTGGAGCAGGAATAACCCGTTCCGGCTTTCTCTTCGCCAAAACCTGCCTAAGAGGAGGACTCTACGTCTTCGGAGCCAACGACTACCAATCGCTCATACGGGGAGGACACAACTTCTACACAGTCAGAGCCGACAACGAAATGGTGTACTCGCAAGCAGACACAGTCGACCTTCTGTTAGCACTAAACAAAGAAACCATCCTCTTCCACAAGGACGAACTTGTCGCTGGCGCTGGAGTAATCTACAACGGAGACCAAATCAGCATAACAGACGAAGAGCTTGGAAGAGGCAACATAAAACTCTACCCCGTGCCTCTGCGAAACATAGTCAAGGAGCTTGAAGGACCACAAATCATGGAGAACACAGTGGCTTTAGGAGCAGCAATCGCACTCCTAGACTACGACCCAGAACTCCTGAACAGCGTGTTAAGGGACACCTTCAACCCGAAAACGGCTGAACTGAACATAGAAGCCGCAAAACAGGGATACAACTACACAAAAGAACACCACGGAAACAGTTTCGGATACAGGCTAAAGAAAACAGGCTCAGCAGGCAAAAAAAGAATCTTCCTCACCGGAAACGAGGCAATTGGCTTAGGAGCACTCAACGCAGGCTGCAAACTCTTCGCGGCGTATCCCATGACGCCAGCCACTTCTATACTACACTTCTTGGCGCCCCTAGACAGAGAATACAAAATGGTTGTAATCCAAACTGAAAACGAGATAGCCGCCGTAAACATGGTCGCCGGCGCCTCCTATGCCGGAGTGCGGTCAATGACAGCCACGTCTGGAGGAGGATTCTGTCTCATGAGCGAGGGGTTGGGCATGGCTGGAATGACCGAAACCTCGCCTCTCATCGTCCTGGTGCAGAGACCCGGACCCAGCACAGGGCTTCCCACCTACACTGCGCAGGGAGACCTCAGATTCGCCATCCATGCTTCTCAGGGAGAGTTCCCCAGAGTCGTAATTGCACCGGGGAACGTCGAGGAATCATTCTGCAAGACCATCGAAGCCTTCAATTTGGCAGAAAAATTTCAGATTCCAGCATTAATCATCTCGGACAAGTATCTGGCGGAGAGCCACGAAACCGCTGAGCCATTTGACCAGAACAGAATCGGAATCGACCGTGGAAAACTAATAACCGAAACCGAATACACGGGAGAGAAAGAATATAAGCGACACAAATTCACGGAAGACGGAATCTCGCCCCGAGCCATGCCCGGAACAAAGGGCGCCATAGTGCGAACCAACGCAGACGAACACAATGAACTCGGATACACAACCGAAGACCCTGTTTTGACCACAAAAATGACGGATAAACGGTTTAAGAAACTGGATGCCCTAAACAAAGAACTGGAAAACTATGAAACCGTCAAAGTTTATGGTCCAGAGGAAGCAGATGCAACGATTATTGGTTGGGGCTCCACGAAGGGATCCATAAGAGAAGCCATGAAAATTCTCGGCAAAGAAGGCATAACAGTCAATTTTCTGCAAATCGTGTATCTGCATCCTTTTCCAGCAGACAAAGTTCAGAGAACCCTGCAGTCAGCCAAGAAGACGATTGTGGTGGAGAACAACAAGACCTCCCAGCTGTCCAGCCTAATACGGGAACATCTGCTCACAACGGTTGACCATAAAATTCTGAAGTACGACGGGAGACCCTTCAACCCAGAAACTCTTTCCCAGAGCATAAAGGAGGTGCTTTGAAAATGGTAACTCTTGAAGACCTGAAGACGTCGAAAACGAACACTTGGTGTCCCGGATGCGGAAACTTCGGAATCTTGATGGCATTCAAGAAAGCCTTGATAGAATTGGGCATTGAGCGAGAGGAGGCTGTGCTTGTGTCGGGCATAGGCTGCCACGGCAAGATGGTTAACTACGTGAACATAAACGGGTTCCACGGCATCCACGGCAGAGTACTGCCCATAGCGCAGGGCATCAAACTCGCAAACCCTAAACTGAAGGTGGTTGGTTTCGCTGGAGATGCTGACCAGTACAACGAGGGGTGGGGTCACTTCGCTCACGCCGCAAGAATGAACATTGACATGACCTTGATTGTGCACGACAACATGGTTCTCGGCTTAACCACCGGTCAGGCAACATCTACGAGCCAGCGGGGATTCAAATCGAAATCAACTCCCTTCGGGGTTATACCTCCCATGCTGAATCCTGTGGCTCACGCTTTGGTCAGCAACGGCACCTTTGTGGCTAGAGGCTTCTCCGGCGACATGTTCCATCTAAAAAGCTTGATTGTAGAAGCAATCAAGCACCGAGGCTTCGCCTTCATCGACGTGTTCCAGCCCTGCGTTACCTTCAACTACCTGAACACCTACGATTGGTTCCGCCAGCGAGTGTACAAGCTGGAGGAAGAAGATCACGACGTGACCGACCGAAAAAAAGCTTTGGAGAAGGCGCTTGAATGGGGAGATAGGATACCAATCGGAATCTTCTACAAGAAAGAGAGACCCACATACCGCGACAATCTTCCCCACCTAAAAGATGCTCCGCTCACAAAAGTGCCCACAGAAAACGTAGACGTAACATCCACCATAAACGAGATGATGTAGCCACAAACTTCGCAGAAAAGCTTAGAATGGTAGCCGTTAGCTGTCTATCATAAGTTTCATGTGTATTAGCGGCGTTTTCTTTTTCGCTAAGCTGTTTACATGAGGCAGCACATCTTGGAGGATTTGCCACGGCTTCATCGCAGTCTTACTGGCTGACGCATTCTCTCTTCTAGTTTTCAGGCGATACGCAATCTGCTCGATTACAAGATTCTCCGCTATCAACTCAGGCATGCATATCTCACCCTGATTAATCAGCTTCTGGACAATCCATCTCTTAAGCTCCTGCCCCTGCTCCATCCGCTCGAAAGCTTTCTTTGCTCTCTTCTTCCTCTTAACATGCCTCAGGGAAAAGGTGGGCATTTTCTGGCAAAGTGTAACCCGTTCCCTCCATTTTTTCAGCCACTGCTTGGTCCAGACCTTCAGAAACGCCTTAATCTCCTCTTGGTTGTCTCGGACATTCAAGGCTTTTTCAGCATCATCGGAGTTTGCGTCTTCACGCTTCACATTTAACCAGGTTTCTAAGTCTTTGCAGGCGAAGTCTAAGAGTTTCCTCTCCGAGCCGTAAAGGTCCAAATCAGGGATTTCTTTTTTCAGCTCCTTAGCTAGCCAAAACACAATTACCTGATTTACTGATGTGCCAGGTTTGGCGCTCGGCATCTCCTTGAAACTCCCTCCAAGAGCATGTACCATGTTTTTTGGAGATATTTGAGGTTTTCCAAAATTCCTGCCAGACTCCAAGCAAAAGGAATAAAAATGTGACGCTTTCCGACCTTGAAAGTCGTTGGAACCTGAAAAATAGAAATTTGGCTTTTTTTGCTGGGTAATCCTTAATAAATAGCTGCTCCCCATTCAGTTAACACTACGAGAAAGGCGTTAGGAGAGTAAAAGGCGCTTATGGCTAAATTCAAGATAATAGTTTCAGACCCGGAAACTGGGAAGTCACAGTTGGTGGAAGTTGAGGAAAGTCAGGCGGTTCCCTTGATTGGCAGGAAACTGGGAGAAGTTATTGATGGAGCCGCCGTTAAGTTGTCCGGCTATAAGCTGAAGATAACTGGCGGGTCCGACAAGGATGGGTTCCCCATGAGACCAAACATCCATGGAGGAGTTCGTGTGAGTGCCATCTTAAGTGAGGGTGTAGGCTTTCATCCGTCTCAGAGTGGAGAACGAAAAAGGAAGACTCTTCGTGGCAACATCATAACAGACGCAATCGTCCAAATTAACATGAAGATTGTTGAGAAGCCGAAGAAGAGCAAGAAAGCGAAAAAGCCGAAGGCAGAAGAAGCGAAAGAAGAGGGCCCGCCGACCGAAGAAGCCGCCAAAACAACCTGAAGTCAACTGTCAGCAATAAGAGTTGTTTGATCTTGTTGACTGAAATCCTTACTGACGAGCAACTGATCAACTTGTACACTACACCTGGCTATCTGGTGGCTGTAGATTACCCAAAAAAGGAGGTAAAGCTGCATACGGTTGATTGCATGCTGGCTGACCCCATCAGCTCAGTAGGTGTTAAGCCGTCAAAGGCGAGAGCGAACAAAACTGGAGAGTTCTGGTTTTCTGAAAGCCGCGAGGAAGCCAACTCGAAGGCAGAAGAAATAGCCAAAAAGAAAGAGTATACGTATATAATCTGTCCCATCTGCAACCGATAAACGCAGCATATTAGGAGACTAATAAAGGTACATTGTTGAAAACAGTGTTTTTTCTGTTTTTCCAAGCAAGAACATGATTTGCCGTCCACATCCGCAAGCATATTAGGAGACTAATAACAGTGCTATGTTGAAAACAGTCTTTTTCTGGAAAATCTAAGAGCTGTAACAGTAAAGTTGCTGGCTTGTTCCAGATTTGATGAAATTCAGAATTGCCTTGATGCGTGTTTCCTTTTTGTGTATTCTCTGTGCAGTTTCTCAACTTTCTTCTTGCTGATGTATCCTTTGTGGGGGCGAAATCCACCCTTAAACCCTCTAGGGATATGCAGCAACTCATGAATCACCGTTTTCTCCTTGTCCTCTTGGGTTAACCTGTCGTACTGTTCAGAAAGCACCTCGATAACGTATGCTGGTGGAAGCCCAAGCGCCTGTTGCCATATCCTTCCAAGCCCATGAATTCGAGCAATTATCCGCTTAGACTTTGAGCCCCTGCTTCGGTAGCAATGAACAGATTCGGAAACAACATGAAACAGGTCTAGCCTGACGACTATTTCGTCAACCAACATTTTGACGTCCGGAGCTTCTAAATACTTTAGAGGCAATTTTTTTCATTCCCTGAACTAACTGATCTCTTAAGGGAATGCTTAATATAAACTGTTTAGAATCTTAGTTGCATAGCATTACACTAAAACTCTAGGAGATCATCATGTCACCAAAACGAAAGAAACCTGCATCGCCTCCTCAGCAACCTGAAGTCAACATAGGGACTATAGGTCATGTGGACCATGGAAAAACAACGTTAGTGGAGGCGATAACGGGAGTTTGGGCAGCGAAACACAGCGAGGAACTGAGACGAGGCATAACCATAAAGCTCGGTTACGCTGACGCCCCAATATTCAAGTGCCCAAACTGTGAACAACCCCAATGCTACTCCTCCGATCCTAAATGCCCCAACTGTGGCTCTGAATGCGAGTTTGTCAGAGCTGTCAGTTTCGTTGACGCTCCAGGTCACGAAGCCCTCATGGCCACTATGCTTTCTGGAGCAGCAGTTATGGACGGGGCATTACTGATAATTGCTGCCAACGAGAAGTGTCCGCAGCCCCAAACGCGGGAACATCTGGCAGCCATCGAGCTGGCTGGAGTAAAGAACATAATTATTGTGCAGAACAAAATTGACATTGTTGATGAGAAGCGAGCCTTAGAGAGCTACAAGGAAATAGAGGCTTTTGTGAAGGGAACCGTGGCAGAAGGAAAACCAATTATTCCTGTCTCAGCCCAGCATTCGGTGAACGTTGACGCGGTTCTTCAAGCCATAGAGAAGAACATTCCCACTCCCCACCGGGACCCGGATAAACCGCCTAGAATGTTTGTTCTTCGCTCTTTTGACGTGAACAAGCCCGGCACCTCGATTGATGACCTGACGGGAGGAGTTGTCGGCGGAAGCATCTCGCAGGGAAGATTCAACGTTGGAGACGACATAGAGATTCGCCCTGGACTCAAAGTTGAAAAACAGGGAAGAACATTTTATGAATCCATCTTCACGGAGATTACAAGCCTGAACGTGGGGGGAAAGAATGTTAAAGAAGCCCAGAGTGGAGGCTTGGTGGGCATAGGAACTTTTTTGGACCCGTCGATGACCAAGGCGGATGGTCTCACAGGAAATCTGGTGGGAAAACCGGATTTGCTTCCTCCAACCAGAAATGAGTTTGTGCTGGGCACTACGCTCTTGAAACGGGCTATCGGAACCAAAGAGCTTGTACAGGTTGACCCGATAATAAAGGGGGAACGTCTCCTCCTCGATGTTGGAACAGCTATAACCGTCGGAAAGGTTGAGGCTGCAAAGAAAGGCGTTGTTACCCTCCAGTTGGTTAGACCCGTCTGCGCCGAAGAAGGAGCCAGAGCGGCTATAAGCAGAAAAATAGCGAACCGCTGGCGCCTCATAGGATACGGAATAATCCAAAGCTAGCTCTAGCGTTCTCATGAACTCGAATGAATGGTCTCTTTTTGCTCTTCATTTAGAGCTAGGCGGTGACACGCCTCCAAAGCAGTCAGCTTCGGCTTACATCCATCGAGACCATTGCCTGATGTTTTGGGAAGTCTCTGTTTGCAGAGTAGAGCTACTAATGTTGCCGCAAGAAGCAAAGGCAGTATGATCCATGAGGGAAACTCTGGGATGTACCCGATTGGGATGTATTGCTCGTTTGCTGCGCTTGGCGCAAAAAAACCGGGCTGGTCGTAGGTGTGACCTCCAATCACATAAAAGATGTCGTTGATGACTGCAACACCAAAATTGAAGCGCCTTGTAGGTAAATCAGTGGCAACTGCCCAGTCGTCCTTTTCAGGGTCATAAACTTGATTTGAGTACAACGGAGCGCCCGGACTCAATGCCAAAGGCACACCGATAACATAGATTTGCTTAGAAGCTAAATCGCCAGTCGTGGCAGCTGCTGCACCACCACCAACACCTGATGGCGGCGAAGTGCCATAACTCCACGTATCAGTTTCAATGTCATATATCTGATTAAGGGAATAACTTTGATCTTCTGAAATGCCACCAATAACATATATCTTCTTATCATAAACTGCTGAAGCACAGCCACCAACAAAAGCTGCAGGCTTCGGTGATGGCGTTTTAGCGGTCCAGGAATCCGTTGCTGGGTCATAAACTTCATTTACTGTTTTACTTATCACGAAGATTTTGTTGTTTACAATGTTAGCCGTTAGCCAGCCTCGAGCTGTGGGCATAGATGTTTTGGTTTCCCAAGTATCCGTTGCTGGGTCATAAACTTCATTTACTCCAGTATAACCGTCGCTTGTTTTTCCGCCTAGGCAATAGATTTTGTTTTGGTAGACGGCTGTGGCGAAGACGATTCTTGGAGTCGGCATTGATGCTTTATAGGTCCACCTGTCTGTTTCCGGATCATATTCTTCGTTTGTGCCTACATGCCCTCCAATGTCCTTGTTACCTAAAACTGCTGAACCAGGAATACTAGGAGCGAATCCGCTTGCATTGGAGCCTCCGATGGCATAGATTTTGCCGTTTACTGCGGCAACGCCTAAGCCGCTTCTTGCCTGCTGCATCGGCGCCTTTGTTGCCCAAGAATTCTCGGTTGCGTTGACAAGAGTAACATTGAAGGTTAGCAGAATAAGAGAAAGAGCAAGCAATAGTGTGATTGATGTTTTGGTTTTAGAAGACATAACAGCATATTTTGTGGTACCTATACCGTAAAAGCTTTTTTGTCAAGCTCCCTTGACCAAACAACAACTACTTCAGTCAAGGTTTCTTGACAAAACTTCCTCAGTCATTAAACATAGTTTATGGAAGTAACTTCCAAATCCAGAAACAAAAAAAACAAAACGTCAGCACATTTAGTATCTTAAATAAAGAGGAATAAACAGTGCCTGCTTATCCTTTCTTTTTCTGGTAGTCTTTTATGGCTTCATGTAGTGCGTCTGCAGCTAGGTTGGAGCAGTGCATCTTGATGGGAGGAAGACCACCAAGATTCTCCGCTACGTCAGCCCGCGTGATCTTCATTGCCTCTTCAAGGGTTTTGCCCATTGCAAGCTCGGTGGTCATGCTGCTTGTAGCTATGGCTGCTCCACAACCAAAAGTTTTGAATTTGATATCCGCCAGCCTGTTGTCTTTCACTTTGATGTACATGGTCATGAGGTCTCCGCAAACGGGATTACCTACGGTTCCAACACCATCCGCGTCTGGAATCTCACCTACATTTCTGGGGTGCATAAAATGCTCCATAACCTTCTCACTGTACATTCACGTTCACCTCACCAGCTCCTTAGGGGTTAAGGGCGAAAGCGCCCGCAACCGTTTCACCACATCCGGTAACACTTCTATCACGTGATCCACATCCTCCTCCAAATTCTGTTTGCCCAACGTGAAGACCAATGACCCATGAGCCTCTTCGTGAGCTAAGCCAATAGCCAACAGCACATGAGAGGGCTCCAAGGTTTTGGAAGTGCACGCAGAGCCCGAGGACACCTGAACACCATACATGTCCAGACCTAAAATGAGAGACTCTCCCTCTATATAACTGAACCTCAGATTTGCGTTGTTGGGAAGCCTTTTGGTTGGGTGACCATTCAAGAAAGAATAATCAATCTTACCCAGAACGCCCTTAATCAGCTTGTCCCGTAAGACTGTCAAGCGTTTGCCCTCAGCATCCATCTCCCTCTTGCCGATCTCAGCTGCCTTGCCCATGCCAACTATGCCCGGAATGTTTTCTGTGCCTGAACGTAGCCCTCTCTCTTGACCTCCACCTTGGATGATTGGCTGAATTTTTGCTCCCGCCTTTATGTAAAGAGCCCCTACGCCTTTGGGTCCATACAGGTCATTGGAAGAGAGGGATAAGAGGGCGATGTTTTCTTCTTTGACGTTGATTGGAACCTGTCCTGCCGCAGCCACAGCGTCCACATGAAAAATGACTTTGTTTTCTTGGGCTAACTTCCCGATCTCTCTTATCGGCTGAATTGTTCCAACCTCGCCATTTGCATACATAACTGAGATGAGGATCGTTTTGTCGTTTATTGCCTCTTCAAGTTTTTCGAGGTCAACCATTCCCTGTTTGTCCACAGGAACGTAGGTTACTTCGAAGCCCTGCTTCTGAAGGAACTTGCAGATGTTTATTACTGATATGTGCTCGATGGCGGTGGTGATTATGTGATTTCCTTTTTTCCTGTTACGATAAGCAGCCCCTTTTATTGCCAGATTGTTAGATTCTGTGCCTCCTGAAGTAAAGATGACTTCTTGAGGCTTCTCCGCAGCCACCAGCTGAGCAACCTTCTCTCTTGCAGACTCCATAGCGTTTCTGGCGACGTTCCCAGAAGAATGGGACGATGAAGGGTTCCCGTAGTTCTCCCTGAAATAAGGCTTCATGGCCTCGAATACCTTGGAGTCTAGAGGCATCCCAGCCCCGTGATCCATATACACTTTTCGCAACTGCTAAAATACTCCTATTTTATTTTTTTGATGACAAAACGAAACAGGTCGTTTTCTTTGCGCATTTCGACGAGTTGCTGCTCAAGCCTCTTAACCAGACGCGGTATGTCCTCCTCAGCAGCCGGATCATCCGCAACTACCTCCAGAACTTGACCTATATCAAGTTTGTCAAGCTCCTGACGGGTCCTAAACACGGGTTCAGGGCAGTAAAGACCCACGCAGTCAAGTTCTCGGTTAGGCTTAATTGTGTTACCCAATTATGAACCTCCAGCAAACCAAAAATTTTGTATGTAATTAAAATACTTTCTCCCATATTTATCTATAACGACGTTATAGGCAGGGTTGAGGCAACCCTACGCAACAAAGCTTAAGAAAGAGTGCAACAATGGTATCACATCGGGCTAGAAATGATTCTGGCAACAAGTTTTTAGCCCGAATGTAGCGGGGTGGGGTAGCCAGGTGAACCCGCTGGGCTCATAACCCAGAGATCGGTTGTTCAAATCAACTCCCCGCTACCAACAAAATTTTGGGTTGTTCCCTAAAAATTATTTTTTAGATGTATTTTTGGGGTTTGTTCATTAATGTGTGCTGTGAGTGGTGATTTAAAGCAGGGATAGGACTTTTTTGCATTTTTGTTTTGATTCTGAATACGAATAAGTTATTAACAGCAATACATATTTTACTTTCATATGATTTAAATGCAAAGCCTAAAAAACATCTGCTAGACAAAAAAGTTGTGTGGCGGAAGTCAGCCAAAGTGTCCAACAGACTTGACGTGGTTGAAAAAAGGAAAGACTTGAACAGTTACTTTGCTGAGGTTGTAGATGACACGCTGAAACAGATTTTCAAAGAAGATGGCGCCAAGGTTATCTATGAATTTTTGGAAGACAACGCGCGTTTGAAGTTGGAAGAGGTTGCTGACAAACCCGAGGTCTTTTCTGCTAGTTTAGAGAGGCTTATGGTTTCAGCAGCGCGTGTGATAGAGCAATCGATTCTCAAGAACCTGTATCGTAGGCTGGGGTTGAAATTTGAGGAGAAGGAAGGCTATGAATTTTCGGACTATATAATAGAATTGAGGGGGAAATGATTGTTTGAGTTCTGCGCTATTAGGGTGTTATTTAGCCATTCTTTCAGCAGTTTTTGTGTTATTCTTCAGTTACCTTTTTCATCAAGATAGAGATAAACGCAAATTAATGTTCCTCATCGCTTTTGTTTTCAGCATTTTTGTACGTTTAATGGAGATAATGCCTGGATGGGAAAATGTCCTGATTCTGCAAAAAATGCATGAATGGGGTGGTTTACCCATAATATCAGCCATTTTGATTACGGTTCTCTCTAGTCTTTTAAACCAGAAAGATTTCAGGAAACCATTCAAAGTATTTCTTTTCGTTCTAGCCACATCCATATTCCTGATTATTCTTCCACTTCCGGTTAGCCCCCAGCCCGAACTCTCATACCCAATCATATCGATTGTCACGATTTCAGTGTCAAGTTACATAATCTTGAGGAGAAGGAACCTTCCAGACTTCATGTTTTTGCTCTCGACAGTATGCTTTGCTTTAGCCGAGGTTGGAAGGGGCGGAATGGGTTCAGGAATAGAATTTGTTGTTTTCAGTTATACATGTGCCCATATGTTCCTAGCCCTTGTTTTTGTAACCGCAAAGGAAAGTGGGGGAAGTGGCATTGCTTCTTTCTTTGCTCTTGAAAGAGAATTGGAGAAGACCCAGCAAGAGCTTGAAATCTCACGGGACCAATTAATTAGGGCTGAGGATAAATTCAAATCTCTGGTGAATGTCATCGCTGATCCTGTGGTGATTGTTGATAACAAAGGTCACTTTTTGGAAATCAACGACAAGCTAGTAGAATTAACCGGGTTCAATAAAGAGGAGTTGCTTGGAAAAAACTTTATGAAAACAGATATTATCACAACGAAAAGCAAAGCGATTCTCATGAAGAATCTAGCGAAGAGAATGGTGGGAATTAACGTTAAACCATACGAGATTGAAACAAACACAAAAAGCGGCGGGATCCTACATTTGGAGGTAAATGCGAAGAGAATTGAATATGATGACAAAAGTGCAGATTTAGTTGTATTTCGTGACATTACCGAAAGAAAAATGATGGAAGAGAAACTTGAGAAATATGCTGAACAGCTAGAGAAAAAGGTGAAAGAACGAACTAAAACTTTGAGAGAAAATGAAGAAAAGCTCCGAAGCATATTTAATTCGTCTCCAGACGCTATCGAAGTTTCTGACGTAAAGGGAACCATAATTGAATGCAACAAAGCAATTTTAGATTTCCTTGGGCTTTCAACAAAAGATGAAATAATCGGCAAAAATAGTTTAATATTCGTTGCAAACAAAGACCGACAAAAAGTGAGGAAAACAATGAATAATGTTCTCAAAGGGGATCCAGTAATAAATGTAGAATATGCTGCCTTGAAAAAAGATGGTTATGAATTTCCAGCAGAATTCTCTGCAAGTGTAATTAAAGACCATTCAGGTAACCCCACAGGTTTTGTGTCCATAATTAAAGACATTACCGAACGCAAGAGAAGAGAAGATGAACTGCACAGAAGTGAAACAAAAAACAAAGCCATCCTGAACGCCATACCCGATTTGATGTGGCGGATGAACAACGACGGTCTCTTTCTTGAATTTATATCCACAAAAGATTTTCCAACATTAATTCCGCCAGAGCGCATTTTAGGTAAAAATATTCATGATGTGGCACCGAAATGGTTTGCTCAAAAAGTCATGAAGCACACCAAGCAGGCATTCCAAACTAACGAGGTACAAATCTTTGAATATCAACTTCCATTCACATTGGGAAGCGACAAAATGCATGATTATGAGGCACGACTTGTTGTAGGCGGTGAGAACGAAATCCTTAGTATTGTGCGTGACATCACCGAACGTAAGCGTATGGAGAATGAATTGAGGCGCTATTCTGAGCGTTTAGAAGAGTTGGTGGAGGAAAGGACTATGGCTTTGAAGCAGTCACAGGCGCGGCTTGTCAAAACCGAAAAATTAGCCGCAATCGGACAAGCAGCAACCATGGTAGGGCATGACCTCAGAAACCCCTTGCAAGCCATCGAAAACGGATTATACTACATCGACACTGAACTGTCAAGTCCTCCAGTTTCCCAAAAAATCACAGAAACACTCCAAGCTATCCATGATTCAGTTGAATATGCTGACAATATAGTGAAGGATCTGCAGAGTTTTGCGTCAAAAAGGGAACCGTTATTTAGGGAGACGGACATCAACACGCTAGTTAAAGAGACGTTTTCGCACGTCAAAACACCAGAAAACGTGGAAGCCGTCATAGAGCTAGGTGAACTTCCGAAAATAGAGGTTGACAAGGATATGACGAAACGGATTTTTGTGAATTTGGCTGTTAACGGAATACAGGCAATGGAAGAGAAACGAGGGATACTGAAGGTGTCAACCAAAGAAACAAACGGTTTTATTGAAGTTAAATTCCAAGACACAGGAATTGGAATAAAAAAAGAAAACATGAAAAAACTATTCACTCCATTCTTTACCACAAGGGCTCAGGGCATGGGTGTAGGACTGGCAATCTGTAAGAGGTTTGTCGAGGTTCATGATGGCAGCATCGAGGTAGAAAGTGAAGAAGGTGAAGGTTCAATCTTCACGGTTAAGTTACCTATCCAGAGAAACGGAGGTGTAAAACGTGACTGAAAACAAACCCAAAATCCTCATCGTGGAAGACGACGAAAACATAAGAAAAACCCTGTCGAACATACTTCAGCAGAAAGGATACAAAACAGATACAGCTAAGAGCGGAAAAGAAGCCGAACAGAAAGCAAAAGCCAACTTCTATAACTTGGCTTTGTTGGACATTAAGCTTCCGGACATGGAGGGCACTCAACTGCTGGCGAAATTGCATGAAAGTATACCGAAGATGGTAAAGATCATGGTCACAGGCTACCCTAGTCTCGAGAACGCCATGGAAGCCCTCAACCAAGGAGCAGACGCCTACGTGACAAAACCCGTTAAACCAGCGAAACTCTTAGCTCTCATAAAAGAGAAACTGGAAAAACAAAACCAAGCTGAGAAGATGACAGAAAACAAGGTTACAGATTGGATTAAAACAAGGGCGCGTCAAATAGACGATAGCGACTAGAAAAAAAGCTTTATCTTCTTCAAATCAACATTCTCTAAAAGAAATCACTAAAATAGAGTGTCTCTTTTATATACTTGAGGCTTAAGCGGCTCTTAGCTCAGTTGCTAGGTCTCAGAAGCCCCTTTGAATGGAGAGGAAATGTGAGTTGAGTTACGAGGAGAAGTGGATAATTTTAGCTGATCTACTGGCAGAACTTCAAGAAAGGGGCGAGAAGATTCCGGTAGACATAATAAACGACCTGCGCTCCGCCAAGACTATGATCCAAGTTCTAAAAGCCGACCCAACACACACAGAAAACATTTCTAGAATCGACACATACATGAGGAGCGTCGAATCGTACGCCATCTTTGCCGCGGAAAAACTGGGAACAAAAACCGTGGAAGAGTGGCTGAAAAAACTTGACACAAAAACAGTGAAAAAGAAAGAAGACAGGGCGGCGGGCTCCAGATTTAGCTTAGGGGTTCCCCGCGACAAGAGTTGGATGCGAATCAAAATTTCGGATGATACTCCCTTAGAAGATGTGAAAAACTTGGTGAAAGAGAGCAAGCTTTCATGTAAAATGCAGGAAAATGGGTACATACTTGTTTATGGCAATGAAAAGAACATCAAATCCTTTGTCAGAAGGATGGCAGAACAGTTCCGCGGCTCCGGAAATGAGTGAAAATGGCATCTAAACTTTTGTATTAGTTAGTTTAAACATCTTCTTTAAACACAGCTTATTTATAGAAGGTATTACAGAAAAGTTGTGGAGCACATTAAGGGTAACTCCCGCCTATGCAAAAAACCGAGGGCGAATTAGAGAAAGATGCCTTACATTAAAAAAATCGAGCTCAAAGGCTTCAAGTCCTTCGGTCCGAAAACCGCCACCGTTACGCTAGATAAGGGTTTCACAGTCATAACTGGACCGAACGGAAGCGGAAAAACGAACATTGCAGACGCTGTCCTCTTTGGCTTAGGCGAACTCAGCGCTAGGAGAATGCGCGCTGCAAGCCTCTCCAAACTAATTTATCACGGTTACCCCGACTTACAGGTCAAAAAAGCAAAGACCGCCAAAGTCGTGCTCCAGTTTGACAATTTCGACAACCGCCTACCCGTGGACACAAAAACAGTGACTGTTTCCCGTGAAATCAACAGGGCAGGCCAAAGCATCTACCGTCTCAATGGAAGAAGAATCTCAAGAGGTCATATTCTTAACATCCTTTCCATGGCAGGAATCAGCCCCACAGGCCACAACGTTGTTTTGCAGGGAGCCATCACGCGGATTGCCGAAATCTCCTCTCACGAACGCAGAAAAATGATATCGGACTTGGTTGGCATAGTCCAGTATGATGCGGAGAAGGCTGAGGCAGAAGAGAAACTTCGGGCAGCTGAGATTTCTATCCGAACTGCCATGGGTCGAATAGATGAGGTGCAGAAGAGGGTAGATGATCTGGAAAGAGAACGCAATGAACTGCTTCGTTACCTGTTTCTTAAAGAAGAGATCAAACGCTTCGAAGCCATGAAGATTTTCGGTGACATCCTAGAAGTTCAGAGGAAGAAAGCTGATGTGACTTCAAAAATCGAAGCGGTTAGGAGCAAGGTTGAGAAATCGAGGCAACTAAGGGAACAGCTTAGGTCTCAGCGGCACGAAGCCGAAACAGAATGGAGAAAACTCGGTTCAGAAATGATTGAAGAGCGGGGAACGCGTCTTCTTGAGGTCCAATATAAGATAGGGGAAGTTCGGTCGAAGATAACCGAATTGTCAACCAAGATTGGAGCCGGAACGGCAAGCCTTGATGGTCTCAAAAAAGTGATGGAGAACAACATACAGAAACTAGAAGCCATCAAACATGAAATCAGAGACAACCGAAAGGAAGTTCGAAGATTAAAGCGAGAGCGGGAGCGTTTCCTCACCGAAATCGCCGAGAAACAAGCTCATTATGACAAAGCCTCAGACGAGGCAGCTCAACTGCGAGCCAATTTGGGAGAAAACAGCAAAAAAATCAGAGAAGTTGAAGAGAAGCTAGAAAAGCGTACCCAAGAACTCGTTGATCTTCGCAGCAATGCTATCAAGAGCCGAACATCCTTAAAGGTTCTTACGCGGCAACTAAACGATCTTGTAAGGCGAAAGGAGAATTTCGAATCCAACCTCAGTGCCCTCAAAAAATCTTATGCAGACCTTAAGACGGTACACAAAGAGCAAATAAAAAGCTCCAAAAATCTTGAGAGGACAATAGAGAGAAGACTTGCACAAGAAGAATCCGTGAAGTTAGAGATCGCCCAAGCGGAGAAGATCGCCGAATCTGCACGAGAGGCAGTAGTGGAGTTCGCCACTCAAAGGGAAATGGCTGAAAAAGTTGCAACAGAAGAAAACGCGCTGAGGAATATCGAAGAGCTGGCGGATTTAGGCGTGATTTCAGGTATTCACGGGCGCCTAAAAAACCTGATCAAAATTAAAAAAGGATATAGACGAGCCTTAGAAGCGACGGCAACCGGCTGGCTTGACGCCATGGTTGTTCAGAACTTTGACTCAGCATTCATGTGCGCTGAGACTCTGAAACGCATGAAATTGGGCAGAATCAAGATAATCCCCCTTAAAGAAATGTCCGAAATCCATTCCATCAGCACCCCGCAGATGAGGGGAGTGGACGGCACTGCCTCCAATTTTGTCAAGTGTTCCAAAAAGTTTGAGCCTGCTGTAAGCTTTGTCTTCGGGGACACGCTGGTAACAAAGGATGATAAAACTGCCTTTGCCGCTTCGCGAAACGGTCATCGAACAGTTACTGTTAACGGAGACCTTTACGAGGCTCAGGGGGGCTTCGAAAGTGGCTATTATCGAGCGCCAGTTGACTATTCTTCAATCATTCCTAGCGAGTCAGCTGTAAAGAGTCTCGACGAAGCCGTGGGAGCTCTTCAGCGGCATTTGACAAAAAGGGAGAGCGACATAAGCGGTTTCAAAGAAGAAATTGAAGGAATCAGGATAGAACTCGCCAGCTTGGCTGAGACTATTGTAACTCTTGAGGGTGAAATTGGAAGAATCCGCCAGAACGTTAAGCATACAAGAAAAAACATCAAACGCATCGAGAACCATGTATTGAGAATTAACGAAAAAAGAGAAGAAGAAAAGACCCAATTAGGGATTCTAAGGTCACAACGTGATTCTCTTAAAAAAGAAATGGAAAATCTCCGCGGGGAATTAGGAGAATTACGTCTGAAAACGGATCCAGCTAGGATTCAGGAGACGGAGATTCAACGAGAAAATTTGGGCGAAGAGATTATCGAGGCGCGTCAGAGCATGGGCAACACTGAAACTAACCTTGCCACTCTCGAATCCACGTTTGGAAACGTCCTCAAAATAGGCGCTGATAACATTAGAATCCAACTGCGAAAGCTGAAAAGGCAGATTTCAACGGTTGAAAGCGAGGTTGAAGCAGCCGCCAAAGAAAAAGAGGCTCTTGATGAGGAGCTTCTGGAACTGGGAGATTCCAAGGAAGAGTTGTCTAGAACAGTTCTAAACGCCAAGCAGGAATCCAAAAGATTCACGGTTCAGATTGATGACATTGACAAAAAGCTGCAACGATTGGATTCAGTGTATGAACGTTCAGACAGGCTATATAACGAGCTACAATTGAATCTCCAAACATGCGAAATGAAACTAGAACAGCACAATCAACGATTGCAGGAACTAGGCTATGATGAGCCGTTGCCGATTTCGCAGGAACAGCTGGAGACTGCTGAGTCATCCCTTAAGCTGTTACGTCTTGAGCTGAATCGACTCGGCGCCGTAAATCAGCTGTCTCTAGACCACTACTCTGAGCAGGCTTCGCGATACAAAGAACTGTCCATACGCATGAACGAACTTGAAAAAGAGAAACAGTCTATCCTCGCTTTCATGGATGAGATTGAAAGGAAAAAACGTGCAGTTTTCATGGAAGCTTTCGAAAAGATTGACGGGAGCTTCAGAAGATACTTCACAAAGCTAACAGGCGGTGGTGAAGCTGCTTTGATACTTGAGAATCCTGAAGACCCATTCTCTGGAGGAATGGATATGAATGTCCAATTCAGAAATAAGGCATCTATCTTGGTAAGTGGAGCCAGTAGCGGAGAGAGGTCCGTGTCGGCGGTTGCATTCATTTTTGCTCTGCAAGACTTTATGCCCGCTGCTTTCTACCTGTTCGATGAAATCGACGCTCACCTTGACCCCGTCCATGTGTCCAGACTAGGCGATCTGTTATCTGAAGAGTCTATGAAGTCCCAGTTTGTGGTTATCACCTTGAAGCCGGAGATGGTCAGCAAAGCTAAGAAAGTGTGGGGAATCTATGAACGCAGCGGCTACTCTCATGTGGTTTCAGCTAAGATTCAGGAGGCTGCATGATGCCTCAGTCTATGGAAAAACCTTTCTATTTTCAGCCTCCCTTGAGTATACTCTTTGAAATTCACAGATTAGAGAAGATAATGCCTTGGGATGTCAACATTTCCTTTTTGTTAACCACTTTCTTGGAGGAGATGGAGCACCGAGGAGAAGTGGATTTCAGAGCCTCAGGCGTGGCTTTGGACTCCTCTAGCACCATCTACTTGATGAAAACCAAACTTTTACTGAAACTTGAGGAGCCTCCACCGCCACCTAAAAGCCCACCGGATTTCGTTCCTCCACCCATATTTCTCCCTCTCCGTTACGAGTTATCTTCAACTACTCTAGAAAACCTGTTAGATGTATTGGATGAGGTTCTAAGAGGCGAGAGCATACGCCCTCCACCACAGCCTCAACCAATCTTACCCACTCCCGAAATTATTCCGCCAATCGACCTCTATTTGCTGGAAATCGAGGAACGCATGAAGATCGTTTACAGTCAGCTCTGCCAACTTGCAGGAAAAGGGGATCTGATAGAATTCTCCAAGCTCGTTGCTGGACTAGAAAAGCTTGAAGCAGTTAAAACATTTATAATCCTTCTCTTTCTTGCCCAAAGAGGAAAGATAGGGTTGTGGCAGGAGGAAGACACGGAGGAACTGTACATAACCGTCGCAGGAGACCCTACCTTTGAAGGAAGAGGAACAGGAATCATCTGACTATCTTAAACAGAAGCGGTTCAGGCGGCAATTAGCCTTGCTGGAAGCAGGGCTCTACGTGGCAGGGCGCCCCCTTGATTTGAAGACATTGGGAAGTGTAATCAGTACTCGTTCTAAAAGAAAGGTTAGAGTACTCGCTAAAGCTTTGGTGGAGAATTACAGGAATCGTGACACAGCCATTGAGGTTCTTGAACTTGAGGGGGAACGGTTTGTTATGCAACTGAAAGCCGAGTACACGGGTAAAGTTAGAAAGCTAGCCACAAGACCGCTTCTTTCTGCAGGTCCACTGAAAACTTTATCATATATCGCGTTTAGGCAGCCGATTCCTCAGACCCAAGTTGTCGATGTTAGAGGTCACCACGCCTATGGTCACCTTAGAGAACTGGAAGACATGGAGCTTATCGTCCGCGAAGGGGTTGGAAGAAAAAAGGTTATAAAAACAACCGAGTTTTTCGCTGACTTCTTTGGTTTAAGCCACGATCTGCGAGCAATGAAACGTCAACTCAAAACCATATTCCAAGATTTCGCCGAACCCCAAACAGAAGAAAAAGACGAATCCTGAAAAATAGGCTGCAAAGATAAGCTTATATGTCAAGTTTTGCTAGTCTCATCGAGACCTATGAGATGATGTGAGCTTGTCTGTTTGGCACGGAGATCAACATAAACGCAAAGCTTCGGGCGGAAGGAAAAGAGCTAACCGAAAGAAAAGAAGGTTTGAAAAGGGCTTCTTTCCAGCAGAAACTACGCTGGGCAAACATAAGAGCAGAATAGTTCAGAAGCATGGAGGCACCCAAAAGACTCGCCTATTAGCAGTAAATCAGGCAAACATATCCGACGCTTCTGGGAAAACTTCAAAAGTGGAGATACTTCGGGTGATAAAGAACCCAGCCAACGTGGACTACGACCGACGAGGCGTAATCACAAAAGGAACAATGATCGCAACGCCCTTGGGAACCGCACGGGTAACATCCCGCCCTGGACAAGACGGCATTGTAAACGCGATTCTTGTCTCCAAAGAGGGCGCCTAGCAAATTTTCTATCTACGTAGGTTATACAGTTCTTCAGCAATCCTCTTCAAGGTTTTACCTTTAGCTTCCTTTCTGGGAACAACAAGTAGCCCAGTTCTTATCCATGGAGAATTTGGATGCGCAGCGTCAGATACGGCTTCAGGTTGTAGACCCAATCTTTTTGCCGCTATTTGAAGTTCCTCCACTTTTGGTGCCGATACGGCGAGCTTCTTTGGAACCCTCCGTCCATCTGCTCTGGTCATGTTTGCGTCAAAGTAAACGGGCCAAAGAAAAATCTTGTCTTGTTTCCGCATTTCAATCTGATTTGCTATCGATTTAGAGTGTTTTATTAGTTGCGGTATTCACGCTCCTCTAGGAGTTTTGCATCAGTTGGGCGGAAGACATTTTTCCCAGAGACCCGAAGAACTTTCATCAAAAATGTAAATAAAACAACATTTTATCATAGTTGATTTTGCTTAAAATTCTCTTATTTTGCACAAAATTTTCAGACACAGGAATCGATTGTGCAAAATGGAATACAGCCTCAGAAACGTTTAAATAAAGCGCACCGTGTGAACAATAGGTTTTGTGAGGGGAAAAAGGGTTTTGCATAGAATCGGTCACGTCCTTCACTTAAGCAACACAAAAAACATGATTCTTAAGGCGGAAAACATTCCCCACATCGGCGACGAAGTGACAAATGAAAAACTCAAGCCCGTGGGAACAGTTTTTGACGTTTTCGGTCCCACATCCTCCCCCTATGTGGCTGTCAAGCCCCAAGTCCAAAGTCCAGAGCAGCTTGTTAACCAAATTCTTTACGCAATCCCCTCTAAAGCGGGAAGAAAAAAGAGGAAAAAAAGATGAAAAAAGAAAACATCCAACAACCTCCAAAGATTCGAAGATGCCCCGAATGCGGAAGCAGCCGTCTCATGCGAGACTACGAATGCGCTGAAATAGTCTGCATGAACTGCGGCTTCGTCGTCGCCGCCAAACTCGCAGATCAAGGACCAGAGTGGCGAGCATTTGACGATGAGCAGCGTGCTAAACGTGCTAGAGCCGGCGCACCACTCACATTTACGATTCATGATAAAGGTCTCTCAACCATGATTGACTGGCATGATCGGGACGTTTACGGCAAGAGGATTGCTCCGGGTCAGAAGGCTCAAATTTACAGGTTGCGGAAGTGGCAGCGGCGCATCAGGGTCTCCGACGCCACGGAGAGAAACCTTGCTTTTGCTCTTTCTGAGATTTCCAAAATAGCTAACAATCTGAATTTGCCCAAAAATATTCTTGAGACTGCCTCGGTTATCTATCGCAAAGCTGTTAAGGAGCGTCTCATCCGAGGAAGGTCTATTCAGGGAGTAACTGCAGCCGCTATTTACGTGGCTTGCCGACAGTGTGGGGTGGCTAGAACTCTGGACGAGATCGCGCAGGCTTCTACTGTAAACAAAAAGGAGGTTGGACGAAGCTACCGTTTTTTAATAAAGGAACTTAACTATTTCATCCCGCCTCTAAAGCCAAGCCAGTACATAACCAAATTTTCTAACCAGCTGACCATGCAGGGAAAGGTTGAGGAAATCGCTCACAAGATTCTCGCTGCAGCCAAAGAGATGAAGCTTACGTCAGGAAGGGGACCCACAGGCATAGCTGCAGCAGCCAGCTACATTGCTTCGGTTCTGACTGGAGAAAGAAAAACCCAGAGAGAAATCGCAGAGATTGCTCAAGTGACAGAAGTAACCATAAGGAACCGCTATAAAGAATTGGTTGAACGCCTACAGTTCGTCATTTACCTCTAACACTCCTATTTTAGGTTGAATCATCTAGTGATTAGCTGAAGAACTGAAAAGCACGATGTGCCAAATTCGATAACTGACGGGCATAAAGGCAGTTTGTGTTTCGAGTAGTTACGGGTTAACTGAAGTGGACTTGAAGGCGTTAAAAAAATTTTTAATGAATAGTCTCAACTAATAATGAGGCTTGCAGTTGTCAGTGTGCCCCACATGTGGAACTGAGGTAACTAAACCAACGAAGACGTGGTCTATGGTTGGCAGACCCAGCAAAAAGGGTGAACGGTTTAAGCTTACTTTGGGGCTCTTCACTTGCCCTAAATGCGAAAAAAGATTCCGGAAGGTTGTGGGGAAAGAGAAAGAGAGAGTAACTCTTAAAGGCATGGTTAAAGAAATTAAGGGAATTGAGAGGAGGCTTGTGCAGACGTTGGGGGACTTGAAGGAAAAAATTGAGAAACTGAAAAGCGAGAGAACTGAACTTCTGGAAGAAATAGAGAACCTCAAGAAAGCAGGAGAAAAGAAAGCTAGCACTCTGGAGAAAGAGGTAGCCTCGCTTCGAGAAGAAGTAGAATCTCTGAAGGAAATGTTAGGCGACCTCGAATAACAACAGTGCAAAAATCAATTCTGGTCCTAAATGAGGTTACTATGCCAACTAAACGGTTCTTGAAGTTCTACCAAAAGAAGCCGTTTTGCTCACGCTAAAGAGGAATAACTAAAAAGAGGCAGAAAACACAAATTCACAGCAGAAAAGACTCATTCCAGTTGTGAACTCTTTTTGCGACGCGAATCAAGCAGGAGACGCTTTTTTATTAGATCCTGAACTTCTTCATGGAACCGCTGATCGTTTTCCAGTTTACGAAAGTCGCTGCTGAATTCTTCGAATCCTGTCGGAATTTCCAATTTCAAGGTAATGAAAGGTTGTCCAATGGCCATCTCAAATTCTCTTTTAGCCTCGTCATACTCGGATTCTGGTTTTCTCTCTCTAGATTCGATCCATTTTCTAACCAATTTGTTCACACCCATAAATTGAACCTTACAATTAGATAAAGGCTTGCGAAGCCTAACTGGACAAGAGAAGTGATTACACCCACTTTTGTGAACTCAGCAAAACTCAGCGAGATTCCCTCGCGTTTTAGGGCGCCTATGCCCATCATGATTACAGAACCACTCAAAGGCGTAGTGGCTCCTCCCAGATTCGTTCCGAGAACCAACGCTGACCACACGGCTGCCGAGTTTAATGTGGCAACTCCGGTGCTGATTATCGGAGTAAAAGTTAGGGCAATAGCGATGTTACTTACTGCGCTGCTTGCAAGACCGCTAGCCCACAGAGTGGCCATGCTTGCACCTAATGGGCTTTGTCCAACTGTTTGGAAAAGTTGCGTTGATATATCTCTCAAGAGTAACGTGCTTTCTAGACCCCCAACCACGAACATGAAGCCTGCGATGAAGAATATGGTTTCCCAGTCTAGTTTTCTGAAAATATCTGCAGGGTCAGCACCGCTCAGAGCCAAAGCAATGATAGCACATCCTAAGGCAACAGCTTCTGGTCCAATTCCAAGGTTTTCCAGAGTCAAAAAGAGCCCTATCAGAAGGATTAGGATGAAAATGGAACGGTAAAAGAGTGTCTTGTTTTCCACACTCTCCCAAGGATTGTATTCTGGCAGTTCCTTTTTTTCGCCTAGCCTTGATTTGAAGATCATGTACAAAACGAAGATTGTTAACGCCCAGAGAGCAATTTCACAAACAAATAGATATCCAATGAAGTCGGTGAAGCTTATCCCCGCGTTAATACCAATTACCATGTTAGACACTGAACCGATCAGGGTGCTTGTTCCCCCCAGATTGATCATAACCATGGCAGAAATGAAGTAAGGCACCGGATCGTAACGCAACAGCTTGGTTATGGTCGCCATGGCAGCGGCTATGAGCAGCATCGCCGTTGGGTCGCTAAGAAACACCGAAACAGCAGCAGAAATCACACAGATAGAGACAAAAAGTACACTGGGATTTCCACGCGAAACTTTGACGGCGTACAAGGCTCCGAAACGAAAGAGACCGCTTCGCTCAGCTACTTCCACCACAATCATGACGCCCAGCAACAGAAGGATTAGCCGAATGTCGATGAAGCCCATAGCATCTTCATAGGTGAACACGTCGTAGTCGGGGAGGAGACCAAAAAAAGCGGTAAGCAAAGCTCCAATCATGGCAGCGACTGACATGGGAACGATTTTGGTAGCCGAGAGGAGAATGGTTAGCAGGTAGATGAGGATAAAGATTATTTGAATTTGATCCATTTTACTCCCTGTTTTTCATTCGGTCAGTCATTTTGGCAAGACTGTCTGCCATAGATTCGGCTTTTCGTTCAACTATTCGATAAAGGATTCGCCCAATATCATAAATTAGGATAAGAATTATTGCGAGAGCAACATATGTAGTAGCGGTTGTCAACGGCTCTTTGGCACCAGGCTCTAGAGTCGCTATTAGAGATTGAAGAGCTGTCGTCACGAGAAGGATAACGATAATGTATATTGCGTCTCTTGCAGCTCTCCTAGGAGATCTCTCTTCTTTTATCCCCAACCGTTTTACAAAGATGTCTGTCAAAATGTCGCTCAACACCAAACCATCTGCCAATGCACGTATCAGAAAAATGGCTGTGAAGATTAGTGCAATAGTTCCTATTAGCGTGTCGGCTTTTATGTTGACACCTGGAAGCATTATTTCTCCCATCAATGGCGGGACAAAAATATTTACTAAATAGAAGATAATCGCCATCACCAGACTCATCGTTAACCTAGGAAATCTGCTCCGAATTTCTTCACCGATAGGTTTCTTCGCCAACCGTCTATCCCCTTAGAACTTCGTCGTATGTTTTAATTGTCCATGAATATTAACACTACGGATATATCTAAATTATGAATAACAGTTCAAGAAAAAATCTTAGAAGATTGAATATAAACTGTATATTTTCTTGGTTCAGAAGTTTTTGGATAACAGTCTTATAGGCTTGTTTTGATTTAAGGATATGCCACACAATTTGAGACAGAAGCCCTGTCGAGAGTTACAACATGCCATATCCGCCCACTTTTTTTATAAAAACTCTTAAAAAATGTTGGCACGTAAGCATAGAATCGAAATTGTAAATATAACCACAAAACAGTAACATGGTGATATTGATGCCTTTCACGCCATTCCATTTGGGTCCAGCTTTTGGTTTAGGGCTTCCGTTCAGAAGGTATTTACATGCGCCCACCTTCATATTAGCCAACGTAATCCTTGATGTCGAACCTTTCTTGGTTCTTTTTCTTGGGTTAAGGTATCCGTTACACGGATATTTTCACACATTCCTTCTAGCCTTATTTGTGGGTCTCGGTCTTGGCTACACGATATTTCTTCTTGAGAAGTTTCTACACAGATTTTATAGAGATTTGCTGTTGGTGCCGAATGGCAAGTTAGGTTTGAAATCTTTCATGGTTGCGGGGGTTTTAGGCACCACAATCCACATTCTCTTGGATGCTCCACTTTACAGCGAAATGCAACCCTTTTATCCACTAACGGTTAATCCGCTCTACACTCCTTCTCTGAGCACAACAATCTACAACATCTGTGTCTGGCTGGGAATCATCGGAATCATATACTACACATACTTGCTGGTTTTTCGCGGTTACATGCACGTTCATTCAAAATCCCAGCAACAAATCTAACGGGGTAGATGATTTTCCAGAAAAAAGCTAGTTTTCAACAATGAACCTCTATTAGGAGTCTAATATGCGTAAAGTTCGTGTGAATAATTGGTGTTGCTTATTTTTCCAGAAATTTAAAGGCTAGAAGAATAAAACTGCGTGATTGATTGCAGCCGTTATTGAAATTTCTGGATTGAAAATTGGCGGTTTTTATTTAAAAAAGAAAGTTGATGGAACCGCTTTTTGCATAGTTTGTTGAAATTTTTTGCTGTCAGAGCCTCAAAGAATAGTGGTTTGTGCGTTTTCTTGGTGCTAAAGCTTTTGTGCTAGAAAGGACTTACATTCCCCTTAATATTTAAAAGAAAACCGGGGTTCACTGTGGAATCGAAAGAATTGAAGAGAATGACTGCTGTGCTGCAAGAGTTGGGGCTAAGTTACACAGAGACTCTTGAGGTTATGAATGAAATGGCTAAAGATGTGAACAACGCCAAAAAGTTGTGGAGAGACGGATACAAGTCTAAGCTCATCAAACTTGCCATTACTCTGATAACTTTTCCGGAACCCACCCCAATAAGCGAAACTATGGGCGCCGCCGTCCTAGTAGCTGGGCTTATTCAGAACAGAAGAAAAAAATCAACATTACATATGGAAGACGTTTACAAAACGTTCCAAGACGTGAACAATGACATACTCAAAATCAGACAATTCAGAAAATAACAACTCTGAAACTTCTAGACAAAACGCCACAGTCAGGAGTGAGGTTTTTTGTCCGGAACCAGTTCTTTCAGTTTTTCTTCCGGTGCTCCCAGACAGTAGAGTATTCCAGCAAGGTTGTTTTTGGTTATGACTCCAGATGCCACTTTCTGCAGAACTTCCTTCGGATAGAGCGCAATTCCCAGCCCCGAATTTTGGAGCATAAACCTGTCGTTTGCACCGTCACCAACCGCAACCACCTGTTCCATCAAAAGATTTTCTTTCTCCGCTATCTCCCGCATCAACTCAGCCTTCCGCTCTGCATCAATTATGGGTTCCACCAACTCTCCGGTCAGTTTCCCATCTTCGATCACCAGTTTGTTGGCGTAGACATAGTCGATTCCGAGTTTTTCCTTGATCTTTTCAACGAATTGGGTGAATCCTCCTGAAATGAGCGCTATTTTATAGCCTAGGGCTTTGAGGGCGGTTATCAGTTCCTCAGCGCCTGGGGTTACATCCAAGTTTTCGACGATTGATTCGAGAACGGTGACATCTAAACCCTTCAGGAGCTTAACTCTTTCTTTGAGTGCCTCTTTGAATTCTATCTCTCCGTTCATGGCTCTTGAGGTGATTTCGCTGACTTTTCCACCGACTCCAGCAGCCTTCGCCAGCTCGTCGATCATCTCAGCGTCGATTAATGTGCCGTCCACATCGAAGACTATCAGCCTTTTGGGTCTTCGGAAAACTGTATCCTTCTGAAAAACAACATCCTGTCCAACTTTTTTGCACTCTCTGTTCAAGTCTTCCTTGAAGTCCTCGATGGGAATAGGGATGTCGTTGATGTCGATGAGTATCTCCATGGCGTTCAATTCTCCGTAGGCGATCATCCGTATCCGTTCAATGTTTGCATTGTTCTCCGAAAGAAACCGCGAAACCTTTGCTACAATGCCTGGCCTATCCTTTCCAAGAGTTGTCAAAAGCACAAGTTTTTTGCCGCTCTTTCGTCGCCCAGCCGGGAGAGGCTCTATGGTGACCTCCAATCCGATCTTCTTTCCGATGTCCATGAGCTGAGTTCTGAGGCTCTCAAAGGGTATCGATATGGTGCGGCAGTCCACTATCATGAAGATGGCGAAGAGTCCCCTCATGCTGAAGGCTTCGATGTCAACGATGTTCCCTTTTGCGTTGGCGATCGATTCCGTTATCTCGGTGGTCAACCCCGGTTTGTCTTTTCCGGTTGCCGTAATCACAACGAAATCCTTGGACATGCTAGCGGTTCCCCTCAGAAGAGCGGTTTTTCGAATTAGCGAATAGTCTCGCCCTTCAGTTAATAAATATAACTTTTGGCGATATTATCAGTTTTTGCAGAATGAGAAAGTGACCCTATTGGGTTATATGATTATTTGAAATAGCAGGTATGCCGCTAACAGGATTACGCCGCCGATTTTGGAGATTCCGCCTCTTGTGAGAAAACGCCAGAAGATCACGGTGGTTATCAGCAGGAATGGAAGGATTTCTGTGAAGATTGTCATGTCAACTGCAAAGGGGGAAACTAGAAGAACCAATCCTAAAACAAGAGTGAGATTTGTGAGGTTAGAGCCGATGATTCCTCCGATTGCCAAGTGAACGCGTCCCCTTCGGACAGCCGTAAAATCGGTGGTAAGCTCTGGAAGAGAGGTGCCGATGGCAATGACCTTTGCTCCAAGCAGGATTGGCGGAGCCCCAAGAAGGGCTGCAATGCTGATTCCAGATGAAACAACGAGGCGAGCAGCTACAATAACACCTGCTAGGGCAACCAACAACGTTACAATAACTTTTGTTTTGCCTTTCCTTTCAGCAGGGGCTTCTAACCCGTTGGATTCAACAGCAGGCGTTCTCCTTTTTGCCATGAAATAGGTGTTCGCTACAAAAGTTGCCAACAGAATTATGCCGACAACGGGACTTGCCACCTTGAATATTACAAGAAGAAGGGGAATCAAAGAAGTGATGAAAAGGATGTCTGTGAGTTCGGTCAGAAGGGTTGTGCAGCATGTTTTGAGGTAACCAAGCAATCCTAACAGTCCTAAAACGGCTCCGATGTTAAACACATTTGATCCTAGAATATCGCCTATGCTTATTGCGGGTTCTCCTTGAAGAACAGCGAAGAGGGCTACAATTATTTCAGGCACCGAAGTTAAGGTGGCGAGAAGGATGAATCCTGCGGACATTTCGCTTAAGCCTGTGAGTTCGATAATTTTCTCTATGGCTTTTATTGTGTAGTGACTGGAAAAAGCTAAAACAACCAGTGAGCCGATGAGGATTAACAGCTGAAGTATTAGATCATCAATCACAAGAGTAAACCCAAAATAATCTGCGAATAGGAGTTACATATGTTTTGCCAATAAAATGTAATCAGAGGCGCAAAATAGAAATGCCACACAAAAAGCAGGATTGCCAAAAACTACTAAGATTTAAATGGTCTCTGCTGGTATTTACTTAACCAAAAATTTAACGAGAACTGCCTATGCCGTTGATAATTATATTTTCACATCCATGTCTTGAAGCGTTCGCTACTGGACTATTATATCCCTTAGGATTCTGCACAGCAGCAGCTTGTTTCCCGCATAATGTGAAGGCGAAGTAAAAATGGTTATGGAACTCGTAGCCGAGTTACTGAGGTTAACGGCGCTTGCGGCACTGGCATTAGCAGGAATATTAGTTATCCTTATATGGAAAAGGAATCGGACAACAAAAGTAACTTACCTGAAATTCTTTGTTCAAGTCGTATCCTTTGTCGCGATATTTTACTTATTTATATATCCTGTAAGGCCACTTCTTATACTAGCCGTTATTCTGATAATGCCTATTGTTTTGGGGCGGTTCTTTTGCGGTTGGTTATGCCCGTTCGGCTTATACATGGATGTGCTTACTCTAATCCGAAAAGCCTTCAAAATACGCTACAGAAACCTGTCCGATAAACTCAACAAGTTCTTACATAATTTCAGGTATGTGTTGTTGCTTTTCTTTCTGATTCTATCCGTTGTTCTGTACATTATAGAACCGCCCGAAACATTCTCCCTTCTTTCTCTTATGGCATTAGTTCTTGCTGGTCCCTTCGAGCATCTTGGAATCTTGCTTAGCCCGCTGGTACCCCTGATTGTGCCCTGGGAGGGTCCACTGGAAATTAGCGGATTATACTTCAGTTATCCCTACATTCAGGAGGTTATCAAGTACTCTGGCAAAAATTTTGCCACCATAGGTGCACTAGTTTTCTTGGCGTTAACAGTTGTGGGTTCATTCTTTGTGAGAAGAGTTTGGTGCCGCTTCTGTCCCACAGGCTGCTCGATTGCCGCTTTGAATAGGTTGAAGGGCTTTGAGTGGGCTCCTGTGCTTCATCTTGACAAGAACGAGACAAAATGTACCAAATGTGGAATTTGTAAAAGAGTTTGCCCAGTGCAGGTTACTGAAGTGTATGAGCAGAAGGGAGGAAAAATAATGACTTCAATGTGCATGCTATGTTTCCGATGCGTTGAAATGTGTCCTTACGAAGATTGCTTGAGAGTGAACTTGGGCGGAAAAACCGTTTTCAAGTCTCGAAACTGGTTGGAGCCTTCAGAAGTTGAGTGAGAAAACCATAGACCTTAGGAAGTCTTAAGAGCGAAGTAGTGAATTAAGCACATCTTATATAAGCAATGGTGAATTTTCGTTCCTGTGTGTTGATGATCTTGGGCTTCAGATTAACTAAACTTAAAACGGTTTTATTGGCTGATTTGGTACTTCTGGCTTTTGTAGTTCCCGGTTACTTTTATGCGGATTCGCTGATTTCGAAACCCGCCGAGTTTCAAGTAACAGATTTGATTCTTGATTATGATTGGATACAAGTTGGGGAACCGCTGCAAATATCGGTTAAAGTAACTAACATTGGAGATCAGAGCGGTAACCACACGGTGACATTAACAATAAATGATGTTCCAATAACAACAAAAACTGTTCAGCTTTCAGCGGCAGAGACCACAACGGTATCCTTCACCGCCGCAGACTTGACCGTGGGGAACCACACAGTCGCCATAGGGGATCTAACAGAGTCAGTCAGGGTCACTGTGGAGGCGCCAATCCGACCAGCTGAACTAAAATTAACAAATCTGGTAACTAGCCGAAAAGAAGCTAGGATCGGAGACCCCGTAACCGTTTCAGCTACGGCGAGCAACATTGGAGACGTGGCTGGCGAGTTTTCGCTGGATCTTTTTGTAAATGACGAAAAACGGGAAACCAAAGTTGTCCAGTTGGATAGCGGCGAAAGCGCAACTGTGGAGTTTGAAGTTGCTGAGAATGCTGAGGGCGACTACGTGGTTGCGTTAGGGGATTTGTCTACCTCTTTCCGTGTTAGTTCTGATGCTCCACCCATTAAACCTGCAGAATTTCAGGTAACCGAGTTAACGGTTAATCCCCCCTCTGTTATGGTGAATGAAATCGTTGAAATCTCGGTTAAGGTAACTAATGTTGGAGAAGCCAGCGGCGGTTACACAGTGAACCTCAAAATCGCTGACATCATACGAGAAACAAAGGATGTTGCCCTGTCTGGCGGCGCAACTGAGGTTATAGAATTCGAAGTGACTGAAGCAAACGCTGGTACATACAATGTTGAAATAGATGGTTTGGCAGGATCGTTTGCTGTTGAAGCCCCGATTGCTGCATCAGAAAACATCGATTTGGTAAGGATGTTTGTAAATCCATATGAAGTGTGGGAAGGAGAAACCGTAACTATCACAGCTAAAGCCAACAACAATGCAAGTGAAGAGGGTGTCCTTGGCGTAAGGATGATTGTTGGTGGCGAGGTTGTAGCGACAAAACAGGTTACTTTGGCTGCAGGTGAATCTGATGCGACAATTGAATTCACGATTACAGCCGGTCCAGCAAACTCTGAAACAACAAAAGGTTATCCCGTTGAGATGGTAAACCTCGGCAATCAAGGCAACATTTTAAAGGGATATTTTGTAGTTGCCCCTGATGGCTTTCACACCCTCTCTATTAACAGGGCAGGTGGCGGTAGCAAACCAATGATATTCACTCTCAACGGTGTAACATATGAATCGCCATACGTTGAACTGTTACCAGTGGGAGAGTACAGTCTTAGCACAGACAAAATCGTCGATGTTGGAACTGGAATAGTGGAATTTTCACACTGGAACGATGGAGTAGAAAGCGAATCAAGAACTGTCACTTTGGACAAGTGGCAATCAATGATTGCACAGTACATCGTAATTAGCGGATATGCCTGCTGTCCTTCACTTTACATTTGGAACGGAATCAACTACACGTACATTACTGAAGTCTCAAACGCGGGTTGGCTAGGATACATGAATTACATGAATGAAGACGGCGACATAGTTTTTGGTGGAGGAAACCCATGGGACCACATCAAATTGAATGCAAGCCAATTAGAAGTAAAAACTGATGCTGAAAATGGCTACGAATATTATGACATTGTCCTCTTTCAGCAATGGGACGAAATCTTCTATTTAGACACAGCTTACCTAGTGGTTGTTGACCACTCTGCTGACATTGACGTTTACTCAACAATGGTGAATTACGTCAACCGAGGCTTCTACGGAGAAATCTACACCATAGATGAAGACAGCTTAGTAACGCCAATTTCAGCCACAAACGAAAACGGAGAAGATGTTCTGGCTCAAATCTCCCAACTTGACGGCGTCTTCACTCCATCCATTAACGGAGTTGACAGTCCATCATGGGACAACATCCAATTGAACCAGTTAACGTTGGATTTGGGCGACTTATCTGATGCATCGGAGATTAAGCTCTTAATCAATGGAATGGTTGATTGGGGACCAGCTGAACCATATTATAAGTGGATAGACAAATTCGATGAGGCATATGCTGCAGGGTTAGTGGCAAACGGTACGCAACTTTACCCTGCCCCCTACATGGAAGTCATAGATGCAGAAGGTAACTGGGTGCGAGTTTCACAGGATAGGCAGATGCCGACTCCAGCAGATTACGTTCCCAGAACCTTCGCCGTAGACTTGACTGGGCTTTTCCCCGAAGACGTGACAGAATACAAGATTAGAATCACCAACTTCTGGAACGTGACATTCGATTACATCGGAATAGACACAACCCCACAAGAAGAAGTAACAATTCATGAAATCGCTCCCATCGCCAATTTTAAACCACTGGAGTTTGGCACCACAATCTCAAACGCTTCAGGATACTTCACAAAATACGGTAACGTAACACAACTGCTTCTAGAAGCAGACGACATGTATGTCATTGGAATGCAGGGTGACAACGTTACACTCAAGTTTCCCACCACAAGTTTACCGCAACTTGAAGACGGCGAAGAAAGAAGCGTCTTCCTGTTTGTGGCTTCCTGGTTCAAAGACCCACCAGGCAATTGGGGATACGGATTCGAGTTCACAGTTGACCCACTACCTTTCCGAAACATGAGCGGGTTCCCCTATCCATACACAGAAAGTTACCCAACCACCGAAGAATACATGCAATATCTCGAAGAATGGAATACGAGAGCAGTAAACGTCCCTGAAAGAAACACGGTTGTTGAAGCAAACACGGTTATGGAATTCGTAGCTGAGTTACTGAAGTTAACGATGATTACAGCAGTGGTTATAGCTGGGATAGTGGGTACCATCATTATGCAAAAAACATTGAACAAGAAAACAACTTTAGTTCCCAACACATAGTCGTCAACTACACCGTCTTCAGAAGGGAACGTTACAAAGGAAGCCCAGTATACAAGACACAAAAAAGAGCTGACAACAAGTTCTCCAAAAAAGGGGGAAGATTAGGTTCTGGCGGCTGCCTTCTCCAGAGCAACAACTCCGGGCAGCTGCTTCCCCATAAGAAACTCTATCAATGCGCCTCCTGCAGTGCTTACGTACGACATTTTATCAGCCAGCCCCAATTTTTCAACGGCAGCAACTGTGTGTCCGCCGCCAACAAGAGAGAAACCTTCCGAAGCCGCTACCGCCTCAAGAACAATCTGGGAGCCCTTCTTGAATTCTGGATTTTCGAAGACGCCGACAGGACCGCTGACCACTATTGTTTTGGCTTTTAGTATTATGTCACCGAATTTCTTTGCGGTTTTTGTTCCGATGTCCAAGACTGGATAGCTTGTTGGCAGTTCGTCAACAGTTATTTCCTTTCGTTTCTGGTTCACTTCCATAGCCAAGTCAACGGGAACGATGATGGCTCCAGGATATTGGTTCATGATTTCTTTTATGCCCGGCACTAGACCCATCAGCTCCTTCTTCTCCAAGAAATCCATGTTTCCTTTGCCCATGTCAACACCTTTAGCCACCAAAAAGATGTGGCCTATCACTCCGCCAGTCAAAACGTAGTCAGCTATGCCGTTCTTCAGCACATACTTGGATATATCCAGTGAGTCATCGCCTTTCGCTCCGCCAATCACAAACACCGAGGGCTTTTCAGGAGATTCCAGAACTTTGCCTAAAGCCTTGAGTTCCCGTTCCATTATTCTGCCAGCGGCGCTGGGCAAAACAGCTGTGAAACCAACCATTGACACGTGCGCCCTGTGAGCCGCGGCGAAAGCATCGTTAATGAAAACGTCTGCCAAAGGAGCTAAGTTTTTCACGAACTCGGTTTTAGAGTGTTCTTCAGGTGTTCCCTTATTCTGTTCGTTTGAGACGCTTCGAACGTTTCCTAAAACCAGAACTTCTCCGCTCTTCAACGCCTTGATGGCGTTCTGTGCCTTCTCCCCGAAAACATCATCCACATACTTTACGGTCATGTTCAATGCTTTGCCGAGAAGCTTGGCATGCTGATCAAGGGGAATAAAGTCTGCGTCTCCAGGTCTTCCCTGGTGGGCTAAGATCACGGTTTTTGCGCCTTTTTTGACAAGCTCTTTGATTGTTGCGTCTGCGTGGGCACGGATTCTTTTGTCATTAATGATTTGTTTGGTTTTCGGGTCAAGTGGCGAGTTAAAGTCTACTCGCACAAGGACGGTTTTGTTTTTTAGGTTAAAATCGTCTATTGTCAAGAATTTTGGCATTTTATCACCTGCTTAAAAAAAGGAAAAGGGTTGGATTTGAGGGTTTTGTTGTTTTCCGTTTAGGCCATCTTGCAGATTTTTTCGATCATCCGCGCCATCTTGACTGAGTAGCCCCACTCGTTGTCATACCAGGCAAGGACCTTAACCAAGTTTCCTATGACCATGGTCGAGTCCCCGTCTATGATGGCTGAGTTACTGTTATGTATCAAATCCGATGAAACCAGTGGCTCCTCACTATATTCTAGGACGCCCTTCAACTTTCCTTCGGCTGCCTTCTTGAAAGCTGCGTTGATTTCGTCTTTTGTAGCCTCTTTTTTCAGTATCGCCACCAAGTCAACTATTGAGACATCAGGTAGTGGAACACGCAAAGCCAAACCGTTCAGTTTTCCATTAAGCACGGGAAGGGCTAAACCAACTGCTTTTGCTGCGCCTGTCGTTGTTGGAATCATATTGAAGGCTGCTGATCTGGCTCGTCTCAGGTCCTTGTGTTGCATGTCAAGAAGTCTCTGATCATTGGTTACAGCATGAATTGTAGTCATGAGACCTTTCTCGATTCCAAAGGTGTCATTGAGAACTTTTGCCGCTGGAGCTAAACAGTTGGTAGTGCATGAAGCCAAGGAGAGTATGTTATGTTTGTTTGGATCGTATAGGTCATCATTTACTCCGTAAACTACTGTTAGGTCAGCGCTGGTTGCGGGGCTCATCGGCGCGGAGACAAGAACCTTCTTTGCCCCAGCTTCTAAGTGTTTTGCGGCTGCTTCTCTTGCTCTGAATCTTCCAGTTGATTCAACTGCCACATAGACGCCCATTTCTTTCCAAGGTAGTTTCGCGGGGTCTGGTTGTGCCAAAATTTTCAGTTCTTTCCCGTCAACTATGAGAGATGAGCCTTTGACTTGAACGTCGAAAGGAAATTTTCCATGTGTTGTATCGTTTTTCAGCAGATGTGCCAATGTTTTTGCGTCAGTTAGGTCGTTGACTGCTACAAAGTTTATTTCTGCGTTTTCTTCAAGGGCTGCCCGGTAAAGGAGCCTCCCAATTCTTCCAAATCCATTTATTGCTGCATTCACCATTTTAGTCACCTTTATTCTGGATTGCATTGTAATGAGTTATATAATATTAACTTTATTGCATTCTTTAACAGTGAGAAAAAAGAAACGTAGCGGGAGCAAAAAACCCGCGAATGCTTGTTGTTTACGCGATTTTTTCGAGAACCTTATCGGCCTTTACCTTGTGGCTTCTAAGCGCCAGCTCCTCAGGGTCTACACCCAGAGCCAAAGCTAGAAGTTCCGAATAGTGGAGTATTGGCATGTCATAGACTTCGTTGAACTTCGACTTCACTTGGAGCTGCCCTATATCCAATGCAACAAAACAGAAGGGACATAGAGTGCTGATGCAGTCAGCGCCTGCCTTGGTTGTTTTTACTAGTTTATCTCTGGCTAGGCTGAGTGCGGTGTCGTCAGAGATGCCTTTCAGCAGACCTCCACAGCACTTCAACTTGTCTCGATACTCAGCGCTTTTTGCACCAAGAGCCTCCAACAGGTTTTCGAAGATTGTTGGTCGCTCAGGGTCGTCTAACTGTAGCAGTTTGCTGGGTCTGAGCGAGTGGCAACCATAGAATGGCGCTACTTTCAGGCTGCTTAACGGCTTAACAACTTTTTCTTTTATTTTTTCAAGTCCAATGTCATCCATCAAAACCTGAAGGAAATGTTTCACTTCGATGGTGCCCTTGAACTCTTTACCGACTTCAGCTAGAATTTCATTAATATGTGCCTTCAGTTTCTTGTCTTTCTTGAGAGCCGCGTTAGCCATTGCAAGAGACTCGAAACAGCCGTTACATAACGCAACAATGTCCAGACCAGCTTCTTCAGCCAAGCAGATGTTGTAGGTAGCTACGGCTAGGCTGCTTTCCAGATTTATTGACTGGATGGGCGGAGGACAACAGCACGTAAAGTTATCCAAGTCTACAAGCTCGACTCCTAACTTTTCAAGAGTTTTTCGTGCTGACAATTCATAGTTTGGTTGACGTGCAGGTATGGTGCATCCGAGAAATATGGCGTAGCTTTTCATTTTGTCGCCTCCGTCTTTTCTGGTTTAGTAAAGCCTGTTGCAGAGAGAATCTTGTTGAGTGCCTCTACGCCCACTGGTTTAAGGGGCGGTAAACCATATTCTTCGCGTTTCTTTTCCACGAACTTGGAAATCTGAACAATCCGTCCCTCATCAATGAGGGCTGATGCGAAGTCGGAATATATGTTTGGGGAGTGCCCCGCTTCTAGTGCGATGTTTCTCAGTGTGTAGATTACGTCGGCGATCTCAACGTTTTGGGGGCACCTTTCTTGGCAGTTGAAGCATGAGCAGCACAGCCATATGACGTCTCCGGAGAGCACTTCTTCCTTCTCGCCTAAGAGGGACAGCTTGATGATTTCTCTGGGATTAAAGCTGGAATCAAGTCTGGCCACTGGACAGCTGCTGGCGCAGGTTCCACACTGGTAACATGAGGTCAAGGTTTCTCCGCCATGACGGCTAGTAACCTCATCAGAGAATGACATGCTTGCAGTTTTTTTCGTATGATGTGGCATTACAATTCGCCTCCTTCAGGAACCACCCATTAGTTTCAGTGGACCAAGCTTAGTTGCACGTTCGGTCATCATCTGTGCAGCTTCTGTGAACTGGGCGCCTTCGATGAACACCATCTTGAACATCTCTAGCCTTTCCGGCTCTATTCCGTATTCCTTCAGCAGCACCTTGGCAATATCCATCTTCTTCTCAGCATTCTCACTGCCAACCTCGTAGTGGCAGCCGTCGCTCTTGCATCCCACGACCATAACGCCTTGGGCGCCAGCTTTGAAGGCTTCAAGAATCTGGTTAACTCGCACTATTCCAGCGCACGGAACCTTCATAACCCTCACGTTGGCGGGATACTGCATCCTAGCCATACCCGAAGAGTCAACAGCAGTGTGTCCGCACTCTTGGCAGCAGATGGCTAGAACCAGAGGCTTCGATGTTCCATTTACGGACATGAGAGCCTTCATCTGGGCTTCCATCTGGTTTGGTCTAGAGTGCCTAAGTTCTATAGCGTTCAGTGGGCATGTTCCCACACAGACGCCACATCCCTCACAGAGAAGCTCGTTAACCTGGGCAACGAAGTGGTCTTCAGTTGTGGGCTCCAAACTGATGGCGCCATAGGGACAGGTTACTGGGCAGAATTCGCAGTCGCCACAGTAATCTTGGTTGATTACAACGGTTCTTTGATCTTTGACTATTTTGCCGCTGGTCAAGAATTTGGTAGCTTTCATAGCTGCCGAGTGAGCGTGCAGAGAAGCTGTTGGCGCATCCTTCGGGAATGTTGCTCCTCCACAGAGGAAAATTCCCTTTTGTTTAGTTTCGGTTGGTCTAAGTTTAGCGTTGTATTCCTTGAAGAAACCGTCCGCTTCCAAATCAAGACCCAGAATCTCGGCGAGTTCCGCAGTTCCTTCAGCAGGTATCATTGCAGTAGCCAAAACAACTAGGTCTGCTTCCAAGTCCAAGAATCGTTTGAGAAGCGCATCCTCAACATCGACAATCAATTTGTCTTTCTCTTCGTCAGCATAGATTTCAGTGGGTCGTCCCTTCACGAATTTTATGCCCATCTCTCTAGCTCGCTCATAGTAGTACTCATGCTCTCTTCCAGTAGTTCGTATATCAATATAGCAAATGGAAATTTCTGCGTCAGGATTAGCCTCTTTAATCAAAGACGCATTTTTCAGGGAGATCATGCAGCAGATGCCTGAACAATAAGGATTGTAGCGTCTGTCTCGCGAACCAGCACATTGAACAAAAACGATTTTCTTGGCGGGTTTGCCGTCTGAAGGTCGAATAATGGCTCCGCCTGTTGGACCGAAACCGTCAATCATTCTAGCCAATTCAAGATTGGTTATGACGTCAGGGTAATCATCATAATGATACTCCTTTATGTTGCTTGCATCAAACTCCTTGAAGCCCGTGGCAACAACTATGCTGCCCACATTCAAGGATATCTGCTCAGTTTTCTGATCTAAGTCAATAGCATTTGTTGGACAAACTTTGACACATTTGGCGCAGTCATGGAATTTGCAGGCGTCCTCGTCAATAACGTAGATTTGTGGGTGGACAGTGGGAACGTTTATGTAGATTGCTTTACGTTTTTTCAGGTTTGCATTGTATTCGTCAGGAGTTTCCACAGGACAAACAGAGACACATTTGTCGCAGGCTACACATTTATCCGCGATAACATACCGCGGCTTCTTTTCGATTGTAACCTTATAGTTTCCGGGAACTCCCTCAACAGCCACAACTTTAGAGTTCGTTAATATGTTCAGGTTAGGAATCTCGCTGAAGCCAGAACGATACACACACTTCCTAGAAGTATGGGTTATGGTCTTTACATCAGAGGAGGGAGGCTGAATACAGATGGCGCAGTCGTCAGTTGGAAAGAATCGGCCAGCACGAGCAGCCAAACCTCCAAGAAACGGTGCCTTCTCAACCAGATTCACCTCAAAGCCTAAATCCGCCAAGTCCACAGCCGCCTGCATACCGGCGATGCCTCCACCAATAATTAGGGCAGATTTGAGAGCGGGAAACTCAATTTTCTCGATGGGTTCAAGAAGCTTTGCCCGCTCGATGGCTGCTAGAAGCATGGCTTTGGCTTTTTCAGTGGCTTCTCTTGGTGTTTTCTGGTGGGGCCATGCGCAGTGGTCTTTGAGGTCGATTACTTCAACCAGATAGGAATTTAAACCTGCGTCTTCAACTGCCTGAGCGATGTTTACGTCACTTATTTTTGTAAGGCTCTCAGCGACAACGACACGGTTAATTTTTCCGTTTTTTATTGCGTCTACGATTGTCTGTAATCCTTTTCCTCGCCAGAACTCGCTACCTCTTGCAATTAGAGCTACGTTTGGGACCTTTTTCACGAAGTTTGTGAGAGCATTGAAGTCTAGGATGTCAGAGAGCTGTTTTCCGCAGTCAGATAAGAATACTCCAATTTTAGGTTGTTCCATTTTTTATCCACTCCTTCTGATTGTCTTAACTATCTTCTTATTACTGTCGAAGACGTTAACCTCTAAGGGCATCTCACCAATAGCGAAGTGTGTAGCGCAAGCCCAGCATGGGTCGTAGGCTCTGAAAGCCATCTCAACCATGTTCAGCAAGCCATCGTTGACCACGCCGTCTTTGATGATGCCTTGTGCAGCATTCTTTATGGACATGCAGATGCCCGGAGCGTTATGAGTCGTCGCTACTATAAGGTTAACCTTCTTTGCTAGAGCATTTTCATCCAATTGGTAGTGGTGAATAAGAGTGCCTCTTGCAGCTTCAACTATTCCAACGCCTTCTCCGGGTTTTCCAGGCTTGTTTCGGATGTCTTTGCTGGTTATTTCAGGATCCTTGATCAGTTCTAGACCTCTTTCAGTTGCATACATTAATTCAATCAGTCTTGCCCAGTGGAAAGCCAAAGTTGCGTGGACAGGTCTTCCGCCAAGAGTCTTGTACATCCGTTCATATTCTGCTTGGGCGACTGGCGTTGCCATACCCTCAGAGGCATTGAGTCTTCCAAGTGGGCCAACTCGGTATATTCCGCTGTCTGGTCCTGCTGTTAGACCCTTCCAGCCAACTTTCTGTAGATAAGGCAGTTTAACGTAAGTCCAAGGTTCAACATGCTCTTTGATAACATCTAGATATTCTTCGGGACCAAACTTCACGAATTCTTGTCCTTTCGGATCAACTACACGGACTTTGCCGTCATAAAAGTTCACCTTGTTGTTTTCGTCAACTGTGCCCATGTAGTAGGTTGGTAGATTGTATGGGTCGCTTGTGATCAGGTTCACGTAGTCAGCATTTTTTAGAACAACATCGTCAAAGATTTTCAGGCTGAACTTGGCGAATTCGTGGCAGCTCTCAAGCATGTCTTCGATGTCTTTACGGTCTTCTTCGCTTAGTGCCTTAGCTATACCTCCAGGCATAGCAGCACTAACAGGATGCGTTGGTCTGCCTCCAAGAATACCAGTAATTCTCTGTCCGAAAGCGCGGTGCTTTATAACTTCACCAGCAATATCCAAGCCGACTTTTTCTATCACTCCAAGAATGTTACGTTTAGCGGCTGGAGCGTCAGGTCCCACCACAAAGTCTGGGCCTCCCAAGAAGTAGAAGTGAAGTATATGATCGTAGATGAAGTAGCCACAGTACTCGAGTTCTCTTAGTTTCTTGGCTGTCTCTGTTGGTTCCACGTTGAATGAGGCGTCTAGAGCCTTTGCTCCTGCCATATGGTGGGCAACTGGGCAGACTCCACAGATTCTGGTTGTTATTATGGGCAGGTCTTCAGCGCGTCTTCCTTCACAGAAACGTTCAAAGCCACGTAGTTCCGGAACTTGGAAGTAGGCGTTTTCTACGTTTCCAGCATCGTTTAGGAATATGGTTATTTTTCCATGTCCTTCCAGTCGAGTGATCGGGTCTATTACTATTTCTTTCATTTCTTCACCTTCCTCCTGAGAATCGAGTTAGCTAATGAATACTTGTAGAATGTTCCTATGGGATCAACAATCTGCTTAACAACCTCTGAATTGGCTGCGAGAGATGCAATAGCGCTAATAGCTGCAGCACCTTGGTCGTCCACGCGGGGACCTGGACCGCCACAACCAGTGCAGGGTATGTTAACGTTTGGACACTGAGAACCGCAACCAGCACGAGTGGCTGGACCCATACAGATCACGCCTTGATCCAAGAAACAGGTTTCGCCATCGTCATCAATTTCGTAGATTCTCTTTATTTCAGTGATTTGTGTGTGCTTCTTTTCCCGTGGGCATTCATCACAGACTGACTTGTCTGGCAAGAAACTTGAACCCTTAGGAGGCAGATCGCCTGTTATGAAAGCAGTAAACATGCTCAGTATAGCTGGAATAGGTGGGGGACATCCGGAAATTGTGTAGTCAACATCCACGGTTTGGGGCAACGTTTTCACAGTGTCATAGAATTCAGGAAGTTCAAGCTCTCCCTCTTTGACTTTGACACGTGTTTTAGGTGTCACTTTTTCTGGGTTTTCAGTTGATTGAGTTTCCAGATAGGCTCGCTCAAAGACAGTATCCCTATCCCAGAGATTTGCTAGGCTTTTCACACATCCATCGTTGGCGCATGAGCCGAAAGCCACAAGTATCTTTGATTTCTGTCTTAGAAGTTTAGCCATCTTCTCATTTTCTTCTGTTCTTATTGCGCCGTTGAAGAAGCAAGCGTCTATGCTCTTGTCTGGCATAGCTTTAACATCTTTGTATTTTATGTCTATGGCCACAGGCCAGAAAACAATGTCAGCAGCTGCAACGACGTCCAAGATTTTCTCGTTGACGTCCAGAACAGCTATTTCGCAGCCTCCACAACTAGCAGCCCAATAAAAAGCAATCTTCAGTTTTTCCTTTTCCATACTTTCACCAATCTATAAGGTATTCCCTTTAAGAGCATAAGAAGTGTCACATGTAAAATTTAAGTTTAACCTTTCACGGAACATAAGCGCGTAGTATAAGTTGCGAGGATACATACGCAGAAGAACCGGATATTAGGCGTCACTGATGAAGTCAACATCAATATTAGGAGCATAAAGCGTCGAAAAGAAGTCTCAAACTCAGGGTTGAAAATAAAACTTAAATTGAGTCACATGGTTTTATATTAGTCTTAAGATGAGGGATGCGGGACGACGTATTCAGTTGTAAGGTTGGTTATTCAAATTAGGTGTGGAGAGATTTGTTTTGGTGATCACTAAACTTGACCCAAAGTTCAAAGACGAAGTTTCGAAGGTTCCTGGAGGGCAGAACATAAAGAGATGTTTCCAGTGTGGAACATGCAACGTCGGATGCCCTGTTAGGGAGATAGAAGAGAAGTATAATCCCAGAAAAATCATACGGATGGCCGTGCTTGGCATGAAAGAAAGAGTTCTTTCAAGCGACTTTATATGGTTGTGTTCAGCGTGTTACACCTGTCAGGAACGGTGTCCCCAAGACGTTAGAATACCTGAGGTAATGAACGCCCTGAAAAATCTGGCAGTCAAGGAGGGCTACATTCACAGCTCCTTTGCTAAGCGTGTGGAGCTCGTAGGGACCCAAGGCAGATTATTTCCCATAAGCAAGTTTGACAACACCAAACGGAAGGAACTTGGGTTGCCGCAAATCCCACCGGAAAACAAAGAGGTACAAGAGCTCTTTAAGCTAACGGGCCTAAACAAACTGTCGAGCGCTGGAGGAGGAGAATGAAGTGAAGTACGCCTTTTTCCCAGGATGCCTTACACCCGTGATGGCTAGGCATTATGAGCTTTCAGCGAGAAAGGTCGCCAAAAAATTTGGAGTGGAACTCGTAGATGTGGAGGACTTCGCCTGTTGCGGCTTCCCGATAATGTCTGTGGACCGAGAGACAGCCTTGCTTATGGCGGCTAGGAGCCTAAGCGTCGCTGAGGGCTTGGGCCTAGACATATGCACCATCTGCAATGGTTGCGCCTCCACACTGACTGAAGCCAGCAAAGAGCTGATGCACAATGATCGGCTGAGGGAGAAGGTTAACGAGAAACTGCAAAAAATTGGAAGAACCTACAAAGGAAACGTTAAAGTTAAGCACTTTGCGCGAGTTCTCTATGAGGACGTAGGTCCTGAAAAGATCAAGAGCCAAGTTAAGAACAGCTTGGAGGGGCTCAAGTTAGCCTCGCACTACGGTTGCCACTACCTGAAACCCTCAGATGCTTATGACAAGTTCGAGGACCCTGAGTTTCCGAGAAGCCTTGATGAGCTTATCTCAGCTCTAGGTGCAGAGGCCGTTGAATACGAAGAAAAGATGCAGTGTTGCGGAGGTGTGATTTTAGACATCGATGATAAAATTGCGTTGGCGATGACTCAGAAGAAACTTGACCACGTTAAGGCCGCTGGCGTCGACGCCATCATCCTGATATGTCCCCTATGTGGCTCTATGTACGATAGAAACCAGAGGGTGGTGGAAAGGAGGTTTAATGTAGCTTATAACATGCCCGTGCTATACTACACCCAAGTTCTCGGACTTGCCCTTGGAATGAATCCGAAGGACTTAGGTTTGGACATGAACCGTGTGAGAACGTCTGATTTGTTAAGCAAACTCAGTGTCTGAGTTTAGAACCGCTCTATTCGCCCGTTTTTTCTCCTGTCCCCTTCTTCCATCTATAAATCAATAGAGTTTCATCGATTTTGGTGAGTTCTCTGATGTGCTCTGCGTAGAGTTCGGCTTTCAATAATTTTCCTAATTCCTTGTCAAGGTTTGTGGGGCGGATAATGACTATCCAACCTTTGCCGTAAGGGTCTTGGTTTATGATTTCTGGGTGGTTAAACAGTTCGTTATTGAATCTGAGAACCTCGCCCGAAAGGGGACTTAATATCTCAGCGACACATTTCACTGACTCTATTTTGCAAATTGTCTCCATCCGCTTGACTTTGGCACCCTTCGTACCCATATAAAAATATGTAATCTCCCTCAACGCTTTCCCAGCATAATCGGTGATGCCGATTCTTGCGGTGTCAGCGTTTTCCATTAAGATCCACTCGTGTTCTTTAATGTAATAATAATTTTCAGGAATGTCGTATGTGTCAACTTTCATCCATTCAACCGTCCAGAGTTTCTGACCTCCTCCTAGACGTAATTAGCCTTATTCGTAGTCAGCGTCTAATGAAGATTCCTACCTACGCCGTCGTATTTTCTTTGCAACAATCTCCGCCGCTGTCGCTACGGCTTCCACAGTCTCAGCTACAGGAGGAGCGTAACTGGTATCTGCCACTGAGAGCTCTAATGCCGTCATTTCCTTTTGTATGGCGACAGATAGCATGTTAACTCTCTGCGCCACATTTTCTCCACCGACTAACTGAGCGCCCATAACCCTTCCCGCAACAGGTTCAGCAATAATTTTTACTTTAACCTCTTTTCCTCCAGGGAAATATGGCGCTCGCGTTCTTCCTGTGATGCTTGCACTGAGTGTTTGAAAACCGACCTTGGTGGCTTGATATTGCGAGAGACCAACTGCACCAAGTTCAAAATCGAAGATTTTTGAAACTGCACTGCATATGACGCGTGGATTGGTAACGTATCCTCCTGCGGCATTTACTCCTGCTGTCGTCCCCTGCCTAACTGCGTTGGTTCCAAGTTGATAAAGACACGGTAACCCTGTGATCGAGCTTCGGGATTCAACACAGTCTCCAGCCGCGAATATGCCGGAAACATTGGTCTCCATTCTTGGGTTCACTCTAATAGCTCTGGTTACACCTAGTTCTACTCCTAACTTTCTTATCAAGTCTGTTCTAGGTCTAATGCCTGCCGCCATAACAACCGCATCAGTTTTTATTTCTTCGCCTCCTACACTTACACCTTCAACTTTGTCTTTTCCTAGAATTGCGTCTACTCGTCTACCTACCACCACATTAACGCCATGCTCTTCTAACTTCTTTTGTGTATAATCAGCCATATCTTCGTCGAATAATGCAGGAAGAATATACGGCACCACCTCGATGATTGTGGTTTTAATTTTATTCTCCACGAAGGCGTGTGTTGTTTCTAGGCCAATAAATCCAGCACCTATAACAACAGCACTCTCAGCCGTCTTTATTGCCTCTTGAATTGCCCTTCCGTCATCCACCGTTCTCATTGCAAACACTCCTGGAAGGTCGTGACCTTCTATCGGTATAATAAACGGCTCAGCGCCAGTGGCGAGGATCAATGAGTCGTATTTTAATTCTTCAGAGTTTCCTTCCTTGTCTTCAATCAGAACAATCTTGTCATCGTGATTTATGGACGTCGCCGTGGTTTCAAGGCGTAGATCTAACTTCATTATCTTATAGTGGGATGGAGGAAAGGCAAGAAGGTCATCAAAACGGGGTATTTCACCCGCTATCACATAGGGTATACCGCAGCGAGAGTAAGCGGAATATGGCTCCCTCTCGATTAAGGTTATTTCAGCCTTCGGATCAGTTTTGCGGGCTGCGTTAGCTGCATGAACACCCGCAGCATTAGCACCAATAATTACTATTTTCCTAGTCAAGGTCTAATATCTCCAAGTTATCCTTCACGGAAAACTAAGGGTTACATCGCTTCTTTTATATCTGTCGTTCTCTAGTCATGAATAGGAATTCTTTAAATAATTCTATAAAATTATACTAACGCTCTAAAGGTTTGGGTTGTAATGGAAGAGGAGATTAAGACATTCAAAGACCTGAACCGAGAAGTCATTGAAAAGGGAATATGTGGTAAATGTGGCGGATGTGTCTCTTTCTGTTCAGCGGGGGAACTCAATGCCATAGAGATGGGCAAAAATGAAGTACCACGATATATCAACGAGGATAACTGTCAAAAATGCGGAATATGCTACCTCATATGCCCCCAAACAGATATACTAAATGCAGAACTTAAAGAAAAGTTTGGTTGGAAACCCCCCATAGGAACCTGTCAGAGGATAACCTCCGCTCAAACAACGAATAAGGAGGTAAAGGGGATTTGCACAGATGGAGGGGTTGTGACCTCCCTCCTCCTATACTTACTGGATCGCAATCTGATAAATGGCGCTATTGTCTCAAAGAAAACCGGGCGCTTTGCAAGAAAGGCAATAATTGCTAGAACACCTGAGGAAGTCATCGAAGCGGCGGGCTCTACGTTCTCAGGATCCCTCCACCTAGAAGAATTAGGGGGAAAATACACTACTTACACTCCAATCCTATCTACAATAAAGAGTTTAGAGAAAGGATACCTACATGACATAGCCGTGGTTGGGACCCCATGCCAAATCAATGCGATTCGAAAGATGCAATGCCTCGGCATTATCCCAGCTCACCTCATAAAATATACAATAGGCTTGTTTTGTATAGAGAACTTCTCCTTTGACGATGTAACAAGAGAAATGTTAGAGAAGAAACTCGACATCAACCTAGAAAAGATTGTTAAACTAAACATCAAAGATGATTTCATAATTTCCCTCACCAAGGGCGTGACAATCCACGTCCCATTGGAAGAGGTACACGAAGTTGCTCGTCCAGCATGCTTTACATGCAAAGACTTCAGCAACGAGTATGCAGATATCTCGGTTGGGGGACTTGGTTCACCCGATGGATACACTACAACCCTGATAAGGACGAAATTTGGTGCGTCAGTCTACGACGGAGCCCTTCGTGACGGTTACATCCAAGAAAGAACCTGCAAAAATACGGAGGAGAGCAAGTGGGAGAAGACAAAAATGATGGCAAAGATTGTCTCCTTCGCTAGAAAGAAGAAAATTAGAGCCGAGAAAAGACTCTCAGATTTGGCTGGAGGAAAGAACCTTGGAGGAAAAGCCTAAAGCAGTCCTTGTTATTGGTGGCGGAATAGCTGGCATCCAAGCCGCTCTTGACCTCGGAGATATGGGAATAAAAGTGTATCTAGTTGAGAGGAAACCAGCCATAGGTGGAAGGATGGCTCAGCTTGACAAAACCTTCCCAACAAACGACTGCTCCATATGTATACTATCCCCTAAACTAGCTGATTGTTTCAGACACCCCAACATCACACTCCACACTCTGTCGGAAGTCAAAAACGTAACGGGTCAGATGGGAGATTTCTCGGTAAAGTTACGTAAGTATGCTAGATTCGTGAAGGAAACAGAGTGCGTCAACTGTGGAGAATGCGCCGCAAAGTGTCCCGTAAAGGTACCTGACGAGTTCGACATGGGACTGAGAAAGAGAGAGGCAATATACCCATACTACCTTCAAGGGGTTCCAGCGGTCATGACCATCGATAGAGAAAACTGCCTTTACCTAACGCGAGGTGTTTGTAGAATCTGCGAGAAATTTTGCACCAGAAATGCCATCGACTTTGAACAGAAAGACACAGATGTAACCTTAAACGTTGGCGCCATCATTGTCGCCACAGGTTTTGACCCCTTCGATCCTTCCGGTATCCCCCAATACGGATACAAGAGATACCGAAACGTAATCACGTCTTTGGAGTATGAGAGGTTGATATGCGCTTCTGGACCCACTGGAGGGCATCTCACGAGGCCCTCAGACAAAAAGCCCGTGGAGACAATCGCTTTCATCCAGTGTGTTGGATCTAGGGACCTCAAAAATAACCGCTACTGTTCATCCGTCTGCTGTATGCATGCAACTAAGGAGGCTATGCTGGCTTATGAACATGATTCCAAAGTGAAGTCTTACATATTCTACATGGACCTTAGGGCTGCGGGAAAGGGTTTCCAAAAGTATGTAGCGAGGGGAGAGCAAGAGTACAGAGTATCGTACATCAGAGGTAGGGTAGCCAAGATAACTGAAGACCGAAATGAGAACCCGGTAGTCTGGTATGAAGAGCTTCAAAGCTCTAAAACAGGAAAAATGACTGTGGACTTGGCGGTTTTGGCAACTAGTCTGATGCCGAGGAAAGGTGTAGAGGAATTAGCAAAAGTCTTAGGTGTCGAACTTGACAAGTATAACTTCTTCAAAACAGGTCCTCTCAATCCACTAGACACGACTAAACCGGGAATATTTGTATGCGGCTGCTGTCGGGAGCCAACGGACATACCAGAGTCCGTAGCTCAAGCGAGTGGGGCAGCGGAGAGAGCCGCAGAAACGGTGATGAGGTGATATGAGTTTGAATAAAGTGAGAGTCGGCGTTTTCGTCTGTCACTGCGGCACCAATATAGGAGGATTTCTTGACGTCCCGGGACTCGCTAAATACGCTCTGAGCTTGCCTAACGTTGTTTTCTCGCAGGACAATCTGTATACGTGCTCCGATGCTGGATTGACAGAAATACAAAATGCTATAGCTGAAAAAAAGCTGAACCGCGTGGTCGTAGCGTCTTGCACTCCTAGGACTCACGAGCCCTTGTTCAGATCTACTTGCAAGGATGCGGGATTAAACCCATATCTCTTTCAGTTCGTCAACATAAGGGACCAATGTTCTTGGGTTCACATGCAAGACAGGGAGAAGGCAACTGAAAAGGCGAAAGCCCTCATAAAGATGGGAGTCGCAAAGGCGGTGTTGCTGGAGCCCTTGGAAGAAACCGAGGTTGAGGTTAACCCCTACGCTCTGGTGATTGGTGGAGGAATAACAGGAATGACCTCTGCGCTGAGCCTAGCCAACCGAGGCTTTGAGGTGAAGCTGATAGAAAAAGAGGACCGGTTGGGTGGAACTCTAAACAGCCTCTACATGCTTTACCCAACGCACGAGGAAGCTTCAAAGGTGATTCTGGCGAAGACGAAGGAGATTGAGAAGAACCTGAAGATAGAGGTTTTGATGTCTTCCGAAGTTAAAGAAGTTAATGGCTTCATTGGCAATTATGATGTCACGGTGAGGCAGGGAGAAAAGGATAGGCTATTCAAGGCCGGAGTGATCATAGTGGCAACAGGCGCTGAGACACTCAAGCCCGTGGGCATGTACAGCTACGATGGAAAAAAAGTTATCACCCAAATGGAACTGGAACAAATGCTGAAGGAAGGAGGGTTCAACGCCGACACGGTTGTGATGATCCAATGCGTGGGATCGAGGAACGAAAAAAGAGCCTACTGCTCCAAGGTTTGCTGTCCAACTGCCC
>CAYNQS010000007.1:0-110203 GCA_964399485.1 uncultured Candidatus Bathyarchaeia archaeon | reverse complement strand
GTTCGGTTATCATTGCGAGCAGATAAAAGCTCACTCCACCCTTTGCTCCTAACTGTGAAGTCAGGAGGTGCATCTTTTGTGGAGATCTATTCGATCATGTCTTGATCGCCAAATATGTAGAACACAAGACGGAAAATATAAGCATTGCTGTAATTGGGTGTTTTGGCGTTAAGAATCAGATTTGGGTTCTAAAAAAATCGTCAGATGATTCGTAACCTCTTTTCTTGGTCAATTTTTCTTGACAGCCAAACTCCAGTTTGGTCAAGTTTTCTTGACAAAAACTCTTTTAATCGAAGGTTCCGGAGAATAGTTTTGGGGGATGGTTGATGCATCTTAAGAAGCTGTTTCTCGCAGGCATGTTGCTTTCTGTTCTGATTAGTTTTACATTAGTTAATTTGGTTGGAGCCTCTTCTGAGATGTGGAGCAAAACATACGGAAAGGGAACGGGAAATTCCTTGGTTGAAACATCTGACGGGGGATTTGCTATAGTCGGTGATAACAGGTTGGTCAAAACTGATGCAAATGGATACATGGAATGGAACCGAACATACGAAGCATTTTCAGCCCATTCTTTGGTTGAGGCGTCTGACGGAGGATTTGCAATGGCCGGTGGTAACGGGTTAGTTAAAGCAGATGCAAATGGAAATTTGGAATGGAGCCAAACTTACAGGGGAACACGTTACGATTACTTCAATTCGTTGATTGAAACCTCTGATGGGGGATATGCAATGGGAGGCTCCTTTAATCAGAATTATGACGATCCATTTGATGATCGTGATTTTTGGTTAGTTAAAACTGATGCTTATGGAAATTTGGAATGGAGCCAAACTTACGGAGGACCCGATTACGATTACGTCAACTCGTTGGTTGAGACATCTGATGGGGGATACTTGTTAGCGGGCAGCACTGGTTTTTGGTTTTTTGTATCTAAAATGTGGATAATAAAAACCGATGAACAGGGAAACATGGAGTGGAACCAAACATACGGAGGAAGAGAATATGCAATAGCCAATTCAGTGGTTAAGACATCTGATGGGGGCTACGCATTAGCGGGTCGCCTTTCGGGAATTTCTGGGTTAATAAAAATTGACGAATCCGGAAACATGGAGTGGAATCAAACTTACTCTAAAGGAGAGGCTTCCTCGCTGGTTGTGACTTCTGATGGAGGCTACGCATTAGTTGGGATAACTTCTGGCAGAGATGGTGACCAAACCTATACTGAGTCATGGATGATTAAAACTGACGCTAGTGGAAACGAAATTTGGAGTCAAACATATGGGGAAAAAGGAAATCAACACCTCTATTCACTAGTTGAAACCTCTGATGGCGCATTCGCCTTAGCAGGTTACATAAGTCACCCTTACCCTGATTCTGCTGAGTTATGGTTAATAAAGACTGATAGATATGGCAATATCCCAGAGTTTCCCTCATGGACTATTATACCCTCAGTTCTGATTGCTACAGTTGCTTTGTTATTCTTCAAAAAAAGGTTGAGTGAACGGAAATCAGGCAATTACCTGTAGGGCGCACGCCGAACAAATCCACAGTATCGCAAGCCTTTGCTCTATTTTCATCCGAAAGACTTTACAGAAGCCAATAATGGAATGTTTGACCTTAGAAAATCACAATTTTTATCTCAGTGACCATGAATTATTGTTGTGTGGGTTGGTGAGCTGGCGGACGGCTTCGGGCACTTGTGCCTGAGGAAACTCCGCCCACCACGCTGAACTGCAGCGCCCGTAAGGGTGTGGGGCGAGAGCCTTGGTTCCTGAGCAGAAACGGTACGTCCAACTGTGGGGTGACGGTGATGCGGCATGATGCTGTTGAGGATGCGGTTGGGTGCGGTGAAACGGCTGTCCTGCAGGGTGAAAGGGCGAATAGGCGTCTGTGATTTCTGCGGGAGACGCGGGTAGCCCGTTTAGCTGAATGCCGTCAAAACAAAAGGCGGGTTACGACCAGCACACCAGCCCACTACACTGATGAGTAAAATCTCTGCTGTGCTTTCGTTTTAGTCAGTCTTTCTCTGTTATTCATGTTGTTCTATTAGCCTGCGAGGGTATGAATTTATAAGCAACGTTGTGGTTGAAATTTCTGAAGTAGTTTTTGAAGAAACTAGTTCTTACAGCGAATTGGAGGTGCGAAATAGATGTCTTATGGTAGACCAAGAGAAATGCACGATGCAGTCTGCGCTGAATGTGGACAAAAATGCCAAGTTCCATTCAAACCTGACTCAAGCAGACCTGTATACTGCCGAGAATGTTACGCTAAACGAAGACCCCCGAGAAGAGATAGATACTAAGCTACTAGCTAGCATCTATTCTTGACGCGTGATCTTTTTTACAATATTTTTTTCTTCTTATTTTTTTGTTACATACTCACATGGATGCAAATAGAGATTACATCCTAAACAAACCTCAAAACAGCTCTCATATTAGGAGACTAATAATAGAATATTGTTGAAAACTATCTTTTTTCGAAAGAACCAAGCATCAACACAATTTTGATTCTTCGAGTATGTTAGAGCACAAAAACTAGGTGCCAAAGTTTAGCTTAAATATTAAATGCATACAACAGATAGAATGTGGGTTAGAGAGGGTTTTCTTATGGATGAGGAGGAGGCGCTCCAGAGGTTACAGAAGACCAGAAAAGAGAATGAAGAGGCATATCTGAAGGCTAAAGCGTTCCTAGAGGGCTTCCGAGCAAGAGGACAGCTGAGCCAAAAGGACAGTGAATTCCTGTTCCTCATGGAGTTTGTGATTAAGGGCTTCAAAAACCACGGAAACGACATCATCACAGCATTCGAAAACCAAGTAAGATTCAACGAAGCATTCAACAACCTCCAAGCCAAAGTAAATGACCTAGAACAGGAAATACGACAACTAAAAGCAACCCTAGACAAAATGTACCATGATCGATAAACCTCTTCTGTTAGCATCTTAAACCAAATCCCAGAAACCGCATTTCTCAGATTCGAGAACAGTTTTATCCTCCTATCACCCTTCAGATTATTCGTTGGTGAATTCCTGATGGATTTCGGACTAACCGAGAAGCAGCAGAAACTAAAAAATCAAGTCAGAAAATTCTGCGAAAAAGAATTCAACCCAGACGTTGCCTTGGAACTGGACAGAAAAGAACAGTTTCCCATGGAACTCTACAGGAAGGCTGCAAAGCAAGGATTCCCAAGCCTATTCATTCCCGAAAAGTATGGAGGCGGAGGACAAGGCTACTTGGCGGCTTGCTTAGCCATGGAGGAAATGTGCAGAGCAGACTCGTCCCTTGGGTTGGCGTGCATGATCGGAACCTTCGGAAGCGACCTGATTCTCCTCCACGGAACGGAGGAACAGAAAAACCGTTACCTTCCATCCCTCTGCCGCGGAGACAGCATATCCGCCGCCGCCTTTACAGAACCAAAAAGAGGAACAGACATAACAACAGTGGATACCACGGCAACTAAAGATGGAAACGAGTGGAGGATAAACGGAACAAAAACCCTCATAACAAATGCGCCCATAGCCGACTTCATCACTGTTTTGTGCCAGACAGGCAGCAGAGAAGTTCCACGCAAAAGCCAAACCCTGTTCATAGTAGACAAAGAGGCGCCGGGACTAACAGTTAACAAATTACGTAACAAGATGGGAATCCGGTGCGTAGCAACAGGCGAAGTCTCCCTCAAAAACGTGAAAGTAAGCGACAGCAACATGCTAGGCGAACTGAATAATGGTTTCAGCCACTCCATAGGCTTCTTCACCATAAGCAGAACAGTCATAGCCGCTCAGGCAGTAGGAACAGCACAGGGAGCACTCGAAATCGCCCTCAAACACGCCAAACAACGCGAATCCACAGGACAACCCATAATCAGGTTCCAGCAGATAGGAGCCAAACTCGCCCAAGTAGCAACCGAAATCGAAGCAGCAAGACTTTTGACCTACAAGGCTGCATGCAGCATCGACCAAAACAAGGTGGATTCCATGTTGACTTCCATGGCCAAACTATACTCAAGCGCTGTGGCAGTGAAGGCAACGGATGCGGCGATTCAAACTTTGGGCGGTTACGGATACTTAGGCAAATGCAGGGTTGAAAGATTCTACAGGGACGCAAGAGTAACCGAAATCTATGAGGGAACATCCGAAATCCAAAGATTAGCCATCCTCAAGCAGCTAATCAGGTCATATTGAAATCTTAAATTCCGCCAAGTAGGTCAAAATAACAGTAGTTTAGCTGGGATGAAACACGAGTAAAGTGGCAATCATCGGGGTGGGTCACAGCAGATTCGGAGACAGATCAGACGTTAACCTCTCCGAGTTGACGTTTGAGGCTGTCCAACCATCCCTCGAAGATTCAGGACTAACAGCCAAACAGATACCTTACGTGACTGTGGGCTCGATGGGCGTCTGGTCAGAAGAGCCCTTACCAGCCGTTGTCATAGCAGAATACTGCGGACTAACCGGAGCCGGTTTGGTCCGATGCGAAGCAGCCTGTGCTTCAGGAAGCGCCGCTGCCTTCAACGCCTACTCTGCAATAGCAAGCGGTCAACTAGACACGGCGTTGGTTGTTGGAGTCGAGAAGATGAGGCAGATAGACACCCCAACCGCATTGGAGATGATAGGCAGAGCCGGATATTACCTGTGGGAGTTCGAAAATTTCGGCATGACCTTTCCAGCCTACTATGCCGTTCACGCAGTCCAGCACATGGAAAAGTATGACACCACAGAGGAAGACCTCGCCCTGGTCGCCGTCAAGAACCATCGGTATGGCGCCATGAATCCGCTGGCTCACCTACAAAATGAGATAACCGTGGAAAAAGTGCTTAATTCCAGCGTGATTGCGTGGCCATTGAAGCTCTATGATTGCTGTCCAATAACTGATGGCGCCGCAGCCGTCGTGTTGGCGTCTGAAGAGAAAGTGAAGGAGCTGGGGGTGGAAGATCCTGTGTGGATAGAAGCTATAGGATTCTCTTCGGACACCGCAAACCTGTCCAAAAGAGAAAACTATGTTGGTTTAGAGGCTTCTGTAAGGGCTTCAAAAATGGCTTACAGGATGGCTGGAGCCTCGCCGAAGGATGTGGATGTGGCGACAGTTCATGATTGCTTCACCATAGCAGAAATCATGGCATATGAGGACTTGGGCTTTTGCATGAAGGGTGAAGGAGCAAGAATGGTTAGGGAGGGGGAAACTGAGGTGGGCGGTAGAATCCCAGTTAACGTTGATGGAGGATTGAAAGCTAAAGGTCACCCTATCGGAACCACTGGGGTCGCTATGCTTGCGGAATTAACAAAGCAGTTAAGAGAGGAGATAAAACCGAAGGGAAGACAGGCTCCCATGAAGAACTACACAGCGTTAGCCCACAACACTGGAGGAACAGGACACTACTGCTATGTGACTATACTGAGGAGATGAAAAACGTGGATAAGCCTTTAACGTTGAAGAGCGCCAGAACATTGCACATAACCTATAATCTGCCAATAAGCAGAACATCCAAGTTCTGGCAGGGACTCAAAGAAGGAAAAATCTACGCCACAAAATGCCAGAAGTGCGGAAAGCTGCATTTTCCCCCGGTCGCTGATTGCGGGGACTGTGGTTCATCAAACCTGAAGTGGACAGAGCTGGATGGGGAGGGCGAAATTGAAACCTTCACGCAAATAGTTGTGAAACCAGCCAGCTTCTCAAAGGAAGCCGACTACATTGTAGCAATTGCTCGGCTCAGGGAGAGCGTCAGAGCATTGGCTTGGCTGGTTGGCGTGGAAAGAGAAGATGTGCAAGTGGGCATGAAGGTTAGACTCGTGGCTAAGGTCACTTCTGATGGAAGAGTCAGCTATGAGTTTGTTCCAATCTAAAAAAGGGTGAGGTCAACGACGAACAGAGACATTCAGCGTGTGGCTGTTATCGGAACTGGATTGATGGGACATGGGATAGCGCAGGCTTTCGCCGTGAAAGGCTATGAAGTGAATCTTCTGAGCAGACGCAACGAGAGTTTGAGGAAGGCGCTTCAGGAGATAGAGTGGAGCCTAAACAAACTTGTGGAGAAAGGCAGAATCAGCCGAGACGAGGCGGAGGCGGCTTTGTCAAGAATCACCACAACCACCTCGTATGAGGATGTGGCAGCTGACATTGATTTAGCTGTTGAATGTGTCTCCGAAAACATGGACTTGAAGAGGCTGGTCTTCTCGAAAATTGATGAAATAGCGCCATCCCACGCCATAATAGCAACTAACACCTCCACATTGAGCGTAACAGAGATGGGCAAGGCAACGGGAAGACCTGAAAAAACTGTGGGAATGCACTGGTTCATCCCCCCACAGCTGACTAGGCTGATTGAAGTGATCAAGGGCAACGACACCAGCAGCGAAACCATAAACGCCATAATGGATGTTAGCAGAAAACTTGGAAAAACCCCGATACTATGCAAGAAGGACGCCCGCGGATTTATTGTCAGCAGAATCCTTGTGGCGGTTTTTAACGAAGCCTTCTGGACACACATTCGCGGAGAAGCCTCCAAAGAGGAGATAGACGCATCCGCAAAACACATTGGAGGTTTTCCTATGGGCTGGTTCGAGCTCGTTGATTTTGTTGGAGTAGACCTCGAATATGATGTCAGCAAAATCTTGCATGAAACCCACGGCGAAAGATTCCAGCCATGCCTAGAACTCACTGAACCTCTAGTGGAAGAGAAGAGGCTGGGTCAGAAGACAGGAATGGGATTCTATGACTGGAGCAAAGGTAGACCACGCATACGCTCTGGATTGGCTGGAAAATACAATATTGAACGATCTTGGGCTGTTGCCGTGAACGAGGCGGCATGGATGGTTCTGGAGGATGTTGCCGAGCCTGAGAGCATAGACTTGGGAATGAAGCTGGGGACAGGATGGCCTTCAGGTCCCTGCGAATACGCTGACAATAAAGGATTAGATTGGATTCTGGACCTGCTGGAAGCAGCTTACAGTCAACACAAAACGGAATTGTACAAGCCATGTCCTCTGCTCAAAGATTACGTGAAAAAAGGGTGGACAGGCAAAAAAGCGGGAAAAGGCTTCTACACGTATACATAGACTGTTTTTGCCTGTGAATTACAAGAAAAAGACTGTTTTCAACAATACGCTGTTATTAGGCTATCGTTAAGTTGCAACTTACCATTTGATGTCGATTTTAGTACAAATAAAATCTTTACTGTTCAGGTTTTTCTATTTTTTCTATTAGGGGTGGGGAAGGTCGTAAATAAATAAAAGTAAATGCCCCTTATGCGTGCACATCACCTATCTGAATTCCCATTCGCAGTACGGATCACCCATCGCTATACACTTAGTCTCTTTAATATGATGGTTCTTGATGGCACAGAAGAATCCGCTCAGGAAGCCCGTTGTGAAATAGCAGGAGGGCTCCGTGCGCTTCGTCCAAAAGAACTTAGTGTAAAGGCTCTCACAGTTCTCCCACATTCTAATGGTGTCATCCATTGCAATTTTTCCCACCTTACAATGTTCTAGGAAGCTGAGGATGCGCTTCACTGCATTATCCTCACTTAATCCTGCGTCCTTCAGATATTCGCCGACCTTCTTTCCCGCCTTTGCCCCTCCCATCCGCAACGCCATCCGGTATCTCTCTCCAGCCATAGCAGGGACAGATGTAACATGAGATACCATCTCCATGTGGACATCGCTCCCCAACCTAGGCCTCTCTACAAGGGGCTTCCCATGAAGCAGAAATCCCATGAGGCGTTGCATCAAATCATCGTTTATCCTTTCGACAACCGATCGGTCTTTCTCTAGGGAACCCCTTAATCCATCAATTTCTCCTGGCACCACTTTAAATTCGCAGTAGGGGTCCCCTAACCCTATGCACTTCGTCTCAATGGCGTTCCATTCCCTCTCCTTCTTCTCGAATCCTTTACACAAGCCTGCAATGTAGGGAGGGAACATTGAAGCTATCGCGGCGCCTACATTCTCGAATCCCAAACATTCACAATTCTCGTGTATTCTAAAGTAATGCTCGTCAGTGTTAGAGGCGTCTTCAAGGTACTCCATGATACCTATGCCCCCCTTTTTATATTCTGACTGAAAATATTTTGCCACTTTTTTCATGTGTCTGACCTTGCTGAAGCTCTTGGGCATGGATAATTTGAAGAGAAGTCTCATATGCAAGGGGGCAAACTTGATCCACTCCCTCAACTGGGAGGCGCCCTTCATGGTCAACTCATACTTCATCTCCGGGAACCGTTTAGGGTCCCAGACCATGGCACTCCAGAACGCGAAGTTCGGCCAGAAAGCGCTCACGTGATCTCCGATCTCTGTTCTGATCCCGGCGGCTCTACTCATGTCCCACGCACGTTTAGCCATCTCCCGATCAAAAAGGTTAATATCCCATAATTTTTTCTCACCAATTTTGGTCGTTAGGACCTCGATTCTTGTGGGCTCCACCACGGGATGCTTCACAACGTTCAGGGCCCTCCTTCCTTCTTTTGTCTTCATCTTTATCACGCCGTTGGAGAGGCTCATCATGGCCACAAGATCTTCTTCCTTGCCGCTGCCCTCATCGAAGCAGGCTAAAACGCTGTTTCCCTCACCCGCAAACCTTGAGAGAGTTCTCTTCATGAACCTCAGGACCTCGGAGCCGCTGAAAAGATAAGAAGAAGTTAGTGAGTCGAAAACCAGCAAGACGCCCTTTCTCCCTATCTGGTCACTCATCTTGGAGATCGCAACGCCTATACTGGAGAGGTCGTCGCAGTCCGCACGGGCAGTGTCAGGTCGATCCGCGACTAAGAGCCCCACCGTTTCGTTATATGCGTCAACAAAGTTTAGTAGGCCTGCCTCAACCTCGCCTAATCCTCTATCTCTCAATTCCTTCTCAATCTCAGACGGGGAACACTCAGTTGTCACATATATGATGGGTCTGTCCACCGTCAAGCTCTGGAGGGCGACCTGCTGGCAAAACATTGATTTTCCCGAGCCAGGTGCACCGACTAATAGAATCATCTTTTTTGGTGGTACTTCCTGTATTTGGGTTAGAGACACCATCAATCATCACCTATCTGAACTCCCACTCACAGTAAGGGTCACCGGCAGCAACACACCTCACTTCCCTGACATGCTTGTTCTTGACGGCTGAGAAGACCCCGTTGAGGAAGCCCGTGGTGAAATAGCAGGAAGGGCCCTTGACATTCGTCGTGAATATCTTTATCTGCCCCGCCTCACAGTTCTCCACTATTCTTATAGCTTCACCCACTGAAACTTTTCCAACCTTGCATTGGTTTAGGAAAAATAGAACACGCTTCACAGCCTCATCCTCACTTAACCCAGCTTCCAACAGGCGTTCACCGACCAGCTTCCCCGACCTGGCGCCCCCCATCCCCAACACCATTCGATACCTCTCGCCAGCCAAGGCAGGAAAAACCATAGCGTGACAGACCCTATGGACGTTCACATAGCTTCCCAGCGTAGGTCTCTCCAAGAGAGGCTTTCCATGGAGCAAAAACTCCATAAGGTGGTGCATCAACCGCTCATGTATCCTTTCGATAACCGAGATGTCCTTCTCTAGAGAATCCTGCAGTTCGTCGATTTCCCCAGGCACCAGTTTAAATTCGCAGTAGGGGTCCCCTAACCCTATGCACTTCGTCTCAACACAATTCCAGTCCCTCTCGGGTCCTCGCAAGCTCCCAAATCCCTTCATAAAGCCTGCTATCAAAGGAGGAATATAGAAAGACATCGTTGCACCGACGTTTTCGAATCCCCAGCACTCGGAGGATTCGTATATTCTGACATAGTGTTCGTCGGTCTTAGAGACATCTTCGAGGTATTCCATGATGCCGCTGCGCTCATGTTTCGGGATGCCAAACGACGTATATTTCGCCAGTTTCTTTATGTCTTTGACCTTGCTGAAGCTCTTCGGCATGAATCTGAGGAGAAGACTCTTATGCCAGGGAATCACGGCGCGCTTGACCGCTTCATTCTCCTTCATCAGCTTGAACATGGCGGGATTGTCCTCCTTGTTCATCTCGTACACCATCATTGGAAACCGTTTGGGGTCCCAGAGCATCCCGCTCCAGTGAGCGAAGTTCGGCCAGAACAAGTTCACAAAGTCCCCGACCTCCCTTCTCAGAACTGCTTTATCTCCTCGAATGAATCGTGCCAGCACATCGGGATCGATGATACGCTCTTCCAATCCTATTGGTTCGGGTTCTAGGGATGCTTCAATTTTTGTCGGCTTCAGCTTTGGGTGCTTCACAACGTTCAGGAACTGCTTACCCTTCTCCGTCTCCATCTTTATCACGCCGTTGGCAAGGCTCATCATCGCCACCAGATCCTCCTCCTTTCCACACCCCTCGTCTATGGAAGCCAATACCATGTTTCCCTCAGCTGCGAAACGCAAGAGAGTCATCTTCACGAACCTCAGGATCTCTGATCCACCGAACAGATACGGAGAGGTCAAAGAGTCGAAGACGAGTAGAAAGCCTTTCCTCTCTATCCGCTCCTGGAGCTTCGAGATCGCGATGCCGATACTCGAAAGATCCTCACAGTGTGCGCTGAGCGTGTCAGGACGGTCCGGGGCTGGCAGCCCAATGGTTTCATGATAAACGTTGACGAAGTTCAGCAGCCCCGGCTCAATCCTCTCCAATCCCCTTTCTTTCAGGGCACTTTCAGCCTGCGATGGACCATACTCCGTCGTGACAAGGATTACAGGTTTATCCACCGTTAAGCTCTGAAGGGCTACCTGCTGACAAAAAGCGGACTTTGCGGTCCCTGGAGGACCAACTAATAAGATTAGGTTTTTTGGCGGTACTTCTTGCAGTTGGGTTAACGAAACCAACAATATTCGCCATTAGAAATACTATCGAGTCTGAGGTTTATTTAACTTGCCACATACTCTCTTACGAAAATATGTCTGCTATAGATTTCACTCACTGAACAACATTATCTTCTCTCAATGATGCCCCCTAGATTAGGCTACTAATAGAACTCCAGTTTTCTCTCAATCTTACCGTTAAAGCTCAAGGGCGCCGAACACTATTCTTTCCGGATACGTGTAAATGTTCATCCGTTTGCCCCTTACAAAACCAACCAAAGTTACTCCTGTCAGTTGGGCTGCTTCCAATCCAGAGCTGATTGCCGCTGCCAAGGAAGCGATTATGGGAAGTTTCATGCGTGCCGCCTTCAAAACTAGGTCTCCGGTGAGCCGTCCGCTCAGAGCAAGAAAAAGGTTTCTGAAGTCCATATTTTTTGTTGCTCCGGCACCGATGACTTTGTCCACGGCATTGTGGCGCCCCACATCCTCAGCCAAAGCCGCCAATCTTCCATCTGTTGAGTATAGCGCTGCCACATGAACTCCACCGGTCTTTCTGAATTCTTCGGCAATAGTGTTGAGCATCAGCACCGAGTGGGAAACAACCGCTGCGTTTACAGTTGGGGTCACATCCAATTTGGGAAGACTGGCAATGGCTTCTGAGAGGGGACGATAGTCTGGGGAGCCGCAGGCAGAAACTATTAGTCGTGCAAAACGCTGTGATTTTGCGATTCGCTGCTCAGCGTCAATGCCTAGTTTGAGTTTCACCAAGCATTTTCCATCTTTTTTCAGCACCAAGTCGTCTATTTCGGCTGTCGTGTTTAGGAGTCCTTCAGAGAGAAGATGCCCCACAACCATTTCTTTTAGCTGGTCGGGAGAGCAGAGGATTGTTCCGTAGTGTGTCTTGTTAAGAAATATGTGGAGGGCTGTTTCTTCTGCTACGTAATCGGTTCTCTCTTCGACGGTTTGGTCCGACACGTTCATTCTGGAAACATGTATCTCCCGCATACCCCTTTTCTCCTAAGACTTGAGTTCAGAGAGGACGTAACTGACGATTTCGTCGGCGATGTTTATCTTCGTAACCGATTGTAGCCCTTTCCATCCCGGTTGACTGTTCAATTCTATAACCACTGGTCCTTCAGGTCCTTCTATGATATCTACGCCCGTAACCTTGCAGCCTATGACCTTAGCTGCCTTAACTGCAAGACTTTCCAGTTCCCCGGATAGATTTAAGGATACAGGTTTTGCGCCCATACTCACGTTGGTCTTCCAGTTAGTTGACATTCGCCGCATAGCAGCCGCCACCCGGTCTCCTACAACAAAGGCGCGGATGTCCGATCCTCCGTGGGGAATGAATTCTTGGAGGTAAAGAACTCCCTGATAGAAGGAGATTGTTAGGAAGACTCTGGTGGCTATGTCGGGGTCAGTGATTCTGGTGGCGCCTACTCCTCTTGACCCAAACAGTGGCTTCACTACGACGTCTCCGCCTAATTCGCGGAAACAGTTCAGCGCTTCGTCAGGACTTTCTGTGACCGCTGTGCGGGGAACAGGTAACCCGTTCTCCTGAAAGAGGGTTAAGGAACAGTATTTGTTCACTGCCCTTTCGATGGCTAGGGGCGGGTTGATTATCGGCAGTCCTAGCCTTTCCAGCTTGTGCAGAAAATCCATCCTGAAAAGCAACTCCTCTACAGACCCGCGTCCAATGGGACGGGTGATCAGGGCATCCAATTCTTGAAGCAGATTAATTTTGTTCACTGAAGCCTCGGGAGTGTAATTTATGCGTCCTGTTATCAGGCGGCAATCAAAACAGATAGGGCTAATGTTCTGTTTTTCCATTGCTTTTCGCAGTTGGGTGGAGCACCAACCATCCTGATCTCTGGTCATAATTCCCATTTTCAACTGTTATTCCCTTCATGCATGAAAGATTGTTCTGACAGATTAAAGTAATGCTTTGCAGTGTCCAGAAGATTTCGGTGAAAAATGCAGTTCGTTGTGTTGCTTAAATATTAAATAAGAGTTATACCCAAAAATTTAATTTTGGGTTATCTCCTATAGTGTTAAGCACATCAGGGGAAGGGGTTGCAGCATAAAAACACATACGTTCCGGGTATGCTATTTGTTGTTGCGTTATTGACAACCTTTTCAGTTACATTCTTATTTCCTATAACCCATGTTCTTAATGTCTCTGCAGTTGAATCAGTAAATTCTGTTGGAATTTATTGGGATGCAGAATGTGAAAACAGAGTATATTCGTTGGACTGGGGAAACCTGTCACCAGGTTCAAACCAAAAAATTACTGTCTACATGCGAAATGAAGGCAATGAACCCATAATACTGGATATGTTAGCACAAAATTGGTCGCCGCTCATTGCTGCAGAGGTCATGTCATTGTCATGGGACTACCAAGGATATCCCATTTACGCGAATCAAGTCATAGTCACAGAACTTGTACTGTCGGTTTCTCCTCAAATCCAGGGAGTAACAAGTTTCACTTTTGATATACAAATAGATAGCGAAAACTATGCTCTCAGCTTGGGTCAAGTTGTTGAGGAAAGGATTCTGAACGCTCCTGCTGACACGGTATACTTCATTTACGCTGACCCCACCTACATGACTCGTGCCGAAGCAACTTATGACGTTACATCAGGCGAATCAGTAAGAAACCTTTGCGTGAACGTTCAACATTACGGCTTTAACACAACACAGTACTGGCTGTCACCATCAGGTGCAATCAACACTAACACTATATCCAATGCGACAATGGCAACGTTTGGAGGTCGATGCCCTAACGTGGTTGTAAAGTATTATGAAACTGTAAGAGAAATAACACCAGTTAAATTCAACGCTAATAGCACCCATCTCTGGTTTGAGAACCGAGAAGGCACAATCTTAGCTGCACTTCCGCAGTCGGCGATAAGTGTTCCCAACTACCATGAGGACCTGTTCACAGCGATAGTGTTCTATGATGAGATTGGCGATAACACTTTTTTCGTCATGTATGGTATCGACTGGAAAGGAACATGGGCATCTGGAATATACTTTAAAGAAGTGATTTCCAAGAACCTTAGCGCCTACACAAACGACTACTATGTATTCCGTTGGATAGATGATAGCAGGCAAGATGGAATCCCGCAGAGCTCTGAAATTCATCAAGAAACATTCGGGTAGCGAAAATTCCGGGCACACCAGTAATCTTTTCAGAAAAAAGCTATTTTCAACATGAAGTATTATTAGGCTATCCTTAAGTTACAACTTACCCTTTGATGTTGATTTTAGTACAAAATAAAAACACATGTGAACTGCTTTTTTCAGATTTTCTATTAGGGGTGGGCAAGGTCGTAAATAAATAAAAGTAAATACCAATTATGCGTGCCCAATTGGACATTGATTCTTCCACACATCATAAAAACTTTAACAGAACACAATTTGAAGTAGCTTATTGGATAGTTTTTCCCCTGTCGTTTGGATGGATATAGGCTCATGCACGCAATATATGTGTGCCTTGCTACCCTTTTGAGGGTGCAAACATTACTATATCTGAAAAGCTTTCTTTTATTACATTAGTTGGTCATACTGCTTAACGCACGCGCATATTAATCGTATGCGTCTATTCAATACGTTAATAGTTCATCACTTTCTTCAAGAACCCACTTAAGAGCTTGTTTTGCCGCATGCCAAGCAATACTCTCCAGTTCAGTATAGGGTCTTCCATTCAATCTTTGTTTCTTAAGCTTCTCTAATTGTTCTCTTGTTTCTTTTTCTGTTTTCATTTTTCATCATCTCCTTGGTTTTTATTAGGCGTTTTACGTAGATATTTTATTCTCTTCGATTAGAAAACTCACTAAAAAAATTCACGCGTGCAGATTATATTTTTAGCGCTTAAACGCTTAAGTCGATACCCTTATAAGCGGTTAAGCACATAATATTATATGGGAATAAGCAAATTAAGGTGAATAAAAAATGATTATAAAAACAAAGCTAGCAGTTGGTATAAGGCAATTTGCTTATTGGAAAAACATCTAACGCGAGGACGCGTGTAAAAAATTAAAAATAATAAAAATTGGTGTGGTTGGTAATTGAAATGGGTCGAATAAGCGTAGCGCTCTCTGATGAACTGGAAAAGAAACTCAGGTTCAAAACCGTCGAGAGATTTGGCGGGAAAAAGGGCGACCTATCCAGAGCTGTCGAAGAAGCCATAAAAACATGGGTTGCCAAAGAAAAATGATTCATACTCAAAAGAGGAAAAAATGACATATTCGCCTTTTCTCCAAGAAATTGGGACCACACTACAACTTAACTTTCGATTTGACTTATTCGGGGGTTTTCTCCTTGTATATTAGAAGTAAGTATAGAATGGGTAACACAAAGAAATTTAGCGGAATTAAATGCAGCGGCTGCATTTACAAGTCCAGCAATTACTGTTGGCGGCAATGTCCATATAATCGCTGGAAAACAAATAGTTACTAACACGCAGGATCACAAATTATTTCGAAGTGCTTAAATGCTCTCCCGGTAGAACTAGGATGTAGATGCACTGAAGAGTAGGGGGTGAAAAGTCGCCTTTGAAACCTAAGACTATACAAATAGAGAAAGTGCCAGAAACTGGTGACCCAGAAACATGGGCAAAGTTCAATGAAAGATTGAACGATTTAGCGAATCAAGGATACTCAGTGTCATGTGCAACAGACACCTACATTCTATTGAGCAGGAAGGCTGCTGCAATTAGAAGAGAAGAATAACCTCAAAGATTGAACGTAATGATGTTTGTCACCAAAACCACTCCGCACTTGTAGAATTCGAAGTGCACATTACGGTTTGGAGACAACAGAGTACAAAAGTTTCATGAAGTCCAAGATTTCCTGTCGTAGTTTTTCCTGCGTAATTGCCCACTTGTCAAGTTTATCCCAACTTTCGTCTGTAGCCTCGGTGTAATCCTCTGTGGAAAGTCTGCGTTTTTCTTTGTAATTAGAATTCCATCCACTCGCATAATTCTTAGTTTGGCGAAATAATTCAACAATTTCATTACTATACGTAGTAATTTCTTCAGCTGCTGAGGGATTATGGTTTTTTGCATAATCTGCAACCATGAAGAGACGTTTCAGATTAGTCCAGTACGTTTCTGCGGTTCCAAACCAATCTTGAAGGGAAGCGAAACAGTCTTTGTCTCCATAAAGCATCTCTAGCTCTTCGAGAATCTTTGCGTCTATAGCCCTCATAAAAATCCTTTTTGGGCTCGCCAGAGTAAAAATCTTTTGTGCATCCTAGACGCTAGTATATAATCTTTGGTCGATGCTTGCTTTCATTGTCTATCTTTTTCAAGAGTTTGTTAAGGATTTTCCCTTTTGTTCTCAATTCTTGTTCTGAAATTGTATGTCTCATTGGGCATAATTCATCAACTATGGCGCCTTCGTTTGCCAGATACACAATAGGATAGAGGTAACATCCCATGGGTCTCTTCTCATATATTTGGCATTTTTTATCAGTGCGGTTATAGAAAACGCAATATCCGTCAACGTTTCTGAGCCGAGTTACACCATCAGCTGTAACTGCGAATTCTTCTAAGCGATAGCCTATCTCCTCTAACCTTTCGATGTCCTCGCTTGAAAGCTCCATCAGCGTTTCTTCACAGCATATCCCACAATTTGAGCAACGCACGCTAAGCTGATCCCCCACACGACATAACAAAAGATAGCCGAGTTATAGCTATTTGCGTTTTGGGTTAAAATTTTATGCTCGAGTGCATCATAAAAACCTATTATAGACAGATGTTATCGAAATCGAGTGTATACTGTAGGAGTATGAGGGGTCAGAAATACACAAAAACTTTCCCCTCACAAAGCGTGCTTTGACAAAAGATTGTATACTTGCGCGTTAGAAAATCAAAAAAGGGGTTTTTAGAGGCTAATTTTTAACAGCACTTAACGCAAATTGCTGTCTGTGTAAGGGCAACTCCGTCTACACTATCTATGCCTCTCGCAACCATCTCGCCAACTTCATTAACGTCTTTCACTTCAAAGGTTGCTACTATATCAAAAGTGCCCGTAATAACACAAGCCGTTTTGACACCCTTTATCTTGCCCACTTGCGTAACAACATCCAAAGTTCTGCCCTTCTCAGTGTTTATGAACACATATCCAGTAATCAATTCACAATCCCCACACTCAAGTTAGTCACCTAGTAAATATACCCTCTGCTTTCTTTGACTTCAAGCGCACGAACAAAGGCTAATAAGGCTGGATGTTTCAAATTTAGCAAAGAGCAACTTTGACTTTTAGGTTCTGGACGATTAATTAAGTGCATACCTTAATATGCGACCAAATATATTACATTAACACGTAGGATTTTCTTAGTGAAGATGGGCAAAAGGCTTCCAATGCGTTTTGCCATTTATTTTGACCATTCTACTGAAAAATGTAAAGTGAAAAATATGAAATTAGTAAATAAGCAGTTTAACAAGTCAGTGCCAGAAGAAGTAAGAAACTTTGAAACAGAAATACTTTACCTGAAAGGTAAAAAGCGTGAAGAAGCAATGAACACTTATCGTAAACTTTTGTTATCTTCAGCAGCAGATCAACTGATTTATTTCACGAGATCATAATATGGGGGTCCAAAGTCTCTAAAGAACATTCTAAAGGAGGGATTATGATTGGCTATGTCTGGGATTCAATTCAAAATGCATCAAAGAATTATTTATAAATTTAGGAAAGCAGGAGCCACTTCATGGGAGAAAGCTGTGACATTTGATGAGGCAGACCTTGATTTGCCGGAACAGTATTGGTTACCCTATTTTGCTGGAACTTTTCTTGGCAGAATAAAGAAAACTGAAGACGATCGATATTACATCTAGGTGCACACGCGGTGCGAAATATTTTAAGTTGAATGCATGCAGAGAAAAGGCCATAAAGACTCTTCGTAGTTTAGGTTATGCCTCGAAGAAGATACTCTTCTTGCCCCTAATTGGATTGAAGATATAGCCGGATAAGACGAAACTATCATAGATGGAATAAGCTTCTGAAAAAGCACTGTTTTCAACAATGAACCTCTATTAGGCTTCAAATATGATTGGTTTAGGTCTAGAATTTGTGGATTCCCTCTAGAAGCTGCTTGGGCTTTTCCAGTTTCTGTGAGATGTCGAGGTGCAGGTAAGCTCCGTATCTATTGTTGTAGGGGGGGCCCTTCCTCGAAAAGAGGGTCAATACGCATCCGCCGTGCATGCTTTTGTATCCGTCTGGACAAGATTGGTGTCCCCGAATCAATGCTTTGACGTTAAGCATCTTTAGAAGCCTTTTTGTGACGTCTTCACCGAATAATCTGCCAGCGCCTCTAGGCGAAGCGATTGTTCCCTTTATTGCCTCCCATGGGTCGTTCCACAGGATTTCCTCGAGGTGACGTTCTCGAGGATGTGTTTCGTGGGCGTAAGCGATGTCGTTGACTGTGGTGGCTTGGCTTGGGGCTCCGCCGTGAAGTAGAACAATGCTGTCTTCTATGATTACGCTAGTGTAAAGGTGATTGTAGAGTTCTCGGAGCTTGAGGTAAGCTTCTGAGCCTTTGTTGCCGAATCTGTTTTTCAGTTGGATTGGCAGGTCGTGAGGATAGGCAAGGAGGTCAGGGGGCCCTTCATGGTTTCCTCTCATCAATATGACGCGTTCAGGAAACATTTCCTTGAGCTTCAGGACTACATAGTAGACTTCAGGGGAATGAGTGCCTCGGTCTCCGTAATCTCCAAGAAAAATCAGAAGAACATCGCTACCACTTCTTGCTTTACCTAGAAATTTGCTGTCCTCCAAGACGTGCACAAGACTTTTCAGGTCCCCATGCAAATCGCCCACGATAATTGCTTCGCCAGCGGGCGGCACCTCAACAAGCCTGCCGGTTATCTTTAAGTTTCCAATTCTGCCCTTTTCAGTAGCCAATTGCCTGCTGACGTTCCCGACGATTCCAAGAAACTCTTCGACACTTGAATCTGTTGCCGATTCAGCCAAAATGGATGCACTTTCAAAATTAGAAACCATATTAACCCCCATTTTTAACTACAGTAAAAGATGGTGAATCTGCCTAAAAGTTGTTTTTGCATTTTGACCATAGCTTTGGAAAACTGAGATGTTGAAAAAAGACTGAATTACCAAAAACGGTAATCATTGCATGATGAAGGGAATCAGGACAATCATCAGAAATAGCCAGAACAGAGTAACTGTCACAGCGGATGTTATTCGGGAGATAGTCTTCTCGCTTACCCTTCGACCCAAAACGCTCTTTAACGTAATATTGAGCATTCGCCCTCCATCCAGAGGATAAATCGGCAAAGCATTAAACACTGCAACGTTAACGTTTACGAACCACAGCCAGAAGAAAATGTTTGCATAAACATGCCATTGCGCCCCTAATCCATGCGTGTAGAATGGACTCAGAGAATCAGAGAAAGGCACTAGACCCGGATACAGAGATGGAGGGACCATGTATAGCGTAAGCGTTTCTGGGGTCACAGTCCGATAGAATGTTAACCGTTCATCAAACGTCATATCGCCCACGATCACACCCATAACAGCCCGATCATCCTCAGACACGATTAAAGTCACAGAGGTGGAAAACCGTTCATCCAATTTTTCTCCCCTAGCCACAATCACCTGAACAGTATCACCTGAATTTTTGTCCTCAAAGAACATCAGCAGATCATCAAGACTGCCAAACGACACGTTATCTATTGAAACAATAAAGTCTTCGGGCAACAACCCTGCAGCTTCTGCAGGCATGCCCTCTGTAACCTCTGAAATGAATAATCCGCTGACTACCGGAGTCAACCCGTTAACAATTACAAGAACAGCAAGAAGGCACAATACTGCTACGACAACATTCCCTGCAACCCCCGCAGCCATAACCCTCAAGGAATCCTTGGATTTTGCTTTCGCAATCTGCTCCTCATCAACATCTACAAAGGCGCCAATAGGAATAACCAAAAAGAAAAGTAGACCACTTGATTTAACTTTCAGTCCACGGTTTCTTGCAATAATCCCGTGTGCTCCCTCGTGAACCACGATTGCACAGACTATTGCTAGCCACCCATACAATATGGGAAGAATGGGGTTGATGCCGGGTAACAGAAGATATGCTGCAGGACCCAGTTCACGGCTTGCCTCCCTAGCAACGGGGGTCCACAGCAACGTGAATAGGCTGCTGCAGAGCAGGTAAAGTCCAATTCCAGCTACAACAGGCACAACAATAAGCGCAACCCAAGAAACCAAACGTGAGGCACGAAGGGATCCAAGCCGGTCAAAAACTCCACTGAACATCTGTGTCCTAATCGTGAGCAGTGGAAAATTGAATTCGATTCTGCCCTGCTTAGCTTCCTCCGCTTCAACTTTCTGGTCAGCCAACGAATTCACCAAACACTCAGCCTTTAACCTACACACCCTACATTAACGCTTATAAAAAGTATGAACCCGAAAACGGAACAGATTCGGTATTTGCTCTAGCTCATGCTTGCACACACAAAAAGTGATCCGCCGTAAGATTCGCGCTTATTGTGTAGTAAACATTTTTAAAGAAGCATCGCGGTTGTGCCTTAAAGGCGGAGGTCATATCTTGGCTAAGAAAAGCAAGAAAGAGAAAGCTGCAGGTCGGGAACAGCATAGACAATCGGTAAGGGCTAAGAAGATGAAGAAGAAAGAAAAAAAGAAAGTTTCTCTTCCTGCAAAACATAAAAAATAGATCGTAGACTATTAATGGCGATGCCCGCACAACGGATGTAGAGATTAAAATTTAAGCCAAAAATAGTCATCTGCAATATTTATTCAAAATATAAAATATTTTTAAACTTTAGCTTGACATTGTATTAAATGAATGAAAAATGTTAACTAAAGAACTTGAAATCGGTATACTCGATTTGAAAAATGGGAAGAAAGCGGTCATAAAACTTAAAGAGGATGAAATTTGTACGCAAGGTTTCAGAATTGATTTGAATGGAAAAATTGTAAGAGGCGTACCCCATAAAAACCAAAATGACTGCCACAGATTTTGTTATTCTGATACTTGTGATTGCATATAACTTCCTTGAAGAGTCTACCAACAAATTGAAAGAAAATACTATGCTTTTGACAATAGAAAAAGGAAGACACTCGAGCGTATATGCCGCGAGAGAATCCTATTGTTATTTTAGTTTTGTGCCCCTTCTATGATGAGAGCAAAATTCTTTTCGGCTCTTTTCTTTTTGAAGTCAGCCAGTTTTATGATCTCTTCTTTGTTGACATCGCCTTTAACGAAATCAATATTCTCCAGAAGCTTCTTTCCTTTCTCAGACCGCACTATCACCGTTGAATATCCTTCAGCGCTTCCAACCGAGCCAACAGAAACATCAGAAAGCCAGCCAACAAAGTCATTGCAGTAAGCGCATCCGCCCTGAATAGCAATGTGAATTTCCTTTACCTTAGCTGAGTACTCCTTTCCGTCAACCGTGACTATGAACTTTCCTTTATGTATCTGCGTCTTCTCCGCCTTATCCAAGTCAACACCCAACAACCTTGCCGTCTCCTCTTTCAGCTTGTCGTAATCGAAGGCTTCAAAACAGAACAACCCCACTATAGTAATTTCAAGACTGGGGTATTCAGTTAGCAGCTGCTGCTGAATCTTCCTTGCTGTCCGAATCTCGCAGGGAGTCCCAACAATGGCAATTTTCCTTTTCCCTTTCTCCACCAGCTCCCCAACTTTCGACAACATTTTAACTCTCGAATATTTGGTTCCTCGCGCATTCAGTATCTCCTCAGCGCTCTCTGCAATAATCGCTTCCGCCTTATACCCAACTGTTCGCTTAACAACGATAGCGGCATCAAACAGACCTCTCTCAAATCCTGAAAGCAGCAGAGCAGTAGCCACTCCGCCGTCCTGTCCATCAATAGAGCTTTTTGCTGCGAAAATTTCAGTGTGAATGCCCAAGAGTTCGTCCTTTGTTCCTTTCAGAAACTGTTTTTCTGCTGCTTTTATGTCCTCTTTCAGCATTGGATACGTGTTTTCCCGAACCTTTTTCGAGTCTGTAGGACACACAATAGCGCATGCACCACATCCAACGCAATCATCAGATATTGTGTGATAGGGAGCAGCAACTTCCCGTTCCACCCCTCGGTTCGCAAAATTGATTGCAGAAACCCCAACTAACTCTTCACAAACACGAACACATAAACCACAAAGGATACAGTCCTCCTCTGGGTCTCCAACCCAAAGGCTTGGCTTCTCAACGCCATATTCTCGCGCTAAATCCTGTATCCTCTTCACATTTGGACATCGAGCCAGCAACAACTCAAGCAGCATTTGACGGGTTCTGAATACTTTCTCAGATTTCGTATCAACTACGAGCCCCTCGGAAACAGGGTAATTGCAGGAAGTCACAATCTTTTTTCTTCCCCGCTTGTCAGTTATTTCCACAGAACATACACGACAAGCACCAAAAGTAGTGAGGGCTGGATGGTGACACAGGGTGGGAATTTTGATTCCAAGCTTTTTGGCAACATCTAAAATGGATGTCCCTTCTTTGGCTTTGACCTCCAATCCATCTATCTTCAATTTGATTTCTTTCTCGCTTTCTTCCATCTTCTGTCACCTCGTCAGCTTCGTTTCTCCTTCCGCGGTCTTTTGATCTGTCTCTCTTCTTCTGGAATGGGCGGCGGAACCGGTTCACCAGAAATTTTTTTCACTGCCCCGAATCTAGGCGGGCACATATCATAACAAGTTCCACATTTGATGCACTTTGACTGTTCAATCACGTGAATCTTCCCCTTTTCTCCGATTATAGCATCTACCGGACAATTCCGGTGACATATCATGCATGCTTGACATTTTTTCGGGTCAATATAGTAAGACACTAGTTCTTTGCATGCTAATGCGGGGCATCTTTTTTCCTTTATATGCGCTTCATATTCGTTACCGAAATAACGGAGAGTGGTTAGTAAGGGATTCGCAGATGTCTGTCCTAGAGCGCAAAGAGAAGCGGATTTGGTCACCTCTGCAATTTTTTTAAGCTTCTCTATATCTTCCTCTGTTCCTTTACCACTAACAATCCTGTTCAATATTTTGTTGGCTTGCTTCAAACCTTCCCGGCAGGGTGTACATTTTCCGCAGGATTCGTCGCATAAGAAGTTTACAAAGTAGCGGGCTAATTCTACCATGCAGGTATCCTCGTCCATTACGATCATCCCGCCGGAACCCATCATTGAACCCAGCTTGGTGAGTTCGTCAAAATCAACAGGCGAATTCAGGTGCTGCTTAGGAATGACTCCGCCAGAGGGACCACCAGTTTGGACACCCTTGAATTTCTTTCCGTTCCGGATTCCGCCACCTATCTTGTAGATGATGTCCTTTAATGATACGCCGAAGGGGACCTCAACTAGACCAGTGTTGTTCACTTTGCCTGCTAAAGCAAAAATTTTGGTGCCTTTGCTGCCTTCGGTGCCAATGGACGCAAACCATTTAGCACCATAATTGATTATAAGGGGTATGTTAGCCCATGTCTCAACATTATTCAGTGTGCTTGGCTTATCCCAGACCCCTTTCTCGGATGTGTGGACATATTTTGGCCTCGGTTCGCCTACTTTCCCTTCTATCGCAGTCATCAGAGCGCTTGACTCGCCAGACACAAAAGCACCCGCTCCTCTGTGAATCTTAACTTTGAAGTCGAATCCTGAACCGAGAATATCTTCACCCAACAGCCCCAGTTCTTCTGCTTGTTTAATGGCTATCTCCATATTCTCTACTGCGAGCGGGTATTCTTGCCGCACATAGATGAACCCCTCATGCGAGCCTATCGCATAAGCTCCTATGATAAGTCCCTCAAGGATGGAATGTGGATTTCCCTCCATCAACGCCCTGTTCATAAAGGCTCCTGGGTCGCCTTCGTCGCAGTTTACAATAACATATTTGGGTTCTCCTGGTGCGTTTCGGCTAGATTCCCACTTTCGGTAAGTTGGGAAACCGCCTCCACCACGACCACGAAGATTGGAGTTCTTTACTTCTTTCATTACTTCCTCCGGAGTCATTTTGAAGAGGACTTTCGCTAATGCTGAGTAACCGTCAATAGCTAAGTAATCCTCTATCTTCTTAGGGTTGATTTTGCTGTTGCTTTCCAAAAGAAGCCTGTTCTGATACTTGTAGAATGGGACTTCAGACAGATACCGTGCCCTTTTGCCTGTAACTGGATCAGTGTAAAGCAGCCTTTCAACAATTTCATTTTTGATCAAAGTCTTCGACACGATTTCGGGTACATCACTCGCCTTCACTTGGAAATAGTAAATCTCCTTAGGATAGATGACTATTCTTGGACCCTTTTCGCAGAAACCCAGGCAACCTGTTTCTTTAATTTCTACTTTGCCTTCCAAGCCCTGTTTTCTGATTTCTTCATCAAAAGCTTCAAGGACCTTTTGGGCACCGAGAGCTTGACAGCCTGTACTCACACACGCTGCAATAGCTAGTCTCTTCGGATCTTTTTTGATGAGTATATCTTTTCTGAGTTTTTCCAGATCAGAGGGAGATTTCAGTAAGTTCATAACTTTTCACTTCTGTTAATCACAGCTAGAAAGCATCTTCTCAAGTTTTGCTGAATTGAGCTTTCCAAAATATTTTCCATCTATTTCGATAACTGGCCCCAAGGCGCAGCAGCCCAAGCAGTTGACGGTCTCCAAGCTGAACTTGCCGTCGCTTGTTGTTTCACCCGATTTAATTCCCAGTTTATCCTCTACGGAAGCCAGGATTCTCGGTGCTCCTCTAATATAACAGGCAGTGCCGACGCAGACTCTTACAAGATGACGACCTATGGGCTTGAGGCTTAGTGCAGTGTAAAAACTTGCAACCCTGAATATTTGGCTGTACGGGATTTTGAGTCTCTCGCTGATTCTTTTTATGGCTTCTTTTGGTACCCAATTGAACTCGTGTTGTATATCCAGAAGTAATTGAATCAAAATCCCTTTTTCAGTCTCATACTTGTCTATAATTTGATCTACCTTGTCATCGTACATAATGGCTTCAACCCTATTATATTTTGGAACGCTAAAGTTAAATCCTACTAAATAAAGGTTTACAAAATTCTCCGTGTTTCTTAGTTAATAAGATTTAAGGACACAAACATCATGTAATCCGGTTAATCTATAAGAAGTTGAACATTCTTGTTGGAGAGATCCGAAACAGTGTTTTCCAGCGCTCTTTTCTGTTCCTCGACTCTTATTCGTGCTTCTTTATGTTGTTTCTCGAACCTAGCGTCTCTGGCTTCAAGGAGCCTCTTCTGTGTTTGCAACTCTTTCAAGCGATTCTGTAACCTTGATCTTTCGTCTCTAACGTCGCTTATTGTCCCTGATGTTGACAGCGCGTTTTTTTTGTTGAAGGCTTCGATGCAATTCTGATGAAGAGCTGCTAGGGTGGCGTTGTTGAGAATACTGCTTATCTGGTCTTTCGCCTTTCTCATGCGACTTGGCTTTAGTTTCATTTTTTTGTTATCTAAGGCAGCGTCTATCTTTTGAAGAATACTTCTAAGAAGAGGATATCCTTCCTTCTCTGTCGCTAAAGCCTCGAAGGGGTTCATCAGATATTCGTCAAGCTTCTGTGTCGCCTCCGGAAAAAGACTGTAACCTGGGCTTTTAACTAATGTTTGAAATTTCAGAAGCGGTTTTTGGAGATGCCGCAGCTCATGTTTAACTGCCTCAGTTAGCTCTTCGATTTTTTTGTTCATTTGGGCAAGCTCAACCACTTCATCTTTCGTCTGTATCGCCTGTACTTTCTGATGAGCTTTCGCTATGTTCTTCTCAAGAAGTCCTGTCTTCTGTTTCCTCGCTTCTTTAGACCTTTCATACTTCTCTAATTCTGCCAAAGATTGACGTAGCTCTTCGATCTTGGAAATGACGCCTTCAGCGCTTTCAGCCTTAGCGTACTCTTCCGACAAAAAGTCAGCTAAATCTCGAAATGTATCGTCCGCTCTCTTTAATGTAACATCAAATCTTCGGCGAGATATTATGAAGTAAGGGGAAATAGCGCGGAACCATCTTGCTCTCTCTTTACCGATTGTTTTTAGAGTTTTTTCGATTTGTTCACGAGTTTGATGGAGGCTTTTTCCGGAGATTTCTTCTGGAATGGTTATTTCCTCGATTGAGTCGGCGAACTTTCCGGCGAGTTTCTGAAGGGCTTTTGCTCGGCGATATGTTTTGCGGCTGCCTTTCGCTATCTCCTTTTCTGCGTCATCTAACAGTTTGTCGCAGCTTTCTAGGAGGTCTTCAAGCTTGTCTCGGGTGTCTTCAAGCAGCTTTTTTGCATCTACCCTCAGGGGCTCAACTATGGAAGTTGTTTCTTGTTTCAGCCATTCGTTGAGGTCACTGAGTGGGATCTCAAGACTTTCTGGCATAAACCTTGTTCCACACTTTACCTTTAATTACGCAGTTAACTATCATAACTATTAAATATTTTAGCTGTTTTTAATGCGCGCGCTATTTATTAAAATCTTGAATCCTCTGAAAAGATGAGACCTAACTCTGATGGATGCAAAGAACAATCACATTTTAATTTGGAGAAATTCAATTGTTAGAGTGTTGTCTGCTGGGACTCTGAAAAGTGCAATAGGGAAGCAAATGACAAAACTCCACCACACCGTCGCCGCACGTGGACACTTCCCAGAGCCCTTTCAGCCCTTGCGCTTCACCTCTAATTTTTTCGTCTGCTTTACTATCTAGAAGAGTAGGGGTTTGCTGAGGCTCCTGCACGGTGTTGAGTTTGGGGAATATGGAGGAAAAAATGAAAAAAACCTCCTAACCTATCTACTATCGCTTCACTTCTGTTTCGTGCCTGAGCCTTTTCAGCCCCCATCTTCTGATGCTTTACTCCCACAAAAAAAAGGGAAGGGAAATTGATTGGTTTATTTTTGTTTTCTGAGTGCCATGTAGGCCAGTAAGCCTATGACCAAGACGATGACAGCGATTATCAGTATGGCTAGGTCGATTGTCAGGTATGCTGGTATTTCTGGAATTGCTGGGTATGCTGGAAGTCTGTTTACTGTTGTTTCCGCAATCTCTGCTGCGCTGGGAACATGTTCTGCTGCTGGCGCCTGGTCTACGCCAAAGGTGGTTGTTGCCTCTGAGGTGTAATATGCTTCTGAACCTTCGAAAATCACTGTGACGTGGTATTCGCCGGCAATGGCGGGAGTCCACATGTGGCTGAACACGCCATTTTCATCGGCTGTCACATAGGTTGAGTACCAGTCGCCATTAGGATCGAGAATCTTTATAAATACTTCAACTCCAGTTGCGTTTTCGGGTCGCTCAAACTGCTTATATACGTACAGCATCCACTCGCTCATGTCCTCATCAGATATGGCTGGAACTCCACTTGGGAATCTCAGCTGCATAGCAGTGTCCTTTGTGCCCGGAGATGCATCCATCACCGTGCCTTCTATCATTAGGCTGCTTCCCTTTGCTACGACTTTTGGTGTAGCTGTTACTGTTGTGACGCTTGCTCCTTTACCTATTGCGTATACGCGCTGGTCGTACGTATCCATGGTTGCTATTATGCTGTCGCCAATAATTGCTAGTCCTCCCCAACCGGTTTGACGGAACAAACCATCTGCCCTCCATATTACATCTCCAGTTGTAGCGTTGAGACAAAGGAACGGCGCACCACGCGGCAGGGGCTGATTGGGAGAATGCTCCCCAGAGCCTACGTAGAGTTTGCCATCGGTAATGAACGGTATTCCAAGCCACCAGTTATTGCCAAACAAGTATTCGGTGTAGGGGTCTGTTGCTTCGTAGGTCCACAATACATCACCTGTGGTGGCGTTATAACAGTACATTATTCCACCGACTCCAGAAGCATAGAGCCTGCCATAAGCGATCAGATGGCTTGTGAGCACTGATCCTTCATATATGTCTAGATAGTTCTGTGATGGAGTTGGACCCCATAGTAACTCTCCGGTTTCAAGACTAATACCATAATGTTGCCTAAGCTCTTTTGACCATAGAACACCAACTAAACTTTCTTCGCTATCAGCCACCCAGCTTATGGTTTGGTTGCCTGTAATCCAATCTTCAGGTGCTTCCCAGCTAGTATTAAACAGCTCTTGTCCTTCTTTGCCGTCCTCCAAGCTTATACCCCAAACTGAAACTTCGCTACCAATAGTCGCTCCAACTACTCTGTCGTTAAAGTAAGCTGCTCGAACGCTTCCCCGTAAGTCCGTTGGTATCGTCACATTCCAACTGCATCCATCCTCAACCGCTGAGGCGTCAAATGTTCTCCCATTAACCACGTTTCCCCAGCTACCGCCACTCGCGTAATATCCTGTGGCTGCTGATTCCACGAATTCAGTCATGTTCCATAAAGCCATCCAGTGCCTATTTTGATTGAGTATTAGTCTATAGAGTCCACCGTTTTCGTCGCGTAAAGTGGTGCCTGAAGGCATATTCTCAAAAGTGAACGCCCAGTTTCCAGAGAAAGCGTCAAATGCATACCAAGTTTGCGATCCACCACCAAAGAAACCGCCGCCACTGGTTACCCACAAGTATGCGAAAGTGCCTTGATAGTTGAACCCCTCGAAATAGAATGTTTGACCAAATGCTATTGTCTGGTTGTCTAGAAAAACTTTAGACCATAATTCTTCACCAGTATGCAGGTCTACACAATGATATGTCACCGGCTCAGCGGAGGAGCTCCCAAAGCCGCCTCCTATGACCGCATAATAAAGTCTTCCGCAAAGAATTATTCGGCTAGACCATATGCCTTCATATGCATCTCCAATTCCCATTCCAACAGCTCCTTGATTTATTGACGTTTCTAACCCTACGTCTCCTCCAACAAGACCTCCCATCGTTAGCGGCTTTGTCCACAGTATATGTGCAGTCTCTGGTGCATATTCATTGTAAGGAGCCAACCTATTATCTGGAGCGTACAGCCAATTTCCTGCAATCGCGTACAGTTCTCTAAGCTGTGCGTCTATGGGCCTAGTCCAATATTCGGTTGGAAGCGAATGACCAGGATAATAGGGTATATCCTCAGATAGTACTTCAAGTTCAATTACTTGACTCTTGCTGGCTAGCATCTTTGCTCCCAGAGCTGCACCAGGGGTTCTCTTCCCTGCGTCTGTCACCTGTTCAGGGAAATGTGACTGAAGATAGTATGTACCCACTGTAGTTGGCGTGTACACTCTGCCTGTTCCGCCAGTCGAATCAGTCGTGATGTCGCTAATCGTCTCAGTTTCACCGTCAGGTCTCTCAATCGTTATACTTAATCCCTCCCAACCCATTTCTCCTGATGATAGTTGCTGTGTAATTCCAATGTGAATCAGTACTTCTTGGTTTACACCAACTGGGTTAGGTCTAACACCAATGAAAGCATAGGTCTCCATCGTCTGCTGTGCGCTAGCGAGTGGCAAAGCAACAAGTATAGCGGGAACAGTCAATAATAGGATCAAAGCTATAGCAGAAATTTTTGTTTTACGATATAGTTTTTCCAAATTAACAATTTTGTTTTTTATGGTTGTCATCATTCTTTTTTCTCCTTAAATTCTGGTTACCTCGTTTGTTTGATTATGCATTATAACGACTTGTGACTGGGAACCCCACTCACAAGTCTTTTAAGTTTCTTGAGCCCCTAATGAGAATATGCAATGTAACAAAGAAATAGAGAAATACGAGTATTTTTCTTTCCTTTATTTTTTGAGTTTTGGTTGCCTTTGATAGTGGATTAGTCAGGGAAATACGGTTTAAACCGACTTTGGATAACACATGTTTCCCCAAATTAATAAACAGCTACAAATGCTATCCTAAAACTCACAGACAGGTATTATCGTCTATTCTTCTTAAAAGATTTGTCATACTCAAAGGGATTGATAGCTAAGAAAATTTTACTCCGATAAACAGATATTTAGCATTCAAGATTATTTGTCCTCCAGAATAGGTAGACCTTCCAAAGCCCTTTCAGCCCTTCGCCTCTACCAACCTCCTGAGTTATGACGTAATATGCATCCATTCTAGGAAGAAGGGTTTGCTGAGGCTCCTGCACGGTGTTGAGTTTGGGGAATGTGGGAGGCAAAGATGAACAAAAACCTCCTGACATATCTACTATTGCTTCAGCTCTGTCTCGTGCCTGAGTCTTTTCAGCCCCCATCTTCTGATGCTTTACTTCCCCACAAAAAAAGGGAAGGGAAATTGATTGGTTTATTTCTGTTTTCTGAGTGTCATGTAAGCTATTAGGCCTATGACCACGCCGACGGCTGCGATTACCAGTATGACTAGGTCTATTGTGAGGTAGGCTGGTATTTCTGGAATTGCTGGGTATGCTGGAAGTCTGTTTGCGGTTGTCTCCGCAATCTCTGCTGCGCTGGGAACATCCTCTGCTGCTGCAGCTTCGTCTACACCGAACGCAGTTGTTGCCTGTGAGGGGTAGTATGAGTTGGAGCCTTCGAACATCGCAGTGACATGATATTCGCCGACAATGGCGGGAGACCACATGTGGCTGAACCTACCATTCGCATCGGTTGTAACATAAGTACTGTAGTAGTCGCCATTAGGATCCTGAATCTTCAGGAACACTTTAACGCCTTCAACATCTTCAGGCTTTGCCTGCTGCTGATAGACGTACTCCATCCATTTGCTTTGGCTCTCGTCAGAAACACATGGAACACCATTCGGGAACCTCAACGCAACCTCATTCTGCTTCGTTTTTGTTACGTCAGGCTGAACTATCGCGCGTGTGCCAGGGGAAACATCCATCACTGTGCCTCGAATTATGACGCTTGTTCCCTGCGTTATAGCCGTCAGCGGTGCTTCAACAGTGAGAGCGCTTGGTCCCTTGCCGAAAGCGTAAATCTGGTTGTCGTAAGCGTTACGTGATAATAAGACACCGTACGCAATTGATGTGGATTCGATAGACATGTCCAGTTCGCTCCATATCAGCGTTCCATCAGTGACGTTTAAGGCTAGCAGCTGTGCTCCGTGGAATAGTGGTGGATTGTATTCGTGACCAACAGCAATATATGCCACATTATTCGATGCGGCATGGCAACCGAAAACCCATAACGGCCAAGTGCCGTATGGAGTTTCAAGTCCTGGCGGACCGAGCAGTTCGTTTGTGCTTGTTTGCCACAGCATCTCTCCGTTTGTATCGTTTAAGCACCAGATGTCTCCTCCATAGCCTATCTGTATGAGTCTATGGTCGGCTGCCGGGAGTTTTGCGACGCCAAATACATCGTAGACGTTTGGCATAGTGCCATCAGGGTTCTTATGTTCTGCTGTCCATGCCGTGGCGCCTGTACGCGTGTCTATGGCTATCTCTTCAAAAAGAGCCATGTTGTCCAGTATAAGCTTCCCGTTCTGGAACCACATGCTGATCCTTGAATCCGGCGATAATGTAACGTTGCGAGCCCACAGCTGATCGCCAGTATTTTTGTCCATGGCTCCACAAACTAGCCAGCCGTTCTGTTGTGCTCCATAGTCTGATCCTAAATTGAAAAACCAGAGCATAACATCGAAAGTAACTCCTGAAATCAGCACCACTTCATTGCCAGTTATTCCCCTTATTACCATAGTCGGGTTATTTGGTTCGTAATTGTTTATAGGTTCGCCTTCGTCTGTTTCGTTGGGTAATGGTTTGGTCCACATGACTCCGGTTTGCCAATCGTGAACTGAGTTTCGCGCTGGTCCCCAGCCAGTAAACCCTTGTCCGATGACCCTTGTCAGGTTCCAACAGGTCAGGTGAGGCCCATCGGAGGTTACCTGAACAACTCCGCCTGATAGTGGATAGGTGCGTTCTGTGCCACGCGTGCTATTAACGTAGTAGCCGATGATGTTTCCATCTTCATCTGTCGTAAGCGTTGGATTAGTACCGTTGACAATGCTGAGGATGTAGTCTCCTGTCAAGCCAGAATACATGTTCCATTGAGTTGTTCCTGGAGCAGTGGAGACTCCGGGGAGAGGACCAGTGGTCCAGATGAATGGACCAATAGCGCCGTACTGGTTAACGCTATGAAAATTCGTGACCATACCGCACCGCAACGCATTTGTTGTGTTTATTTTCCATAGGGTTTGTCCAGTGTACAGGTCTGTTGCAAGAATGCCAGCTGGTAAACTCGAGCTTTCAGGATACCACTGAGAGTACATTATGCCGTTGATTATGACTGGCGCATATTTAGGCTGATACTGCGAGGTTGACCAGTAGTGTCCCGACTCTTGGTTGTTGCTTAGACCTGACACACCACCCCCTGCCCAAACCTTTGTCCAAAGGATGTGACCAGAGAGCACATCCGGAGTGTAAGGATTGTAGTTGCCAGTAATGTTATATCCACCAGTTGCTCCGAAAGAAACTGCGCCAAATCCAAGCCAAGGTCCCGCAATTTTATGCCATAATTGCACGTTCTCAGCGGTAACTGGAGTCTGCCAATACTCTGTTGGAAGCGGAGTAATCGGCCCATGACTAAGCGATACCGGCTCCTCCTGCACCACAAGAGTCGCTATGTTACTCTCGGCGGCTAACGCGATAACGCCGTTACTCAAGGTTTGTTGAGCAAAGAAAGCTTGGAATGTGTAGTTGCCAACCATATCGGGAGTGACTGTAGTGTACGAGCCCCCAGTCATGTCAGATCCAAATGGTCCAAGTGTTACTTTATCTCCATTGGGCTTTATTTCCACAACCGTCCAATTCTGAACAAGTTCACTGGTTAGTAGCGGCGCGGCCATGAGAAAGTTGACAGTCACTGTTTGATCGACACCCACAGGGTTAGGGCCCACGTTGATAAACGCGTATATTTTCTGTGTATCTCCCGGTGATTTTGTAACATTAGCTAGCGCTGAACCGACGAGTGAAAGCGTCAATAAAATCGCAAACGCAATAACAATTTTGTTTTTTATGGTTGTCATCCTTCTTTTTTCTCCTTAAATTCTGGTTACCTCGTTTGTTTGATTATGTATTATAACGACTTGTGACTGGGAACCCCACTCACAAGTCTTTTAAGTTTCTTGAGCCCCTAATGAGAATATGTAATGTACCAAAGAAATAGAGAAATACAAGTACTGATTGAACTGGGATGTAGTACCTCACAAGCTAAAATCTATTTAACCATCCTTAAACAAGGCGAACCAACCGCAAGTACAGTCGCAAAAACCGCAAAAATGGACCGTGCAGAAACCTACCGCGTAATAGCCCAGCTACGCGAAATGGGTTTCGTAAAAAAAAGGTTAACCTACCCAAGCAAATTTATCGCTATCCCGATAAAAGACCTGTTGGAAATTCTTGTCAAAAACAAAAAAAAGCAAATCGACCAAATTGAGAGAGAAACGGCAAAACTTTTTCAGCACTTTTCAAATAAAAACAACAGAGCAAAACCTACGAACACGTACACTTTGGTTGTTCCCAAAGTAAAAATGATTACTCAAGAAATACGTGAAGATAATAGAAACGCCAAAAAAAGAATCGATATCTTAACATCAATGCAAGATCAAATAGATATAGGTTACAACGAAGGGAAACGTGGTGTCGAAACTTCATTAAAAAATGGAGTCAAAATTAGGCTAATAATAGAAAAACCGTTGGAAGCAAAAAGCATGCCAAAACATATTTTAGAACTTGCTCAGTATCCCAATTTTATTCTTAGGTACATACCTGAACCGTCAGAACACTTAATTGTCATTCAAGATGATGAAAAAGCTTGGATCAAAATGGGAACTAAGGGTTTCTATGATAGTCCATGGCTTGTATCAAACAATCCTCAGATTACAGTCCTTGCCAGAGCCTTCTTTGACAGAATATTTAAAGATTCAACCCCGGCTAACGAAAGAAAAAGCGAGCGCGCTATTCGGCTGCACCAACCAAAGCATTTGTAGAGTAGAGAAGAAAGGAGATGTGCTGAAAACACAAGTAGCGTTAGACCAATAGCCAGCCCCGAATCAAAGCTACTGCCACATGCTAAACTAAAATTGATGTATGCGAGTTTTTACCTTTTATTTACTTACCCCATTCCATCCCCTACATAGAGAAAAAATAGAAAAAGGGTAAAATCTGAGATTCTCCAAAAATTAAAGTTTGACAGTTAACTGTTGTTCTTTACCTTAAGATTGAAGCGAATTCTTTAAAACCTTTTGTTGAAAACGGAATTATACCCATTTATGGGTAGTTACTCTTAAATAAGTTAAGAAAATAGAAACCATCTACCGGAAGATCAACCATGAACCTCAACAGACCAACAATAAAAATCGCAGGCGCCACCCTACTAGCACCACTAGCAGTAATCCTGCAGATCCTCCCCCCAATTTTCGTAACACCCTGGGGCATACGAATAGACCTCGTAGCCGTCCCCTGGATACTTTGCTGGATAATCTTTGGTCTCAAACCCGCCATCCTAAGCATGCTGATCAGCGCACCTCTTGTAGGCGTTTTAGGTCCCTTCGCTGGAGGCTGGGTGGGAGCCACAATGAAATCTGTGGCAAGCATCTGGATGTTTCTTATTCCAGCCATTTTTGCATGGAAAACAGATGGAACAAAACAGTTTCTGGAAAACAAGCGGCTTTTTGTGCTGGCAGGTGCTTTGGCACTTATTGTCCGAGCCATAGTTACAGTTATCTTCAATTTCTATTTTGCAATACCCTTTTTCTTTGGGATGACAACTGATGCAATAATTGGCATGTTCTCTAGCGCAGAGACGTTAAGCTTCTTCGGAAACTCATTAGGTCTTATCGGATTAGGAGCATACATCGGTGAAGTGGCTTTCTGGAATACTATACAAGGAATAATTGATCTGATTGCGTCTCTAATACTTGGGCTAATAATTTTTCGAAGAATTCCTACGTTAGCAGCCGAACCGAACAACAACAAAAGCGAGTGATTCCAGCTTTTCATTTTTCCAAAAGGCTTTAGTGAACAACAAGCAGAGAATAATAGCAGGTGCTCATGTGAAACTAGTATTAGCGATAACCGGAGCCAGCGGCGTTATCTACGGCAAACGCCTGCTAGAAGTATTACGTAACAAAAAAGTTGATACGCATCTAGTTATCAGCCAAGCCGCAGAAAAAATAATTGCACACGAACTTGGCACCACCAAAGAGTCACTTGAGAAATTGGCTAACCACGTCTATGAAGTTAATGATTGGAGTTCCCCTATTGTGAGCGGATCGTTTAAAACGGATGGTATGGTGATTGCTCCTTGCAGCATGAAAACCTTGGCAGGAATCGCTAACGGATTCGCAGAAAACGTGATCTTGAGAGCAGCTGATGTGGCACTTAAAGAAAAAAGGAAACTGGTTCTTGTGCCCAGAGAAACTCCCTTGAATACTATTCATCTCAGGAACATGTTAGTGCTCGCAAATCAGGGCGCCATAATTGTTCCGGCGATGCCCGCCTACTATCATAAGCCGAAGAGCATTGAAGCTTTGGTGGATTTTGTTGTTGGAAGAATCTTGGATGTCCTAGGGATTGAGCACAACCTATACCAGAGATGGCAGGATAATCAGAAGTCAGGTTAGGCTTGGAGCTTTATTGATTTCTTAAAGACTTCTATGTCGATTTACATAAGTTATAAAAGGTAGTCAAAGCCTCTTAACTATTAAAAGGTGAAGTTATTTTGTCAAAAGTTGTTGCTACGGGAGTTCAAGGGTTAGATGAGTTGATCAGTGGTGGATTTCCTGATGGGAGAGTGATTTTAGTTGTAGGAGGACCTGGGACAGGAAAGACTATTTTTGCGTCTCAATTTCTATATAAGGGAATCGATGATTACCAAGAAAATGGTATCTTCGTTAGTTTGGATGAAAGTAAAGATCATTTCTATTCTGAAATGAAGAATTTTGGATGGGATTTCAAGAAAGCGGAAGAAGAAGAAAAATTTGCTTTCTTAGATGCCACCAGAATGGCAAGAGCGAGTCTACTGAAAGAGAAATTGTATGGAGAAGTTAGCGTTTTACGAGGCAAGCAACTGCCAATTGATAAATTGGTTGAGGAACTGGAAACAAGGATTCAACAGATGGATGCAAAAAGAGTTGCGCTGGATACACTGGCTACACTTTTCTATCGATTTCCAGATCCTGTCGAACGCAGAATCGCTGTTGTAGATTTGTTTGAATCTTTGTCCGAGTTAGGAGTCACCACTATCATCACAACAGAACTAAGTCGATTGAGTCTTGACCGGAGTGTTTCAATTGAAGAATATTTGGCGCATGGAGTTATTATGATTCAAACTCTGTTTTCTGATGGAGTTATGTCAAGGGCTTTACAGGTGGAAAAAATGAGAGAAATTAAAATCAACACAAACTTGGTGCCTTATACAATAGATCGGAATGGTATTGAAGTCTTTCCTGACTTAAAGCTGTTCGGAAAAAGGTAACTCTGGAAAACCAGATTAACATTAACACGTGCGCTTTTTATATTCGAGCATTGGTGTTTGCGAAAATCAACCTAGTCAAAAAGAAATTAGAACATCGGAAGTGATTTAAACACTTAAATTCCAAAGTATGTTGCGGGTGATGAGATGATTATTACGAATTCTAAGCCCTACGGCGTAATCAAGGGTATGCTCAAAAAGTGGAAAAAGATTGGAATCGTTTCTTGTAATTCTTGTGCTAGAGTTTGTGAAACCGGCGGGCAGAAAAAAATGGAAGAATTGGCAGAGAGATTAAAGAATGATGGATATGATGTAATAAACACGGCTGTAGTTCCGATGGCTTGTAACATTGATTTAGTAAAAAGACCAAAATTTGACGCGGATATTTTGGTAGTCTTAGCTTGCGATTGTGGTGTTAACACTGTACAAGACATCTTTAGTAATAAAAAAATCATTGCTGCCAATAATACAATAGGTATTGGAGCACGAGATGGGCAAGGCAATCTTTACTTAATGGTAAAATTTTAGACATCGATAAATTACCTTGAAAAATTGAAGTTTACCGTTTTATTATTCTAATCAATAATCACACATCAAATCTGTTAGCCAAAAATTTTTTTAGAAGATAAAAACTCCTGCGTGCGCACATAAGCCTAAATTAACTTCAAAGAATTATTGAATATGCTTCGGTAAATTTTTAATACAACATAAAACAAACAACTGAAATTCTACTAAAAGAGAAATGGACGAGCTTCATTTCTATCGAAACATGCTCATCAACAGGTGAACAAATCAAAGGGGAGTTGAAAGGAAGAGTTTGAGCCAAAAAAAAGACGCTCGAAAAAAAACTCTTAGATATTTGAGATGGTCGGTTAAAATAGCGTTCCTATTAATCTTCATATTGCCTGTCAAATTTTTCTCTGATCCCGGAGTATATAGATTACCCGTCTATAGCTTAACTGTTGGAGGACTGACTGAGCCTCCTCTTTATTGGTTGGACTATGGTCAATCTGTCTGCAGCTTGATATTAGTTTCTTGGTCCTACTTAGGACCAGGCGCATGGGTAGTTTGCCCCGTTGGAGGCTTGGAGGTTCTACTGACGGCGGGTAACCCGCCCGCGAGTGGGCTTCAATTATCGTGGCTTCTCTTTGCACTCTCATCAGCAGTATTACTTTTTTTCGTTTTAATATTTTTATTAGGATCCATGTTCTGCAGTTGGGTCTGCCCATTGGGGACAATTATAGAGGGCTTCGATAAAGGTGTTGAGCGATTCATGCCCAAGACAAACATGAAACGAGAAGAGCGGTTAAAGCGAAACATAGAGAAAAATAAACAGAAATCCAGATTTGCTTGCCCAACATGTCCTTTTGGAAAATTCTTAGCCAACAAAAATGCCACAGTAGCAAATGGACTTTTAGTTACTGCGCTTGTGGGTTCCGCAATTCTTCGGTTTCCCATTTGGTGCAGTATATGCCCAATAGGGATATTATCCCAAGGCATGTTTCACCTGAAGGCGTGGACTAGGATGACAGGAAAAATGATGCCATTCATAGTTGAATTTTGGGCAATTCCAGTTGTCGCAGTTCTTTTAAGTTTAAGGGAGAAAAGGTATTGGTGCAGAAAAATCTGTCCCTTAGGGGCACTCATGAAGATTGGTGCACGATTCAATCCATTTTTAAAGCCAACCGTGAAAGTCGGTAAGCCCGTTGTGAAAGAGGATCCCAAGACGGGCGAACGCTATAGTTTGAGCTCTTGTGGTGAGTGTGCACGCTCGGGTCAAATAACCTGTAAAAGTGTTTGTCCCCAAGGTATCGGTCCATTGAAAGCAAGAGGATCTGCTGAGTGTACTAAATGTTTAGAGTGTTATATTGAATGCGAACACGACGCGATTGAAATCAAGCGGTACGGAACTCCAGACGCGGTCTTGTGGCTTAGACGGCTTTTCAAAAAACTGAAAAGGCGGCTGAAGAAACAAAAAAGTTGAATTCCAGTTATTGTGAAGTCGGATTTTATCCGAGAATATCACCCCGCTATAATTGACATTTATTTCATGCCTTACTCACGGATATGGAGCTTTAGACCCTAATACTGGAAATAAGCCCTTCTTTTGTATTGTTTGAGAAATTAGGCGATTTTAAGTGTTACTCAAAGCTATTGCCGTAAATGCTTTTGAATTTCTTATATGTGTTAGCGCAATCCAAGGTGTCAAAGCAGTATTTCTTTCCGTCAATTATTTTGGTAATTGGTTCCCAATCGATCAGTTTTGAACATAATACACATCTGAGTTCAGTTTCGCTCCTTACTACTATTCCTTTGTCAGTTATCTCAAAAGGCGTCCAATTTGTTTTATGCTTGACCCCCCTAAGTGAGAAGATTCTAAGAAGCCTCTTAAATTCCTTCCCTGAATCATCCACCTTCATCTCTAAAACTCCATCACATGTTAAACGTAACAAATTCATGAAATGGTCATCATGAGCCCCGGAAGCAACAGTGCAAATAGCCTTACCCCCTTCTGTTCGTGTTCTAGCGGTAAGGATTTGTAGAAAATTCAAAACAGCATTGTGGTCACACAGTGAAGTAAGCTCGGAAACAGAATCTAACACTAGACGGATATTGTTTAAATCCTGTTTTGCTTTTTTGATTTCTATTGAAAGCCCCGTCAAATAGTCGTGTTGGCTGTCAACAGCATACTCGCTTGAAGATTCTCCCCCTAATTTCCAAGAACAACCATCAACAACACGAAATATTTTATTGTCTTTGTAGGGTTCAAAGTCAAAACTAAAGCTTTTCATTGATTTCTCTATTTCTTCTGGCGATTCATTTGTGGTTATATAGATACAAGGTTCGCCCATGAGGAGACCGTTGTATATGAACTGTTTACAGAATATGGTTTTCCCAACACCTGATGGTCCAATCAGTAACAACGATGAAGGAGGAATCGCTCCTTTGACTAACCTTCTGGAACCAGGAAAAACATCATAGGGTTTCATTCTTCATCACTTTGAATTCTTTGATCTATTCCTTCAATTTTGTTAGCGATATCAAGCACACTTTTCGAGAATTGATGCTTTGGCTGTTTGATAGCATAAAGAAATTCATGTTTGTTAAATTGAATTTCACAAAAACAGGGAATGGCTCCTATTACTTTTGGTCCAATGCATTCTTCGATCTCCGACATCATTCGCTCATTTACCTCTACTTGGAATTCTTGAAGTGGAGAAGCTCCGGGGATTTTGTTTAGAATTATGAAGTATTTTGAACCGAATTTAATTAATGAATCATATATTTCTGTAATCATTTTTTTTGTGCCTACAATATCCATCTCATTGACTTTCATCATGAGAAAGAGAAGGTTCGCTGCTGCTATGGCGTTTATGGCCCAGTATCTGATGCCTGGGCTGGTATCAAGAATAAGATAATCGATTTTATATTCTGAGAATAACTCTTTCTTTGCTGCTAGAAATCTTCTCAAAGCGGCAAATTGCCATTTCATATCATGGTGGATCTCAATTTCGTGAATATCCTCTTTTTTTGGACTTGAGAATCCTATGAAGAGTTTTCCCTTTAGTCCTTGCTCGGAGCTTACATCAACGAGGATGTCTGATATCTCTGCTTCGCCAGCGAGAAGCTCGTTTAAGTATGACTCTGGTGTCTTTCGAAAGTATATCGTTAGACTTGGAGCGTATAAATCGAAATCTAAAAGGCAAACCCTCATTCCCATCATAGCAAAAGTTGCGGCGAGATTTGTTACAAGCGTTGTTTTCCCTGTTCCACCTTTGTATGAGTGAAAAGCTAAGGTTTTTTCTATACTCAATTTCTGCACCTATCCTTAATAGGAATAGCTCCTAAGGAAAGATGGGGTAAAAGAATTAAATGGTTTGTGCTTGCAACCTCTAACTGTCACTTCTATTTCTTTCTTCCTTAACCAATTTTTTGACCTTTCTAAGATGCTTTTCAAATCTTCTTTGGCGAATTTTGTCTATAGGCAGGGTCTCAGGCGTGTATAAAAGAGGGCAAGAAATTTTTTTGTCTATTTTTTCCCAAGCAACAGGATTATGCAGAGAGCGATAGCTACTGCAACTAGTACAACAAGATGATGTCGATTGTGGTGTATTCTGGCATTACTGTTGGTTGTGGATATTCTGGCATCTGGTCTATGACTGCTTGCGCAATTTGGTCAGATGTTGGATTTTCTGGAGGACTGTTAACGAATAACTTAACAGTATCACTTTAGTTATACCTATAGTTGATAGAATTGAAACTCTTGAACTTCTTGCAGCAACTCTATCAGGTCTAGTAGGTACGGTGATTGGTTACTATGTATGCTCAAAAACTAAATTCATTAATACTTAGAATCATTTAAAATCATTAAATTCAAACATGGTAATAATAATCAAAAATGATAAATACAGGATACGAACTATTCTGTTTACCCACCATGGGGGCAAAAGCCAAGTTGACAAATGATACTAAAGAATTAATATTACATCAAGACAAAAAACTAAGTGATCGATCGAACATCCTAATTGCCGCGCAATCCTTTCTGTTTGGCGGCATTGCAACTTTGCTTAGAGACTTTAAATTGGAAAGTTGGCATGCTATGATTCCTGTAGTAATTTGCTTAACAGGGGTTAGTATAAACATTGTCTGGGGGAGATCCAATGCTAATCAGATTCGTAAAACTAGAAAAGCCCTTAACTTGTTAACCTTGGAAGAAAGAACAAGCCCTCTTTTATCAAGTTTATTAGATACTAAATATGAGAACAATCCCAAGCTCAGTGATATTATTTCTGAATGGATGCCTTTTGTATTATCAATGGGATGGATTCTAACTTTGGCATTCTACATTTTGTATTTTTTCGTTCCAATTTAGAGCTCATCAGATGTTAGAAATCTATAGTAGAAGAATTAAATAAAGAGATTCTAAAACGAAAATTAAAGGTTTATCCCCATATGATCTGAAAACCACATCTTTAATTGTCTCTCACAATGCATAATGTTAATGCTAAACACCTAATAGCTACCTTTCGCAAGAAACGATCGTTCTGAAGAAATGCCTATTTTTTGAAATGATTATTGTCTAATGACCTAACAGTATTAAAAAAACTAATTTCAGGATTTTTCCTTCTTTTTTTCCTTTTCCATCAGTTCACCTACTTTCTTCATATGTTCTTTGATTTTCCGTGCATTTATTATCTTTTGAGGTAATGTTTCTGGTGCTTGTAACACTGGCAGAATTGAAAGAAAAAGTATTGCACTTAAGATTGGAGAAACAATGTTTGCACCAACAGTCAAATTAAACGCACGCGGGATAGCTCCAATGCCTCCATAAATGGTCAAGGGTATAACCCCGATTAATGCATAAAATTTTTCTTTCGAGTTAGAAGCTATGTCACCAGGAATAACTGTATAAGTCACCATAAGAAATCCAAAAGCCACCCCAATAGTCATCATGTGTACAAATACACTTATTTCGGAAGGAGCTATCCCCAAAAGTGCAGAACTAAATCCAAAGATTATTAATCCAATAATAATTGGGAGTTTTCGTCCGAAGCGGTCAGTTATTATACCTGATATTAAGCCGAAAATGGCAGTACCTGCATAATTTAGTGGTCTGGCAATTTCCATCATCCTTAAATAATCTAAATTTTTCTGAAGATCAGCCCATACGAGATGGTCTGTGAGTACAACAGCTATAAGGAACATCAACCAGGGGAAAAAATACAAACCAAAATCTTTTTGTCTCAAGACGGAAAACCAAGATTCACTTTTTTTCTTATGCTTTTTCTTGGCGCCTCCAGTACAGTCATCCAGAATCAATGCTAAAAAGCCTGTTGATTTTATGATCATTAGCACAATAATCGTTTCAAATAATCCCAAGCTTAAAGCATTATTCGCTACCATGGCGCAAGCGATCATAAAAAATGACAGAAGTAAATAAATTCCAGAACTTCGCCCCCTTTCCTCAAGATCTGTGCAATCTGAAAACATCGTCAGAGTGTATGGGAATCCCAATCCTAATGAAATGCCTAAGAGTGGTCCAAAAATTATACTGACGATTTCTTCCTTAAATAAAATCAAACATCCTTGGGTAACCGCTCCAAAGGTTACCCAACTCCACAAAAATTTTTTATGACTTACTTTTGAAGTTAAGGCACATCCAATTATTGCTGATAACGCTGCAAAAAAGTAGAATAATGCACTACCAATGTAAATCCATGTTTTATCGCCTGAAGAGACCTGAAATAATGTGTCAAATTGATTACGGATGACGAAATACCATGCAAGATTACTGGCATTGATGATGCTAATGGCAATGATTTTTTTTGATCTAAGAGCCTTTATCTGTGTGATGAACTGTATATACAGTAGATGTAACCCCAAAAGCTAAATATCGATTTTTGTAGTTTATATAATTATTCATTTTTAAGGAGGGATGAGCAAAAAAATGGTTTCAAGAAAAGAAGATCGGCATTGTAAAGCGCTGAAATACGCTGAAAAAGTAAGTAGGCTATTAGATGACAGATATTTTGATGCTCTTGCAGCAGCATTTAACGCAGCAGACATGTCAGCGTTCGTAGCTATATGTATGAATGATTTGGGGCTAACCGAGGACTTTGCTAAGGCTATTTGGGCAAGAATAACCGCTCCAGTTCCACCAACCGAGGGGTGGTAAACTCAATACCTTATTGGGCGATTTTGAACTTGTTATTCAAGTTCGAGTTGCCCTCTGCAAATTCCATTTTTTTAATGTTCTATTCGCTGCATGTTCTATATTCTTGTTTTAAAAAGCTAAATTGCTCAATTCAGATATGTATCTGTATGATTTCTCAATAATTTGTTGAAGCAAATCTCGTGCCAAGCTGGGTTGAATTGCATATAATTTGCTCATAGCCTCTTCTGAAGCTTCTTTGGCTAGATTATCAACATATAAGAATGCTTCAGTATCAAAACAGGTTTCTAAAACCTTTCTAATATCTGAAATTGGGATATTCTTTTTTTGGATAATAGACTTGATTTCATTTTTTCTTTCCTTTGAGGTTTGAGCTGAAAAAAGTATTGGTAGAGGGATACTTTCATATTTTAATCTGTGAAGAATATTTCCTTCTATATTTAGGGAGTCCTTAATGTCAGTCCTAACTGCAAACAGGAAACCCAGGATTCTCCCAATGTCACTTAGATTTTGGATTTCCTTATCTGATCCATTACCTAAAATTGCTCCAATTTTTGCACAACCTTGCATGTCAGCATTGAGGTTCCATAAAATTTCCTTATAGAATTCCAAATCGGTATCCAATTTTTTTCTACATAAAATTTCCATTATTTCAGCTTCACACATATTGATCGAACACTGTCCATAAATCTCAATAATATCCGCAATTTTTACTGGTTGACCAACCCTTCTGAGAATTCTATTAATAATTGTCCAAGCCTTGCTTATCAATAGATCTCCCACGATCAAAGTCTTATCAATCCCACATAGTCCATGAATTGTTTTTTTGAAATGCTTGTTGGAAGATTTGTCAACAATATCATCATGGATTCCAGCTCCTGCTGCTGCAAGGGCGAACACGAGACCAGCATCTTCTGCTATTCCTGATTGTCCTCCTACGGCTTCACAAGAAAGTTGGGTTAAGGCTGGTCTAAACGTATCTCTCCAATAACTTTTTACTTCTTCTAAGATTAAAATCAACTCGGGATTTTTAATTCCTGCAAAAATTTCTTCTCTAAATCTTTCAAGAACTTTGTTACCTTTTTTCTTAATAATTAAATTCAAATCTTTATATTGGTTTTCTCTAGAGATTGCCATTATATATCCACCATATTGAACCAACTGCTTTTTGGTCGATGTTTGGATTTTCAGAACAACGTTCCTCTTTAGGCTTTTAGTGTTTTCTGTTCTTTTGTGCGTGTTTTTGTGGAGAGAGGATTGTTTGGGTTTGGGGTTAAAATTTAACCCTCAAAAAAGGGGGAGTTTCTGCAAGAAAACAAATGGAGACATCTCCACCCAACTGCCGAATACGCGAACTATGGGCGTTTTTGAAGGGAAATTGAGCTTGATGTTTTTAGTTAAATATTACTAAACTGAGGATTTTCCGCAGTGTGGACAAAACTTGAGATCAGCAGAGATGGTTCTACCGCAGTTAGTACATAGTCGAGTTTCTGCGCTTTGACCTGCTTTGCTGTCCAAAATAACTTTGACGATGGATGCATATGTGCCTATGCTAGAGATAAGCACACCAATTATCATTCCTATTATAGTGCCTGCAAGAGCTCCTACGATTCCTTCAATTGATCCTGCAGCAATAGCTGCTATAATTGCTCCTCCACTAATAGCGATGGCAATTATTCCACCTATGATTCCCCATAAAATGGCCCATAAGAATATTATGCAACCTTTCTTGAAAGCAAAACCCCACGAAACCATTTTTTCCCCTAAAATTATAATTACCCACTTTAGTTATAACATTTATCATGTGATAGAAGGGAGATAATCAACAGTTATTTACAATATTATTACCTTTATAATGACACATTTCGGTACATGGTTACAACGAAGCTTTGGGTTTGGGTTTGGGGTTAAAATTTAAGTTAAAATTTAACCTTTCTCTCTTCTTTTCTCCTATCTACCTACCTTCACACAATACGAAATACAGTAAACTAAAAAACTCGCACACATACAGTTGGATTACTTGTGCTTCTTGCTTGTCTGCAATATTCTTGCATTGACTATATCGCCCATAATTGTTAACTTGCCATACTTCTGACAAAGAGCGGATAATCTTCTAAAGTAAATATATAGAAAAAATATTTAGGGAGCATGAAATCAATGCGTAATGGGGATGCTAGTTGAGTAAAAAAGTAGAAAAAAGTAAACCCTTACATAGATTGCCTGTTCGTCCTGTTATAGGAAAATCAGGTGAGAAGGAGAGGCTTTCTGGCATAGTTATAGTTCGGCTTACACCGGAAGCTAGTCCTGTAAATGGGGATATAGAGAATATTAATGATCTCCTATCGCATGCGAAAATTTTCAAGTTGAAGGGGCTAGAGCAAGTTATTGAAAGCTTTGACTCACCGAAGTCCTCTCGGCTAATACAGTCGGTTTCGGTTGAGAAAATTCTGGCTATGGAACACGAAGCAGCCAAAACTGAATTTCCGCCCTTACATAGTCTGACCCAGTACTGGCGTATCGACTTACGTGGACGATCTCGGAAAAACATCGGCATAATTCTCGAAGAGCTGAATTCCTTGAATGAGGTTGAAGTGGCTTGGGAGGATCCCATACCCACACCATCTACTGTTACTCCTGGAGATGATGAACACAACAAATATCAAGGTTATCAAGATGCAGCTCCTGAGGGGATCGACGCACGTTGGATGTGGACTCAACCAAATGGAGAGGGCGCTGGCATTGGTATAGTTGATGTAGAATTTGGTTGGCTGGAGACCCATGAAGATCTTACCGATAAGAATCCTACACATATTTATGGTGACGATCATCAAAGTTGGATAGATCATGGAACTGCGGTTTTAGGGATTATCTTAGCTACTGATAATGAAGTTGGAGTAGTTGGTTGCGCCCCTGCTATCTCATCAGTCCGTATGGTTTCTATCTGGACAGACGACGGTACAGCATATGGAATTTATAATGAATCTGATGCTCTGCTCTATGCGATAGAAGTTATGTCAACTGGCGATATTCTTCTAATCGAAGTAGAGGAGGGGACATGTCATCCAGTAGAGATATATGATGATCGTCTTGATGCAATCCGTTTAGCCACAGCATTAGGAATTCTTGTAGTGGAAGCTGCTGGGAATGGAAACCATGATCTAGATGATTGGGCTACTGTAGCAGGAACGCACGCCGTAGCAGGACTGCACCGGCTTAATCGTACTTTAGTTGCTGAATTTGTAGATTCAGGAGCAATTATGGTGGGTGCTTCCAAGTCTGATTTGACAAATAATCGTTGGGAGCAGTCAAACTATGGTAGTCGAATTGACTGCTTTGCTTGGGGTGAGAACGTTGTTACCACGGGTTATGGTGATTTGGACGCTGGTGGTGGCAATCCAAACAAAGAGTACACAGATAGTTTTGAGGGAACTAGTGCGGCATCCCCAATAATTGTGGGTGCAGCAGCTCTTTTACAATCCCACTACAAAGCGATAACAGGGATAACAGGTTCACTGCTATCCAATGTTCAGATGCGAAAAATACTCTCAGATACGACGACAGGAACGGAGCAAGGAGCTGGAGTCCCCGGTAATATCGGTGTTATGCCTAACTTGGCAGCTATCGTCCCAACATTGGGAACATTACCTGATATTTACATGCGTGACGCTGTTGGAGACACCGGCATCGTTCCTTGGACAGGTCCTATTTCTGTGAGCCCTGACATTATAGTGCTTCCCAGTCCAGTTCTTGATCCTCAACTAGCCTTTGGTGAGGGAAGCGGAACAGAGAACTCTGAGACACTAGGTTCAAAAGTGGAAAAGGGTTCTGACCACGTAATATACGCTAGAGTTCGTAACCGAGGGGGTTCACCAGCCACAAATGTTATTGCAACGGTATATTGGAGCGAGGTCGCTACATTAGTCACACCATCAATGTGGCACCTGATCGGTAGTGTAACACTGCCTCCAGTTCCTGATACTGACGAATTGACCGTGTCCCCTCAATTGGATTGGCTCGACGCAGATATACCGGGTGAAGGGCATTACTGCTTTGTCGCCACATTACAACACCTAAATGATCCAACTCCACCGACACCAGGCCCTCTTTCTTGGAGTGAGTTCCAAGACATGATCCGCGCCCATAATAACGTCACTTGGCGTAACTTCAATGTAGAAAACGCGCCGCCAACCGCACCAAATACAACTTCATTTGACTTCAATCTAGCAGGAGCGGAGGATCGCAAACGTCTATTTTCATTTGAGATTGAGAGAAAATTACCCCATGATACAATATTGGAAATTGAAGTTCCTCGTGGTTTGCTTAGAAATTTCAAAGGTAGAAAACAATTGAAAATTATCCAAGATAAGAATGCAAAGAATTCTCGATTGGCTCTCCCTGTGCTTCCTCGCATCAAATTTGAAGATGTTTGGATACCACGAGGTGCGCGTCTACCTTGTAAGCTCATTATTCGTCCACGTAAGGACAAGGTAAAATACGGACACGGTGTCTCGATTCGACAATTATACAAAGGTAAAGAGGTTGGGCGGATTGTCTGGCAATTTGCACCCAAGCTACGTTTCCGGAGAAAGAAAGGTAAAAATTCAAAATAATAAATATTAAAGTCCAAATGAGCCTTTCAGAGTAACGATGTCTAAGCTGCCAGCTCGGAAAATCTTGCCTGTTCTCATGTTGTTAACTACCACTATGGCTGGAGCAAACACGTTAGGATCTATTTCATAAAAGTCGAAGCCAGCTTCTTTGAAGATTTCAAGAAAACGAGGACTCTTTTTGGCAAGAGTCTTAGCCTCTTGAATCATCTTAGATGCTGAAGAAGGTGCAAGCCTCACAAGCTTTTCAAGTTTATCATCATCCTCATAATTAACTATGTAGTATGCTGTGCCTCCGTATAATATTGCATCGTTTGTTCTGCCCATAGCCTCATCAAACCTTGGGTGCAGAGGTATAATCGGAGCATAGCCCCATGCATACTGAACCAAATTAGGATGTAGCCCTAATTTCTCCAGTTTATGCAATCCTGTTTCCACAATTCTTCCTGACACCTGAGTTGACCCAGCTAAACATGACGTAGAAATCAAAACCAAAAAGAGGTTCTCTGGACGAACCCCACATTGATTGGAAATTTTTTGTATCACATCTTCTGGAGGCTTTTTGTTAGTTTCAAGTACAAGAACTGCTACTTCCGAGTTCTCTTTGTACATAAGTTTCTCGTAGAGCTCTTTAGGCTTAAGAGCCAAAACCCTAGCTGGACCAGACCCTATGGCTGAATATTTGTCAACCTTGATTCGCCAACCAGCAAACTGCGAAGCCAAAGTCGCGATTGCTGGATAGTCGGTTTGAACATAGATTGACGGCAAGACTACATCGCCGTATTGTGCAGGGAGAATCTCAGCTTGTCCATATCCTCCCAAACATATTTCAGTGACCATTTTGCCAGCGAGAAAACCGCCTCTAGCATTGATGCCGGCATCTATAACAGTTGCACCTGACATTGTTTCTTCTACACTGACACCATACTTCATAGGTTCGTTACAAAGTCGCTTGACTAATGATAGAGCCGAAAGATTCAGGTTTATTTCAGGCTTTGACAAGCTGCTTCCTCTAGGCAATTATCCGTTTTGCACATATTATTTAGAACACGATAAGTTGTTCCCTTCCAACTTAAAACATTTCTTTTTCAAATCTCTGCACTTCCCATAAATTACGTTACTCCCTTTTAAAGGATTGAAAAGGCTTTACAAGTATTTTTCGTAAGATTTTAGATACGGGTTTTTCGGTTTGGAAACGTACAGTTTTCCTCTACCTTTGTCCGCTAGATCGCCAGTGAATCTGTAGAAGGGTCCCTTGATCTTTTCGCCGTCAACCTTAACCTTGGCTTTGATGTCTTCAATAGTGAAACTGGGCATTACATCTTCAGAATGACCAGCCAAAACTATTTTTCCGTTAGTCATCTCTGCGCCAGCCCTTCCCTGTGATGTGCCTTGAACAAAGATTGTTCCATTAATCATGTGGATGCCAGCGAATATGCCCACGTCGCCCAATATTTTGATGAGCCCGCCATTCATGTAGCAGCCGACTTCGTGACCAGCATTCCCGTGAATTATGACTTTTCCCTCTTTCATTCCCTTGGTGCTTCCACGATACGCTGCACCTATGTAGTTGCCTGCGTTGCCTTTGATCTCTATAGTTCCCTCACTCATTTCCGAGCCCGCCCATGAACCCGCATTACCAGCTACGACTATGCTGCCGCCGCTCATTCCTTCGCCAAGATGCATGCCAGCGTTGCCGTCAACAATTACTTGACCCATCGACATTCGGAAGCCAATGTTTCGCACCGTACCTACATTGCCTTCAATCTTTATAGTAACTTCTTCTGGGGATGAGTTGTCCACTTTTATGTCGAAAAGGTCTCCGATGGAAAGTTTCCGGTTGCCCTCCCACATCTCAAGAGCAGCTATCTTTTTCGCCGATTTCTTGGCGAAAACGTCAGGAGATATGTTTTTTCCTTCGATTGGAAGTTTTAACACACGTTTTGGGATAAGGGTTATTGCCATTTTAGATCTCCGCCTTGATGGCTACAGGAGCAGAAGAATGCAAGAAGCCTTCGCGAATAGGATAATTCTCGTATTCCACAGTCCAGTAATCCTTGAATTTCTTTTTGATATTAGCATCTGCTTGCGCCCGCGTTTTGCGGCAGTGATTGCGCGCACATTCAACATTGACCCAGTACGTCTTTCCGAATACCTGCTTCACAACTTCTCCATCCTTCACCACTATTTCCCCGTCTTTAATCGTGTAAGCCGCTCGTTCGAATGCTCTTCTAGCAGACACGAATTTCTTGGCAGCAAGTTCAGGGTTTATCTTATAAACTGCAATGTCAGCGTCAGCGCCAACTCCCAAATGTCCCTTATCTTTCAAGCCGAGAGCCTTAGCTTGACCCGCCCGCGTGACGATTGCCAGCTCGTAGAGGCTGAGTTCCCTGTCGATGCTGGTCAGCAAACTTTTCTTTCTTGCCCGTTTGTGGATTTTGCCTAAAAGTTTGTCTCTTGCCGCTTTGCTTATGTACCACGTCATAATCTTGGGGTAAGAGAAGAAGGGACCGCCGTTGGGATGGTCTGTTGTCATCATGATTTTCCATGGGTCCTTGACTAGAAGCATAATCTCAAGTGCGATTGACCACTGTGTCGCGTGGACAGCGCTTGTCCGCTTGTATGTGAATGGCACTATTCCTCCGCTAGTTTCGGTTTCCACATCGTGGTTAACCCACTTGTTTCCGGTCAAATGATAGAGACCAAACTGGAATGGGCCATCAGCAGTCATAGTGGTTGTGTCCGAGAAGACCACCTGTCCAACATCAAGGGTTACGTGACTGTGATTGTTCATGTAATTTGCGATGTCTTCTGCTCCAGAAGTTAGTCTTCCCCAGTCTTCGCCCTTGAAGGCGCAGAATTGAATGTGTGTAATGTGCAAAACTGGTCTGTCTTTTCTAGCCAAGTCCTCTACACACTTCATGCTCTCTAAAGCTGTAACATAGTTTCCGGGCTGCCCAAGATTGTTCGTGTGAAGGTGAATTGTGTGAGGAAGATTAAGCATGGTATTGACTTTGCATAATCCTCGGATGATCTCGCGGGGAGTTATGCCAAAGTTTGGCACAGGGTCGTCGATACTGTGAACGTTTCGTCCGAAGCCCCATGCTTCTAAGCCTCCGGGATTAACGATTTTTATGGCGTATCCTCTTGTAGCTTTAAGCATCCATGCGATGTGGGCGGCGTTCTCTTTGATTAGCCCATCTCTTATGTGTTCTAGGCTGATCCACCAGTCTCCTAGCAGAGGATAAGTTGCCTTGTCAATCATGGGTGTGTCGCTTAGTTCCTCATGAGTGTGGCGTGCCTGAAGAGGCGCCATGGATGGATTCATGGCAGTTGTGTAGCCCATTCGAGAGTAACGATAACCTGTTGTGAAGGTGGAGGGAATCGAATAGCCTACTCCAGATCGGGTCACGGCTGTTTTAACTTCAACATCCTTAACGTGGTCTTCAGGTCTTAGCAGACGTCCAGAATCAACTTCACCGCCGGCTATGTGAGTATGGATGTCAATTCCTCCGGGCATAACAATCATGCCTGAAGCGTCGACGACCTTCGCTGAGTCTTTAACGGTTTTTACGATCTTTCCATCTCTGATGCAGATGTCCATCTTTTCTCCATCGATGCGGTTCAGGGGATCGTAAACGAATCCGTTTTTGATGATTAGTTCAGTCAATTTATGCCCTTCTTTTTTAGTTCTCGAACTTTTTGAAGAATCCTGCGCAAAATTTCTTGATCGGAAAGGAAGCCTTCTGGAGGTTCTACAACCTTCTTCAGAGGCAATGGCACATGATCCATGCGGTATGCTGTTCCTTCAGTTTCGATTCCCACGAAAGCAGGAGGCAAGATCACATCAGCCAACATTGTGGTGGGAGTGACTTCCGGGTCTATAGATATGAGCGGATGCTTTGCTATGTTTTTTGATGCAGCTCTTGGAAAGTGTGCAACAGGATCTGAAGCAATTACGAGCATCGCGTCGGCTTCGTCGCGGAGAAGAATGTCGGTTGATGAGGTTTCGCCAGGGTTGTATCTGGGGTATCCGTTAGACATGTCAACAGCGAAGGGGTATCCTGTTTGCCATGTGAAGACTATATTTGCTCCAGTTACGTTGTAGTGTCCCCGCATGGGCATGATGAGGAACTTTGTTCTGTTGTTCAAGTCGCGGGTGAGGCTGATTGCCACGTCTATGTTGCGGTGTTTTCCTTTGCTCATGGTTAACCCCAATCCGAAGAAGATTATGCCTAGTTTGCAGCTTACCATGACATCAACAAGGTCCTCGAGAGTTTCAACAGGGATTCCTGCAACCTCATCGACATCCAGTTCTCCGTCATTCACTAGTACACGTAATGCCTGCATAAGCTCATAGTCCTTGCCGGGCTCCACCTGAAGGAAACAGTCGGCTGCATCTGCTGTGCGGGTCTTGCGAACATCAATGACAATGGTTCTCCGCTTGTTTTGATACATATTACAGGGCAAGCCTTCCGATTCGTACTCAGTGAAACTGAAGTCCTTCTTCAAGACCAGATTTGAGGCTCTTTGAATCTTCTTCTTTGACATTTCGCCTCTCAATTTGGAAAGATACTGTGACCATGCGCTCTTTTCGAATCTGCCATCCGAGAACATGGTGTATCGTTCTGGATGACGCGGATGAGCATCCCATGGGTTGCTGGCCCAGTAGATGATTAGGTCTGCGCGGTGCCTCATCTGTCCTAGAGTGGCAGACGGTATACCGACAGATTGAATACCCAAGATAGAGGGACCATGACAGACAGTTGCTGTGTTATCTATGACGCCTCCGACTTCTTCCGTCAGTTCTACGCCTACTCGTTGTGCTTCACAGCAAGTGTTGCTCCAGCCATACAGTATTGGATAGTGTGCGTCAACAAGAATATGGGCTGCCTTTTCGATAGCTTCATCCATTGTAGCTTCGACTAATTCACCGTTTTTCCTGATAAGAGGCGTTTTAATACGGTGATCAGAAAAGTTCAGAAACTTCGCTGCACCCATAGCGCACGCATTTCGAGCCTCAATAATATGGTTGTTGTCGTCAACAATTATTTCGATGTCGTCACAAAAAGTTCCGCAGACCGGACAGGTTACACCAGTTATAACAGGCATTTTCTAAGCCTCCATTTTGAGTTGATTGACTAGCTCCTGTATAGTTAACACTTTTTCGTCAGGTGCAGGTTCAAGCGTTCCAGACATCCCCTTTAATGAGGGCATACCTGTTCCATGGCTTTCGGGGTCAGAGATCATGCTTGCCCAAGGACCGTAGGCAATAAAAATCATGTTGGGATGAGGGCCCCTAAGCGATTTGACGGCTCTTAGAACAACACTACCAGACTTTGTTGTGACTTTAACGTTGGCGTTTTGTCTCAGGTTGAGTGTCTTCATATCTTCTGGGTCGATTTGGCATTGGGTCACATCTTTCAAGTAGACGTCCGAAAGTTTTCCCATTTCTTTTCCTCTGCCTTGGTCAATAGTGCGACCCGTTAAAACTAGGACATTCAACTTTGGCATCGTCCTCACTTTGAAAAAGTTACTTCCTATAGCATCCTATTAACGTTACTGGTTTTTCCCCGTTATTGCCAAAAATCATAACGGCAGCATCAAAGGCAAGTGTTATGTTAGTTTCACACGTAGAATCTTTCTGTTCTCTCTGCCCTCTTTTTCTTCTCGACTTTTTTCGAAGCTTTTAAGCCTTTCTTGACTCCTAGACTGGTCATCTCTAAGTCGTATTTCACGAAGGAACGGGTGAACTCGGCTAGCTTTTTTGTCATCTTCTCCAAATCTTTTTGCGAGAAAATAGTCATAACGTCCGGGTTGTTCACCCACTGCGTCCAGCCAAGCAAACTTCTCTGTAATACGCCCAACACAAAACGAAGGGACCTAACTAGCTCTAAACGGTCTTTGTCTTCAACATCCTCAAGACGGTTTAACTGTTCAATAATCCTCTCAGAAACTTGAATCCATCTTTCACTCAAAACCTCGCCCCTCACTGTTATTTATTCAATAGAAGGTCATATGATATAAAACTTGAGAAAAGAATGCTAATCAGTTAGCCTCTTCTGCTTCTCTGTTGAGAGCAGGCTTGAGAGTTTAACGCCTATCAAACGGATTTTTCTGTCAGGACGCAAATAATCTTGCACAAGGTCTCTGGCGCTCTTCTTGATGTCTTTCAGTCGGTCTGTGAAGAAGGGCAGAGTCTTGCCGTGGGTGTGGGTTTCAAAGTTTTCGTATCTTATTTTCACCGTAGTTGTCTTGAAAGTGAAATTGGAAGCCGTAAGTTCTTGATGCAAATCTTCTGAGATGGCATCCAAAGTATCAAAAATAAGGGCATAATCGGATGTGTCCTCCTCGAAGGTTATTTCTCGGCTCATAGACTTGCGTTCCCACCGTTCCTGAACCTCACTGTTGTCGATTCCCTGCGCTGAAAGATACAACTGAGCGCCCGCAGCACCAAACTTTTCCGCCAAAACAGACGCATCATAATCTGCCAAATCGCCGATAGTTTTGATTCCCATCTTGTTGAGTCTGTCCTCTGTTTTTCTGCCAACCCATAACAGCCTACGCACCCGCAGAGGCGCCAGAAATGCTTTGGCATCCTCTTCTCTGACAACTGTTAAGCCGTCCGGTTTCTCGAAGTCGCTGCCTATCTTAGCCACAAGCTTGTTCGGTCCAACACCTATGGAGCAGGTCAGTCTTTCTTTTTCGTAAATCTCTTTTTTGATTTTCTGCGCCAGTTTCTCTGCTTCCTCAAAGTTTTTGACCTGAGAGGTCACATCCAAGAAGGCTTCATCTAATCCCCAACGCTCAAACTTGTCCACGTGACTCCTCAGAATCGCCATGATTTGAGTAGAAACTTTCTGGTATAGACTGTAGTTAACGGGGAGGTAAACGGCGTTGGGACATAACCGCCATGCTCTTGCTATGGGCATACCTGATTTAACGCCGTACTTTCGTGCTTCATAGTTGCAGGTGCTGACTACGCCTCTTCCTGTGCCTTCTTTTGGGTCGGCTCCTACAACAACTGGTTTACCTCTGATTTCAGGGCATTTTCTCTCTTCTACGGCAGCGAAAAATTGATCCATATCAACATGAAAGATTGTCCGGCTCCTCTTTTTAGCCACCTTCAATAAGCCTCCTTTTTAGAAAATGGCTTGCAGAACATAATCGATGTCTTTGAGTTTCGCTAAAGCCTCCTTCGAATCCTCAGCACTTAACATTTGCTTTTCTTTAAGTTTAACCAATCTTGAAACTATCTTACACACCGAATCGAATGCAGCCTTAACCTGAAGATCATTGTTCATGTTCTCCTCAAAATCGGTCTTTATCTGTTTAACCAATTTCTTTGCTTTGAGGCTAGATTTTTGTTCACCGCCTTCAGCAACACTGAAGTTCTTCACCAAATCCCGCAAACTCTTAAGTAGACGACAGACTTGGGTGTACTTTTTGAATGTAAAGTTCAGTTTTCGTCTATAGTGACCATAAATAAAGAAGAACCGAATATGATTCCATATACATTCGGCTTCCAAGAGACCCGCCGGATATTCTATATTGCCTTTACGCTTAGACATCTTTTCTCCCTCTAACAAGAGGTGGGCTGCATGGAGCCAGCAGCAAACAAAAGGTTTACCTGTTACTGCCTCAACCACGGCAATAATATAGTCGTGATGGCGATAAGTGCTGTCGATTCCGCTGCACCAGATGTCTGCATTGAAGTCGAAACTTTTCGGCATCATAGCGGGGTCTTGAATGTTCCATGAGGGTCTGCCCTTGCCTATTCTTGTGTCCCAGTAAACTTTGTCGCCCTCTTTGTAGCCGTGCCATAAGATGAAGTCGCCTCTGTTCCACCTGTTGCCAGTGTAGGTGTCTCTGTGGAAACGCCGTTTTTTCTTAGGCCACTTGCTCATATCTAACCCGAAGAGTCTGCCGAATCCGTCAAACTTCAAGGGGTCATAGTAGATGTTTTTGCGTCCCTTGTGGGTGTAACGGTAGGCGTAACCCTTCTCCAGCAGAATCTCGATAAGATGGACAGCTTGGTCAACGCTGGTTGAAGACTGTGGCAAATAGTCGGGAATCTTGACGTTCAGCTGTTTCAGTTCACTGATGAAGGTTTCGAGGTTTCTGTCTGTTAGTTCTTTTAGGTTTATGTTTTGTTTCTCAGCCTCAGCTAAGGCTTTGTCCTCCACATCAGTGACGTTCAAAACTCGCTCCACTTTATAGCTGAGATATTCAAGGTAACGTTGAAGGATGTCCTCAAAGACAAAGGTGCGATAGTTGCCGATGTGTGGCAACTGGTAGATGGACGGTCCACAGGTGAACATCTTTACTTTTCCCTCTTCTAGGGGCTTGAAAATCTCGAGCTTTCGGGTTAACGTGTTGTAGAGTTTGAGCAAAAACGTCACCCAGTTTCCTGATTACATGGGCTTAGTTGTATGTTATATTTCATTTGGTTTACTTGTTTTAACGTTGATAGTCGCACTTGCAAAACACATAAATTACACTCCATGAAAATACCTCTCACAAAAATTGTGAGGTTAGTAGCCTTTGTCAAGCCGAAAAGATGTTATAATATTTTTGGACACAGACAAATACGCAAGCCCCTTTGATATGTTGGTTGCCATCGATCTTTACCCAGACGCACAGATAATTAACTATAGTAATGTTGAAATCATTGACGCAAAACGACTGATCCAAGATGCCATGTTTCCTCGAGGACCTGAAGGAGCAAAACACACTAACGTGTTCATAGGCGGTCAAGATGTTGAAAAAGCCCTTGGAATCCTAGAAGTTGTGAAGAAGTCCATGTTTCCGCCATTTGAGCTATCCGTAATCATAGACCCAAGAGGAGCATACACAACTGCGTCCTCTGCAGTAGCGAAAACCATGAAACTCTTCAAGGAAAAAGGATTTGGAGACTTCAAAGGAAAGACTGCGGCAATTCTGGCAGGAACTGGACCGGTCGGAGTGGTTGCAGCAAAATTATATGCCAGCGAGGGGGGAAACGTTGTTCTCACCTCACGTAAGCTAGACCGAGCAACGGCTGCTGCAGACAAAATCAACGAGGAACTGGGAACAAAACAGGTGTGTGGTGCCCAAGCAGGTACTCCTGAGGAGATTGGCGAAGCCATAAAAGATGCTGACGTAGTTTTGGCGTGTGGCGCTGCAGGTATTCAGCTTTTGCCTCTGAGCATACTTGAGAAGTATGGAAAGAAAGTTAAGGTGCTTGGAGACATCAACGCTGTTCCGCCTTTGGGTATTGAGGGCTTGAAAGCCACCCATAAAGGTAAGGAGTTTACTCCCGGCAAATTTGGAATAGGCGCCCTAGCGATAGGTCCGCTTAAAATTCAGATTGAAGGCGAGATGTTTAAGCGGGCAGTGGAGTCTCCAAGTGGCATAGTAGATTACAAGGTCGCCTATGAAATAGCAAGAAAACTAGCCTAAAAACATAGACGTACCACGGAAACCTGTTTTTTGGTTTCCGTGAAAGCCTTTTTTGCAATCAATATTCAGGGTTAGTATTTTCTGTTCATAGTCTTTTTGTATTCAACGAAGACAAGGTGACAAAAGATGAACAATGAGGCTTTCAAACAAAATCTTGCTTCTGTGGCTCGCAATTATGTGGTCAGTCTTTTCCATCTGGATATTTGCGGTAACTCAGTTTCCTCTAAACTTCGGTTTTGTCGGATTGCAATCATTGACTGGCATAGTTCTGATGTGGACGATGCTCGTGTATAGAGAGAGCTGAAAAGACGCAGATGTGCCGTCAGAGTAACTCTGAAATTTCATCCTGGAACGTCAAGCTAATGCCTTTTCGTCATCCGGCATAACAATTAATGTTCAAACCGAAATAAAAACATGTTATCTGGTAAATTGTTACGAAAGTACCTTTTTTGCAATATCCTAGCTGATGCGTCAACGCTGGCAGTTCTTGTAGCTTAGTCTGATTCCTGTACGCGCTTGCCACAAATCTTTATCACCTAGAAAACGTATTTTTATTACCAGATTATGAATGCACTCATTTGCAACACTTTGACTGGTATTAGGTAGACGGTTTCAATGAATGGCTCTAATGGGTTAAAAAAGATACAGGATGCTTTTGAAAAAATCGTGGCTCGACTCCACTCCTTTGGTTGCTTCTTAAAGGCTTCATATAAAACACTAGTTTTGGTGGCAATTGTTGCCGTGGTATCGGTCGCTATTAGCTCTTTGGTTGCTATTATGTTAAGTCATTCTGATGATGAAGTTTACTTGCCAAGTCTTGGAACCATAAAGACAATTGGAGTTGAGACCTATTGGGATCAAAATGGCGAAAACAGAAGAGAAAACCTGACTTGGAACGAAATTCAGATACAAAAACTGGAAGGGGATGAAGTTAAGATGAATCAAGTTAACACTACCTTGTATGTCAAAAGTGTGAGTAACATCAGAGTAACATTAAACATGTCCGTAACGGATTGGAATCCCGTGGAAATTTCAGATTACCTAACAATATCTTGGGACTATAATGAGACAATTCTCAACCCTAGGGAAATTATCCCTGTGACAATGACTTTATCAGCCTCTTCTTCTAACGCCTTCATTAACTATCTTGTCGAAAATGAAATTACAAGATTTGATGTAGTCATCCACATTGTTGCTTCTGATTAAAACATCTTCAAGGAGGTGAAAGCCATCGAATCAAAAGTAACCAAAACAGAAGATAAGTGGAAAAAGCTTCTTTCTCCAGAAGAGTATCATGTGCTGAGAGAAAAGGGAACTGAACCCGCATTCTCTGGAAAATATCTGAAAAACAAGGAAAATGGCACCTACGTATGCGCTGGCTGCGGAAATCCACTGTTTAGTTCAGAAACAAAGTTTGATTCTGGCACAGGCTGGCCTAGTTTCTGGACTCCGGTCTCCAAGGATAGTGTCGAAGAAAAGGTTGATAACCGCTTCGGAATGCACAGAACCGAGGTAACATGCAATAAGTGTGGCGGACACCTTGGACACGTCTTCGATGACAGCCCCACACCATCAGGTCAACGTTATTGCATAAACTCGGTATCCCTTAATTTCAAGGAACAGACAATTTAATTTACTGCGAATGGGTAAGGGTATTCTCTACACACAGGTGCCAATATCCATATTCGGTAAGGCGCAATCGCCATGATAATCCCATCAAAAGAACAGCTAAAGAGGCTTCTATCCGAAATTGACCGTTACTTTTTTTTGAAGACTGTTCTCGTTTTCGCAGCGTTCATTGTGCCACTGATTATTCTTTACGTCATAGACTCTGGCTCCTTCGATTATCTGTGGAAGGGCAGAGCACCATACTTTCTCTTTCTCTGGCTGCTTTTTTTGGAGGCAATCCTCGGATGGAAAAACCTCAAAACTGAGCACACCACATTCTGGACCAAAAAAACAGTGTTAGCTGCAGTAATCCTGCTTCTGCCAACAGTCTATGCTGTGGGACTAAACTTCGGTTTACACTCTGGAATAGTGGAATTGGGAAGAGCCGTTGGCGTGCCCATTATAGATGGCAAGACATGGTATTTGACGCATTCTTGGCCTTTCTCTCTCGAGTATGTTATCTTCGCAGTTTTCTTTGTGGCGTCGATTTGGCTTCTGTATGGAGTTCGGGGACTGAAGACATTCTCTGTATCAGCCTTTTTTGTCGGAGGCGTGGGCATCTTCTACATGATCGATACATTCTATCCCAATGGAACATTCACTGTTCTGCAATCCCTTGTTCCCATAACCACCTACGGAGTGGCTGCAATCCTGAATCTCTTAGGGTACACAACTCAAATATTGCCAGCAGGCGAAAAGGGCTTATATCTCGAGGCCTGTATGGGCGGTGGGAGATCCTGTGAGGCTATTATTGCTTGGTCTTGTGCGGGAAGCCACAGCCTCTTCCTGTATTCCTTTATGATTATGCTGTTCCTCAGGGGCACTAGCATATCCCGGATGCGAAAAATAATCTATGTTGCAGTAGGTGCGGCTGGGACATTCTTTGTTAACATCCTCAGAATAGTAACATTTTATATAATAGGAATCAATAGCGGTAAACTATTATCCGACCTTTTCCACGAGTTCTATGGAGAATTCTTTTTCATTGCTTGGATGTTCATCTACCTTACCATCGTCTTTGTGTTCGAAACTCGGTTTATCGGCAAGTTTAGCGGCGCACAAAAGCGTGACCAATCACCTTTGGATGCAGCACAATCATAGCTACCACAGCGGCTAAAAAGAGACAGAAATTCTGAACAATTTAGCTCCGTATAGAACTGGTCAGTTTTACTGTTGATCTATATATGCTCTGATTAGGATCTTTCTATGCGTTTACAGTAAATCTGTTAAAATAAATTCTGTATCAATTTTATAATTCGTATCTGAGGATGAGAATCTGATGACTAGAAAAGCAATTTTTTTTGGTTTCTCTTGTAAATGAAAGTGCCGAAAAGTCAAATGATGAGGTCGCGAAAGAAACTTTTGAATATCTTCGAAAACCCCACAACTAATCCCATGGGTAGAACAGGTCCTGCAGGTAAAAGTGCATAAAGACTAAAAGATCCATGTGTCAACGCTAATATCTCGAGAAATAATGAATTTGCTTTCAACTAGATTCTTGTTATCCAGTATCGGTTATTTGATAAAAGTTTTTAGTAAACTTAATTTGACACATCTTCTTTTGTCATAATTCATGTTTTCTACTCACAATTTGCAGGATCAGAAAAAAAGAGCGGTACTAAAAGTCAGAGCTAAAGTGGTTAATTCAGCCCGATGTTGGTTCAATAACCAAGGTTTTACAGAAGTTCATGGACCAACACTAATTCCCGCCGTTGGAGAATGGGCCGGCTATTTTGAGGTGAAATATTTTGACAAAAAAGCTTACCTTACACAAGGACTTCACCCCTACGCAGATGCTTTTGTTGCTAGTTTAGGAAAAGTCTATACGATTGCCCCTGCCTTTAGAGCAGAAAAATTGAGGACAAAACGACATTTAACAGAATATTGGCGGATTGAAGCGGCTGCTAAGTGTGGTTTTAATGACATAATAAGGGTTCAGGAGGAGTTGGTGGCTCACATCTGCCAAAGTTTATCCAAAGATGCGAAAGAGGAGTTGAAGTTATTGCGTCGTAATGCTAAAGATACCATGAAAGTGAAGGCTCCTTTGCCACGGTTAACCTATGATGAGGCCATCGAAATGTTGCAAGAGGATGGAAATAACATCTTTTGGGGAGAAGAGCTAACTTGGGAAATGGAGAAAAAAATTAGTCAACGATTTGATCAACCATTCTTTATTACAAATTTTCCAGTTAGTATCCAGACGTTCTTCTACAAATCTAATCCACAAAGGCCAGAACTAACATTATCTGTAGACTTGCTTGCCCCAAGAGGTTATGGAGAGATTGCAGGAGGGGGTCAAATGATAGACAAAAAAGAGGTGTTGCTGAAAAGGATGACGGAGGAGAAGATAGAACCAGAGGATCAACAGTGGTATATGGATCTTAGGCAACACGGTCCTATTCCTCAGGCGGGATTTGCGATAGGTCTAGAAAGATTGATACAATGGATCTGCAAGCTCAAACATATTAGAGAAGCTTCTACGTTCCCAAGAATATTCGACAACATTTACCCCTGATTTATGATGATTTTCGTCCAATCTTCCTGACGATATTCATGTGTAATTTTAATTTGATTTTTTCGCGAAAATCTGAGGATAACAGTTCCGGAGCAAAAATTAACGGTATGTTTGAAAGGAAAATCAATATGCAAGCTGTAAGCGTACTGGTGAGTAGAGGGATCTGAGAGATTTGATGGGAAAAAAGAATTCCGACCCCTGTACTCAAGTAATAGATCAGCAATCCAAATGAGTAAGTTTTAGCGCAACTTTCTGTATTGGTTAGATCGCCCCAAACTACAGAGTTATACAGTACCCAGAAGATTCCCCAACTCAAACCATTTGCAGTATATGTAACGTAAAGCACCTCATAGCTTCCCACAAATCCATCAAGAGCTGCGCTAATTCCATATAAGATAAGGCTGAGACCTAGGGATAATCTTCGTCCAAAAAAATCCGCAATTATTCCACCACCCAACGCTCCGAAACCAGATGCGATCATCTGCAGAATCAAGAAAAATATGTAATGCGAAGATGGAACGCGTTGGAAAATATCAAGTGTAATATTTATGGCTAGTGTTGCATTAATTAAAGAAAACAGTACCCAAGGAACTGAGTAAAGAAGTATTGTTCTTTTCTCGGGGTGATATCCCTTTTCATCTTTCTTTGTTGTCAGTGTTGCTTTATTTTCAGGATTTAATAATTTGATTGTCAATGTTCCCAAACTAAGAATAATGCCTATCATTATTGTCCCAAAAAAATCAGACGTTCCTGCCATTAAACCTACGATATAAGCAAATGGTAAAGCGAAGAATCCGGCGAGACCAGAAACTCGACCTCTTTCCACAGATGCGGTTAAGTTCCAGAAATAAGTGAAGAACGCCAACTGACCTATGCTGAACAATATCCCTGCTACGAAAACAATGATTAATCTAAGAACTATGTTTGAAGTAAGTAAAAGAAGAATGCTTGCTATGGAAGTGGTTATAGAGTATCCGTAGATGATATGTATTTTATTGAATCGATGAATGAAAAAGCTGCTTAATATTAGTGTGATGGCGATAATAAAATTATAGGATGCATTAACCATCAGATAACTCTCAGCGCATGAACTAACGATTTGCTGCAAAATAGAAAGAGAAAAAGTGAAGTACCATGAAAAAAAGGAAAAGAAAAGAATCGTGGTTACTAGAAAACCACGCTTAGTCAGTCGAATGCCAGTCATCACGATGCTCAATCAGTTGCACCAACCTTAATGTCATTTTAGAATACTAGTATTTTATAAATAATAAACTTTAATAGAATAAAACTAGATAAAGGTGTACGATGGAAAAATGATAACTCTTAAGGAAAGGATAGTGGATGTCTCATCTTATCTTCAGTCTTTGATAACCCCTGACATGTTTCCGAAGGTTCAAGATGCGATTGAAAGAAAAGACAAGAACTTGCTCATAAAGGTGTGCAGAAAAGCAAAGATTCCAGAGATGTATTTAGGCACTGTTGCGTCGGTACTGCTTAGCGTAAGCCCGAATCAGAAATACCCTGCAATGTTTTAGCTATGCTCTGCTTGGAACATCGATAGACTTTCGATAAGAAGGTCCGGTTGTGCATTCACAAAGAATTTGAGCGTTTGAGTAGCTCTGTTCATCTTCAATTCATAGAGTTCTTTCTCTGCCCTATTAGCAAGTTTTTTAACATTTTTCATAGTGTTATTTAACACCTTTGTTTCAAAGGTATTTTCTACAATTTCTTTTATGTCGGATGGCTTGATTATATTCATCTTTGTTAAATCTTCAAGTTTTTTTTGAATTTTTTCAGAGCGTTCCTTTGCCCACAATAAGGGATAAGGCAATGTCCCGTTTCTTATTTTTTCAGCCAGACCTAACGTCAAATTAATGGATACAAGGTAGCCCTTCCATAATTCTAAAATTGTGCCGAGGTATAGTCCATAACTGCCCAGATGTCTGATTTCAACTTCAGAACCATTACCTAGAACTGCTCCAATTCTTAGACATGTTCCCACATCGGCAGCAGCCTCACTTTTGATCACTAGAAGTTTTTTCCTAGAGGAAATTTTTCCTTGACTACGTAATCTGAGATTAATTGCTTCAGCACTAGCCATTTTCGTCCAAAGATTCCAGAACATCTTACTAATAGTTTGACGTTTTGTTTTATTCAAGTCCATTTGACTAAAAATTGAAAAAGCTTTAGCTGATGCAACTCCGCCAATCATTAGCGCTGTGCCTTCACCGAATTTCCCAAAAAGAGTTGGCTTAAATACCTTAAACCGCGCTTTGTCAACTATGTCGTCCCAGACATTAAAGCTCAGGTTCATCAAACTCATAGCTAAAGCTGCTTCATGAGTGGCCTCTGATCGTCCTCCCACTGCTTCACAAGAAAGCCCCATCAATGCTGGAGTGAGGGGGTCACGCCAGTTTTTTGATATAAACTCGAGAGGAGATCGTAGATCCTTTAACTTTGGATCTTCAAGCAATATCCTGCTTGCTTGATCAGCAATATGTCCTCCATTTTCCTCCAGAATTCTTTGGCAACGCTCTTTAAGGCTAGATTTGGTGTACATCGGTCTATCATCAGTTTATTATTCCAAATTTACGTTAAAGTCTTTGGTTAAGTTGGATTCTGACACTAGAAAATCTTATATTGTCTGGCGGTTCATATGTTGTATTGTTGAATACACAAAAATACACTTTTCGGTGATTACCGATGGCGGATGGAACAAAAGACAGTAGATCATTAGAAGAATTGGATGCTAAAAAATTATTGGTGAAGTTAATTAGCGAAGTCCACAAGTTAAACCAGAAATTTGATTCTATGGTCGAGTTTAGCGGGAAGATGTTAATGGCTCAAGAAGAGTTTCTGCAAAGAACCGCTGACCAACAGCACACCGATGAAACATTCAAAGTTGAACCTGATATGGCAACATTATTTTCACTTCCTAGTGCATTGAGAAAGACGGTAATGGCTTTGTACAAATTGGGGGAAGCAACCGCTGAAGATCTGGCACGGGAAACAAAGAGATTGAGAGCAGTAGAAAGTTCGGCTGCAAACCAATTAGTTAGGATGGGCTTTCTCACTAAAAGGCGCGAAGGAAGAAAAGTGTATTTTTTTATTGACTAATGATTCGGTGGAATTGAGAATGAGAGAGAAGATCATAGCAATACATTCGTCCCGAGGCGGGACTGGAAAAACTACAATAGCAACAAATCTAGCGTTGACTTATGCACGCGAAGGATTAAACATTGCGCTTTTAGACCTTGATTTTCGTGCTCCCAGTCTATTTGGCGTGTTTTCGAAGGGAATCAAAAAGCCTGTAAAACATTGGCTGAATGATTTTATGCTTAACCAATGTATGATTGAGCAAGTTTTAATCGATGTCTCAGATAAATACAGTTTGAATGGAAACCTGCTAATAGGCTTGGCAAATCCTGCCCTTGAAGCAATCCGAAGTATGATGGGAAGAAGCAGGGCCTGGGAAGTAAGTGCTGCTAAGAAACTTTTCTCTATACGAACTACACTTTTTAACGATCTGCAGATTGACTGCTGTATCCTAGATACTAGCCCAGGTATTCAATACTCATCAATTAATGCTGTAGCTAGCTCTGATGTGACTGCCCTTGTGGTCACTTTGAACCCTGTCGACATAAAAGGCGTGAAAACAATGCTCGCAGAATTTTATGATGAATTTGAAAAAAATGCGGTTGTATTAGTTAACAAAGTTTTTCCTCAGACGCGAATTGTTTCAGAGAGTAAACTAAATGAATTAGCCGATAAGATGGAGAAAGCCTTCGAACATACCATAATAGGCACAATTCCCTGCTATTGTGATGTGCTTGAGGCTAATCGGGGATCGTTCCTTATCATTGAGCAACCATTCCATCCGTTCTTAACAGACCTGCAGGAGGTGGCAAAGAAACTTGGCAAGATTTGAGATGAAAGAAAATCATGAAGGACCTATGTTGCCGACAAAACTTTTAAGAGAAATGCATGAGAGAATTGTTAAAAGCCTATTGGACATCATTGTTTTGGTTAAGTTACTTGAGAGGGTTAATCCTCTTGGGGGTTATGATATCATGGATTTGGTTCATCAGGAATTTGATGTTTTGGTAAGTTCGGGTACGGTTTATGCTTGTTTATATTCTATGGAACGAGATGGTTTAATCGAGGGAAAACATACTAGAAACAAGAGAGTATATAGTTTGACATATAAGGGCGAGAATAAGATCAAAAAAATCTCGGAAGCGAAAGAAAATATCCTAACCTCGCTGACAAAAATCTTCACATGGAAATCTGACCATTATCTACCTCGGTAGCTCTGGATCGGCTTTTAGGATAAGTAGATAGCTATCTGTCAGGACGAACATTGAAGAGAATAGCTGGTTTAGTGGTAGCTGAATCTGCTAGACTATAAATAATGGCAGAAGCTCAGAAACAAATAGAATTTACATTCGAGTATGTTTGTGAGATTGAAAACGAGAACCAGCGTTTCTCTCTAAATTCTTGGTTCTTCTCTATCCTGCAAGCGTCAAAAGGCGGTGAAACAACTAACAGAAAGAATGAGGCTCCAAAAAAGAACAGCTTTCAATCTAATGGTTGCTGATGACCTTAAGACGCTCCAGTAAAGCCAATTCAAACAAAAGAAAAATGCTATCAGAAGGGAATGAAAATTTCTTATCAGATTCAGGTTTCTAGCGTCGAAATCCGCTCTCAAGCAACTTAACAAAAAAACAGGTGGTTGCGTGTGCGGTTTAAATTAAGGCCTATCCATTTTTTGGGCGCCGAGAGGAGACTCCAAAGAGAGAAAGCTCCAAATCCCCTTTTCGCATGAGACGTTAACCACCGCACACGCCCACGTCTATGCTAAACCAAATATGTTATTTAAAAGATGTGAAACTGAAATATGTATCATAAGTAACAATACATATTCAGAATCCGATTGAACTAAAAAAAGATGGGAGTTGAAAGACTACTGTGCTGTCATTTCATTCCTACGGAATCAAAGCTTAACATGCTGATAGCGTGCGCCGGTCCTATACTACAGCTATCCTTGTAGACTTTGAAGGAAATCGGAGCTAGAAGCGGAGAAGTTGTAGCCTTAAAATGGATAGATATGGATTTCGAGCGTAGAATCATAGCCATAAACAACGCAGAAAAAGGGTCTAAACTAGATAGCTCGAAGTAGCCAAAAGCTCTTAACAATGCTGAAACACTATCCGCAGGAACACGATTTAGTTTTTGGAGCCAACACCAACAAGAGAATGAAAAAGAACTTGCACTCAATCTGAACACGGTTAGCCTAAAGGACACAGAACCGAAGAATCAAAGACAGCCACAACAATTGAGGAAATGACAAAACTTATAGAACAGAGATTTGAATATGTGACAGACACCAATCGGTGAAACACCATATAAGCTGTTCAGAAAAAAGCGAGCATGGAGACTAAAATAAAATGACAAACCTTAAAGTAGTCAAAAAAGACGAAAGGGGATACATTCTAGAAAACGGAACAATAATAGAAGATACATTCGCCGAAATGTTTCCCATGTGGGCAGGCAGAGTATTGATAACAGCCGCTAACGAGAAATGGGCTTTAATCGCGGCAAGAACCGCCGCTGGCTTCGCATCGTCAATTATTATGTCACCAGCAGAAGCGGCAGTAGAAACTCTCGTATCTCCCAAAGAAACACCAGACGGACGCCCAGGAGCCATTATCCAAATCTACCACAACTCAAGAAATAACCTCAAACACCAGATGAGCCTGAGAATCGGACAATGCATCATGACATGTCCCACAACAGCAGCCTTCGATGGTCTACCCACAGCTAAACGCAGAGTGAAGATAGGAAGAAGCCTACGCCTCTTCGGAGACGGCTTCCAAAAGAAAGCCAAGGTTGCGGGAAGAAAAGTTTGGCGCATCCCAGTTATGGAGGGCGAATTCATTGTTGAAGACAACTTCGGCATCATGAGGGCTGTTGCCAGCGGAAACATGCTCATCCTAGCAGAGGACTGGAAGACTGCGCTTAAAGCATCAGAGGATGCCAAAGAAGCAATCAGCAAGAATGTTAGAGGGGCAATTATGCCCTTTCCGGGAGGTCTCTGCAGGGCAGGGTCTAAGGTGGGGTCACTGAATTATAAGCTTCCGGCATCCACCAATCATCCATACTGTCCCACCATCAGGAAGTTGGTGCAAGATTCTAAAGTTCCCGATAACGTGGGGAGCGTCTACGAGATAGTGATAAACGGTTTGAACCAGAAAACTGTAAAAAAGGCTATGGCTGAGGGAATAAAGGCTGCTGTGAAGGTTCCGGGAGTTATTAAGATTACGGCTGGAAATTACGGAGGCAAGCTTGGTCCTTATCAAGCTGTTCTGAAAGAAGTGCTGAATCTGGAGTAGCCCGCCTTTTTTTGCGGTTAATCCCTTAATTTTATGTATTCTTTTCCTTTGCCTTCAGGAGAACCTACCAGAACGCGATAGTGTTCTCGGCTGGTTCCCTTTTCTGTGACACGTTCAAGTTTGCCTTTGGCTTGGATGGTTTCGTCGTTTTCAGCTAGGCTGTCATATAGACTCTCGTAAGAAACTACCTCGGTGACCTTGCCAAGCTGGGGACCTTCCAGAACCTCCACTTCTTCGATTTTATAGACTGAGGGAAGAAAAAGCGAGTCAGTGTTGTTGCGAACAACTGCTCGGATGGTCACTTGACCACACGGATGATAGGTCAATTTGCCGTATTCTCCGGTAACTTCGCTTTCAAGCTTAACCGAATGGATAGAAACCCATTTATCCTCAAAAACCCCTAGATTCCACTTTCGTTCATAAATCTTCGATGCTTCCGCCGGTGACAAAGGATACTGCCTAGTTTTTCTGGTGCACCATTCTTTGAGAGCTTTTTCTTCGAGACGCCTCATAGGCATCTTAGAATAGCGGTTTTCGCTCAAGGCTTTGTGCAGAAGCCAGCTGTCCTTTACGCCATACACGGTTACGTCAATATCTGAAAATTTGGGCTGATGAATGTCGAGAAGAAGTGAACCGGTTACCCCAAAAGACTCCTCGCGAACACCGCTCGTTTCCTCCAAAAACCTTGTGAATCTAACCAGCTTCTGCTGTAATGAATCTAGCTGCGGGGCTTGCCTCAGTTGAGACAGCTTTCTTTCTGGCTTGAAATGTTCCTTTATGTTCCGGTGAGGAACCGCGGTTATGGTGATGTTATCCACTGGGGAATGGAACAGGTAATGGGGATAGTTAGCCTCCAGATAGCTGAAGGTTTCCAGCAGATTCGGAATCGTGTATTTCTGTAATATTCTGCTGAACTTTTTTTCGTCTTTTCCCCAGATGCCAGACTCTGAGGGAACGTACTTAATGTAGGAGATGACCCGTTCGGGTGGATGTAACGCGCCAACTACACAAAAAAAGAAGCCTTCACTGGTTTGAAGGAAATCACGGTCCCTGAAGCCACGCATACTCTCAACAGTCTCGAAAAGACACTATTATACTTAACCGAGGCTGGGTTGACTGTTTTAGGCGTAAGCAAAAAACGCTATTGTTATGGTTATCGCGTCGTACAGTCCATGGGTCCAAGCTGAAGCAACTGTGTTTCCGTCAGTTTTCTGCCAGATATAGCCCAGAAACAGGCTGACGACAGTTACTGGAAGGATAGCCCGTAAAGAATTTAGTCCATGCAAGAGACCAAACAAGATAGAGGCGATCACCAGACCTGCTGTCTTTCCAAACGAGTTTTCAAAACCCCTCTGCACAAAACCTCTGAAAGCTAATTCTTCGGCTGGTCCAACTAGGGCTAATGAGATGCCAATTAGGGCAATCAATTGTAACGGGTCTTTGGGCAGTATAGCCTCTGCAAGAATTTCCGCTTCTGGATCTGGACCGAGAGCAATTTCTTCAACTAAAGAAATGCTTCCAGCTAAAAAGAGAAGAAGCACTGCAGCAAAGGATACAATCACTATTGTTCTGAGGCTTGGTTTTTTCAAACCAAGTTTTCGTAAACTTGCACCTTCAGATTTAGCAAACAGAAGCGTGATTCCGAGGATTATGCCTTCGGTGATTGGAAGAGATAGGATGGCAAGTGGAAAACTCGATTCCCGAAAGTCGAATCCCAACCCACGCAGTATGATTGCCACTATTATGCTTCCCACGAGAAGTCCAGCAGCCAATGCAAGGTAACATAGAAATGCTATTTTTGCTTTCCAAAATGGTTGATCTTCCATAATGGCTCACTTTCTAGACTGAGTGTGAATAATTATCCTAATTGTTTATTAACAGTTACTTTTGTTCTAGTTGATTACTAAGATACGGTGAAAAAGGGTTAAACATTCAATTGTACAATCAACGAAAGAATGTTTTCATGAATGTTTGTTCATTTATTGTTCATCTACACGCTGTTTTCTTCAATTATAGGAAAATATTTATATATAAAACTGTAATATTTGATTGTTCTATTGAATAAAGGTGTATGGAATGGGAGCTGCAGAAAAAAAAGACATCTTAGCAAACGTGGACAAAGTCGCTGCTGAACTGCGGGCGCTACTTGAAAAGTCCGTAAAGAAAAATCTGACAAAAGACATGCTCTTTTCCGGAGGCATAGACACAAGTATTCTAGCAACTATAGTATCAAAATATGTTCGCATCAGAGGCTTCACCTGTGCATTCAAACAGGCCAACGCGCTGGACCTGAAATATGCCAAGTTGATGGCTAAGCAACTGAACATTGAACATTACATTAACCCCTTCGATGAAAAAGAAATATTCGAAGCAATTCCAGATGTCGTCAAAGTTTTGGAATCCTTTGATCCCATGGAGGTCCGCAACAGCATCACCATCACGATTGGGCTGAAATTTGCCAAATCTTACGGCGCAACTAAACTGATTACTGGAGACGGAGCAGATGAACTCTTCGCGGGCTATCACATGTATTACCGTCATGTAGGAAACAAAGAAAAATTGAGCGCTATGCTAAAGAAAATGTGGGAAATAATGGCGTTTTCCTCGGTTCCTCTTGGAAAATCCTTAGGCATCGAAGTGAGAGCCCCCTACTTGGACCCGGAAGTCCAGAAATTTGCGATGAACATGGACCCAAGATATAATGTTCAGGAGGAGAGAGGAGAAGTTTGGGGCAAATGGATTCTCCGCAAAGCTTACGAGGATGTGCTTCCGCCAGAGGTCAGATGGAGAGATAAGAACCCCATCGAAGTCGGTTCCGGCACCACGATTCTTCCCAAATATTTGGCGAAGAAGATTTCTGATTCAGAATTTGCAGCTAGAAGGAAGAAGATTCTGGAAACAGACAAGGTCACAATCAGGGATAAGGAGCAACTGATTTACTATGAAGCCTACAGAGAAGTTGTTGGTGTACCCTATGCCAAAGACCCTGATGCTAGAACCTGTCCCCAATGCAATTCTAATGTTCCCGAAAACGCCACCGTGTGCAAAACGTGTGGAGCGTACCCCATCACAGCAAATGGAACCTCAGTAACCTCAGAAACCACCTATGTCGACAACTAAATTCATGATTCCACCTTTTTCAATGCCACAAATTTTGTGGGCTAATCTATTCTCTTTTTAGTTGATTACATTTCAGGAATGTTTAAAGGCGATAATGGGCTGCAAGGTTGCTGTCTTAGCTTCGAGGATGAACGGTTTGGCAACGAAAGATTGGATTCCTAGAGACGGCGAGACCCTCCTCACCAAAGAGGGCTTCATCTTCTACGTTTTTGGATATGAGCACCCGGACAATCGGGTTTTCGCCTTCTTAAAATACATACCCTCCAGCTTGGCATGTCATTTCCCTATACGCTTTCTCAAGCAGAAATGGAAACTCGGAAACATAGAACTCTCCAGACCCCAAAAACTGTACACAGCCCAGAACTATCAGAAATTTCTGGAAACTTTTCGAAGCAGCTTTCCTCATTACCTCTATTGCTGCCCCTTCAGGGGTAAAGAAGTCTTAAGCGTTCCGCTTGACCATATAGAGAGAGTTTACTTGCCGAGCGAGTGCCTGCAGGCGATATTCAAAAAAGAAAAGAAAGATGCTTTACAGCAAGAGACTGTGGAGTTGGTTTTGCTTCTCTCCGCAGAATCGGAAGTGCCCCTCCAAGATTTTGGTATCCATGGGTCTGTTGGATTGGATATGCATTCTGAGTATTCGGATATTGATCTTGTGATTTATGGTTCCCAGAACTTCAAGAAGTTAGAAGCTGCAGTTAACAGGCTTGCTGATGGGGGCGTGTTCTCGTATGTTTGCACCAAAAGGATCGATTATGCAAGAAGGCATCGGGGACGCTATAATGATAGGCGTTTCGTGTACAATGCTGTAAGAAAATATGAGGAAATAGATGCTCAGCACGGAAAAATGAAGTACACGCCAGTCAAGAACGTTAGTTTCAGTTGCGAGGTTGTCGATGACAGCGAAAATATGTTCAGGCCAGCAATCTACCCGATTAGAGACTATCAGCCAGACGATTCAGCGTCAGAACTGTCTGAGGAACAGGTTCCAGCAAGGGTGTTATCGATGATTGGTTACTACAGAAACGTTGCTAGGCGGGGAGACAGAATCAAGGTTTCGGGGACGCTGGAGCGGGTGGAAAACGTTGAAACAGGCGAAGTCAGCTATCAGGTTGTTGTGGGCACGGCTACAAGAGAGAAAGAGTACCTTGAGCCTGTTTGATTTGGTTAACAACCAACAGATAAAAACAATACAACACCCAAACTTTCGGAAAACAGATCATCAACTTTCCTGCAAAAACAGAAAAAAGACTGTTTTCAACAATGCACTGTTATTAGGAGCCTAATATGATTGCTGGGTTGTGAGGTGTTTGGTTGCTGAAGCTGCGAGACCGTGACGCAATACTCACAGAGGACGGCATAGTTTTCAGGGTTTACGGTTACATTCATCCTTCAGGCGCCTATGTGTGTGACCCAGAGTATGCGTCACCAACTGTTTTCAGGTCAACTAATCCTAGGGCAAGAAGAGGAGAAGAAAAGCTAATTTATTACAAGTTTTTTGCAGACGAGGGAATGAAGCTTATTCTAAACAGGTTTCCTCAGTACAAAGTTTTCTATGAGCCGTTGCAGAAGTGTCTGGTAGGCGTAAAAGAAGACGACATAATGGAACTGCGTAAACCTGATGTTGGGTTGCAGCGGCTGCTTGCAAAAGAGCCTGATGATGTTCTGTTGAAGGCGTTACAGGATTTGTTTTCGCGGGTTTCGTCCCGGTCAGGCTTAACAGAAAAAGGTTTTGGGGTGTTCGGCTCGCTTCTGCATGGCTTTTATCATCCCAACTTTTCGGACTTGGATTTCATTGTTTACGGCAAGGAAAACATAAACAGGCTCTGCGAGGCGCTGGAAACTCTTTACAGGGAAGACCCTGCTTTGCGGAATGAATTTGAAGGCATGAAGGCTGTTGCGGGGAAAGATTGGAAGTTCGTGAATTACAGTTTGAAGGAGTATGTTTGGCATCAGCGGAGAAAAATGATTTACGCATACTTTGATTCTGAAGATGCGGGGAGAGTTGTTAAGGCAGAGTTTGAGCCAGTGAAGGACTGGAATGAAATCTGCAACGAATTCACCCCATCCACGCGAATATTCCATGTAGGCTGGATTAAAGCAGTGGCGGAGATAACCGACGACAAGGATGCACCGTTTATTCCATCCATCTACCAGATTGAAGTGAAAGATGTTTTAGACGGACCAGAAGTTGATGACATCGAACGGATATTCTCGTACATGGAAGAATTCAGAATGCAAGCGAAACGGGGTGAAAGAGTGCTGGTTGAGGGAAACCTTGAGAAAGTAGTGACTGACACCGACGTATTCCATCAAATTACCCTAAGTTATGGTCCCCGCTACTACGAACAAACCTTAAAGGTCATCAAAGACTGAAATAGTGTACACTTAGTTTCTGTGACAAAAAAGGAGAAAGAGAGAACATGTGTGCAGATTCAAACAAAAACAGAACATTATGGTTTGATGAGTTGAGTATGCCTGAAGCAGAGAAGGCGGCTGAAGAAGGAAAAGTTGTGATTATCCCATGTGGAAGCATTGAAGAGCATGGAATTCATCTGCCGCTTTGTACAGACAGTCTTCAGGCAGAGTATGTTGCGTTGGGTGTTGCCCGAAAAACAGGCTGCTTGGTTGCGCCGCCCCTGCGGTATGGTCTCTGCAGTTCTACAAGAAACTTTCCGGGCACAATAACGATAACTTTTGATTCGCTGAGGAGCATAATGACTGACATTCTGGAAGACTTCATCCGTAACAGATTCAAGAGACTGCTGATCATCACTGGGCATGCTGGTCGATCACATATGATTGCGCTTAAACTTGCAGCCAAAACGGTCGTAACTAACCACGAGAACGAAGAGAATAGGCCCAGAATTATGGTTTGCTCGGATTATGACTTCGCCTTCGACCTTAGAGGCAAAGAGTTTGATGACCGAGATTCCCACGCGGGTACCATCGAAACTTCGAGGGTGATGGCTATCCGATCAGACCTGATAAAGGGGAAAGGAACTAGGAGCTATCCGGATTTGCCCCGATTCGAGGTTGTCTCAGACCCTGAACGATACTTCCCGAGTGGAGTTATGGGCGACCCGACAATAGCGACTGCTGAGAAGGGACAAAAAATAAACGAGTATGTGATAGAACAGATAGTGAAACTGGTCAAAGAACTAGAACAATAAATGAGTGAGGTGTGTATATGGCTAAGGCATTAGTTTTTCTTGCATCAGGATTTGAAGAAATTGAGGCATTAACAGTTGTGGATGTGCTCAGAAGAGCCGGTGTAGACGTAACAGTTGCTGGTTTGACACCTAACGTGACTGAAGGCAAACATGGAGTGAAGGTTGTTCCAGATAAATCCATCGACGACGTAAAAGTAGAAGATTTTGATGCAGTAATAGCTCCTGGAGGGAATCCGGGCTACAAGAACCTCAGAAAGGACCCACGAGTGATTGATATAGTCAAAAAGGCATTCAACTCCAACAAAATAGTAGCCGCAATCTGCGCAGGTCCCACAGTTCTCTCAGACGCGGGCATTCTTGAAGGGAAAGCCTGCACGATATATCCAGGGATGGACCAAGAACTGGAGGCAGGCGGAGGCAAACCCAAACATGACATTGTTGTGGTTGACGGCAACATCATAACAAGCAGAGGACCCGCAACAGCCCTTCCGTTCGCCCTTAAACTGGCAGAAAAATTAACTGGAAAACAGGTCGCTGAGGCGGTCAGCAAAAAGATGCTGGCAAACATCTTGTGTTGGTAGCATAAAAGCGTTCCAAGAGCTGAAACGATTTTTCCTGCCTGCTATTTTATTCTGGAGGCTCAATGTGAATTGTCAGATTCACGTTTGGTTGCTCTTGTTTCAATTCCTCTTCTAAGTGATCCGTGAGATCGTGAGCCTCTTTAACGCTCAGGGATTCGTCAACTGAAAGATGGAGCTCCGCAAAAACTTGGTTCCCATGTCTGCGGGTTTTCAAATCATGAAAGTCAACAAACTTGAAGGAATGTCTGCCAAGGACCTCCATTATCTTCTTTTCTTCCGCTATACACGATTGATCCATCAGACGGTTTGAAGACTTCATAACAAGCCCAACACCCATTCTAACAATCAAAGCGGCAACAACAAAAGCCAAGACAGAATCCAAAAAGTCCCACCCAGTCAACTGTGCAACAAACAGTCCTATCCACACGCCCGCAGTTGAGATAACATCAGAGAACAGGTGCTTCGCGTCTCCCTCAAGAGCTATTGAACCGCAACTCTTAGCCGTTTTGATTAGCAACCAAGAGAGCCCCGCATTCAGGGCAGTAGCGAACATTGAGACTCCAATGGCGATGTCAAGTTTTAACAGTTCAGTGGGTTCAAATAGGCGCCCCGCGGCGGCATTGATGATGAGAAATGCAGCTATGATTATGAAGATGCCCTCTACGAGGCTTGATATGTCCTCGATTTTTTCGTGTCCATACTTGTGACTGCTGTCTGGTGCTCTTTCTGAAACACAAACCGAGAAAAACATTAGCCCCGAAGCCGCTATGTTAACGATAGATTCTAGGGCGTCAGAAAGCAAAGCCACAGAATTAGAAATAGAATAGGCTACGAGTTTTATGCCAAAAATGGCTATGCCACAAACTACTGCTATAAGTGCGGCTTGCTTCTTTTCCATATGGGCTAGTTCGGTTGCCTCTTGCTTTTAGGTCTTGCCCCTCTTGAACGATTAGTAACATTTATTGAGTTATATAATATAGAAGTTAAATGAAACATCATGATTGTTGGCATATGTGGAAGCCCTAGGAAAGGTGCAACAGAACACGTTTTAAGAGAAGCTCTAAACATGCTGGAAACGATGGGCTTTAACTCAGTGTTTTTTACAGTCAGAGGTAAAAAGCTTGGATTCTGCACCCACTGCGACCACTGCCTGAAACATAAAGAGTGCATAATACAGGATGACATGAAAATCGTGTACAGTCTGCTGAGGGAGGCTGAGGGAATAATAATAGCCACGCCAATCTATAACGGGGGAATCAGCGCCCAAACAAAAGCAGTATTGGATAGATGCAGAGCTCTGTTAGCCGCAAACCCCAAAGTCTTCAAATACAAAATAGGCATGGCTATTGCTGTTGGGGGAGACAGAATTGGTGGACAGGAACTGGCAATACAGCAAATCCACACATTTTACATCCTAAACGGCGTCATACCCGTAAGTGGCGGTCCCTTCGGAGCAAATCTGGGAGCAAACTTCTGGTCAAAAGACACCTTAGAAGGCGTAAAAGAAGATAAGGAAGGTTTCAGAAGCCTGAAAAAGACCATTGAACGCTTCGCCGAAGCCATGAACAGAATTGAAATAAAAGAGCAGAGTTGAAGTGATGGAAAATGGCTGTTGTAACTGCGGAAACGGAAAAGAAACAGAAAAAAGCGAAAAGGGTTGCGTGGGGAATCACAGGTAGCGGAGACCGGCTTGTTGAAGTAATTGAGGCTATGAAACAGATCAAAAAGCAGTATCAAGACGAAATCAGAATAACAGTGTATCTTTCGAAGGCAGGAAATCAGGTAATACATTTTTACGGTTTAGCTAAGGATTTGAACGAAATTTTTGACAAAGTCCGGGTTGAAGTCAACTCGAATGTGCCCACTCTTGCTGTTCAGCTGCAGAGCGGAAAAATCGAATTTTTGCTGATTGCCCCAACAACGGCAAACACGGTTGCAAAGATTGCAACGGGAATAGCAGACACGTTACTATGTAACGCAACAATAATGTCTCTGAAAAGCTTTGTACCCGTCTATATACTGCCCTGCGACTACAAGGAGGGAGTGACAGTCACGCAACTTCCTGACGGCAGTGAAATGAGAATACGGGTGAGAAAAGAAGATGTTGAAAACACCAAAAAGCTAGCCGCCATGGATGGCATCGTTATATTGGAAAACCCCGAAGAAATACATAAGGTCTTCCAAAAGCACTTCAAGCAAGAAGAATCATAACTTCAAAAGTTGATATGCTACAAATACAAGTGACCGCTAATTCTTGTGCAGTAACATTCAGCTCGGTTGAGGCGTTGCTTGCTTGATGAGTGGATAGTTTTTGAGTGATTTATTTTTGTTTGAAGAGTAACGTTTATCTGTGATGGTGCTGCTTGTAGTAAAACTACGAGAGGTCGTAATTTCAGGCGGATTAACTCATGAACGCCGAAGAAACAGCAGTCACCCACCAAGCCGAAGAATACCTTGAGGCAATCTACCGTTTAGAGCAGAAGGAAGGCTTTGCCAGAACCATGGACCTTGCCAAAAACTTGAACGTTGTTCCGGGCTCGGTTACAAACACCATAGAGAATCTGAAGAGGAAAGGACTGGTTACTCATAAGCCGTACAAAGGAGTAAAATTAACCGAGAATGGACGAAAAATCGCCTCAAGTGTCCTGAGGAGACACCGCCTCGCAGAACGACTGCTAACAGACATTTTGCACTTGGATTGGAGCGAAGTTCACGACCAAGCCTGCAAGCTAGAACACGCCCTCTCTCCAGAAATTGTTAAGCCACTAGAGAAAGCCTTAGGGCACCCGAAAAGATGCCCTCACGGAAACCCGATACCGACAAGTTGTGGAGGAATCTTTGAAGAAGAAACCATGCCTCTCAGCAAACTCGGCACCAACGTCAGTGGCGTTATCGTAAAGATAACTGAAGAGAGAACTGAGACGCTACAACAACTTACTAGACTAAACCTTACACCTGGAAAGCGGGTGCAAGTTGAAAACAAAGTTCCTGGAGGTTCTTTAGCAATCATTGTTGAGGGAAAAAGCTGTACAATTGATCCTAACTTGGCGTCGATAATCTACGTTAAGAAGAATGGGGGAGAAGTGAAGAATTGATGAATCTGCCATTAACTGCGTTGAGGAATGGTGAAACTGGGGTCATAACCTCTACAGATTTCAGTTCAGAGCACAGAGGAAATTGCGGACATAGAGCGAGAAGAGGTTGGCGAAAACATTTTAGCGTCGCTCGCTTCGCCAAAAGACTCAGCGACTTGGGTCTAACTCCAGGCACCAAGGTAACTGTGGTAAAATCAGCGCCTTTCCATGGACCCTTAGAAGTCAGCGTTAGAGGTTCAAGGTTGGCTATAGGCAGAGGAATGGCTAGCAGAATTCTAGTGGATGTAGAAAGATGAGCAACAAGCATTTTAGAATTGCGTTGGCAGGAAACGCTAACGTAGGAAAATCTGTTATATTCAATCAGTTGACAGGCTTACATCAGCATATTGGAAACTGGCCAGGGAAAACAGTTGAAAAAGCCGAGGGAACCCTACACTTCAAGGGTTACACCATAGACATCATCGATCTGCCCGGAATCTATTCTTTGTCCACATTCTCCATAGAGGAGCTGATCTCAAGGGAGTACATCGCCACCGAAAAGCCTGATTTGGTGATAAACGTTGTAGACGCTTCCCTTCTCGAAAGAAACCTGTTCTTCACGCTGCAGCTTCTTGAACTGGAAACTCCTCTGCTCATAGCCGTAAACCAAGTAGACATGGCTAAGAAAAAGGGAATCATAGTTGATTATGAGAAGGCAGAGAAGATTCTAGGGGTGCCAGTTGTTCCAACAGTTGCGGTGAGTGGAAAGGGCATCTACAGTATGCTGGAAACAGCCGTCGAAGTTATCGAGAAGAAAACGAAAATGGAGCCTCTGAAGCCACGATACGGAAAACAAATTGAGGAAAGAATTGAAGACCTAATCATACTTCTCAGCAAAATTCAGTTGAGGTACCCGGCTAGATGGGTTGCAATAAAACTTCTGGAGGAAGATGAGGAGGTTGAGAAAGATGTTCTTGGAGTAAGCCCCGAGATTGTGGCAACTGCGGAAAGGTTTAGGGGAGAACTTGAGGAACTTCGTGGTCATTCCTGTCCAACTGTTGTCACTTCTGAGAGATACCAAGTTGCAAGCAAGGTTTCAGGTGAAATTCAAAAGATAACGGAGCCCTTGAAGACTCCTCTGAGAGAAACATTGCACAGAGTGACAACACACAGAATTCTTGGTTTCCCAATTATGTTAGCGACGGTTCTCGCAGTTTTTGTTGTCATATTCAGTTTCGGAGACTTCACATCTGCTCTTTTAGGTGACGGGTTTTTTGGTTTGAAGCCAGCTTTCGATACTGTTCTAGGGACAGGAATCATTGGAGAACTGATTTGGGGAGGGGTCATGGAGGGAATTATCGGCGGCATCACAGTGGCGCTGCCATACATTCTTCCGTTCTACTTCATCTTGTATCTGTTCGAAGATTCAGGATACCTAAGCCGAATCGCCTTTCTGATGGATAACATAATGCATAAAATGGGTTTACATGGAAAAGCCTTCATTCCGGTCATGCTCAGCTTCGGCTGCAACGTTCCAGGGTGCCTAGGATGCAGAATAATGGAAACCACAAGAGAAAGACTGCTAACCGCCTTCGTTGTCACTCTTGTCCCCTGCGCCGCAACATCAGTCATCATCCTTGGACTGGTCGGAACCCACGTAGGCATAGAGTGGGCGTTGGCTCTGTACATCTTCAACCTGATCATCATCTTTCTTCTTGGAAGAATAGCGTTCAAAGCATTGCCCGGTGAGCCAACCGAACTGATAATGGAAATGAGCGACTACAGAATACCACACCTACCAACAGTTGCTAAGCAAACATGGTTCAGGCTGCGAGAATTCATAGTGATGGCGTTTCCCCTCATAATCGCAGGCAGCTTCGTAATCAAACTTGTAGAGGTTGCAAACTTACTAGCGCCAATCGAGAGCATACTTAGTCCTGTGACTGTTGCTTGGCTGGGATTGCCAGCAGTCACGGGGATAGCGCTGCTTTTCGGTGTGCTGAGAAAGGAGTTAACGCTGATTATGCTTGCGACGCTCTTTGGAACCACAAACTTTGCTCAGGTTATGACTCCAGCTCAGATGATAGTATTCACCTTGGTGGTTATGCTGTACATCCCATGCGTAGCTACTATAGGTGCATTGGTTAAAGAGTTCGGATGGAAAAAAGCACTGTTAATCACTGTTCTCGAAATCTTATTCGCTCTGCTTGTAGGCGGCATAGCATTCAGGCTACTCGCAATCTAAAAATACGCCCAGAAACATCAGATGTTTTCGTTGTTGTTTCGAGTTGTGCAACCCTAGAGATGGTTCGCCTCAGATACTAACTTAAAACTTTAAGTGCCCTCTATGGGAGATTTAATTTGCCGTAGAGCAATATTTATAACTTGACATTCTTATTGGAAAAGACGAACTGGGAATAACGCAACAGAAGGACACCAAGCATGGGTCACAGAAAAAAGCATGCTCCTAAACATGGTTCATTAGCATATTTACCTAGAGGACGCGCCAAACGAACGGTGGGAAGAATCCGTTTCTGGCCCAAAGTTGAAGAGGGACCAACCCTGCTCGGATTCATGGGCTACAAAGCAGGAATGACTCACATCATCATGGTGGAGGACAAGCCAAACTCCCTAAACTTTGGCAAAGAGGCATCGCATCCAGCGACAGTATTGGATGTTCCCCCAATAATCGTTTTCGCCATTCGCGCCTACACAAAAGACGAGTATGGTTTACATACGTTTACTGAAGCTTGGATGAAGAGTCCACCAAAAGATTTTGACCGCGCCCTTGTTTTACCTGAAGAGTTCGATACTGAAGAGAAGTTGAAGAAGATTGAAGAGAACATAGAGGAAATAGCGGAGATACGCATACTGGCTGCAACACAGCCGAGGCTCGCAGCGGTTCCGAAGAAAAAGCCAGACATTACAGAAATCAAGGTGGATGGAGGCTCAATCCAAGAACAATTTGAGTACGCAAAAAGCCTGCTAGGAAAAACTGTCTCCATTACAGACGTTTTCAAGGAAGGTCACTTCATGGATGTGGTAGCGATAACCAAAGGAAAAGGCTTTCAAGGTCCAGTGAAACGGTGGGGAATCAAAATCTTGCCTCGCAAGTCCAGAAAGACCAAGCGGGGAGTAGCCGCAATCGGACCGTGGAAACCGCCAAGGGTTCTATACACTGTTCCCAGAGCTGGGCAGATGGGCTACCACCAAAGAACAGAATATAATAAGCGCATCCTAAAAATCGGCGTCGACGGAAAAACAGTTACTCCAAAGGGCGGATTCCTGAAATATGGAGAGGTAAAAGGAACATATCTCCTCGTGGACGGAAGCCTTCCGGGTCCCGCCAAACGTCTGGTGCGGCTGCGGCATCCAGCCCGTCCTCCAAAAAAGATAGCTGAAACACCGCCAAACATCACTTACACCTCCTTGGAGTCCATGCAAAAATAGATGGTGATAAATTATGGGTAAGATTTCAGCTAAAGTTTTTGATCTGAAAGGCGAAAAAGTAACCACAGTTAATCTTCCTCAAATCTTCCATACACCCAGCAGACCAGACGTGATAAAGCGGGCTGTAGTAGCCATCCAGTCTAACAGGTTTCAACCGCAAGGCAGAGACCCCATGGCTGGAAAACGAACAACAGCAGAGTCCCGACATGCAGGTCAAGGAATAGCACGTGTGCCACGAATGAAGGAAAGGGGACAACGAGCCGCATTCGCCCCAGGCACTGTGGGGGGCAGATCAGCTCATCCTCCTGTGGCTGAAAAGAAAATCAGAAAGAAGATTCCGAAAAAGGAGATGCGTTTAGCTTTGCGTTCAGCAATCGCGGCAACAGGTTCCAAAGAGATTGTGGCATCTAGAGGTCACATGGTGGAGGATGTTCCCGATTTTCCGCTGGTTGTTGTGGATGAGATCCAAGGCGTAAAAAGAACCAAGGACATTGAGGAAGCCCTCGTCAACCTTGGAGTTTGGCCAGACATCTTTCGGGTCAAAGAAAGCCGGAAGGTTAGAGCTGGCAAAGGAAAGATGCGGGGGCGAAAGATGAAACAGGCGGTTGGTCCTCTGCTGGTCATAACCAAAAACGAGGGAGTAGCTGAGGCAGCCCGAAACCTTCCCGGAATGGAGGTTGCTTCAGTTGAGAACTTGAACGCTGAACTGTTGGCGCCCGGAACCCATCCGGGGAGACTGACTGTTTGGACGACTTCAGCTTTTGAGAAATTGGAGACGGTTTTTGGAGGAAGATAGGTTGGATCCGTACAAAACTATCCGATATCCGGTAATGACCGAGGTTACAAGCCGCATACTTGAGGCGGAAAACAAACTCGTTTTTGTCGTCAACAAAAAAGCCACGAAGCGGGACATCAAGATGGCGGTGGAGGAGCTTTATGACGTGGTTGTGGATAAGGTCAACTCCACCATAACTCCTGAAGGCGAAAAGAAAGCTTTTGTGAAACTTCACCCAGACTACAAAGCAGTTGACGTTGCCATCAAACTGGGCATCATCTAAAACAGAGGAGTTTTTGGTTTTCAAAATGCCGCGTTCCTCCAAAGTTTTTCCTGCTATAGTGTTTCTGTTGGCTATTGTAACTTCTTTGACTCTTCTCCTCTATCCAGAACTTGTATATGATATTCTAATCTGGGTGATAGGGTCTTTCCAAGCTGGAGGACTCTCCTTCCTGTTTGGCGCGATGATCATACAGGCCATAGCAATCCCCGTCCCCTCTGAGCTTGTTCTGATTGCTGGAGGATTAGCCTTCGGATTCCCGTTCGGATGGCTTGTTGGCGCGTTAGGATCAATAGTTGCTGCCGTGTTAGGCTTCTACATCTCCCGAAAGGGCGGAAGATCACTTGCCATACGGTTGGTTGGCGAAAATGGAATCAGGTTCGCGGATAACTGGTTTGACCGGTGGGGAGCTTGGGCTGTTCTGCTGGGAAGATTTGCGCCCTTCATACCCTTTGACGCAATATCATACAGTGCAGGTTTAACTACGATGAAAATGAAGAATTTCATGATTCCCACAATAATAGGCACGTTGCCTCGAGCATTCTTCTACACCTCTTTGGGCAGCTTTTTTGGAGTAACATTCCAAGAGCTCCTAGACCACTACAGACTGACTGGAGAGATACCTACCGAACTTCAGAGCATGGTTTCTCAATTCAATTATGTTCTGCTGGGAGTGGTTGGAATAATAGCTGTGATTTGTGTGGTATACTGGCTTGTAACGCGAAGGTACACAGCGGAAAAGGAAAACTAAAAGTATTTAAAAAAGGGTTCCATCTGTAGAATCTGAATGTTCCAAAGGAAAGTGCAGCAATTTGGGTAAACGTATTCGAGTTCAAAGACGCGGAAGAGGAACCCCAACGTTCAGGGCATCAACCCACAAGAGGGTAGCCCCGGCTCAGTATCCTCCAATGTCCTCCAAACAACAGGAAGGAGTCATCCACGGTCAAGTCAAGGGCATAGTCCACGATCCCGGAAGAGGAGCGCCTATGGTCGCCGTTAGGCTTGAGACCGGCGAAACCTATTACTCGGTGGTTCCAGAAGGCGTCTGTGAGGGGCAGCCTACCCAAATCGGCAGCGAAGCTTCTGTGGAGATAGGAAACGTTCTTCCTTTGGGCAAGATTCCCGAAGGCACCATGGTCTGCAACATTGAGCTTTCTCCCGGAGACGGAGGCAAAATGGTGCGATCCTCAGGAGCCTACGCAACCGTCGTAGCGCACACGCCTGACGGAACAATCTTGAAGCTTCCCTCCAAAAGAACCAAGTACGTGAATGATCTTTGCCGAGCAACAATTGGCTTAATTGCAGGAGCGGGGCGTACCGAGAAGCCTTTCCTCAAGGCCGGAAGCAAGTTTCATCTTATGAAGGCTAAGGGGCACATGTATCCTCGCACCCGGGGCAGAGCCATGATAGCCGCTTGTCATCCTTACGGTAGCAGCAAGAAGGGTGGACGTAAGGTTACAACGGTGTCGCGGAATGCTCCTCCAGGCAAAAAAGTTGGTTTAATCGCGGCGAGAAGTGCCGGCAGCAGAACCAAAAGAAGAAGAGAGTAGTCTGTGAAGCAAAAGTTAAAAGAATGATTAAGCGAGAGCTCGAATGCTTTCAGCGATCTTCTGCATCTCCTCTTGGCTGATTCTTGGTCTATGCCCCATCATCGAGTGTATGGAGCCTACTTTGTCGCCTTTAAATCTGGGAACAATGTGCGCATGAACGTGAGGTATCTCCTGTTCGCTTTCTTTTCCGTTGTTAATGGCTATGGTGGTAGCTGGCGCACCAACAGCCTTCTGAATCGGGGCAACCAGTTTATGGATGGTGCGGAAAAATGCTTCAGCTGTGTTCGCGTCAAGTTTTTCCAACTTGGAAACATGAATTTTGGGGATAACTAGGGTGTGCCCTTTTGCTAAGGGGTTAGCGTCCAGAAAGGCTAATGTTTTTTCGTCCTCAAAGACTTTGTGAGGTTTGATGTCGCCTTTGGCTATTTTGCAGAATATGCAGTTGCTGCTCATTTCTCCAATTCATCCTCCTCTCTGTTTGTCTTTTAATCACGGCTGGGGATATAAATAGTTACACTACACCAAAATCGGATTAAACAATACTTTTGTGCATCTAAACAAGACAAATGTTGAATTGGGAGAACCTACGCAATCTCAGACAGTGTTGCCTTTTTGGCTCCCTTCTTCACCATCTCGCCGATAGCCCTTTCTGCATCGCCAGGCTTCCTGTTTACCCCCTTGACAGCATCAGTCAACAATATGGTTTCAAAATTTTTCTCCACAGCATCCAGAACAGTGTATTTCACGCAATAATCCGTTGCCAGCCCACCAACGAAAAGCCTGTCAACCCCATCCTCTTTCAGTTTACGTTCCAGGTTGGTGTGATCAAAGCCGGAGTATCCCTCCACAGAAGGCTTGTCTCCTGTCGAAATTACGGTAGTTCCTTCGGGAAGCTTCAAGTCGGAACGAAATTCTGCTCCTTTGCTTCCTTTCAGGCAATGAGGTGGCCATATTCCGCCGTATTCTTTGAAAGATTTGTGGTCAGGAGGATGCCAGTCTCTTGTTGCATAAATTTTTGCTCCAGCTTTCTGGAACTTGTGGATGTATTTGTTTATTATGGGAATAACTTTGTCGCCTTCCTTAACTGGGAGTTCACCGCCCGGGCAAAAACAGTTTTGTATGTCCACAACTATAAGCGCGTCGTTTCTCTTGAGTTTATACATCGCCTAAACACTCCACAATTAAATTGGGCTGTCAGAACTTATTTTTTGCCTTGAAGCACATATGAGCCGACAAATGTTAGTTACAGAAACAGGGTTTGCCACACCATTTTTTGCGCTGCATCAAGGCACCAAGTTTTATTAGCGCAGCCGTGTTCTATTCCTTTGATGTCCGGCAAACCATTTTTCGTTAATCGATACCAGAAACTAGGGTGGACCTACAAGCAGGTCAATCCCAAGCAGGCAATCAGAATAAACACCATGAACGCAGGCAGAGATGATGTTGTAAGCCGACTGCAATCTTTGGGGATTGCTCTGGAGAAGATTCCGTTTCTCGAAGACGGCTACTGGATACGCAGAAGCAAGTTTTCTGTTGGCGCAACAGCAGAATACCTTCTGGGCTTATACTCGATTCAGGAGGCAGCCGCCCAAATCCCAGCCACATTATTCACTGAACTGGAAGACAAAACGGTTCTGGATGCCTGTGCATCTCCGGGCGGAAAAACTGTTCAGTTAGCGGACATCATGAAAAACAGCGGCGTAATCGTGGCGCTTGAACTTAAAAAGCGAAAAATGTTTACGCTGGCAAACCAACTGGAACGCAGCCGCGTGACAAACACGGCAGTTTACAATGTAGATGCGAGAGAAGCCTCAAAGTTGAACATGAAGTTTGATTGTGTTCTTCTGGATGTCCCCTGTTCAGGCAACTCTGTAACCGATAAGGGTTGGTTCAACAAAAGAAGCCTTAAAGATGTGGAGAGGAACGCTGGACGGCAGAGGCAAATCTTAGCTGAGGCAGTTGAAATCACAAAAGATGACGGAGAGCTAGTTTATGCTACCTGTTCGCTGGAGCCGGAAGAGAACGAGTTGAACATTGACTGGGCGATAGCCAATTTGAATGTTGAAGTTGAAACAATCAACTGTCACGGAGAAAAGGGATTAACAAACGTTTTCGGCAGAGAACTTGACCGCTCCATAGAAAAGTGCAGAAGAATCTGGCCTGGACAAACTCAAGGTTTCTTTGTCTGCAAACTCAGAAGGCAAGCGTGATGACAATGAAGGAAATTAGAGATTTTGTGGCGCAATTTAACGCAAGCATTCCCTTTGACACGAGCCGTATTGTCAGGAACAAAAACAGGTATTACCTTTTGTCTGAAAAACTGAAGCATCAGTTTCCAAAAGGCTTCTTCTATGCTGGAGTCTATCTTGGAGCAGTGAAGGGCGCAAGTCTCTTTCCAAGCTTTCTATTGTTATCAATGATCGCAGAGACCAAAGCGAACAAGCTGGTGGTTGACAAGAAGACGGCTTGGCTTTTCATCTGTGGAAGAGACATATTCAGAAAGGGCATACTCAAGGGAAGCAACCTGAAAAAAGGCGACTATACGCTGATTCTGAACGAACGCAATGAATGTCTGGGATTTGGCAAAACAACCTGTAATCTTCGTGGAGAGGCTGATGCGAACAAGGTTGTTGTAAAGAGCATATTGGACATAGGCGACTTCCTAAGAAGAGAAAAACGGCAGTCCAAACGGCAGCAACATTCCCGCAGGTTGCATGGTAGTAACAGAAAGCTTCGCAAGTCTACTCGCAAATGATTTTGTAAGTGGATTGCTTCAAGACTTTTTGTTTAATCTATCTTCTAAACTTGCCACTCTTTTTCTCAGGCGCTCAACCTCGTCCTCTAGGGCATTCATTCTTGCCGCGCTCATCTTACCGAGCATCTTGGGCATGATCTTAAGGTTCATCTTGGAGTGGAATTCGGATTCTGAGATTTTTCCCTGAGAGAAGTCAAGCCATAAACTGAAAGCTTTTCTTTCCTCCTCTGTCAGCATCTTGGCAAACTCTTTTGTCCACCTTTCCCTGAAACCCATGTTACCTTTCCTCCAAAACGCAAGAAAGTAATCGTTTCAACTCAGGCCAAGCGGTAGCCTCTTTTGCGGACTTGATGAAGCGCTCCAAACTTTGGCTTGCTGTCCCCATTTTTTCGTATTCCTTGGCTTGCAGAGCCATCTCAATCTTCTCAAGCTGCCGCACGACTTTAGCTTCTCTCGTCTTTCCCTCTTGGTATTCACTCCAAACTGCTAAGTAGTTTTCCCTCTGCTTCTCGGGCAGAAGACTTAAAATCTGGCTTATTGCGGTTTCCTCCCTCTCTTTGGTTTCCTCTGTCTTCTGTGGGGGGGTCAAGTCCCCGATTACGGCTTCGGGGAGGTCGTGAATCAATGCCATTCTCACCAGCTTTAATGGATCTAAGGTTTCCATGTCGGCGTATAGCATGCAGAGGAATGCTGTTCTGAAGGTGTGGTCTGCAACGGATTCAGGTTGATACACTCCAACTTCGACCCATCCTGTTCTTTCTGTCTGTTTCAAAATTCCTGCTATTTCCAAGAATTTGATGAGGTTCTGGAGGCTTGTGTCAGGCATGGTCTCTAGCATAAGATCACCCTCCTTTAATCAACTGAGATGACTACGAAGATATGTATTGAAGTCAGAAGATCGGTGGAGTTCACTCTGTCTTGTAGACGATGTCGTTCTCTCTTACCCGACCTTTCACTTTCATTCCGACGCTATGACCCGCTGTTGCCTGCTTAACCTTCTCGTGTTCTATCTCCATCGAATCTACAGTCTGTTCAATGTCTGTGGTAGGTCCCTTGATGAAAATCTGATCCCCAACTGAGATAGTGTCCTTTACCTCTATAACTGCCACATTAATCTTGGTGAAGAAATGTGACACTTTTCCAACTTCTCGAAGCTCTTCCATCAAAATCTATCCCCTAACACTTATTGGTTAATACTAAAGCGGTTTGCCTAGATATAATTTGTTACAGTCCTGAAGATTTGAAGATTGTTTGCTCCAACAACTTTTTTATGAGACGCCACCGAAGTAAATTTAGGGGATTTTAGGTGAAATTGAAGAGCAAAGATTTTGTAGATAACGGCAGCATCCCCGCTGAATTTACCTGCGACGGAAGAGATATTTCTCCGCAGCTTTCGTGGGAAGACGTTCATGATGAAACAAAAAGTTTTGCATTAGCCGTCACGGATCCGGATTGTCCGGGAAGAACGTGGATTCACTGGCTTGTATACGACATCTCTAAGAAATTAAGAGAAATTGAGCGGGGAGGTTTACCTGAGGGAGCCAAAGAGGTGGAGAACGACTTCGGCAAAAGACCTTACGGTGGACCTTGTCCGCCTTCAGGAACTCATAGATACTTCTTTACGCTCTATGCCCTCGACAGTGAACACCTAGAGGGCATCAACAAACGCAACTTCTTAGACAAGGTCGAAAAACACAGCATCCAAAAAGCTGCAATCAAAGGGTTATACAAAAGGCAATGGTGAGTGCATTCTCTCTTTTTCTTTTTATGTCGCCTCTTTAAGGCGGAGTCTAATGTAAAAAAATATGATTAAAAAATCCGTTTATGTTAGTTTACGCCTTCTATGATCCTTTACTCTTTTTCTTTCCTTTCTTTCCCTTCTTGGGCATCCGGCTCACCTCCCTTTCAGGAATGGCTTGCGCGTTGTGGAATATTTACCAGTCTTCCTCTTCTTCTTCGTCTTCGTCCCAGTCTTCCCAGTCTTCTTCTTCAAACACCATCATTTTTCACCTCCCACCGAGGTCCCCTTGAAAGAGCGACACCACAAAAATCAAATAAGATTTACGCAACTGAAAAACGGAGCAAAAACAGATTTTTTTAGGATATAAACGGCAATTTTAGGATATTATATCAAAAAACCGCATATTCAACGTTTTAAAATTGAATAAACTGTTTTTGTTCCTTTATTTGTGTTTAGACGGCCAATTTTGGCGTATTGACCGAATTACTTTTGAATTTAGGATGGATTCAGATAATCAGTTGCTTTTGTTTGCTCAATAATAAGCTGTTTAGGGAATAATGAATGCAAATGCAACCTAAGCGGCAAATAATATTTTTTGGATGTTCTGCGCCTTCTGAGTGTTCATGTTTTGGTGGCGAATAAAGATGCTGAAATATTTCTTTGTAAGCTTCCTCACTTTGCTTTCATTACTATCATATTTCACGTGGAGAAGCTCATGTATCAAAGCTGCCATAGCTCTGCTTTTGAGGTAAAAACGAACTTTCCCTTTTTTGTGATCCTGCATCTTTTTCTGGAGAAAACTCCGCTTTTTGGGAAAAATCAGGATTACGCCCTCATTATTGCATCTTCCGGCAACAGACTTACCATTTTCTTTTTGAAACGGGAAAACCCTGACCTGAATATCCTTTACAGCGTTTTTCTCAATTTCTTCCCTCTTGATTACCCAGTCGAGGAATCTCTGGAATATCGGTTTCCGTAGAGTCTCAGAAACTACTGACGCATAACTTCTGTAAAAATGTAGACCCTTTTCTGGGCAACTCTCAACTTTTTTAGGGTCTGAAACCACTCTAATTTTACTTGACAGCTTGCTCATTTTCATCCTGCACAGGCAACTGATTCCGCGGGAAGCCAAAAGACGTAGGTATTCCCGACGTTTTTGAAGATCCCATATATAATATGGTCATCATTGCATTTAATTATTACCAAAATGGTTTGATGAGCACGTGATTATGCTTCATCTTTATTTCTGTTGAATAACGGAGTTAACCTTTCTTAGAGCGTGATAGGCTCTCATTACTTTTTTTGAAAAGTCTATTTTAAGCCATCCTTCATAAAAGGCGGCGACCTTCTTTAGAGTTGAGAATCTCCTTCTGATTCTGGAAAAACGGTCACGTAACAGCCCTAAATCGTCTCCATTGCGGGCTTTCATGTAAAGCTCTTTGCAGGATCCAACAATCTTAACGACCTCTTTTTCAACATGTTCTCTAGTTTCTTGCAGAAGTCTTCGAGCAGATTCCCTGTTTACGATTACTACTCGCGAAATAATTTTAACGTCTCCTCGAAGTGCTCTGATGAAGTTAACGAATTTCAAAGCGTCAACAAGTTTCTGTTCTTTGTCATAAAAGCGATGTTTCTGGCAAAAGGCGTAAACAGAACGGCGTAAACGTATGCAGGGTGCCCTTCTAAGAAAATTTTTCACTTTCTCCCTGTTTGCTTCTTTGGGAAGCTTAAACATCACCAGTACTAGGCTTCCGAACCCTGTGAATTCCTTTTTTCTAGCCAACTGTGGGTTCTTGATCTTCCTTAGCCGCTTCAGAAGTATGGGCTGATTGTTCTCCAGCACTTTTAGGACTCTGTGGGCTTTCTTTTCATCGATTTTCCAGAATGCTCTATGCAACTGTTGACAGCCAAGTGCCTTTAAACGATGGGGAAGAGTACTTCTACTCTTAGATTCTACGGGAGCTCTATACACCACATATAGGACCATGGTTCTCGTAGCCCTCACAGCTTCTCCGCTTTTATTTTTTCCCATCTGAGCGTTTTAACGACTTACCCGTTATACTGCGTTGGTTAACAGGCAGCTGATTTGTTATTGTTGTCTATCAGTTGCTGTTTTTTGTTGTGGCTGAGCGTTTTGATTCGCCGTTCTCGTCTCATTGCCTCGCCCCGGCTCTCAAACTCTTCGAGATAAACCACTTTTTCAGGTTCATGCATTCGGGTGTATTTTGCGCCTCGCCCTTTCTTGTGCATTTCAAATCGTTTTTCCACGTCTTTTGCGTGTCCAGTGTAGTAGCTGCCGTCCTTACAGCGAAGAATGTAAACGTAGTAGGACAATCGTATCCCTCAAGGCTAACAAACAACTCTCTGTTCTCTCTTAAAAAAATTATACCTAAAAGTTTCCGCCTGTTATTTTGTAATGTTTTGCTTTCTCAGTCGCGTTTCCAGAACAAGCAAAGAAAATAAACCATTTACCGTCAAAGTACCGTACACGGAAAATCTTTTAGCTTCCCGCTACAATACTATCCAAAGACGAATGAAAACAGGAAAAAAGAATGAGCAGCAAACAAACCCGCAACAGCATTGGCCACAATAATTCTAGTGATTCAAAATGGCACTCAATGTAAACGTTGAGAAACTGCCTAGAAAGGTTTTGGAGACCGCAGTTAAACTAAATGATCCGCTAAAAAAGATTTACATAACCCTGCACTCTTATGGAAAACCTGCAACACCAAAAGAGATAGCCAAAAAGCTGGGATATACAAGGGCATACGTTCACATGCGGTTGTGCCAGCTTGAATCCATGGATTTGGCTAAACGAACTGATGAAAAACGAAGAGTTAGATTTAAGGCGATTTAACAGTGTTTCTTTTGGTAACAGACTGATGCGCACAAACAATTGTGAAGACTGGAAAAGTTGAAATATGTGGAAAAGTTTTGGAGGTTACAGGGGAACCTCGATGAAGGACACAGTGGGCGCTCACTTGAATGATCTGGTTTTAAGAGCCATAAAAGTTTACAACAGATATCGAAGCCCTGAAGCAACAGCAAAGCTTGTTGGAATAAAAAAAGACGGCTTCATCATCGAGTTTAAGGGGCCATTCTGCCAGAGTTGCGGCTTAAACGACTACTTTGAAGACTTCATCCACGAGCTAGATGACATTAGCGGAGACTTTAATGTGGAGGTGAAGGCAACTGAACCATCGGGTCCACAAAGTTTCAGGGTGCAATACGGTTTTAAAGACCGTTTTTCTGTCGCCAATGTTGACGAAGAGGCACTTTTCCGAGAGTTTCTCCAAGAAAAGGGATTATCCTTCAAAGAGTACCTTGCATCTAACGCCTGCACAAAAGACATGATTATGTTCCACTTTAGAACATGGCTGTTTGAAAGACAACCAGAACCAAAAAAATAGGTTGCAACAAAATTTTCTATCTTCAGAAGCTTAACGCTGGGTCAATAGTTTTGAATTGTATTTGTAATTCCTAACTCTTTTACGGATACGAAGGCTTTGTAGAGGTTATGAAGCATGTAAAGCTGTTTTGGACTGTAGGTTGCTGGATATCCCTGTTTCTTGTTTCCGTATACCATAATCTTATCTGCAATTATGAATCGGCTTTCCCAGTGTGGTATTCCGCGTTTATTGTTTGGTTTACTGGGGTTGTGGCGCTTTCTTCTCTAGCGAAAAGTAGCGAGTTTGAAGGCTAATTCTCAGTCAAAACATCTAGCGTTTTGCTTCAACCAAAACTATGCTCTCGAAGGCAACCTTAACTTGAGCAACAACCGTCGTCCTCAAATCCAATTCACCGAACATCTTTATTGTCCTGTTTACGTCAGAGAGTGAAGATTGAACAACCTGAATTCTGCCTCCCTCAGCCAAAAATTCGGGAGCATCCACTACGAATCGTTCAATGATTTTTCTTCCGTTTGGTCCTCCAGCCCAAGCTTTTCCTATCCAACTTTTTTCTTCATCTGGCTCAGAAGGCAGGTACGGCGCGTTGAAAAGTATCAGGCTGAAGTGCTCGTTCTGTTTGATGGGCTGAAACAGGTCTCCATGCCGAAACTCTATCTTCTCCTTAACGCCGTTGTTTTCCGCGTTTTTGACGGCGCATTGAATAGCGTATGGGTTTAAGTCGACAGCCAAGACACTTTTTGCTTTTTCAGCTGCCAACACAGCTAAAATGCCGCATCCAGTTCCCATATCCAAAACCGTATCATCTTCTTCAACCCTCATATTTTCAGCAATCAGAAAAGTGTCCTCAGCAGGCTCGTAAACGTGCTCATCAACAAGGAAAACGTGGTCTCCGAAATAGACCTTTTTTGGGTAAACCATCCGCAACTTTCCTGCATGATGATTGCTTACAGTTTGATCCTTTTTCCTGTGAAGTCTAGCTGAAATTTTCCGAACTCCTCTTTGACGCTTCTCAGTTGCTCAGAGGTTAGAACGGGTCCTTCTTTGCAGACTCTCAGTTTGCCGATTTGGCAGCTGCCGCACAATCCGATGGCGCAGCGCATTATCCGCTCCAGACTAGCTTGAAGAGGAACGGTATGTTGTTCTGCCAGAAGGAACATTTTGTACATCATTTGTTCTGGACCACAGGTGTAAATCATGTCGAACTTTTCCTTTTTCAAGTTCTGTTCTACCTGATCAGTGACCACGCATTCTATTCCGTAGCTTCCATCCTCTGTGGTGAAGATAGTTTCTGAATCCAGTTCCGAAAGAATTCTGTCTACGCGGTCAAGAAATAGGAGATTTTCTTGGCATTTAGCGCCACTCATCAGGGTTATTTTGTCGGCGATTTTCACAAGTTTTTCAATCAAGGGCATCAGTGGCGCCAACCCGGTTCCGCCTCCAACCACCATCACGTTTCCTCCTGTTGGAACGAAGCCGTTACCGAATGGTCCCCGTACCCCAATCTGGTCGCCCTTTTCTTTTTTGTTGAGTGCCCTGCTGGCTTCTCCAACACCATTTACTGTTATCGATGTGAGCCCCTCCGGGTTTATTGCTGAAAGGCTCATGGGAATCTCGTCAATTCCGGGTATCCAAACCATAACAAACTGACCCGGCTCAGCCTTTCCGCACAGTTTATCCACAAAAGTGAACGTTTTAACGGTGGGGGTCTCTCTTTTTGTCTCCACGATTTCTATGATTCTCATGCGATTAACAGAGTTGAAAGCCGGAGGCACTGGGGAACGTTTTCGTGAATGAGACTGCAATTTTGTTCGTATCCTTCCTTTTTGGCGTGTATTCTCTTAACGAGTTGATGCATATTAAATATATCATGGCACGTACCTCAAGGCGGCTTTTTAGTTCAATCTTCTTGCTGACTAGGCTGAATCATTTTCTTTGAATCGAGAATGAAGCTTGCCAAGTCTGTAAACGCGTACAGGACGAATCAGTAAACAGGGCTCTAGATGCTCTCTGTCAGTATCCTCTTGAAAATGGTGAGACCATGTTTGGGTGCTAATTTTTTTTCTCCGAGCCTTGCTCTGTAATTGATTGGAATCTCGACTATGTGGTATCCTTTAGTTTCCACTAGGTGATTAAGTTCAACTTCGATATCGAAACCCTTAGATTTTGGGTGCCAATTGTGCACAATTTCTTTGCGAATTACCCTCAATCCAGTAAGTGGGTCATCCAAATCAACACCATTCAAGAGACTGTGGGTAAAGGATAGGAGCCTGTTTCCTATATTGAATACGTTAGGCATTGCTTCAAATTTTAATCCGTTGGTGAATCTGTTTCCGCAAACCATACCAATCTCCGGATTTTCTTCAAGAATTTTAATCATCGTTGATAGGTATTTGGCTGGGTAGGTGTAATCAGCGTCAATTAACACCACATACTTCACTTTCAGCCAGTTAATATGTCCCAATGCAGTCGCTATTGCATCACCCTTCCCCATTCCTTTCTGAAAGAGAGTATGAGCTCCGAATTCCCTGGCAACTTCAACTGTGCGATCCGTGCTTCGGCCATCAACCACCAAGCAACGGGGATTCTCTAACGAGCTTTTGATGTCTGTTAAAGTTGGGCCTAAACCAGCTTCTTCATTTAATGTGGCGATGATAACCAGAGTGTCCGCAATGCCACTATGTTCAATCATGTGAAGAACCAAGCTATCATAAACCAAGAAGATAAAAAGCAATGTTCAGACTGCGGCATTATTCCAAAAATCGAAATATTCCTTTAACGCAGCTACTTTTCATTGTTAATAGATTGATACACTTCAAATACTGAGCGTACGCAAGCAAGCTTCCCGCTTTTTCGGCAATCTTGTTATTTGAGTGCATGAATGCTGAATTCACAAAAGTTTTCTCTCTAAAATGACGATTTTATTGTTATGGCATTACAGCGAGTCCCATCTAAGCCTGTTTCTGTGTGGAGCAGAATTCCTTTAATTCTGATGACCTTATCCGTTTTTATGGGGTTCCTCGGATTATTCTTCTTCAACAACACAGAACGCCCCCCAATTTTCTACCTCGCCAATGGTCTAATGCACGTCCCCCTACTGTTCGGGTGGGTAATCATTGCCTTCAAAAACAAATTGGAGCGTAGACTCCATCCTTTCTGGACGCCTTACTCTTTGTTCATGATCTTTTTTATCGCAGCAGTTGTCTTCTTCACTGCTCTGCGGTCTGAGGGGGTTTATGGTTTCCTAACGCTTTCAGAAACCTTCTGGTACGCCCTAGCCTATGGCTCACTCTTTGCTTTCTATAAACTGGAATCTGCAAATCCCCTCTGGTACTTCATGTTTTTCATTGCTGTTTTCTGGAACCTGCAAACCATCATGCTGACCGCTCAAGCCTTAGGAATCCAGTGGACGATGGAGGGACCTCCCACTTTTCAGAGCTATTTCATGTATTCCAGCTACATCTGGGACACGTGGGGCTGGTTCCTCTCAGACATGATTCTGGATGTGCCCATGGCAATAGTTCCCATCTACTACATCATAAAAGGCATCAAAACCAAACTGAAAATCTAATAGTTGTGTGCCAGACCCACAAGTTCTTTCGCGTTCTTGAAGCCCTTCCTCTTAAGATACTTATCGATGCCTTTGGTGACGGAACTGAAGACGTTTACTCCTTTGAAGGCTATGGCTGTTCCTATCTGAACCGCTGATGCCCCAGCCATCATAAACTCTATGGCGTCCTGCCAACCTGTTATTCCGCCGCAGCCTATGACTGGAATATCCACCGACTTGTAGACGTCGTATACGCATCTTACTGCGATGGGCTTTATAGCTGGTCCTGACAGTCCGCCGAACTTGTTGGCTAATAGGGGTCTGCCTGTTTCAATCTCGATGTTCATAGCCTTAACCGTGTTTATGGCTGTGATTGCGTCTGCGCCGGCTTTTTCGGCGGCTTCGGCAATCTCGCCTATGTTTGCGACGTTGGGGGTCAATTTCACAATCACTGGCTTGTCCACCTTTTTCTTCACTTCTTTCACAACATCAGTCAGCAACTGGGGGTTGCATCCAATCTCTGCTCCCGCTTTTTTGATGTGCGGGCAGGACACATTCAATTCTAGGGCGTCGGCACCCATTTTAGCTGCGGTTTCAGCGACCTTGGCGAACTCTTCTGGTGAGTAGCCGTAAATGCTCATAATGGTTGGAGCTCCGGTGTTTTTCAGTTCTTTTATTTCTTCTTTGAAGTGGCTGATGCCCGGGTTTGGTAGCCCCATGGCGTTGAGTAAGCCGCAGTCGACTTGGACAACGGTTGGGTTGGGGTAGCCTGTTCTTGGTTCCAGCCCCAAAGATTTTGTCACCACTGCTCCGGCTCCTGCCTCTATCACGCTCTTCAATGATAATCCTGTGTATCCTAGGATTCCCGAGGCGAGCATGGTGGGGTTAGCCAGTTTCAATCCCACTATTTCGGTGGCAAGGCGATCATCCATTTTTGTTTCCCTCTTGTGTAGTAAAAGTTATCCATTGCCAAGATAAAGGTTAGGACACGTACTCTAAAATGGGTCAATAATGGATGGGAAACTTGTGAAAGCGACGATAGTAGAATCTGTAATCGGAGTTTTTGGTTTCGGCGAAGACAACAAACTTGCCGAAAAGGTGTTCTTCCCCAAGAACCCGCAGAAAACTGCGGAACGGCTCCGGAAGATAGAGAAGGGAACGGTAATCAAGGAAATCTCCAGTTTGGTTGATAAGCTGCGGGCTAAAGGTTACACACATTTTGTTTTTGAGAATCAGGAAATGGCTAGAAACGTTCGGGAAAAACTGAACATCGAAGCATCATCAGAGGCGTCTTCAGAGGCGGGTAAACGGCTCCGCGAAAACTTGGAAAAGTTTGCTCTAGACCTAGGGTTTGTGGAGAAGCCGGAGCAGTTTCGTGCGCTGGTTCACAATGTTTCAATCGAGCTTGCGAAGATGAAGGTGAAGACGACCGTTGAAAGGCGGGATTTGCTGGTTGCTCAGGCAGTCCAAACAGTCGATGACTTGGATAAGTCGTTAAATGTTTTTATGAGCCGGGTGCGGGAGTGGTTTGGGCTTCACTATCCAGAGTTGGATAGGATGCTTGACAAGCATGAAACCTATGCTCGTCTCGTGGTCGACCTGGGAACAAGAGAAAACTTCACTGCTGACAACCTGGAGAAAGAAGGGCTGCCGAAAGCTAAATCCCAAAAATTAGCCAAGGTGGCTGCGGCTTCTATGGGCGCCGATTTGGGCGAGGAAGACCTAAAACAGATTCAGGACATGTGCAGAAGCGTCCTTGAGCTTTATGGTGTGCGGCAGTCGCTGGAGAAGTATGTGGACGCGGTTATGGAGGAGGTTGCGCCAAACACCAAGGCGATAGGCGGTTCACTTTTGGGGGCTCGGCTGTTAGCTCTTGCGGGGGGGCTGCTGAACTTGGCTAAGCTGCCGGCAAGCACGATTCAGGTTTTGGGTGCAGAGAAAGCGCTGTTTAGGTCGCTGAAGACTAAGGCGCGTCCGCCTAAGCATGGAATAATCTTTCAGCATCCCCTTATTCACGATGCGAAGCGTTGGCAGCGTGGAAAGATTGCGCGTGCGTTGGCTGGAAAACTGTCTATAGCCGCTCGGGTTGATGCCTTCAGCGGGAAATTTGCTGGAGACGGATTGAAAGCCGATCTTGAGAAGAGGATTGAGGAGATCAGGAAGAGGTATGAGAAGCCTCCGCCTCCGTCGCCCATGAAGTCCCAAGCCAAAAAGGGTCCACGGAGAAAGAAACGTGGCAGTAAACGTTAAGCCTCATCGCCGTTTTCCAGAGATTTACTGGGTTACGGTGGAGGATGGAAGCCGGAAGTTAGCTACAAAAAATTTGGCTGCCGGAACCTCGGTTTATGGAGAGCGTCTCGTCAAGTTTAAGGGAGAGGAATATAGGCTGTGGGATCCGTACAGAAGCAAGTTCGCAGCTGCCATACTCAAAGGTTTAGACGCTGTTCCCATCCGTCCGGACCATAGGGTGCTGTATCTGGGGGCGGCTTCAGGAACAACTGCAAGTCACGTCTCCGACATTGTTGGCGAGGGGGGTCATGTGTACTGTGTGGAGTTTGCTTCGCGTTCCCTGAGGGAGCTGGTTAACAACGTTTGCGTTTTCCGCTATAACATGTCGCCTATACTGGCGGATGCGCGGCTGCCGGAGACCTATCAGCGGATGGTGGGGCGGGTGGACAGCATTTACTGTGATGTGGCTCAGCCTGAGCAGGCTCGGGTTTTGGCGGATAACGCTGACATGTTTTTGGCTGAGGGGGGCTGGGTTATGTTGGCGATTAAGGCTCAGAGCATAGATGTGACGAAGGAGCCGTCTGTGGTTTACAGGAATGAGATTGCCGTCTTGGAGGCTAGAGGATTCCACATCAACGCGGTTGTTGGTCTTGAACCCTACGACAAGGCACATGCCATGGTAGTCGCCCAGAAGTAGCAACCTGATTTTGTTATTTCCAAGTTTTCCACGAAAAATACTGTTTTCAACAATGTACCTCTATTAGGAGTCTAATATATTCTCATTTTTTGTTCTGTTTTTTTGTTTTTGTGTAGTATAGGGTAATTGCTGCTGCGGCTGTGGCTACTGCTGCTATTGCTATGGCGGTTGTAGTCCATGATGTTGGTATCTCATCGTCTTGGGCTACTGGTGTCTCATCTTTTGTTATGGTGAAGCTGATTGTTTCGGATGCTACTGTGTTTCCATCTGTGTCTGTTGCGTAGAATGTTATGTTGTGTGAGCCCTCAGCCAACTCTGTTAGGTTTAGAGTGGTTTCTGTTATGGTTACGTTGTCTTGTCCGTCTAGGCTATAGCCCATCCACGAGGTTTCTTCGTTAACGGTGAAGTTCAAGGAAACGCTGTCTATGGTGTAGGTTACGTTCTGTGGCGAATCCACGCAAATGTATGGGGGATACCACTCTGGAATACATCCATGCTCATCTGTTTTAGCTAACCAGAAATCGGTTTTTCCAGCAATATCTGAAGAGCCTGAGTGGCCAGCTAATGAGAAACCGCCATCAGATGTCTCAATCAAAGAACGAGCTGATCCTCCGTTGTATGTTCGGTTCCACTCCATGTTCCCATGCTCGTCAGTCTTAATCAACTGATTGTAACCAGCTATGGCGAATCCTCCGTCAGATGTAGCAACCAAAGAATTGGCTGAAGTTGTGCTGTATGTTCGGTTCCACTCCATATTCCCATACCCATCAGTCTTAACCAAGAAAAAATTACCGCCTCCATAAACACCACCGTCTTTGCCGCCAACTATGGCATATCCTCCATCAGATGTAGCAACCAAAGATCTGGCGTAGTCATAACCATCTCCGCCGTAGGTCTGATTCCACTCCATATTTCCATATCCGTCAGTCTTGACCAACAAAAAATCACGACGCCCAGACCAAAAAGAAGTCTCTGTTCCGCCAGCTAGTGCGTATCCTCCATCAAATGTCTCGACCAATGATGTAGCATATTCATTACCTGTTCCTCCGTACGTTTGGTTCCACTCTACATTCCCATACGCATCCGTTTTAATCAACCAAAAATCATGATTTCTGGCAACAAAAGTTGTGTAACCAGCTATGGCAAATCCTCCATCAGGCGTCTCAACCAAAGAGTTAGTATGGTCGATACTTGCTCCGCCGTATGTTCGGTTCCACTCCATTTTTCCATGCGCATCAGTCTTAGCCAACCAAGAATCATAGCCTTCACCAATGGAATATTTGTCGCCAGCTATGGCATATCCTCCGTCACTAGTCTGAACCACAGCATCTCCGTGATAACTGTATTCTCCTCCGTATGTCTGGTTCCATTCCATATTTCCATACGCATCTGTCTTAACCAACAAACAATCTATGTCAAAGCCATATTCGTCTCTTGAGATGCCAGCTAGAATGAATCCTCCATCAGAGGTCTCAACCAACGAGTGAACATAGTCCCACTTTGGACCTCCATAAGTTCGACTCCATGTTATCGAAGATGCTTCAACCAAACTAATTAGAGGCAAACTAACTAAAACAATGAGAACAGTGCTTGCAAGAAACAGCTTTTTAGACCGCATCAATTCTCCACTAAATACAGTTTAGATTTTTCAGTTAAGAAGTTTTTTGTCAAAGTTTCTTGACTAGGTTTTGTCAATTTTTCTTGACATAATGATTTCTTAGCTTTTAATAGAGTATCAACACAGTGTTCCGATCATGGAAACAATAACAGATTCAAGCGGTCGATGAGAACAACCACTCCCAATTTCCAGCAACTACTCTACAGAAAAAGTACTGTTTTCAACAATGCTTAGTTATTAGTCTCCTAATATGATTCTGCGTTGGAATGTTTACAATATGTTTATACTTGTTCACAGGACATAACGCAAGTTGGAAGAGTGCAAAAGAGGTTTGTGGGTTAGCGTTTGTTTAGGTGTGTTTTGGCTACTATTAGGGTGGCTGTTTGGAAGATGTCGGGTAGTACCCTCAGTTTATCTGTTAGGAAGTGGTTCAGCTGTTCCAGATTTTCGGTGCACACTTTTATGATGGCGTCGTATTCGCCGTACATCATACTTACCCTCTTGACTTCGTCAAAGTGAGAAACTTTTTGGAGAATATTCTTCTCGGTGCCCGGATTTAACGTAACCAACACATAAGCTGAGACAGACATCTGACTTCCTCGCCTAACAAACTTTTGCACCGAAGAACTTTAACCTTTTGCTTGCCAACACAGAAAGGCAGACAGTAAAAAGATGCCAGAAAACAGTTTACAGCAGCTCACGGAGCCTTATCCACCAAATCTTGAGCCAAAGCAGCTGCCCCGATCACCCCTGCATCAGCACCCAACGAAGCCTTCACAATTTCCAGCTCTCCAACAGAAGCCTCCAACGCCAATGTTGGAACAACTTCCTTCACTATCTGGATCAGCTCAGGAATCCCCTCGATAACACCGCCCCCAAGAACCAGAACACAAGGATTAAAAACGTTAACGATACTGACCACCCCAGCAGCCAAGTATCGCCCCGTATCCTCCACCAACCTCCTAGCCAGCACGTCGCCTTCACGGTAAGCTCTGCTAACAGTAGCCGCCGTGACTTTTTCAGCACCGCCCGCCAAAGACACCAGACGCTCTCCCTCCTTCGGCGCAGCTCTAACGGCTTGTTTGGCACGTTCAGCGATTGCCCAGCCACCCACATAGGCTTCCAAGCAGCCCCTGTTAGGGCAGTGGCACTTCCGTCCATCATACACAACGGTGATGTGCCCCAGTTCTCCGCCGCTGTTACTGCAACCAGACAACAGCTTTCCGCCAGTTATGACTCCCCCGCCTACGCCTGTGCCCACAAAAAGAACAGCCAAATCGTCTACGCCTCTTCCTGCGCCATACCACCATTCGCCCAACGTAGCCGCATTAACATCATTAGTCACAGCCACAGGCAGCCCAAACTCTTCCAGTTTCTTCTTTAAGGGAAAGTTCCGCCAACCCAAATTCTGGGAACCACACACAACACCTTTCCGGTCCACCTGGGCGGCTACGCCGATTCCAACCGCTTCAGCTTTCAGACCAGTTTTGCTGAGGCAGGCGTCCATAGCTGTCCGGACGTCGGCGATGACCCTTTCCGGCTCCTTTGAGGCGTGAATCACAGATTTGTGGACAGACAAAACGCGACCGCTCCGGTCTACCAATGCCACATTAACTTTGGTGCCTCCCAAGTCAACACCCAACGTAACTGGCTTATCCATCTTCACCACCATTCTTTCAGCATTTAAACTACGCTTAGCACACAAGACTTAAACTGCGTAACCTGCTTAACTCAAGTTCAGCGTCCACTAAGCTAATGAACGTTGGCAACAAAAACAAATTAACTTTTCTACAAAACAAAATAACAATAAACGCACGCGAATAGGTAATGAACTAAAAAAATTAGGAGAAAAAAGAAAAAGATTTTGCTACGGTTCTCAATATTCTGGAGGCATTCCGCCCGGAGGAGGACCTTCTTTTGGTTTCGTCGAGGCGATTACATCGTCGATTCTCAGGATCATGGAGGCAACTTCTGCAGCTGACTTCATCGCCTGCTCCTTAACTTTCAGGGGCTCAACAACTCCGTCCTCGTAACTGTTAACTATCTTGCCCTTGAAAACGTCGACGCCCATCAGATGACCGTTCTTCTTTTCGTGCGCTGCCCTCAACCCGACAAGAATGTCTATAGACTCTAAACCCGCGTTTTCAGCCAGCGCCTTAGGCACTATCTCCAGCGAATCAGCGAACGCTTCTATAGCAAGTTGTTCCCTGCCGCCGACCTTTGTAGCGTAGCCGCGAAGAACTTTTGCGATTTCGCTTTCTGTTGCCCCTCCGCCAGCCACAATCTTGTTATCTTCAACCACATCAGCAACCACTGACAGAGCGTCGTTCATGGCTCTATCCGCTTCGTCCACCATTCGCTCTAGACCAGCGCGGATGAGAACCGCAACTGATCGGGGTTCCTTGCACTTCTCCACAAAAATCATCTTGTCATCCCCGACCTTCCGTTCTTCCACGAGCCCTGCCTCTCCCAAATCTCCACTCTTTAAGTCATCAAGCTTAGTGATGACCTTTCCTCCAGTTGCTCTGGCCAGTTTCTCCATGTCTGACTGCTTGACTCTTCTTGCAGCCATGAGTCCTTTCTTTGCTAGAAAGTGCTGAGCCATGTCGTCGATGCCCTTCTGACAGAATATAACCGTTGCACCCGAGGAGCCGATCGTTTGTACCATCTCCTTGAGCATATTTGTCTCTTTGTCCAAAAAGGCCTGCATCTGAGTGGGATCACGTATCCTAATCTCTGATGAAAACTCGGTTTTCTCCACCTCTAGAGGAGAATCGAGAAGAGCAATTTTCGCTTTTTCAATTCGTTTGGGCATGCCCGCGTGGACAATCTCTTTGTCGATAATTATGCCTCTGATAAGTTCTGTATCGTAGAGGCTTTTTCCCTCTTTCTTAACTCTCTGAATGTTATCAATATCCGCTATCGTTTTTTCGCCCCGTTTCTCAGCGATCAGCTTAACGGCATCAATAGTAATGTCGGATAGGTGACCACGAGCATCACCCACAGCTTTGCTTCCCATAGAAGTCATTGAAACTTTCTTCAGGGTTGCTCGGTCATCAATGTCAACGGTTATCGCCAATTTGGCTAAAGCTTCCACAGCCTTCTCAACAGCTTTTCTGTATCCCTGCACAATAATCGTTGGGTGAATATTCTGTTCTAGCAGCTCCTCTGCTTTCTGCAAAAGCTCTCCAGCCAAGATTACGGCAGTGGTGGTTCCGTCGCCCACCATATCATCCTGAGTCTTCGCTACTTCAACCATCATCTTTGCCGCTGGATGCTGAACATCTATCTCATCAAGTATTGCTGCTCCATCGTTGGTTATGGTTATATCACCTAAACCGTCAATGAGCATCTTGTCCATGCCGCGAGGACCAAGAGTGCTCTTTAAAACTTCGGCGATGATTTTGGCAGCCATAATGTTATTTTTCTGTGCATCTTTTCCACGTTTACGTGATGTTCCTTCCTTAAGGATAAGAACAGGCTGTCCACCCTGTGAGGTTAAATATGCCATACAATCCTTCCTATTTTCTAGCTGAATTTCTAGCTACTGCACTTTCATCTGAAATATAAAGTTTACTAACTCATTTCCTTCCAGAATTTTATGCTAAAAACAGCAAAAAGAGAGTGAGTAACGTCATATTGGTGTTCCAAATTGCATGCAGTGCTTCCAGTCAAGAAGGTTGTGTAATAAAACATAATAGGAGCCTACAAAATTAACTCGATGAGTGTTGAAAATATGAGTGTTTCTCGCATACCCATCAGATTCATTATTGAGAACGTTGGAGAAGCGGAAGGAGAACTTGTTCGCATTAGTTCTCCGCGGACTACAGATGCCATAATCAGGCAGCTTCCATTAGAGGGTCGCGCAGCCCTTTGGCAACAAGAAGTTTACTTCGATATACCCGTTAAAATGGGTAACGAAAAGGCTAAGCCAACAGTGGAAAAGGGAACCTTAGCCTATTGGCCTATGGGAAGCGCCTTCTGCATCTTCTACGGTGAAACCCAACCATACAGCCCCGTCAACATAATCGGCAAAGTAACCAAGAATCTGGAACTGTTCGAACAAGTCAAAAGCGGAACAAAAATTATTGTAGAAAAAAGATAGTCACTTCCAAGAGGTGTTCATGAGATTGAAAAACAGGGCTTGCTTGGGCTCCTACACAGGCGTTTTGGGGAACGAAAAATGAAACTTTTAAGGCAAAGCTTACTTTTGATGAATTCATTTCCTGTGTGGGAGCCCTTTCAGCCCCTGCTCCTCCTCGTCAAAGGAAAAGAAAAGCCTTTTTGTCAAGAAAGTTTGACTAAGTCTAGTCAAGAAATCTTTACTAGAAAAAGAGCTTTCATTAACCGTTAAAGAATCAAAGAAACCGATTGAACAACGATTCAAGTATAATATATTCTTCTGATTTTTACCAAAAATATATAATGATACTTGTGTTTTGTATATTTCTTCACTTATCAAAGAAAAAAAATCTTAAATACATCCTCTAATCAAAAGGGTGAACCACTAAAAACTAATTCGAAGGAAAAAAAATGAAAAAACTATATTGTAAAACAAAACTTTTCACTATTGTTTTAGTTCTAGTGTTAACTTTTGCTACACTGACAGCAGGCATTTCATACGTCGCAGCTCAAGAAACTGCAACCCGTTGCTTTTTGTCTGCGCAACCTAACCCTGTTGGACGTGGTCAACTTGTCACCGTTTCTGTAATGGTTCAGCCTGTTCCACCAGGGTTTACTGACGTCTACCATGATGTGGAATTGAATATCACAAAACCTGACGGAACAGTTGAAACCTACGTGAAGGACAGTTGGGCGACCGGAGGCTATTATATCCAATACATACCTGATATGGCCGGCATATACTACTTGCAGATGAGCTATCCCGGCGAAACCTTTACATCAAGCCGAATTCGAAGTGCCAGTGTTTCTCCTGTGACTGAACTTGTTGTGCAAGAAGATCCAATACCAAGTTGGCCTGAAACTCCACCTTCTGGCGATTTCTGGACTCGTCCCATAAGCGCCGACCTCCGAGAGTGGGCTCCTATTTCCGGAAACTGGTTGCAGCGTGGCTATAATACTACATATCAAATGGGTCGAAGCCCTTCGGCTTACAATCCATACAGCACAGCACCGCGATCCCCACATGTGATGTGGACGGAGGAGTTGGGGTTGGGTGGTCTCGCCGGAGGAGAATATGGTAGTGCATCATATTATGGAGGACTGGTATACGAAAACTATCTTACGCCACCTATAGTCATGAACGGCCTAATTTATTACAATCTGTACTTTGACTCGTCGCCTTTCACAGCTTTCGCTTGTGTAGATCTGCGTACCGGAGAAGAGCTATGGCGTGTGGAGGGTGCAAATGTAGATGTCGGACAACTGTGGTATTACCGATCACCCAACCAATATGGAGTCATCCCGTTTCTATGGGAGATTGGCAGTACCTATAATATGTATGATGCTTTCACAGGAAGATTCATATGCAGTTTCACGGGCGCTTCGACAGGTCGTATTGTATTCGATGATGACGGGACAATGCTAGTATACATGCTTAACGCACGAAGCGGCCAAGTGTCTATGTGGAACTCAACCAAAGCCTTTGAAGAGAATGGCTTGATAAGCGGTTTCGGCGGCGCAGGGATGTTCAGATTCCGTACAGGGACGTATGACTGGCAGAGCGGAATCGAATGGCAGGTAACAACGGAGAGTGCGAGTATGACAATAGGAGGCAGAACCTACACTCCAAATGCGTTCTCAGTTTCAGGCGATGTTATATTAGCTTCTGGAGGACTCGGCTCAAGCCAAACAACACTACATGCAGGCTATAGCGCAACGAACGGTTCATTCTTGTGGGCTTATGTGCGCGAACCCTCGGATATGCCACTTATCAGATCTGCTGTTGGAGACGGCGTCTTCGCCCTCCATAACACAGTGAGCACCCGATTTCACGGTTACAGTGTAACTACAGGGGAGCCGTTATGGGAAAGTGATGAACTTGTGTATCCCTGGGGCACATACATCGGGCTTTCGATGCTGATTGCTGACAAGAAACTCATCGCTGGTTCCTACGACGGATACATGCACGCCTTTGACATTGAAACAGGGAAGGAGGTGTGGAAGTACTCCAGCGGAGACGCTAACATCGAAACTGCTATGGGTACCTGGCCATTCTTCTATACTTTCATGGTTGCTGACGGGGTGCTTTTTGCGCCCACCGGTGAACACTCTGCCTCACAGCCCTTGTACCGCGGGGAAAAGCTGCACGCAATCGACATGGAAACAGGAAAGGGCATATGGAACCTGACAGGCTGGTTTGTAAATGCTGCTCTTGTTGACGGCTACTTACTAGCACACAACGCCTACACCAATCAGATGTATTGTATAGGAAAGGGACCAAGCGCCACGACAGTAACTGCACCCCAAACGGAAATAGAACTGGGAGAGAGTGTCATGATTAGAGGCACAGTCACTGACCAGAGCCCAGCGCTCAAGGACACACCAGCCATCTCAGATGAGTGCATGAGTGCGTGGATTGAATATAAGTTACTGCAGCATCCAATCCCTGAGGACGCAACAGGCGTCACAGTGAAGTTAACCGCAGTTTTACCCAACGGCGAAACACGGGAGATAGACACGGCTACAAGCGACATGAATGGCAACTTCGGGAAAAGCTGGACCCCAGAAATGGAAGGCGATTACAGGATAATCGCCACTTTCGAGGGCACCGAATCATACGGAAGTTCGTCAGACTCAACTTACCTGACAGTTGGTCCAGCAGCAGAAGAGGCTCCTAGCGCAGCAGAGATTGCGGATACAACAGTAAACCAGATGCCAGCGTACCCAGAAATTCCCGCATATCTAACAATAGACCTGATCATACTGGTAATCGTAGCCGTCGGCGTGGTCATAGGCTTAGTAGCCTACATGGCACTCAGAAAACAAAAATAAACCAAAAAATTTCCCTCCCTTTTTTGTGGGAGTAAAGCATCAGAAGATGGGGGCTGAAAAGACTCAGGCACAAAACAGAACTGAAGCAATAAGAGATAGGCTAGGAGGCTTTTCTTCATTTTTCCTCCCACATTCCCCAAACTCAACACCGTGCAGGAGCCTCAGCAAACCCCTTTTCTTTCAGAATTTAAACATCAGAATCCGAGATGCACCCTTATCTTTTTCATTCCCCAAATATCTAGCAAACAAAACAGTGTCTTCGTTAATTAATCTGCCAAGGGTTTGAATGAGCAAAAAAAGAATTGTGGAGCTAATCGTAACATTTTTGGAAGTCTTTCACTCTTTCGTAGACTTTGTATCCTATGTATCCGCCAGCAATGCTTTCAACTATTATCACTGGAAGCACAGATGAAATTACACTAATGTATGCTGTAAGACGCTGGAGAGAATAGAAATAATAGATCATGATAGAAAAAACTGAGTTCATTAAGTGATATTGAAGGGAAAATAAAACTGTGAACCAAAGCAATTTGTTATGTTTTTTAACGAATTCGTACATGGTGTTAAACAGTAAATCGCCAATAAATGCGCCGATTATTAGGGGAGTACGAGCTAATACGTCGAAAGCTGGTCCAGCAAAAGGTACAGGAATAGTGAGTATAATGAACAAGGTTGTTGAAACAAAAAAACGCCATCGCCTTCCTTGGTACAAGAGCAATTGGATGCTGATGAATATCGCAAAAAATATGAGAAAGAAGAAAGTTGCTTCTGGTATTGCAGTGAAGTATGCGGTCTGAACAACAAGGACTGAGTAGACTAGGCCTAAAACAGCAAAGATGATTATAAGAGATAAGTCTCTGCTGCTCCACAAACGGTAATACAACCTTTTCTAATCAATAGATTTGCTTTTGTTTAAATTATTTGTGATGTCGTGTCTTTTTAGATGTTTTTCGAGAACATTTTTGGAGGCCATGTAGCATACGTTTCTTCTAAAAGTATCTCAATTTTCTTTATTCCCTTTATTTTAGCGATTTTTTGTTTTAGCTTGAATAGTTGTGAAAAATTTGCTAATGGCGCTGCAGCTAAAGCATCAATTCCACCAACGCAAGTAGTAGCAAAAATCACGTTGGGCAGCCGATTTATTCTATTGATTATGTCTGTTTTTTTGTTTAGATGTGAAATGTTTAAGCAAAAAATGGCGTTGGATATGTATCCGAGTTTAGTTAGATTTATGGTTATTGTGGTGGATGATATCACGTCTTTTCGCAGTTTTTGGTATCTTTGGATAACGGTTTTAGTTGTAATTCCCAGCTTATTAGCAATTTTTCTGAAAGATGTGCGAGCGTTCTGCGATAAGATTCTGATTATTGCCAAGTCCACTTTATCTAATTTGACTGATGGAGTAGCTTGATTTTTCTCAATCGACTCTGTGATAATCTGAGCCTTTTCTCTCGTAACTTTGTGCTGTTTGTTCTCATCAGAAAATGTTTCAGTCGGGCACAGTGTTCTTTTGAAAGGTTCTATAACAAGGTTTTCGTGGTAGTAATGGGATGGACTCGTAGTTATTGCAGTGTCTGCTTTTTTGATGTGTGGATTTCTATTTACTCCTTCTAGTGTGTGAACCAGATCTTCGACGCTTTTTATCATTAGAATGCTGATGATGTTGTGCTTTCCTATTTGGGAGTGACTCAGAATTATGTTTGGTATCTTTTTCAGAAAATCTAAAACCTGTTTTTCTTTGTCGATGTCCGTTTCAAATGCTAGAAATGCAATGCCTTCATATCCCAAACTTTTTGCTCTTACTTGTATTGTTGAGCCTGTAATAACGCCGGATTTCTTCAAGTTCATAAAACGCGTTCGTATAGAATTAGTCGACATTTGGCAATCTTTAGCGATTTCAGTGAAGCTGGTACGCGCATCTTTAAGTAACATCCTTATAATTTTTACATCAATTTCGTCGATTTCTAGTCGTGAACTCAACTTCAGTCCCTTCATCTGGAGAAGTAGTTACTGCTATATAACGTCTTCCAAATTTTACCAAAAATATGTGTTAGTAAATGTTTTTTGTATGCTTTTCTGCTTCTTGAAGAAAAAAATCTTAAATACATCCTCTAGTCAAAAGGGTGAACCATTAAAAACTAATTTGAAGGAAAAAAAATGAGCAAAACAATACCTAAAACAAAAACGACCAGAAAAACGTTATACACCATATCATTAATCCTGATTTTAACAATTTCAGCTACAGCCATGATATCAAATGCAGTATTTGCACAAGACTATAGAGAAAAAACAACTTATGCAATCATTGGTGCAACTCCCAATCCCGTTGGAGTTAACCAAGAGGTATTACTTCATATTGGAATAACAGACTATCTTGTAACCACAACTCACGGCTGGGAAAATCTCTCAGTTACAATTGAAAGACCCGACGGTCAAATCGACACGATTGAGAATATCAGAACCGATGCGACAGGAGGAACAGGCAGAACATACACGCCTACTATAGTCGGAACATACAAATTACAGACACATTTTCCAGCACAGCTTTACACTTGGAGAGGATCTCCAGCATACTCTACAAACATTCGTGGCACCATACTATACAAAGCCAGTGACAGTGAAGTACTTGATCTGATAGTCACAGAAGAACAGCGAGAATATTATCCGGAGCATAGTCTTCCGAATGAATATTGGAGCCGTCCAATAGATGCACAACTCCGAGAATGGTACACCATTTCAGGAAACTGGCTCTCAACAGCTCCCAACATGGTGGCTCCTTACAACGATGATGCCCCAGAAACATCACATATATTGTGGGCAAAAGAAATGCAAATGGGTGGTCTTGCTGGAGGCGCAATGGGTGATCATGCTTTTGAATGTGGTGATGCATATGAAGGTCTCTTTTCAAGTTCAGTGATAATCGGCGGAAACCTCTATTACAATCATTACAAATCTGCAAATCCAACACAACAAGTAGTTGCAGTTGACCTTCATACCGGAGAAGAACTTTGGGTCAAACCTCTGACAACGCCAGATGGAAGCGTGGTTAGACTTTCATTCGGTCAAGTGTTCTATTGGGACTCCTATAACTATCACGCAGCATTCCCATACCTATGGGGGACTAGCTTAACTACTTGGCATGCATTTGATCCCTTTGACGGAGAATATGTGTACAGCATGGAAAATGTGCCATCAGGAACAAATGTCTATGGTCCAAAAGGCGAAATCTATCGATACGTCGTAAACACTAGGACAGGAACGCTGTCATTGTGGAATTCCAGCAGAGTAGTATCTAGCGGAGGAAGCTGGATTAGCGGCCGGATGGGTAGCACTTTTGATGCAACAAATGGGATCGAATGGACCGTAGAAATACCGACAGGTTTACCTGGAAGTGTTGTGGCCGTAAACTTCCAAGACAGATTAGTTGGTAACGATGCGGCAGCCTATGTTAGCATGGGCGACCTACCGATTAATACGTGGGCAATTAATCTGAAACCAGGGCATGAAGGAGAACTAATCTTAAACGCCACTTGGACTCCACCCCCTGGCGACATAACAACGACTTGGGGAACTAGATATAGCGGAGGTCCAAGTTTTGAAGATGGAGTTTACGTTCTATGGTTAAAAGAAACCAGGCAACTATACGGATTTGACCTGGATACTGGAGAACAAATATGGGGACCAACTGAATCACAAACATATCTGGACTATTTAGGAATAACTAACATAATTGCCGAAGGCGTAGTTTTTTCTGGAAGAATGGGCGGCATTATAAATGCCTATAACGTTACTACTGGTGAACATCTCTGGGAGTACATCACGGAAGACCCCTATACCGAAATCTTATGGAGTAATAACTGGCCAATGCGACCTTTGT
>CAYNQS010000006.1:116735-118938 GCA_964399485.1 uncultured Candidatus Bathyarchaeia archaeon | reverse complement strand
CCAAAGGCTTGTTCAGGGTGCACCAATTCAACAAAATCGAACAATTCATCTTCTGTCTTCCCGAAAATTCTTGGAAATTCCATGAGGAACTGCAAAAAAACAGTGAAGACCTCTACAACGGTTTGGGGCTACACTACCGGGTTGTAAACGTGTGCACCGGAGACATCGGAATAATTGCAGCCAAAAAATATGACATAGAAGTTTGGATGGCTGACGGCACCTACAGAGAAGCAGGATCAAACTCCAACTGCACAGACTATCAAGCAAGAAGGCTGAACATAAAGTACAGAAAAAAGGAAGGGCAGGCTCCAGCTGGTTTTGTTCACACTCTAAACAACACTGCCCTTGCAACCAGCAGAACATTGATCGCCATCCTAGAACAGTATCAGCAGAAAGACGGCTCCGTCAAGATTCCTGAAGTTTTAAGACCTTTAATGGGCGGCATTGAAAGACTTGGATGAAAAAAAGCCGAAGATTTTAATACTTCCCCGTTAAATCTTTTCCACTCACAATGAGGGACTCTGGTGTCGAAGAGAAGAGGACGCACTAAGGACAAGTGGCGAGACAAAAAGTGGTACAAGGTAGTTTCTCCGCCATACTTCGGCGGGGTTGAACTGGGAACTGTACCTACAGACGATCCTGCAAAGCTTATTGGAAGGATTGTAGATGGCACTCTCTACGACATCACCAACGACTTCGCCCATCAGTATCTCAAGATGTATTTCAAAGTTGAGGACGTTGAAGGCAAAACTGCCCACACAGTCTTTAGAGGTCACGAATACTCCAGAGATTATCTGAGGAGTCTGGTTAGAAGAAGAACAACGCGAGTGGATGGAATCTTCAATGTCGTCACCAAGGATAAGTATGGGTTAATGCTTGCAGTTTCTGTTTTCACTCTTTCACGCATAAAGACCTCCCAAGAACAGGAGATACGCGCAATCATGAATAACATCATCAAGGAGAAGGCATCTGCCCTCACCTTCGACCAGTTTGTTCAAGAAATTGTCCTTGGGAAGATTGCTTCTGACATCTACAATGAGGCAAAGAAGATATCGCCTCTCCGTCATGTGGGTGCCCGAAAATCGAAGCTAACGCTTCAACCAGCCGCGTAGCTTTCATCCCTGTTCTTGTTGAATCCAATTGGTCTGAGAAGAAGCCACCTAATTTACTCTCGAATCCTCTGAATTGCTCATAAAGTTTTTATCCCCACTTTCAGGGGTTTATGTTGTTGTTCGTTTTCTCGGTTCGAATTGCTAATTAGTATGCAGCCGCCAATATAACGATACAGTTTGATGATGCATTACGTTTATCTATCAATATTGCCTTACAGTATATCTGCCCAAGGAGACGACGACATGGAACGGAAACCAACCAAGAACGACGCTTTGGAAGCTCTAGACTTCATCATAAACGTCCTGAAAGAACACGAAAAGGACTTGGATCATCTCATAAGCCAACTGGGCATAATAACCGAAAGTTTGGGAGAGACTGGCGAGTTAACCGGCAAAATCGAAAAAATAGAAGACCACATCACAAGTCTCCAAGGCGAGATAACCAACCTGACAAAATACCTTTCCTCCCCCAGAGATACACCATCTTACACCCAAAAAACCCCAGTGACCATCAAGTGCAAACAATGGGAGGACTTTAAAACTATGGCGGCAGGCGCAGAAACCGTTTCATACCTTTTCAAAGAAGCAGAGAGCTCCTTCCAAGCTGATGCACTAGCAAATGGGAGAATCGTCTCCTACACGGGAGAATTTCCCCAGAACAGCAGTCTCCTGAAGTTGTGGCTGTCAAGAGAACTGAATGTTGCTGAAGAGTCGGTCTTCGAGGGCGTTCTGCATATCCGCTAAGTTTAACTTAAAAACCTGCTATGCGCAACTGACATACGCGACTTTACATTTCTAAAAGAGGCAAAGCCTAGAGAATGCTAAGCTTAGCCTTTCCTAGATTTTTTCTTCTTCTTTCTTCTTACGTATAAGGCATACAGAAAAGTCGCTGTTAAAGCCGTTACACCTAAGCCAATCACAGAAAGCATAGCTAAGGAGATAGTAGTATCTATTCCTGTCTCCACAATCTTCGTAGCAACTGATGATGCGGAAGCTCCATCGTCATCTGTTACAGTCAAGGTTACTGTGTAGTTTCCATCTTCACTGTATGCATGGTCAGCTGTCACACCTGTGGCTGTTGTTCCGTCGCC
>CAYNQS010000006.1:0-116635 GCA_964399485.1 uncultured Candidatus Bathyarchaeia archaeon | reverse complement strand
CATCTTCACTGTATGCATGGTCAGCTGTCACACCTGTGGCTGTTGTTCCGTCGCCGAAGTCCCATGAGTAACTAACAATTGTGCCGTCAGGATCAGAGCTACCGGAAGCGTCAAACTCAATGCTCTCGCCAGTGTCTACTGTATGAGCCGACTCAGTGAAGTTTGCTACTGGAGGTCTGTTCATAACGGTCTTTGTAGCATGAGCTGAGTCGGCTGCCCCATCATCATCGGTCACGGTTAAATTCACACTGTAGGAGCCGTTATCGACGTAGACGTGGGAAACTGTAACGCCTGTGGCTGTGTTTCCGTCGCCAAAGTCCCATGAGTAACTAACTATAGTGCCGTCAGGATCAGAGCTACCGGAAGCGTCAAACTCAATGCTCTCGCCAGTGTCTACTGTATGAGCCGACTCAGTGAAGGAAGCTACCGGACCCCTGTTCTTGACTGTTTTTGTGGCGGCGATAAAGTCGGTTGCCCCATCATCATCGGTCACAATTAATGTCACAATGTATGTGCCGCTTGTGGCGTATGAGTGACTCACGGAGACTCCTGTCGCTGTATCTCCGTCGCCGAAGTCCCATGAGTAACTAACAATTGTGCCGTCAGGATCAGAGCTACCGGAAGCGTCAAACTCAATGCTCTCGCCAGTGTCTACTGTATGAGCCGACTCAGTGAAGGAAGCTACCGGACCCCTGTTCTTGACTGTTTTTGTGGCGGCGATAAAGTCGGTTGCCCCATCATCATCGGTCACAATTAATGTCACAATGTATGTGCCGCTTGTGGCGTATGAGTGACTCACGGAGACTCCTGTCGCTGTATCTCCGTCGCCGAAGTCCCATGAGTAACTAACAATTGTGCCGTCAGGATCAGAGCTACCGGAAGCGTCAAACTCAATGCTCTCGCCAGTGTCTACTGTATGAGCCGACTCAGTGAAGTTTGCTACTGGAGGTCTGTTCATAACGGTCTTTGTAGCATGAGCTGAGTCGGCTGCCCCATCATCATCGGTCACGGTTAAATTCACACTGTAGGAGCCGTTATCGACGTAGACGTGGGAAACTGTAACGCCTGTGGCTGTGTTTCCGTCGCCAAAGTCCCATGAGTAACTAACTATAGTGCCGTCAGGGTCGTAACTTTTGGAAGCGTCAAAGTTGATGCTTTCGCTAGTGTATACTGTGTGAGCTGACTCGGTAAAGGAAGCTACCGGAGGTCTGTTCCTGACTGTTTTTGTGGCAGTGACAGAGTCGGTTGCTCCATCATTGTCGGTCACTGTCAAGGTCACGGTGTATGTTCCGCTTGCGGGGTATGAGTGAGTTGCGGTGACTCCAGCTGCGGTGTTTCCGTCACCAAAATCCCACGAATAACTGACTATGTAGCCGTCAGGGTCATAGCTACCACTCGCGTCGAATGCCACGATCTCCTCTTTGTCAAGGATTGCCGAAGATGTGTCCAAAACTGCTACTGGCGGCCTGTTTTTCACAATGATGGAATCTGTTTTGAAGCCAAGTGCGCCATAATTATCAACAACCATGAGGACAACAGTGTATTCTCCATCATCTGCATATGAATGGCTCACAGTGACTCCTGAACCAGTGTTTCCATCTCCGAAGTTCCAAGAATAACTGAAAATATAGCCATCTGGGTCGTAGCTAGCCGACGCATCGAAATCTATGACCTCGCCGGTATAAACGATGGCTGCCGATTTAGTGAACGCAGCTACTGGTGGAATGTTTGGAATTATAACCGTGTAGCTGAAAGTGGACGTTTTTGCATTATTTTCTGCATTGTCGAAAGCTTCAACGTAAAAATTAACAGGGACCCCTGCACCCTGCCCTGGGATATCGGCTGTCCACAATCCCTCGTGCAGTGTCATATCTGTGAATGCCCAAGTGCCAGTTTCCGTATACCATAAGGTGACGTTCTTGACTCCGCTGGCATCTGCAGGCTCGGTTACATTCGCTGAAACCGTGACGATTTCGTAGGGGTACGGTGGGTTGGGAACATGGACAACGTTAGAGATAACTGGGGGAACAAAATCACCCACTGTATAGGAAAATAGTCCTGAAACATCAGAGTTACCAAGTGTGTCAGAGGCATAGACCTTATAGTTTACTGCGGTATTGTACGGTTGGGCTGGAATATCAGCAACATAAAGCCCGCCCTCCAGATTCATGGTTACGTTAACCCAGCTGCCAGAGTCGATTTGATAGCCCAAGATAACTGATTCAATAGGAGCATATCCCTTCTTGACTTGAGCTGAGATCTTTACTGACTGATCATAGTTGGGAGTCTCAGGAGATCTCGTCACGCTGATGATTTCAGGGGGAGGGAGAAGCACAAGAGAAAACACCATATCGTTGTAATCCCTGTCAAATCCTCCAAAATAGTTCTCGAAACCTATCAGAAACATGCCTGGAAAATCCAAATTTACGTACACCTGGGCGTGCTGCTCAGGATAATCAGGGTTTAGCTCGTGTTCTGTGAAATACCTATGGTCAGGCGAAAGCATGGATAACCCAAATTGGCTACCAACAGTAATCATCTTAGAAATAGGTGGGTCTACGTATCCGCCCAAAGATCCGGTTGCCCCTTCGGGTCCAGCGAAAATTGTCTGAAAGTCGCTTGTTCCAACGGGATAGTAGCTTAACTCGTTTTGAGCATGATAGCCAGCGAATTCGGCGCATAATGTGACGCTGTACATGCCTGGCGAAAATGTTTTCGTGCTGGTGAGAGCGATGTTAGTGAAGCCCAAGCTATTGAGGATGGATGGCAATGAAGGTTCAGCGGCATTCACTGTTGCTGAAAAGAGCAGCGTTGGGGCTGAAATCAGCAAGGAAATCAATGTTAAAGTGAGTAGGCTGGGAATCAGCCGTTTCCTTTTTTTCTCTTTTTTTTCAGATTTTTCACTCTTGTCTTTGTTGAACCTGATTTCTGCGAGATAATAGGGCATTCTATTTGTACTCCTTATATTTAGTATATTCTTGATGTCTAGTTAACCTCTTAATATAAAGAAGATATTTCGCTGAGTGAAATATTGCTGAGCGCAGATGCAGAAAGCTTATAGAAATAACTTCCATGCGGTTAAAACTCCTTTTTTGATGAGTGAGAGGGAGTTAATTTTTGATTCTTTTTATGCGTTGTTGCACAGGAGCTAAGTCCCTCATTTGTGTTTCGGCTGACAACAACATGTTTAGTATGTCTCAAGATAGCATGTATCTGTTTTCGACTTATTGCTTTTATACCCGTTCGCCAAAACAAATAAGGGAGAAAAACAATGGACTCAGCCGAAACTCGATGGGAAATCGTGAAATTAATGCTTGAAAGTTTTCCATCATTAAGGAAGAGGACGATTGAATACCTGAAAACCACTGATTCCACAGCAGGCGATAGATAGCGAACCTGGAATTCAGACTCGTAAATGATTAATGAATGGATTTTTGATCGCGTAGATTTTGTCTTTGAACGAGATTTCTCCAATTCCAGAAAAGATAGGCAAAAAAACTTGTTGTTTATGATTGTCGTGTTGACTCAAGCATATGATTTATCTGACGTTTAGGCGCAGCTGTTTAGTGTATAGTTGTCAGATCGGCTCAAAATCTTTGTCGTTGTTTCCTAAAAGGTTTGCAATGTCCTCGTATTTTTCTAGATATTTGTTGCCTTTGGAGGTTGTTCTATAGATTTGTTTTCCGTTTTCATTGTGGATTTTGAGTAGGTAAATTTTGGTGAGGAAGGAGAGGTACTCGTTTAATTGAGCAAAGCTCAGGTTTGCTCTGTACATGATTTGGGTTTTCAAACTCCCTTCATTTGCTATAGTCAATATCTCTGCTATTATGTAAAGCCGATTCCTGCGTTTGCGTTCGTTTTCCAAGCTACTAGACCTCTCTAACTTTTTTCTAGATTTTAGGTCTATAGTGGAACTAAAAGCTTGACATATAAAAAGCGTGCTTCCGAAATGCAAATATTCCCGTGGAAAGAATATGCTAGCAGATAGCCACATGTAGCTTTTTGCCGAAAAACTACATAAAATTTATAAGTTGAAACCGCATTCCGCTGTTTGAAGAGTTGTCCTTAAGGCGGTTGATTTGAGTAGAGACAAAATGAAACGTCGGGCCTTTCGTCTGCGCTTCCTGATTGACAACATCACAAACAAAAAGGCTAGAAAACAAGTTATTGACGAGTATGTTAGTCTCATAGCGCAAATAAGCCGAAACAACTGAGCCAAAGTTGATTTTTTGTCTACCGGGTGACAGTTAATCTGTTTCTCCAGTTGGTTCTAGCAGATTCGTATAGTTATGAGTGGATGGTGATGTAGACTGTTGGACTTGTTGGCGGTAAAAATGCTGCCTTAGTCAATTAGTCTTCAATGAGTTGAAACGTGGAATGGAATGTTCACTTTGCTTGCTAACACATGGTCTATACTCTTTGATTAAACCTTAGTATAATTTATATCACAGAAACATACAAACAAGCATTGCGATTAAATATGAAGAAGAAAACTGTTTCGTTAGCTTTGTTAACACTCTTGACGTTATTGATGCTTGTGGCTTTAGTTAGAGCAACTGTGGGTCCGTTGCAGATTGTTGCTACAATCACGTTAGATAAGGAGCCTGAATGTATAGCTGTCAACGAGGAGACAAACCTAGTGTATGTTGGTGTAGAAGACGGTGTAATGGTTATGGACGGGGAGTCATATAATGTAGTAGCGGATATACCTCTAGAAGCTAAAGTTATAGGTCTAGCAATCAATCCTCAAACCAATCGCATATACGCCGTCGTTTATGGGGAAAGAGTGGCTGTTATCGATGGTGCCACCAATCAGATAGTGGATGAAATGCCCGAAGCTATCTTCGATTCCCCAGACGGTATCGGGATTGCTGTTAACCCGTTTACGAACCTTGTTTATATCGAGGATAGGGCTGGGCTCATGGGACAGTACGATCGTGTAAAAGTATACAGTGGAGAAACTAACCAGTTAGTAACTTCTTTGAACATACCTGGCACTGATACGCACAGCTATATAGAGGAGGTGGGGTTAGCAATTAATCCTGAGACAAACCGTATATATGTCACATGGAGCGGAAATGGCACTTTGTATATGTTCGACGGAAATAGCAATGAATTCATGGAAACCGTTAAACCCTTTTCTTTCAGTGAGGGGGTAATAGTTAACACCTACACCAATTATGTCTATGTCGGAAACGTGGTTCTGGATGGTGAGACTTTGGCGGAGGTGTTCTCAGGTTATGAGGGTGACCTCGAGGCAGTTGACCCAGTTAATAACCTTCTATATACAGTGGATCATATTGATGGTCTCTATGCTCTAAACGGTACCACACATGAAATACTGACTAATCTGGAGCTAGACTGGTATTTTAATTCATACAACGATTGTGTGGGAGTGAACTGTGAGACTGCCAAGATTTACCTTGTTGATAACTCGGAAAATCAGATGCCTGTGGTGCTCATTCCAGAGTTTCACGCCCTGATATCGATGATGGTGGTGTCGTTTGTTCTTGCAGCAGTATTCTTCCTCTACACGCGGACAGCATCCGAAGAGCCAATCCACAAACAGTCATCAGCACGCTAAGAGAATTGAGTGCAACGCTGACCTTTCTTCCAGAATAGGTAGACTTTAGTCTGTGTCAGGAAACCAAGAATGCGGATCAGCTTAGCCAACTTTGTGGTGTCTGCAGCGTCTACAATGGCTCCGTATTCTTCTTTGTTCAAGAATGCCTGTTTGGTGCCCGCGATTCTTTTCCTGTAGATGCCTGTGACCTGTTTGATGATAGCTCTAACTTTGCTGACTTCTCTTTTTGTCATGCTTTGCAGTTTGTTCAGGTTTGCTTTTTCTGAGGTGAGGAAGACCGGATTGAAGTTGAGTGTTCTCAGCTTATCCACCACTTCCAATATGTGGGGGTTGGGTGTGGTTTCGGCGATTTTGGTCATTCCTGCTTTCTCGAAGAAGGGGTTGTATTTCGCCATAACCGCTATTGTTTCCACGTAGGGTTTGCCTGCTAAGGGCAGGGTTTCAGCCACGATTTTTGCTCCTAATCCGATGGTGCGGTATTTGGGGTGGATGACCACTCGGGAAATCCTGATTATGTCGCGGTTGATTTCCTGTATGGTCAGGTTTTTTCCTATGGCTTTGCGTCTGCCTGTTACGGCGAGGGGTGGGGAACCATAAACTATGGCGCCCACGGTTTCGTCACCTCTTTTCATTGTGAATATTTTGTGGTGTGCGAAGAATCTGGAGTCTCGGTAGTGAAAGTGGGCTAGCTTCTTGTAGTCCGCTTTGGTTCCCTCTTCGATGCGCATTTGCTTGACTAGACTGCATTCCCTGTTGGCTGTGTTGGGGTAGTAGTGAACTTCGATTTCTTTTCCGAATCGTTTGTGGATGTGGATTGACGGCTTTAAATCTTGGAGCAGGTCTGTGTGTGTTGTAGCTGCAAAAACGGCTCGTTCCTCTTTCCTCGCGATTTTCTGGATGTTAAACGCTACAATCTTGGCTGTGTCTCTGTCAAGGGTGGAGCAGAACTCGTCTGCGAACCAATACTTCTTGTCTGATTCGATTATCTTGGCTAATCGGTATCTGTATTTCTGTCCGTCGCTGAGTTGACTGTAGCGGCGCACGAAAAGGAAGGCGTCGTTCAAGCCAACTCTGGAGAGCAGGGTTAAGCCTTCATGGAAGTTTTTTCCAACTGTGTCGATTAGGGGCTTGGATGGTTCGATGTTTACGTCGTTGAGGTTTACTGTTTCTGGCTGCAGGTCCTTTTCCAGAGCCTTCAACAAGACGCTTTTTCCGCTTCCGCTGTCTCCTGTGATGTAAACTATGTCGTTGGGTGCGATTTTGAGTTCTACGTTATCGTAGATGACATGTTTCTGAAAGTTATCCACTCCGATGCCGAATGCCTCAGCGACTTTGACTGTGCGGTCTGTGACATCCGTTCTGGTTTTGTAGGAGATATTGATCCTGAAGATGCCTGCCTTGCGGTCGTATTTTTTTGAGAGTCTGGTGATTTTGAACAGTTCTCTGATTCCCAGTTTTACCACGCTCTGACCAGTCTGGATGGGGCTTCGGTTTTTCTGGTTGACATGCAGGCTAGGGCCAGTGCCCACAGTCTGTCGTCGTGGGTTCCTTCGGGGTGACTGAATGTTGTGTGCCCGTCTTTTGTGAGTTCATATTTTTCGCAGTGAATCTCGGCGATTAGCTGGCTGTCGTAGGGCATGGACAGCTTGCATGTCTGCATCTGCTCCCTCAGGTGGCTTAGCACCTCTTCTTTTCGTCTGGCGGTCAAAATAACGCCTCGGGTGTTAGAGACGACTGCGCTCATGTCCTCTGTCACGTATTCGCCTATTCCCGTCTGGTCCACGTAGATTGCTTCCACTGTTCGGTACCGGTCGGTGAGGGCTTTGATGTAGCCGATGACGCTGGCGTATGGAGTGCCCAGCTTGAATCTGTGCAGATGAATTAGGCGAACCTGTTCTTTGTTGAGCTGCACGACTGCAACTGCGCTGTGGTCACGCTTCTTTCCCAAGTCCACTCCGATACAGAATCTGCCTGTGAGACGGCTTATGAAGCTGGAGTAGGTTAGGTTTCCGTTGATGCATTTGGTGATGAGTTCCTGCGGGAAGTAGCGGCTCTCGTCTTCAGCCCACTCTGCCTCCATCTCTCTGTGCCATCGCCAAGGGTCAGCCTTCAGTTGTCTCCGAATTTTTTCCAGAATCTGCCTTTTGAGGGGCCCGTTTGGTTCCGTTGCGTCTTTCCATGTGATGTGGGATTTGGTGAAGTCGCTGTAGTCGGTGTGGTTGAAGATTTTGTAGAAGACGTGGTCTGTGCTCCATGGTGTGCTGCTGCAGACGAACTTGCCGTTTGTTGTGCCTAGGGTGAAGAGGATGGCGTCGTACATTTCTTCGTCGTTGGCTGTGAAGTTCATTTCGTCCCAGTAGACCAGATGCAGGGTTGGTCCTCGGATGGTGTCGGGGTTGTTTGGGAAGCATTCTATCATGCTGCCGTTGGAGAAGTAGATGACGGTTTTTCGAGCCTTCAGACAGGTGCTTTTTGGGAGATACCTGAGGAAGCCTGCTATTTTCCGCATGACCAGTTTGGCTTGCCGAAAGCTGGGACCCACAACGCCGATGGAGATTTTCGGTTGAGTTAGGGCGTAGTAGAGCAGCAGCGCAGCAACTATGTGACTTTTTCCGCTCTGTCTACACCATCGGGCGGCAACAAACTGTTTCTCCATGAAATAGCTGGTCAACTGTTTCTGGTACTCTGTTGGCTTGAATCCGAGAACCTGCTCGAAGAACTCTATAGGATTCTCTTGAAGAGGCACATTTTTTGTTAGTTTCTGCTTAATCTGCTGCTCAAGCTTCTGCGTTTCCTTCTCCAAGCTCCTCATTGACCAGCTTCCTCAGTTCTTCGAGTTTTTCTTTGATTTTGCCCGTGTCGTACTCCTTGGCGATCATATTGATGCTTCGGCTGATGTAAGCTGCTAAATGTGCCCACTTTTGATGCTGTTTGGTTCGTTTGCTTCCCTGCGTGGTTTTGGTTGCTTGTTCATGCGCCATCTCGGCTAAGACTTTGAGGTCTAAAATTAAGTTCGCGCGGAGTTCTTGGGTGTTCAAGTTGAACTTTTTTGTTGTCCTTTGGATTTTCTGAAAAAATACTGTTTTCAACAATGTACCTCTATTAGTCTTCAAATATGCTCACCCCTTCTGTCCAAAGAATGTTCCAAGCAGGGTTCCAACGATCAGCGTGATGGTGGCGAAGATTTCGACGTTGAAGTTGCCTAGGAATGCCATATGCGCAATCTCTAGAAGCGTCAACAGCAGTAGCGTGGCGATGGCTGCTAGGACTCCGTAAACTAGGGTTTTGCTGGGTGGAATCTCGACGCGTTTCACTTTTTCGCCGGATTTCACCAGAACCTTTTTTGTTAGCAGTTTAGAGATTCGCTCTTTCATGTTTGCTCCACCTGCATTTGACTTTGACAAAGCGTCCGCCTTTGGTTTTGATTTTCATGAGGTTCTGCTTGATGATTTCATGGAACTTTGTTTCCAAGTCTTTTCTTCTTCTGACATTGATTTTCTCGATCATGCCCAAGGGGATGCAGTTGTAGACCAGATCGTAGGTTTTTTCGGTGATTTGGAAGATGTCCTTCAGCAGAATCAGATGACTTGCCCGTTTTCCCTTAACTCCCACGTAGTGTCCGATGCTGGCTACGGGAGTGTCAAAATGTGGTTCCCCTCCTTCCCCGGTTCTGCCCATGGCTTCGCTGGCGTCTAGCCAGTAGACTCTAACAAGGTCCCCGAACTGCAGTTTGTCAATTTTGTTTAAAACTTTCTTGTTCATTTCATTGCCCCCGTTTGTATCGCGCTAACGAGCTGCTTCTGCTTTGTAGGGTGTACAGGTAATCGGCGAGCAGGGGCGTTTCTTTTCCAAGTTCCAGAACAACCTCAAGAGTCTGGGTGGCGGCGTTCAGTCTGTATTCTACGCTTATGATCCGGTAGTCAGCGTCGATGTTCTCGTTTGGGAGGGTAACGTGAATCTTGTCTCCCGGCAACAGGACATTGGTGCCGTAGTCTATGACTGTGCTGCTCACCGTTATGTACTCGGCGGGGTTCTCCAGATGCGCCAACAAAGCCTTAGCCCGAAGGTCACATTCGTTGTCGCTGTGGAGTTCCTCATCCACCTCCGCCAGTTCACGCACACCATACGCTGTTTGGCTGCCCGTCGGCTCCTGCGATGCTAAGGGGCGTCTTGCTTCCCATCTTCCCTTTCCAAAATAGAACATGTCCACCCAGACGTCTCCATACTCTGAGGATTTTTGGTTGACACTGAATCTGACGCCCCTTATGAGATCCCACCTGAAATCGCTGACATTGAAAACGCTCTCCGTCCACTCGTCTACGTGGTTTTTTCCTATCTCCAGTTTGATTACGCCCCATTCGTCGGTTTTGGGGATGGTGAAGCCTCTCCAGACAACGTTGTCGTAGCCACTGCCGTCATGAAGTTCGATTGAATGGCTTAAGCTATGATGAGAATCGGCTTTGATGGCGAAAACTAGGGCTGGATACCTATTTGCGTTTACGTAACCATCCGTGAACACCCACCAAAAAGAAACGTAATACATGTAAGCTGTGCATGTCGCCTTGACACATTTTGAACCCTGAAACACGCTGGACGTTTCTATGCTCATGGTCGTGTTTGCGGTTAGGGGCTCCCATTTTCCAAGAGCATGCTCCAGCCAGTAATTTACCTGAGTTAGGTTTTCGGAGAGGGAATCGCTCCATGTTTGCCCATCAACATCCATGGGGTAAGGTCGCCCTCTGGCTCCGTAGGTCATGATTCTGTTTCTTATCCTGTGAATGTCCCGCCGATATTCGCTTGACTCTATCAACTCAGAGAGGCTGACGGGACTGGTTTTGCTGTTTCGTGGAAAGAATGCGAATTTGGCGTCAGGCTCAACGCGGAAGTCAAATCCGACTACTCCATTCTTGTCCGCTGAAGATGCGATGTATTTTAGAACGTTAAAAACTGGCGTGTTCTCGTACTCCAGCAGCGTATAGGTTGTGTCTGTGTCCTCTATCAGCTCTGTTGAGTCTCGGACATGGCTGAGACCCGCATAATAGTCAATCAAATCCTTTACGATGTCTTCGCCCTTCTGGTTCTCGTACGTTTTCGTTATCACCCGCCTGAACAGCTTCTCGCCCCAGCAGCGCCCCTTAACCCGCAGATAATTCTCAACAGGCGAAGACTCACACGTAACCTCCTCAACACGTATAGTGGCCATCAGCGGACAGTTTGCCCCTCTTCCGACACTCAAGCTGCCGTTAACGCCCACAGTAATCGGATACGTATCCGTGTATTTTTTGTCGAAATTCTGGAGAAGACAGGAAAAGCTTGAAACCTCGTTGGTGCAGCCCAGATGAACCCTCAAATTCAGAACGTCGCCCTGAGGAGGTGTAACCGAACCGAAAACCAGCGCAACAACAGGAAAAGCCACGCTCATTCGACGCCTCTCCTCCTGAAAGCCTCCTCTTCACCAGCCCGCCTCACGTTTCGGCTGTAACCGGAAGTTTCAGCCCAAGCAGCATTATAGCCCCGCACAGAAGCGGTTGCGGCATCCATCTGAGACGCAAAATGCCACATCGCAGCCGCGGCAGCAACAACCACAGCCACACCCACCCCAGTCAAAGCCAAAAACGTGGCGTAGCTGATGTTCAGCGCGTTCTGTGCAGCAGTTGCAATCCAGCATGCGGCAGCATACACTTTCTGGGCAACGGCTACTCCTATGCTTGTTCTCATGAAGGTACCCATAACCGTGACAACGGTCATTGCGCTGCTGAAAACTCTGGCCTGCTCATCGTCAAGTAAACCGAACTGTTCTGCTACATATCCGACGGCTACACCTGCTGCTCCCAAACCGGCAACCGCAGAGCCTAAGCTTTTGATTCTTGCAGTTAACGCCTCAGCATCTGTCCGTATTCTCGTGAACTCGTTGCTTGCACGGTTAACCGCCCTCACAGTAACCGCTATCTCACGGAAACTCACAAGCCCGCCTCCCTCTTCGCCGTTTCAATGGCTTCACAGATTATGGCTTCCAGCCGAGGCAACTCCTCCTGAATAGCAGGATAAAGGAAGGGACGAGCCCTCATGTGCCGGGTTCCCAGCTCAACAAACATTGCGTAGGCGGCTTCCGCGCCAACTATTGCAACCCACTCGCTGATTTTAGAGTAGATTGAGCTTCGTAAATTTCCAGTTTTGACGGGAACCCGCTGCCTAGCTGAGGCTTTAATTTCTGCAGCCCAGTTCGCCAGCCGCTCACGCACCTGACGCTGCATACCCGAATCGAACCGTTCCATTGCAGCCTTGAACTCTTCAGCGCCAGTTACGTCGATGTTTATCTCGATCGCCATTTTCCCTTCCTCTCCATTTTCTGTTTTTCCTCATCCGTCTGGCGGTCTAGCTCGTTGAGAATCAGGATGAACTCCTGGACTGTTTTGGCTGGCTGCCTGTCAAGCTGGTTGGGGGTGCATCCGAATTCTTTGCACAGCCGGAACTTTGTGACTGACTGGTGGGGCTTGCCTCGCCTGATTGCCCGGATAAAAAACGGGTCTCCTCAACCGTGACGCTGCACAGTCTGTTGGTGACTTTGCTGAACAGTTCGCCAAGCTCTATGGGAACTCCGTCTTCTTCGCTGAGCAACTTTTCGAGATTTATCGGCTTGTTCTGTGGCTGCTCCCTGAGGCTCGCCCACACTGTCTCCGCCTGAATCGCCACGTAATCGCTCTTCACAACCTGACCTGTCACCGGATGGTATCGTGTGTGCTTCTGGATGATGCGGTTACGTTTCGCCCAAGAAATCTCGCCGAAAACGTACCTGCCAACGTACTCCTCCCCGAATCTGCCGTCAACTTCAACGGTTTCAGTCCTCAACAAACATCACTCGCCTAGCTGATTGCCACACTCTTCGCAACGAAGGGCGCCTTCACAGAAACCAAATCCTCTATTCTCGTCGGCGGCGAAACGCTGTCCCATTTGCAGTTGCTGAAAACCGCTTTGCTGCTTCCCCCCAACCCAAACTCCAAACTGAACTCTGTGTCGTTGATTACGTCATCGAACTCGTCTTTGGTCTCAAAATCGAGGGTCAATTCTCCTGTGCAGTTTCTGTGCCGCTCAGGCAGATACTTGAGCAGATGCCCATCTGATGTTCTGATGACGGGTACGCGTTTCAGGTTGTTTTCGATGGTGAAGCGGAAATCCGTCACCCTATCCAGTGTTGTTGTGTCCTTTTTGACGTAGCTCTCGTAGTAGGGCACGGCTCCGGAGTGGTCAGCGTAGGTTGCGCCGCTGATTTTGGATGTTCCCACAGCCACATCCTGCCCGATCAGCTCGGCAGTTGCCTTCACCAGATCCTCCACTGAGCATTCAACGGTTAGGCTGTTGAATCTGCAGCCCGTATACAGCAAATCGATTATTCCTGATGCTTTCTCGTAGATGACCTCCACGCTCAGCGAGTTCAGGGTTTGGGTGTGCAGCAGAAAGTCGATGGGCGATGCGCTGGGCAGGTTGTAGGCGATTTTGAGTCCTACTTGTCTTAGTCCTTTGCGGATTGTCTGCAGGTCCCGTGAGCCTGTGCCCCTGACCCTGATTAGTCCGGGGTTCAGGTTGGGTTCCACGTTTTCGGCGGTGGCTAATCCTGTCATGGATGGGTTTGTTGGGGTTACGCCGTAGGTTGATTCTACGACGTAGTATGCTTTTGCCTCATGGGCTCCATATACTGGTGTAGTCAAGTTTTTTGTCTCCTTTTTTTATGTGACCGTAACATTCTCGAACAACCAAGTTTTGATCGTAAACTCTGTCCGCCAGATGTAGGGCTTAACGCGTAGCTCGTCCATGTCCCTGTAGGAAACCATGTCCACGTAGCTGATTCCCTCAACCGCCACAAGACAGTCCATATAGTCGCAGTGGATAACCGCCGGAGAACTGCCGTTGCTTGCGTTGGTTGTCCGGGCAAGCAGATACAGGTAGCCGTCAGAGTTGATGTAGTCTGTGAGGGAAGACTCCAAAGTGATGATAACCTCTTCATCTTCTCCTCCAGTTCCAGTCTGGGTGCTCTGCCAAGCGGTCGCCTCAGAATTCCAAGCCTTCACTGTGACGCCGTTTCCGGCAGGCGCAGTTCCGTAACCTTCGAACTTGAGCATCATCTTCTTGACGGTTTTCTGGTTGGATTCAACCTTGATGCGGAACAACAGAAGAGAGTATTCTCCATCCTCAGACTGGGAAAAACTGAAACGGGAATCGTCGCTTTGCCACAGTTTCTCGTAGTCCGCTGCCGAAAACTCTGTCCACTCCTGGGCGTCGGGAGCTAATTCAGAGGCTGATTCTGCGTAGTATGCCCTGTGCGTGGCGGATTCGGCTCCAACTCCGCGGTAATTGTAGAGGGTTTGGTTGGGTTTTGTTCTCTTCTCTCGGACAATCCTGTTAACCTCCTGCCTCAGCTTGTTCCGAATCTGCTTTCCTCCGGAACCAGATTTGTCGACTATCCAGATTTTGACGCGGGCATACCCGACTCTTCGGCGTGAGGTTGCCGAGAACCCCAGCTTCTGGTCTTCGCTGTGGTCTAGTCCCACAGTCACCTGTCCGTCAACGTTTTTGAGGAGCTCCCTGTCGTACCACTCGGTTGTGACGCAGATGTCTGCTAAGGAGCCGTCGTCTTTCACAACTTGGATGTTCGTGTCCAACAGGCGCGCAAGAGTTACAACTGGGTCTTCGATCTCAGCCATTAGCCTATGAGCCTCCTGCATGTTGCTCTGCGGGACATGAGTTGCCCCTGAAAACTGTACTCTTCCACCGGACCCACCTCGTAGTCGACGCCCCTGTGTCGGATTTTGTAGTGGTGGCGGATGGGCGCGAAGGTGTGGACTGTGATGTAGTCGTTGACGATGTAGCCTGGCTCCATGATGATTTCGTCGGTTCTGGAGGGGCTGACTAACGCTTTGACGATTACGCCCGCCCCATAGGACACTGACTCCTCGGCTTCAGTCACCGGAATTAAGGTCACGTCTTCGCCGTGGCTACGCAGGATTCTGGTGAAGGCTGTTATGGGCGGGCTGTAGTTTAGGAAGAGGAGGGAAAGCCACGAAACCGCTACAGTGGATTTCTTGTTTTCCACGGGACTGTAGTCAACGAATTTGGCGCCCCAAAACATGAACTGCTCCACGTGACCGCCTATCACGTTGAAGCTGAATTCCAGCGCTGATTTGTCGTGTCCACTTCTGAGCTGCCACAGGATTCCGGACGTTACAGAGTCGTAGTAGTCGCTGTCAGCCTTTCCTGCGACCACGTCAACGTATCCTGACCAGCAGACAGCGGGATTGTAGGCTGGATGGTCTGCGCTTGGTCCGATGCTGTTGATGTTGCAGTAGACCTGTTTGACTGTGGAGCTCCATCCCTCATAGTGGAGGAGTCCTGTGAGGGCGTAGCCGAAGTCGTCGTCGTAGATAACGTCTGATGCGCCTATTCTGTGCCATTCGCCGTCTCCGCTTGGGGGAGGAGAATAGCGGCTGTACAGCGCTTCGAAGCCGTTTCGATAAAAGTTTAGTGCATCGTCAATCATGGTTTGATACTGGTTTTCGCCTGTTTGGCTGTGGAGCATTTTGAGGGCAATCAAGCCGTAGAGGTCTATGATGTGCATCTCTGGGAGCCACTCGTCTGTGATGGTGACTGCCTGAGCGAAGCCGCCGTAATACTGGTCATGCACTTCCAGTTCGCTTGGTTTGTGCTGCATGTTGTAGAGGAAGGTTTCTCCAGCCAACGTGGCAGCGTCAAGGTATGCCTGTGTGCCTGTTAGGGTGTAGGCTTTCAGGAGCGCGGGGACTGCTCGCATGGCGTCGATGCTGTGGTAGTCTGTGCTGCCGTTCTTGCTTTGGAAGCCCCCGTAAGCCAGTTTCTGGTCGTCTGTGCACTGGATAGAAATCAGATAGTTTGCCAGCTCAACGATTTTGTTGTAGATAGCCGTTTTTTGGTTCTCAAACTGGCTGCTCTGGTATGCCTCGTTTAGGAAGTCGATGGCGTGGGCGGCTGGCGCTGGACCTCTCCCCCATTCCGTGTCAACGCCTGTTCCCGGGATGACGTAGAAGTATGGGGCATAATCCATGATGAAGCTGAAGTATTGTTGCGGAACTGTTCCCATCTCTGTTATGCTCTCCTCAGCGTTGACCCCTTCAGTTTTGTTAGGATGCGTTCCAGCTCCGCTTGCAGAACCGTTAGGGGCGGCGAATCTTCTAGGACGCTGACGTTCTGGTCTCCCACACTGAAGCTTAGCCCCACGGCTGAGCCGCCGGTCAGGTAGCAGACGGCGTAGACTGCGGAGAGAACGGTTATGGCTTCTTTTTCTGCGTCGCTGCAGTTGCTGCTGTCCACCTGTTTGTCTGTTTCCAGCTCCAGCGTGACTTCGGCTCGTTTGATCATCTTAGAGATTTTGTCGTCTGGAACCTCCTCTGAGGTTACGTTGATTACGTCGCGGACGTCGTCGGCTGAAACGGATGCCAAAGTATGCGTCACCGGACATAATAGATGAAATAAGGCTGATTTAAGGTTAGTTCACGAAAATAACTGCTTAAAAAGGATTATTTCTTAAACAGAACGTTTAAAGAACAGATTTCATTCCGCAGGTTGTTAAATAACCTCTAAAAAACAATCACTCAAAATCAAAGAAACCGAAGCATGAAGCGGAAACTCTCTAAACATCCCTCAAAACCATTCAAAGAGACATTGAAAAGTTTGTCAAGAGAATTTGACTAAACTAATCTGCTGGTCGGTCAAGAAATCTTTACAGAAACCCTTTTACGCTTATTTTGGCATAAAATGAGTCGTTGGGGGACATAACATGAAAAATTTAAAGTCAAAATTTACTATTTTTTTGACACTTTCTTTGACTTTTTTGGCTTTAAGCTGCACAACCCAGTTTAAGGTTAGAGCGGCTGAACAACAACAAGTGATTTTCGAAGACGATTTTGAAAGCTATGAGGTTGGAACATTTCCAGCTAGTGGCGGATGGGAGTTATGGTATGACGGAATGGGGAGCGGGTACCAGGTTATTGTTGATAATGTTTCTAGTTCTCCAACAAAATCATTGCAGCTTCGGGGAAGCCATGAATGGAGTTGGGCAGCTATTGCAGCGAAGCCGATTGAGACGGATTCGCCTTTAATAGGTTTCAATGCCAGTGTAAGAGTTGAAAGTCTGGAAGATGGCAATCGAGATATTGCTAGATTAGGGTTTGCAACTCTTGTACCACCAGTGTATACCACCTATTACGCTCCCATTCTTTTCACTGATTTTGGCACAATAAAGGTAGGGGGAGAGGGAGACCTGCAATCTTACGTTGCTGATAGATGGTACAAGGTCACGGTGATCATGGACAGAAACGCTGAAACTTACTCTCTTTGGATCGATGATGTGTTGGTGGGAGAAAATTTGACTGTTAGGACCAATAAGGGTCCAATGACGGCTGAGGAGACCCCTTGGGAGATGGAGGCTTTTGTTGTCAGCCAGCATTACCATAGTGCCACCGTATATTTTGATGATGTAGTCGTCTTTTCGGCTTTTGAGGCAGACCCCAAACTGGAATTAGAGCCAACCTCAGGAATAGCGACAACTACGCTGGTGGGTTCTGGTTTTGCGCCAAACTCTGAAATGTCTGTCACTTGGAATGGAACCACAGTACATACGGTTCCAAGCCCTCTCATAACTGATGGCTATGGCGCTTTCACGGCCATAATCTCTGTCTTAAACCAAACCGTCCCGGGTTCATATAACATAACAACCGTTGATGAAATGGGAAACGAAGCAACTGCCATCTTTGAAGTAATCCCAGAGTTTCATTCATGGACACCACTAGTTCTTCTATTTGTAGCGTCGGCAGTTGTTTTAACAGTCTACAAACGAAAGTTCCGTAAACTCGGAAACTTGGAGAGTTTAAGGTGAAGAAAAATAAATTAACAGTTGCCCTCTTGCTGGTTCTTTCATTTATTCTGCCGACTTTTCCTTTGCCTCTAGTTAATGCAACTGAAGATTACTGGACGACCTTGGAGCCGATGCCCACGGCGAGACGTAGGCTTGGGGTTGCTGTGGTTGATGGAAAAATCTATGTTATTGGAGGCTACAATGGCACAGCTCTTAGCACAAACGAAATGTATGACACAGAAACAGACACTTGGACAACTAAAGAGCCTATGCCGTCAGCAAGGTACGGATTTGGAATAGCAGTTGTTGATGATAAGATATACGTGATTGGTGGATGCAGTCGTTGGAATAGTTGGTCCTGTGCAAATCAAGTTTATGATCCAGCAACTGATACTTGGAAAGAATTGACTTCAATACCGGAACAACCGAATTTTGTCGGTGCAACTGCAATCAACGATAAAATCTATGTAATAAGTGGATTAGCAACATTTCTCCCACCATATGTGTCTTATGAGCTTAACCAAGTTTATGATACGAAAACTGATTCGTGGGGTTTAGAAACCCCCATACTCCAGCAGGTTCATGATTATGGTTCCGCAGTTGTTGATAACAAAATCTACATCTTAGGCGGCTATGACATAGGTTACGAACCACAAGACAAGGATTTAACTCAAATCTATGACCCCGAAAATGAAACGTGGAGTTACGGTAGATCTCTTCCTACGGCTATTTGGGGTGCATCTGCAGGAGCTACCTCCGGCGTTTTGGCTCCAAAACGAATTCATTTGCTTAAAGAGAACATTCATTATGTTTATGATCCAGAAAACGATTCTTGGACCGAAGAGACTCCTATGTTAACATCTCGTTCGTATGTGGGTGTTGCTGTTGTAAACGATGAAATATACGTAATTGGAGGCTACGACGGAGAAAACTATCGAAACGAAAACCAAAAGTACACCCCCCAAGGGTACATTCCAGAGTTTCCGTCATGGGTTATTCTGCCCTTATTTTTTGTTGCTACTCTAGTTGGTGTGGCGGTCAGAAGGAAAGTTTTCCGTCCAACTTAATAGTTAAATAACGTAGAGAACAAAGAAGTAAGGGTCACAAATGTTCTACGAAAAATACTTGAAGGCAACCAAAGAGAAAGGCAGCTTCATCAACATCAACCTTGATCCGGCGCTGCCGAAACAAAGAAACGAAAACGTGGTTCCAGACAGATACGTTTCCAAGGACGATGCAGAGACTCTCCTCAACTTCTCCCTCGACATCATAGAGCAGGTCAGCGACTACTGCTGCTCCATAAAACCGAACACCCAATACTACCTCGGACACACCGATATACTGGAGATAATCGCAAAAAAGATTCATGAAGAGGGAATGCTCGCGATACTGGACCATAAGCTCAGCGACATCGGCTCCTCCAACGGCTCCGCCCTATACTGGATCAAAGAAATGAGCTTCGACGCCTTCACCTTCTCTCCCTTCGCCGGCAACACAAAAACGACAGTGGAAAAAGCTCACGAAAACAATCTGGGAGCCATAGTTCTCACGTTGATGTCCAACCCAGAAGCCGAAAAGATGATGATATACACAACAGTCAACGGAGAACCATACTACCTGCACACGGCAAAAACCGTGAAGGAAGCAAAAGCTGACGGCTGCGTAGTAGGCTTAACCTGTTTCGTTGAGGACGAACACATCAAAAACATCCAAGAAGTTGTCGGAGACAGGGTGGTGTTTCTGCTGCAGGGCATAGGACCGCAAGGCGGACAAGCCAACAAGATACGGTATGCCCGTAACCCGCTGGTGAGCCTAGGCAGAGCAGTCATCTACTCCGATGATCCACGAAAAGCCGTCAAAGGATACCATGACATACTCAAAAAATACAAATGATACTCTGGAGCTTCAGATCACCTGCATGTACTTTGTTCCCTTCTCCGTAATCCTGTACACTCCTCGGCTAACCCGCATAATATACTCCTTCTTCAGCAAATACCGTAACCGATTATCAAACCTTGTCCGCGTAGCCAAAGAGTGACATGTAGTCAAAACCTTCTTCTCCAGCACCGTCCAACGCAAATCACCCCTCTTGAGGGCAGCGAGGATAACCTTGTCCATCATGTCCTGTTCCTCCCTGCGGCGACTCATGACAGCTTCACCTCCACAGGCCTCTGATCTGAATAGAAGGGAGGAGAATGATTATTGCATACGTAAACGGTTTCAGCAGTCCACCCCAGTGACTCCACAGCCTGCCCCTTCAAAGCTGCCCCCTCTTCAGCCCCATAAGTTCCTGGATTCAAAGCGGGATTAAAGGGGGTCATTTCAGCGCCACACAGAGGACAGATACGGTAGCAGTCGCATACAGCCGTGTCGGCGGGTCGCTTCTGACGATACGTTTTTCCGCATCGCGAACAGGTTCCTTCAGCCCACCCAATCATTGTTGTCAATGTTAGGTTCCCACCCACGTGTAAGGTTTCGAAATGTTCAGAACAAGTTTTCCGTTTTCGTCAAGCCACAGTTCTGGAAGCCTCACCTTGTACGCGAATATGACGTCTAAGGCAAAGTCTCTCATGTATGTTTCAGCCTCTGCTGGTCCAAAATAGGCGTCTAGACCAAAGGTTTTTGTCGCATCCACTCTCTTGAGCAGGACATCTATCTGTCTTGATATGGTTTGGGTCATCAGGGCGCCGAAACGGGCATCCAATGCAAAGCTTTTCAGAATATCAAACCTTTTGAAGAGGGCATCAGTTGTCCAAGTTTTAGTGTACGTTACAACACCAGACGTATAATCAACTACAACCCACACTTGCGTAACTCTTGACCATAAACAGCCGTTACCAACACCATTAAAGCGCACCCCCGCCTCCAACGCGTCGACCTCATCCACAGTCCACGGCTGCCCCGTATATGGGTTTGTGGTCCATGTTTCGCTTATGTCTGCATAGCTTGCTGTTGCATATTTTGTTTCGCTTTCGTAGTGTTGACTATTGACCTTAACAATAAGTCTAAAAAGGCCGTATCCAGTTGAATCCTTTTTGACCTTCGCGTAGACTGTAACGCTGTTTACTGTTGCGCTTCCAAGCCCTGAATCAGGATAGAAGAAATATTCGTCTTTTGGACCACTTAGGCTCGTGTCATAATACAGGTAAGTTGCATCACCATCGCTTACTTCTTCATCAACTTTGTCATAGTGAGAGCCTGAATCTGGGTATTGGTAAACCTCGTTTTCTGAGCCGTTACTGTCTGGCCTAAGAATCAATGTTGGCATCAGTTAACCACGTTCCCGCTTTCATTTATCTCCAAAATCTTACCGCAATCAACACCCAAAACGTAAACTGTCTCCCCACGCTTGACTTCACCGGATTTGGTGCGCAACTTGATAGTGTTAGTTCTGTACGCCACCAGTTTCTCGCCATTTTCCAGCCTTACTGCATATGGTAAGTTTCTTGTCGGAATCGCAACGAGTTTTTCGGCTTTCAGTATTTTTTGAGCCAGTTCTGTTGTAAAGGGGTACCATCCGAAGCGTTTCAGTTTCTGTTGATCAACCTCTGAGAACCTGTTTTCTCTGCCTGTTTCCGGATCAAACTGCGGCAACGCGGAGCCATCAGTGTACTCGGCTATCCAGAAATAGACGAGTGGACGGTAGCCGAGCATTTTTGTTGGCTCCTAGATTTCGTCGTACTTGAAGCTGAGCGTCTCGTCTGCCTGTTCTCCCTGCACAGCATCATTCGCCACCTTGCATTGTAGAACAGCGGCTTTCGTTTTTTCTGCGCTGGTGTGATCGGTTGAGTCGATTGTTGCGGGTGATGCTTCTGTGTCGTTAGCCACGTTCGCGGTGGGAGTTGTCTGACCATTGTAGTAGCCATGTCCATCTGTTACATCCTCTATGCTGTCTCCAGTGTCTGCTTCTGTTCCTGTTGCCAGGTCATATTCTGATGGCATGGGGCATCCGTGGTCGCCTGTGTCTCTGTTTCCTCGTCGCAGTTCGCCTTCTGTTCCGAAGTTCCAGCCTATGGCGCCGTCAGAATAAAAGCGCACGTTGTTGATTTTTGTGAAGGTTCCGCTGAGGTCTAGGCAGACGTGAATCCAGTAGCTGTACTTGAAGCCGCTGGTTGGTATCGGAATTGGGTAGGATGTGTCTGCGGGAGCGAACTGGTCCTTGGTCTGCAGTCTCGTGCTTGTGGCGACGTTGTTGTATGTTCCTGGGGTGCCGTCTGATCCCCCAACTGCCTGCTGCACATTTACGGTTGCAACCATCTTTTTGTTTTCCTCCGTTCGTTTTTTATGAAACTGTTTCTGAGATTTGTTCGATGAAATTAGCTGGGTTTCGGGTGATGGTGATGGTTTTTGTTGCTGAGTCGCCGGTAACTTGGAGTTGTGTGATGTAGCCTGCTTGGTTGCGGGTTATTGAGATGTTGTGGGGGGTTCGGATTCCGTGGATGGCGTCGTGGATTGCCTTGTAGGCTTCTTTGTAGTTGCCCCAGTTGATTTCGCTCATTTGATTTTCACCAAAAAATGGGGAAGTTAGATGTTTGGCAGAGTGGCTTGATTACCAGCCTGTTCCTCTTGCCACAGCCTTGCTTCGTAGTGCGCCGAGGCCGATTCTTTCCGATGCTGCGATGCCGTATCTGTCCTGTTTGGGGTTTTCGAAGGGTTCGGTTAGGATGTCTCGTCTCAGAAGCATTACTGCGGCTATGTCTGTGTCGATGCAGTAGACTGTTCCGTCTGCGACTTTGGTGCTGACAACGATCTTCATTCCAAGATAGGTTTCGCCTAGGATTCCTCTGCGGATGTCAGCCATGCCTCCGAAGTAGAAGCTGTGGATGAATTGGTCTTGCTGCCACAGGTCAGCGAGTTGCGCGGGGTTGATTACCAATGCTTTGGCGTTGAAGTTTTCTGCTTTTATTTGGTTCCAGAATCCGACGAGTCCTGCCCAGTTTAGGGTTCCGGAGCCGTTGTATTCGTCTCCTCCTGCTAGGTCGGCTGCGTTTATGCTGTCGTATAGGGCGAGGATTTTTTCGGTTTCCAGTTCTGCGATTGCTCTGCCTACCTCGGCTGTTTGCCGTTCCATTACTCCCCATGATGCGTCTTCGAAGAATTTTTTGGAGTATTCTGCTCCGGCTTTGATTTCCATGTCTGCTTTGACGTCTACGGTGTCGTATTTTTCTTGGGTGATCCACACTTGCGAGAGTTCGGCTGTTCTGTGGGCTTTGCCTAGTTTTGCTTTGGGGAATCTGACTAGGGTTTCGGTGGTGGGTAGGACCCAGATTATTTCGCGTCCTATGAGTGCGGGTTTGGCTGCGTCTACGACTACATCATGCATTTTTCCTAGTGCGTCTGCTGTGTCGCTGAGGATGGCTTCCCTCATTACTGCGTTGACCATCAGGTTGGTTTTGGCTCGTTCCAGCAGTTCGGGTAGGATGGGCTTGTATTCGGGGTCTTCTTTTATGGCTTCAAAAAGTTTCGGCAACTGTTTTGTCCTCCTATGCTTTGGATACGTGGATTAGGCCGGTGTCGCCGCTGGCAAACGTTTGCAGGGCTACGCCGACTTTTCTGGCGATTCTGTCTGGGAGTTCTGTTTCGTCGTAGGTTGCTGAGCCGTCTGCTAGTGTGATGGCTTGGGCGTTTGCGTCTGTTTGTATGGCTTCGCCTCGGTTGATGGTGCCTCCGGCTGTTACTTTGACTACTCCGCGGGTGCAGACTGAGCACACTTCTCCGCTCTGGACTGTGGTTAGGGCTACTCCGAGCGCGTGTTGGGTGGCTGCGGTGCATTTGCTTACTGTCATGTCTGCGCTGAGGTACACGAGGTCTCCTTTGGTTATGTTTGAGGCTGCTTCGAAGCTGAGCACTGTTCCGTCGCTGATCATTTCTCCGGTTTCTGCGTCAGGCCATAGGTCAGTCACGTTTCTTCCTCCAGTTTTGTTGCGGTTTCGTCAAGTTCATCCTTGCTTACTCCCGGTCACGTGTTCAGATGACTGTGAGTTGAGTCTGTGCCGTAGTTGGCGCACAAGCAGTTGGGGTCCGATGCTCCATGCTCTGACTATCCAGTCGTCGGGCAAGAGGCTTAGAATCTCCTGTTTGGGTATGAGGTCAGTGGGCTGGGGCTCGGAGGATGCGATTATTGCTTCGCCCAGCGGTTTTGGGGGCACGGTTTCTGGTTGAGGCGGCTCTGTAGTTTGGGTGTATTGGGGGTGGTTGCTGAGCCACTCCTCCATCTTTTCTGTGGTCCAGCCTTTGTCTTTCATGAAGAGGAGCGCCATGGGCTGAGGGTTCTCGGGTTTGTCGCGTAATAATCCGTAGATGCCCTGTATTCCGTTTGTTTGGTCGATCCAAACCGATGAGAAGTGCTCTTTCATGAAGGCTGATGGTTCATGGAGCTGGTGAAGAAGAAATTGTTGTCGTGGGCTTGTCTGCTCTTTTGTTTTGGATTCTTTGAGTTTGTCGATTATGGCTTCCCAGAGTTCCACGGTTGTTTGCGGGTCTCCGGGAGGGTAATCTTTGAGCAGGGAGAGTCCGGTGAATTTGATGCCTCTGGGTGCGTGTCCGTTGAGTTTTTCGAGGGTTTTCCATTCGAATTCTACGCTGCAGTGCTTTATGGTGCCGTCTGCTATCTGGCTGGTTATGGCGGGGTCGTCGAGTTGGGCTATGTATTCGATGGCTCCGTCCTCGTATTCGGCTCCCAGAACCTTGCCGTTGATGGGGTTATGGTGATCTATGATTAGGGGTGTGCCAGCTAGGGTGTGGGCGCTTTTTTCGAGTTCCTCTTTGAGGTATTCTCTTATTTCTGGCCACTCGTTTGGGTGGAGTGTCCTGATTGGGTGCAGGGCTTTTCCTCGAATCAGGTTTCCTGTTTCTGGGATGTTTCGGATTGTGCCTGTCCAGCTGAATGACTCCTTGGCTTTGTTTTCGTGTTGCTTGAACCATTTTTGCGCCTTTTCTGTTGTCCAGTCTTTTTCTTTGCTGAAGAGGTAGCTTATCACTTCGGTTGATTGGCTGTTCCATGGTTTGGCGATGATGGCTTTGATTCCCTCTTCTTCGCTGAGGGTTATGGTTTTGAGGGTTTCGGGGTCGAAAATTTCAGGGTTCCTGTGTCCTGAACGGATGTAGTTTTCTGTTTGGTCCCACGGCAACTGGCACACCAGAAAACAAGATGGACAGCCTATGTTAAAAGATAAAATCGGCACATTTGACAGGTTGACCACAGGTGCCATGCTTGGCGTCTGTTAGTTTATTTTCGGTCACCTCTCACTGGGACCCTGCTATTTGTTAGTTCACAGCATTTTTAGCCTCTATTTGACACTCTGTTTAGTTATGGTTAAGATACAGAAGAGGCTAGTGAAGAAACGATACTACGGCAAAGCAGAATACCAGTACCCAGTCTATTCTCTAACCATCCCCAAAAAACACCACCACCTACTCCAACCGTTTCTAGACGAAGAATTGGAAGCAAAAGTAGAACACAAAACAAACACACTAACAATAACACTAACACCAACCAAATAAATTCCCAATTAAAATAAGAATGAAAATTTGTTCAGTGACGGAAAGGGTCAAATTTTAACCCCAAACCCAAATTAATTTCATACGAAATCAAATATAGTATATCGGACAATTCTATTATTTATGTCAAATCAAGGTGCAACTCAAAAAACTATAATCGATAGACAAACAATCATCAAACAGAAATTTTACATGAGAGCTTATAAGGATATTTTTAATCCCAGAGGAGCTTTACAATTATACAGGTTGACTAGAGGCCCTACTGGACCCCGTCAAAGCCCATTTTATTATCAATCCGTTAGAATAAAAACCCCTGAGGAACTAGCAAAAGTCAAACCAGTGTTAGATTACTTAGCAAATAAACTGAAATGGGAAAAATTACCACCTCTTCTAAAAGCTTTAGAAAAACAATTGAGAAAAGAAGAAGCAATTGACCCACAAGTAAAGAAGATTGTTGAACAATACCCTAAAGCGGCAATCAGCATTTTGAAAGCTTTTGACCAAGTTTATCGTGGCGAAGTCGAAATTGAAGATTTTGATGTTCTTAGCGATTTTGTAGAGACAGCTTTTAGGTCTCTATTGGGTAAACAAGACATAATGGCTAACACTTTGAAAGAACTGATTAATGAGCTAGGAAAAGAAAAATCGCCTGAAGGAATGAAAAAACTACACCAACTAATGCAGCAATACACTCTGCCGGAAATTACTTCTGTTGCAAGCATTATTGGCAGTAGATTACGGAAGTTAACAATTTTTGATGCATCCATTCAAAATGAAAATGCCTATGAGATTAAAGGGAAAAACTCTGTACATAACCAACTTGCAGGTGCGCTTTGGATTCTTGACGATAAGTATTGGCTTCTCCGTTCTAACAAAACACTTTCAAATTTTCTTGGAAAAGAATACAGGAAAAAATATAGGAAAAGACGTCCTGACTTTATTTGTGCTGATTTCGAAAAAAGACTGGTCGTAGTTGAGATTAAAAGGCCTTCAATGCAAGTTAAACAGGAACACATAACTCAACTAATGGATTACTTGGTTCTTGTTGATGAATTTGCGGAATATGATGAAAAACAGGGATTCCTAATAGCAAAGAACATTACTCCCCATCTAAAGAAGGCAATCAACTTGATTCCCTCAATTGAATTCAAGTCTTATTTTTCTGTAGTAAATCAATGCAAATCACGGTATCAAGAATATTTGGATGCTATTTCAAAGCAAAAATAAGTTGCTTGAGATTTACGGCTTTAATTCTTAGTATTGAGCGATGCCAGAGAGATTAAAATTAAACCCAAACCCACGTACTCGTGTCCATACGCCCGTACACGTACGTATGTGTGCCCGTGCGTTTACACCGCGCTCCCACCTGCTCTCTCCCCAATACACATGTAGAAAAAACACAAATTATAGAAAACACATAGTTCAAAATTAGAGCATTAAAATTTCGTAGATAATCGACCACAGAATCCTAATGAGGCTGATTCACGATTTCCTTTCACAATAAAAGCTACTTCGCAATTTCTTGCCATATTTCCTGAGAACACATTTGTCATTAGTAGAAGGCTATCATATTTGGCAGTTATTTCTATTCCATCAAAATAGAACCGTCCTGTTATTCGAACCAAGTTTTTATCGCGCTCAAATTTGACGAAAATCGGTCTCTTTACGTGTCTAGCAATGATTTCATTTTCCAGAATATCCAACTTCCATTCCTCATTAACAACGGAAGCCCAATGATTCGCAAACATTCCTCCTATAAAATTATTCTCGTCATCAAAGAATCGCATGTAAAGGTAAACCTTGGGTTCTTCAACATAAAAGGCAGTCCTCTGAGGCCACATCTCAATCAACGGTTTATCATTAACAATAAGAATATAGGGACATCCTATGCAAAGATTACTACCTAAAGAAAGCGAAAAATTTTGAGGAATGGAAAAATAAAAACCTCTTTTTTCTGCTTTGGCAAAACCAGATTTTTGCAGGTCGTCAATATCTTCAATTGCAATTGCTGGGCGTTCATCTGGTTTTTTCTTAAGTGTCAAACCATGATGATTTGCACATAACAAAATCAAATTATCAGGGTCATCAATCAACTCTGGGGAGTCATTTTTGGCGATAATATGGTGTTGTTCGAAGGGTAGGTCAATACCACAGAAAGCGCATTTACCTCTCCATCTTTCATAAACTACTTTCCGAGTTTTTAGAGAAGGCTCAGGAATAAATCTTCACCTCTTTAATACTGAGTAGTCGCGATATTAAAAGGAATAATCTTGCTTGTTATAAGCGTGTGTATGTCCTTTTGGGCAGGTATGCGAATTATTAATCAAGCTTAGCGTTTTGAAGCTAGTTCTATCTACTGAAATTCCTGATGCGAATTTTATTCCACAAGTTTTGCATTTAAGATAAAGCATGGGCATTTGCCTTTACTCACCTCAAAAACATCTTAAAACTAATTGGTTATAAAACATCTGGTCATGGGAGAATGATGACTTATGACTTTTATTCTTTAATTACGATGCGAGGAATCCACTCTTTACGTTCATTTCTCAGAAATTTAGCCAACAAAAGAGATTCTTCATTGATTCTCCAGTTTGTTGGTTAACTAGTTAATAGAAACGTTTTTACGCCTCTTAGAGAGTGGAACAGAATCTTGACGAGTTAACCACCTAATAGATGTAGAGGTCGAACTTTTTGAAAACCAACGAAGCACACGAAGCAGACGACTTCAAATTTGACAAGCGCCTCTACGTGATATTTCTGATAATCTTCACGGAAGTGCTGGGCTTCATTATGGTAATGCCGCTAATACCGTTTCTAGGCTTATCGCTTGGATTAGCCCCCATACAAATAGGCCTCATCGTCAGCGTGTTCAGCTTCTGCCAACTATTCGCCAGCCCAATAACAGGCAAACTGAGCGACCGCTTCGGAAGAAAACCCCTCCTCATCCTAAGCCAGCTCAGCACATTCGCAGGCTTTCTGCTCCTCGGCTTCGCCACCACCCCAATCCTGTTAGTTGTGGCACGGTTAATCGACGGATTGCTGGGAAGCAACATGACCGTCAGCCAAGCATACATCAGCGACATCACCGAACCCCGCCACCGAACCAGAGTCTACGGCTACTCCAGCGGCGTATTCGGCGCCGGAATGATATTCGGTCCCTTCATCGGCGGAGTGCTCTCCAGAATCGACTACTCAGTTCCGATGTTCTTCGCCGCAGCCGTAACCCTAGTCTCAATCGTCCTAGTTCTTCTCTTCCTCCCCGAAACCATCACAGAAAAACCCGAAAAACTATCTCTTCGCTTCAACGAAGTAATCCCCGTCAACGACGCTAAACGCTTCGTGAAAACCCACAACGTCAGAAACAGCTTAATCATGTTCTTCATCTTCAACGCCGGATTCTTCCTGTTCATTTCCAACTTCAGTTTACTGGCAGAAGCACAATTCCACGTTGGCGCTGACCAAGTCGGCTTCTACATGGCATGGATCGGCATACTGCGAGTCACTATTCAAACATTCTTGATTGCCCGCATCCTCCGAGCCTTGGGTGAAGGCAGCATGCTGAGAACGGGGATAGTAGCCATGGTAATTTCAATGGTGACTCTTGCACTTTCCACAGATTACATGTTCGTTTTCATCCCCCTAATCTTCCTCGCCTACGGCACAGGAGTCAGCAGACCCATTTTAACCAGCAAACTGACAAACAGCGTCACACAAAAGGAAACCGCAACCGTACTGGGCGTCAACAACTCACTGCAGAGCATAGCTCAAATCATCACACCAATCGCAGGAGGATTCATAATCCAATACTTACCGTCGCAAACACTGCCGTTACTATCAGCACTGTTCTTCTCATCCCTTATACTCTTCCTGAGAAACAGAATCAAAATTTAGCCCCAAACCCATTTAGTTCTAAACGTATTTCCCCATTTCTCTGTTTTTGGATAGGTTTTTATCAAGTCGAGAACTTACCTTAAACCATGCCAGAGCGAGAAAAAAGGGTGCGTTTCGCCGCGTTCTTGAATGTCGCCTTCACAGTCATAGAGCTTGTCGGCGGCTTCTGGACCAACAGTTTAGCAATCCTCTCTGATGCATTGCATGATTTCGGCGACAGCGTCGCCTTACTGGTCTCATGGCTCTTCGAACGGGGAGCACGCAAATCTCCAGACACCAGCCGAACATTCGGTTACCAGAGGCTTTCCCTCTTTTCTGCACTCTTCTCAGCCTCTATCCTAATCGGAGGCTCAATCGTAATCATCTTCCAAGCCATACCCAGACTCTTCAATCCAGAAACTGTAAATGCGTTTGGAATGGTGGGCATAGCCGTCATCGGCATCCTATTCAACGGCTTGGGCTTCTTTCTGCTGAAAAAAGGTGAGAGCCTAAACGAGAAAGTGCTCTCATGGCACCTCCTAGAGGACGTGCTGGGCTGGGGGGGCATTCTGGTTGGAGGCGTAATCATCTACTTCTGGAAAGTTTATCTCCTCGACCCACTGATGACCATCGGTTTAACAGCGTTCATCCTCTACAATGTAACCAAAAACCTCAGAGAAGCAATCAACATCCTCCTCCAAGGCGTCCCAGAGCACATCAACCTCGAAGCCGTCAAAAAAGATCTGACCTCAATCAAGGGGGTAATTGACGTCCACGACATACACATCTGGTCACTGGAGGGAGAAACCGACATATTCACGGCACATGTGGTGCTGGATGATGAGACACTCAAAAGTCCTGAACCAACAAAACAGACAATCAAAGAAAAACTCCTGAAACATCACATCGAACACTCAACAATCGAGCTGGAACGCAAAGATTACTGCTCAGGCACAGTATGCGAAGATTGGCACAAAAAGCGCCCATAACCCCCATGGAAACAGTTCTTCCCCAAGAAAAACGCGGTTTCAGCCCCAATAAAACAACACCAAAAAGCCAAATCCAACAGCAAATTTGACATAAACATGCCTGCCCACGTCATATATCTGCCCGAAGAAGCAGTTTCCCTATAGGGCGTTTCTTGCAGAATAACCGTTTTGCCGCAGCCTCGTGAAGACCGAAAATGTCAAAAAATCTGATACCCTTCTACCCACCCTCTTTTTGGTTGGTGCTGTTGTTGCAGCGTGGACCCAAAAAAGGCTCCAAATTCTGCGATTTGCTGGAGACCCTGAAGTTTCTCAACATGTTCAGAAAGAACGCCAACAACGTGTATCAGCTTTATCACAGCAGCCTCCACTTCGACAGCAAAAAAATCTACCGCTACCTCAGATACTGCCTCAAAGCAAATCTCCTAGAAGTCGACCACATCGAAGAAGACAAGTTCCTCCCCGCAAAATACTACAAACTCACAGACAGGGGACAAGCCATCATAGCCCTCTTCAACGATCCATCTAAGAAAAATTTGGCACCTAAACAGCACTCAGCATAGAAGCTCATTCCAACTTAAGACCAAAAATCACCAAAAAACTGCTGGACGTAACAACCTTGAGCGTAGTCGTAAACAAACTCAAAGAATTCTACGGAAAACTCCAACAAACCAACGGCGTCCTGCTGCCCGCATGGAGACAAATCTACGGAGAAACCCGAACAGTCACCTTCAACGACATAATAACCGCCTACACCAGAGACCCCAGCTGCAAAGCCTTCGTCGACTTTCTAGCAGACCAAGCCGTAGGCGCTGGATTCTACACCACAATCAACGAAGAATACGCACGCGCCGAAGAAGCAAAACAGATCATAGACAGCTTCAACGAAACAGTCAACCTAGACGAGCTACTGCAGATCGCAGCCAGAGAAATCGTGGCATCAGGCAACAGCTTCTGGCTGAAAACAGAACCTGAACACCTGCAGAACCTGAAGATACTGCCCCTCACAGGCTTCGACAACCCAACAGCAATAAAACGAAACCAGTACGGTCAGGTCACAGGCTACAACTACAGCTACGGAGACGCGAAAACAGCCTTCAAACCCGAAAAAATCGTCCACTTCCGCTGGAACCCAGTTAACTTTTCAGCATACGGAACAGGAGTCCTTCAAGTACTACTCACCGAACTCAGCTTCAACGGAGAAACAAGAATCAGCTTTCTCGAAATGAAAGCCCGCATAGAAAAAATCATGCCCGAAATCTTCGAAAAATACGCTGGACCAGACGAACTGTGGATTTTCGCAGGCGCCAGCGACGAAAAACTCGCCGAATACCAGAAACTCATAAAAAGCAAACCCAAAGCAGGCGCAAGATTCGTGTATAACAAACCAGAAGCAGACATCAAAACCGTCACCGTAGACCCCAAAGCCCGCTACGAAGCCTACATCGACCACATCCTCAACCAAGTCTACCTGGGCGGACAAACCCCACTGCCAAAACTGTTCACCACCCCAGGCTTCACAGAAGCATCAGCCAGAGCAGCCCTGGAAATCGCGGAAAGAAAAGTAATGGCACTACAACGATTCATAAAAAGAACCTGCGAACGAGAAATCTTCAATCCCCTAATACGGCAGGCAAGCCTCAACCCAGCGAAGGCAAACTGCAGACTAAACTGGGGCACAGAAAAACCTGAAGTCAAACTAGAAGACCTAATCAGACTAGCCGAGATAAGCGCCACATCCGAAACCCCATATGTGAGACCGGAAGAGGTGCGGAAAAACCTGATGAAAGCCGGTTTCGAGTTGTGGGAAAACAAACCGTGACTGGAAGTGATGTCATGGGATTAGAATTTAAACCAAAACTCTCTGCCATTCTCGCGGTTGTCCACGGCGCCTCCATTGCCCTATCATACATCGTCACTCAGGGAAACGTTACAGCCATGATTCTGTGGTTCGCGGTATCCACCGGAGTAACGGCGGGACTCAGCTACTACGCAGACCACGAGAAAACAGAAAACCAGACCTAGTATTCAACCCCAAACCATGCCAATAACAGTTTTCTCTCGATTGTGATAGTTGAGATTCAATTTTCTAGAGTTTTTTTCTGGAAAATAACTTCAGAAGCCATTTAAGCGCTTCATACCTAACTGATGAAACTGAAGGAGGATTCATAGTGCCTGCTGAGACTATTCTGCGGTTACTGGAGAACGGAAAATGGCATCATCTAAAGGATATAGAAAAGGAAGCTCAACTAGACAGCATCAATGTTGAGAATGTCACAAAATTTCTGGCAAGCTATAACTTCATCGAACTGGATGAAACAAGACAGAAAGTAAAACTTGATCCTCCCACGAACAGGTTCCTCAAGAGACTTCGGCAACTGGAAAATGAGGAGAACAAATAACTCTTCCGTTGCTCATGTTTTTCTGGATTCTCTTGCAATCTTTTATTTCGAAGTTTTTCTTTCCTTTGTGATTTCATCAAAATCATACCTTTGTCTATATCTTCGAATTTCCAATGACTAACCCCACTTATGATATCCACAAAACTTCAGCAACATGAATACTTGCACTTAAAATGGCTAGAGCAAACCCAAACGAAAGCAATATGCTTGTGCTAAATACACCATATCTTATGCCCAGTGATTTGGCTATTGCTCCACAAACCAAGCTTACAATTATGAGACAAGAAATGAATCAAATCACATATACCCCATAGCCTTGAGCTTCTTCATAATTTCTTCTTTGTCTTTAGCTTCCTGTGATTTTCCAGACTTTTCTGGACCTTTAGCGACCTTTAGTTCTTCAATAATCTCGGCGATGTTCTTTGCAGAAGATTCGATAGGGTTAGTGCAAGGGTGACAGCCAAGAGATCGATATCTGACTCCGTCTTTGGCAAAATATATCGGGTTGACAGGTATCTCCATTTTTTGGGTATACTCCCAAATGGCGATTTCATCCCAATGCAGAATCGGATTGATACGTGTGCAACTAGAATCGGCACCAAAATCTGTCTGAAGATTAAATACAGGATCAACCTGAAGGCTCTCAGATGGTGTACCCGTTTTCTTTTTTTGCTTCCAAATTCTTTCTGTATTTCCAATTGGCTGTTTATCCCTACAGATTGATATAATCATCGCATCGAACCCATGCTGTTCAATAGTATCTCTCACAGTATCTGTTTTCAAAGTTTGACAACATACTTGATTAGGAGTTTCTTGCGAGGGACTAATTTTTCCTGCCTTGTCACTTTTTTCTACTATTAGGTCCAGATTCCAATCCTTCGCGATCTTGTCTCTGAAGTTATACATTTGCTCAAATTGCAACCCAGTGTCGATGTACAGAACTGGGAACGGGACCTTTCCATCAAATGCTTCCCTACACAAACTTAGAGATAAAGTAGAATCCTTCCCCGTTGACCAAAGCAGCACTGGATTTTTGAAGTGCGCTTTTGCTTCTCGCAGCATGTAAACCGATTTCGAAACCAATTCTTCAGTATTCATTTGTTGACATCCGCATATTCATACATCAACTTACCTAAGCCCATAATATCTTTTGGAAAATTCATGAACTTGTTACTGCTTATGAAGCCAAAATCGCTGTGATCTCCTTTTGACATATCGAAACCGTGATCCGATACGATTATCACGTGTGTATCGCCCACCGAATCCAGAATTCCTTTAACGAAAGCATCCATTTTTCGGTAATGTGAATAGAGCGCATCCACCTCTTGGAACCAGAGATGATTGAACATGTCAGGAAAATGAAGATAACAGAAGAGAATGTCGCAGCTTGGATGCGTCACTTCCAAATTCACTTCTGAAATAATTCTTTTAGAATCCCTTTCATAAAGGTCTAAAATATTCTTTTTATACGCGTCCAAGTCTTTGTCTTTGCCAAACTGCTGGGTGTATTCAAAAACCTCGTTTGTGTAACTGTAATACGGCGAATTGAATTCTTTCACATTTGGAAGATCTACCCAAGTTTTCCTATCCAATGTTGGAAAACTAACTATTTGACCGCAGATTTTTCTGCCAATCCCCATAGATATGAATGGAAACATTCTTTTCAATTTTACGAGATACTTCATCAACCGCTCTCTCTTTCTACCCTTGAACATCTTTTTTACATGTTCTCCACAAAGAAAAGAAGCCCACACTTCTGGAGAAGTAGGTTGCCCCAACACCTCATTTATAGGAACTTCAATTCTTCCGAACTGAATCTGAAGAATGTTCGTTAGATTTAGATCTAGAGCAATATCAAAATCCATTCCATCTAGACCCAATATCAGTTTTTTCATTGTTAGGTCAACCTGCTTATAAACACACTCAGACTATTAATTGTTTTTCTTTCAACTTTTTAGCCATTTATTATGCATTTGTCAAGGATTAAATATGATTTTACATTGTTTTTTGTTCAGATTTATTTGTCAAAAGCATCGTTAATATAGGAAAATCATGTAAATTCTTGAAGATTGAACCTCGTGTAACAGAGAGGCTTAACTTCTGAAGTTCCAGACTTTGGGAGACGGGTGATCTATGCAAAACAAAAAGAGTGAAACCTGTCGCTAACGAACGACTCCTTAAGATAATTCTGCGGCTGGAAAACGAAGCGAATCTTTAGACTGTTTTGTTGTGGCATACTTTTCCCTACCAAGCGGAGCAATATTATACTTGGAGATAAATTTACTAGTGTAGTAGAAACATATGCAGAATGCCAGAAACAGGTAAAGTGGAAGAAAAACATTACATCGCCATGAAACAACATTAAGGTGAATAAGATGAAGGTTGATGCTATTGTCCTAACTCTTGACCCTAAAACAGTTTCACCTAAACTGATCGAGTCAATAAAGGCTCAAGAGAATATAGGTCAAGTCTTCCTAATCGATAGTAAACCTCTTTCAAAGGCTAGAGTCGATGGAGGCTTGAAGGCATCTACAGAATATGTTGCAATGTTTGACGATGATGTCTCTATTCCCAAAGATTGGTTACCTACGGTCCTTTCTCATATTGAACCTAATGTTGGGGCAATAGCTACAGTAGCTGTCCAAAATAACAGGCACATAGCAGCTTATGAGAAGGCTGTTAAAACCTTGGTTGGACTCCACAAAGTTGACACGAACCCATTCATCAACAATGTTCTGATTAAACGACAACTGCTGATAAACCATAATCCTCCACCACTTTTTTTCGGTGAAGACCACTTGCTCAAAAAGCATGTTGAAGATTCTGGTTACGTTTGGAAAATTATACCCAGCATTGGAACAGTCCATTTGGGTACCCCAATAAACCATTTCCAATTAGGAATGTCTTACAATCGTTACGGTCACTATTCCCTGTACCAGATTCTCAGAAGATTTATCTCTAAGATACTTTTCATTCCTTACGCTGCATTAACTAACACAAGTTTAACCACACTAACATATCTGACCAGAACCAATGTGGAGTTTCTGGCGGGATGGTTAAGCGAAACCGTTAATCGAGTTGGGACCTAAACTGACGTCTGATATAGTGACATGAGCAACGAATAGAACATAGCATCTACTACCAAACGTTTAGAGACAGACACCATTTCAAGCAGCGACTTGAAGGATGCAATTTGCGTGTAGTTTTCAGTAAGTGTCAGTTTTCACAGAAGATCAACAATTACTCAAGCGCATTGCTCGGTGAAATGTGCGCAGCTTTTAAGATTTGAAGTCGCTAAGAAATTTCTTCCAGAACAGCCAAGATGTATTCAATGTCTCCTTTGTCAACTAGAGGGTGAACAGGCAGACTTAAGACCCGTCTGCAGGCTTCCTCAGTATTGGAGCACTTTGTCCCTTTGTATCCTAACTTCAGATAGAGCGGCTGCCTATAAATGGGGATGGGGTAGTGAACAGCAACTCCGACACCCTTCTCAGTTAGAGAATCGGCAAGCTCGTCCCTGTCTCTGGAGTAGTTCTCTTCCACTCTTACCACATACTGGTGGAAGACAGGTTTCACATCCTTATCTATGTAGGGCACAGTTAAACCCGTGAACTTGCGGATTCCCTGCGTCAAAAGCTTCGCGTTCTCTCTTCTTTTAGTGTTGTATTTGTCAAGTTTCTTGAGTTGGACTGATCCGATGGCAGCGCATAATTCGGTTATGCGGTAGTTGTAGCCTAAGGTGTCATGGTGATACTTCTGGCTTTGCCCATGATTTATGAGTAATCGAGCCTTCCTCGCCAGTTCCGCGTCGCTCGTGGTGATCATTCCTCCCTCGCCCGCTGTCATGTTCTTTGTGGCGTAGAAACTGAAGCAACCCATTTCTCCTATGCTTCCAGCTTTCTGTCCCTTGTATTCGGTTCCGTGGGCTTGGGCAGCATCCTCCACCAAAGCGATTTCTTTGTCTTCGGTGATTTCCTTGAGGGCATCCATGTTAGCAGGTTGACCGAACATGTGAATGGGAATTACTGCCTTGGTTTTTGCTGTTATCTTCTCGGCAGCATCTGCGGGGTCAAGGTTGAAGGTTCTGGGGTCTATGTCGGCGAAGACAGGCTTTGCGTTCTGAAACAGTATGCAGTTGCCGGAGGATATGAAAGAAAAGGCTGAGGTTATCACCTCGTCGCCGGGACCTAACTTAAGAGACTTGAGCGCCACATCTAAGGCTATGGTTCCGTTAGCCACGGCAACAGCGTGTTTTACTCCGATGTATTCCGCAAACTCTTTTTCAAACTGTTTTGTTCGCGGTCCTGAGGCTAGGATACCTGATTCCAGAACCTCCTTCACTGCAGTTTCTTCTTCTTTTCCAAAGTTCGGTTTTGCAATCGGAATCTTCCGGTTCAGCAGTCTTTCACTCCCCCTTTTTTTGTCTGGCATAATCTTCCGCTGCTATCTTGTATTCTTTGTTACAGAACTGGCACTTCATCAGAACGCAGGTTTCCCTTTTTTCTTCGGTCTCAAGTTTTCTGCTGCATCTGCAAACGAATCCTCTGATTCTAGCTGGGTTTCCGTAAGCTAAAGCGTGGGGCGGTATGTCCTCTGTTACTACGCTGCCTGCGCCTATCAAAGCGTATTCTCCTATGGTGACGCCGCAACGTATTACTGTTCCAGCGCCGATTGAGACTCCATCTTTCACGAGTGTCTGCAGGATTTTCCAGTCTGTGCTGAAGCTTCTTGGATAAGGGTCGTTTGTGAAGGTGACGTGAGGACCAACAAAAACTTTGTCTTGGATTGTTACTCCCTGATAGACTGTTGCTCGGTTCTCAAGCTTTACGTTGTTTCCGATTTTTGCTCCTTTGCCCACATAAACGTAGTCGGCGAGGACACATTGCTTGCCTATTTCAGCGTTTTCTCTAACGTGTACAAAGTTCCAGACGCGTGTTCCCTCTCCGATGACCGCCGTTTTGTGGACAACCGATGTAGGAGGAACAATAACCTTGCTCACCAAACTCCCTCATTTCATACTGACCTAGCAAGTAAATAACAGTTTATGTTTGTCCAGCAAGTAATAAACCTAGAGCAGAAGACAAGGAAACTGCCCTTCTTTCCCCCACAGTAAGAAAGCTAAATAATTATTTAACTAACCAAAATTCGATTTTGTTAATGTTATTTTGCTTAGTCAATTTTTCTTGACTAGCCAAACGATAGTTTTGGTCAAACTTTCTTGACAAAAAACCTTTTTTTGTTAATTATCGAAGGCATTAGCGGTGCATATCTAGGGGATCGAAAAGTGAAGCAGGTATTGGTGCATAAAATTAGTTTAATAGATCTAGAAGGGAAGGGTGATTTTTTATGTCCTTGCTGTGGGGCAAAGATTTCGCCTAACGATGAAACAGAAGATGTTTACTCTATTTTAGAGCCAAAAGTCAGAAACAATATATTAGAGAGTCTATTGATTCGATGCAACAATTGCTCAAACAAAATTCTGCTTACCGGATTTTCTGCCCTAGAAACTACCTAGGATACTTTTTGAAGAGTCTTAACAATCCATTATATTTCGTATTTATGCCCCGAACACAGGTCCTACACTACCTTCAAATGAAAAAATTGGCTTGAGGTTAAAATTTAACCCCACGAAAAAACGAAACGACGACGAACGACGACGAAGATAACCGTTATAAAACATTATTAAGAAAAGACCAAATATGGATAGTTGCGTGCGCGCATAGTGAGGCAAAGAAAATGGATTATAGAGAATTAGAGAAGGTACTGAGATTATTGAAATGTAAAAACTGTGGCAAAATGATGGAATGGGTTTCTGAGATTACTTACAGAACCAGCTTTTGGATGTGTAGAAACTGTGAATCTACTGCAGTTGCAATTTTAATAGATAATGAGAAGGTAGAATATTATCCTCATCCTGAGAATGAAGCTTTAAAAAAGAGAATTAGACAATTGACCACCAAAACATTTAAAGAGCTTGGGTTATCGAAAAAATTGCTAAAATCTGCAGAAGTTTGAGTCTTCTTACCTCTCTTCGTTGGTAAGCCGCTGACGCCATTCTCCACTTTCACTCTTCAGCGTCAACTATCAGTGGTTGGGTTGGGGTTAAAATTTAACCCCGCCTCGCCAATGTTTTATCAAGTTCACTTTTCACTCTTCTGCAATTTAGAACATTAAAATGGAAAGCATAAGCGATAGTTGAAAACATTCACAAAGAGAAATATTTAGTAAGCAAAGATATTTACTGTTTCATTGAACATTACTAGTGTTTGGGGATGTTACTCTAATTTGGTAAAATGGGAATACAAAGTGCTTCCACTTAAGACAAAGGTTCATTTAAGCAGACATGATAGAGAGAAAAATCCAACAATAGAAAAAGTCCAAAAAGAATTAAACACGTTAGGGGAGTAAGGGTGGGAATTAGTAGGTGTGCAGAATATTCGCCTAGAAACTGGAATGTTATTTACGGTTTCCTATCTTAAACGGCAAAAGCCCTGAAATATTTTGTATAATGTGTGCACTCCTAGAGGTAATATCGATGGTCTCTAGTCTTCTTTATGCTGCCAAGAAAAGTTCCAGCAAAATAGTCTAACCAACAATACTCTTCCATATCAAGTCTAGCCTCTTCCAATGTTACAGCTTTCTCCTTAGAAGTGGCTCCTGCTTGCATAAATTTTCGAATAAGCTTTTGCTCCATTTTATATTGAATTCCAGACATAGACATATTCTAACTCCCCCTCCTTCTTTTTACATATTTTTTCTAATAGAATACCCGAAATAAGCGACAAAACGCAATAGGCTTTTTGTCAACATTCACTAAGAGAATTCTACTTGTTAACATAATACGCTTGTCATATATAAGGGTGTGAATTTGGGGCTAAAATTTAACCCCCAAACCCATGCGTGTTCACACGGATGCGTGTATACGTGTATCCGTGTACGTACGCGTACGTGTGTGCTTTACCGACCACCCGCTTGCTCGCCCGCTCTCTCACCCACAAAGAAAAAAACGCGCACTCGCACACAAAGAATCATCTAATTCTAACAAGTTTTATATTCTATTGTTCCTAAAAATTTAGGATGTTGGATTCCCAGTGAAAATATCTGACTCCTTTATAATTGACTCTGCATGCATGCATGTAACAAGAGCATATAATATTTCGAGGGATTTTTTTTTAAATCTTAAGTATGCTCAAAAAGACTCGATTAAACCTAGACTCCTTATATTTAAAAAACGGATGAGCCTTCAGAACGACTCTTCAACCGAGTTTAAAGATTATGATATTAATCTTAAGATTTCATTTAATCCTTTGGAAAATTCACAATCGTATTCTAATAGATTGATTACTGTTCATTTCGATTATCTTATTGATAGTTTAGGAAGAGAATCCACTTCTGGAGACAGGGAAATTTTTGAGAATGAGATAGAACAGTTAAAGAGTAAGCTTGTAGGTAAAATTTCTTCTAAAAAAGCTAACATTTTCGGATCAGCCTTTATCCCACCTACTGAAAATGAAGAACCTTCTGAAAAAAACCAAATTAAAGTAAACCTAGCTCGATACGAAAATGAATTTATTTCTCCAAAACGTATTTCAACTGGATACAAAGATTTAGACAATTTTTTGTTCGGAGGCTTACCTGAAAGATACGCCGTTATAATAACTTCACCTTCCAATGATGAACGGGAAATTCTAATTAAGAATTTTTTGAGAGCAGGAATTAATGTAGGCGAAGTGACGTTTTACCTTTCTCTAGACTCAGAAAATGGGAGGTCTTTAGCCGAAGAACATCCTGGAAATTTTTATCTTTTTCTTTCCAATCCATGTGCAAATAAATCTAATACGAGCTTACCCAATGTATTCAATCTAGAAGGAGTTAATAATCTATCAAATATTGATATTGCGTTGACCAAATCCCTTCGAAGGCTGGAATCAACGTCTAGTGTAGCTAAGCGTATTTGTATAGATATCATTTCGGACGTTTTACTTCAGCATGGCTCTATAATAACTAGAAAATGGGTAAGAAGACTTGTTTCTGAGTTGAAATCAAAAGGATTCACCATTCTTGCTCTGATTAATCCGCTTATGCATTCTCCGGATCAAGTACAAGCCATATTAGGTCTTTTTGATGGGGAAATTGAAATCTATGAGAAAGAAACTGAAGAGAGGGCCAAGAATATTCTAAGGATCAAGAAAATGTATAACCAACAATATTTAAAGGGAGAGTTAATAATTAAGCGAGAAAGGTCAGAATCTTAATCCCCAATTGAAAAGTTGGACTCTTGGCTAGTTCTGCTACGACGCTTTATGAAACCAACGTGGCAATTGTGCACACAAGGAAAGTTTGGGTTTGGGGGCTAAAATTTAACCCAACCAGCCCAAGTATCCACTCCTGACCTCAGACTTGATACTGCGTAGCAGGACACCCCACAAAATTCAGGACACGCCATTCCTGAGTGTAGCAGTTCTCAACACTTTCATCCAGTCCACTTCCACACGCACTCATTTTTTTGGTTAAAATTTAACCTTAAAAAAGAGGGATTTTAGAACCGTCACCAAGTGACGGAATAAATAACAGTTATCTTCGCAAGTGGAGACGTGCGTAGAGGTCTCTAGGGGTGAAATTCACAATTAGTTTTTTATATCGGTTTATGATATATTATATATCACGATATATTATATGAATTCGGTCTTATGATGGAAGGTAATTACCTTGCCCTCTAAACAAAAAGAAAAAAAATTGGATAGTAAAGGAATGAGCGTGGCAATTGCCTCCGTGATTTTGCTGTCTGTTACCGTTGCTTTAGGCTTAGCAGTAAGCGGTTGGATCACCATATTGTCTGCTAACTCTATGGAAACAGAAGCTTTGTGGGTTTCCGACATCTTCTATCAAGGAACGTCAGGTGCTTCAGACAACCAAATAGTATTAACTATAGCGAACCCTGGAAGTTATGCTGTCACAATTCGTGCAGTAAAAGTGACTGGCAACAACGTTGATCAACTAGTTGACAATTTGGATGTCACCATTAGGGCTGGAGAAAGCCAAACAGTAACGCTCAACGATGTTGGCTGGATTTCGGGATGCAAATATCAATTCAACTTCCTTTCAGCCAGAGGAAACAACTTCGTAACCGACGACACAGCATAACTGTTTTCATTTAAAAACTTGGGAGTTGCGGAAGAAATATTCCTATATCATGAGTTGAAATCTCACTCTTTTGCGCTACCATTGCACCTTTGTACCCGTTTTTGCGCGGTAATCTAATAAGTCTCTTTGAAGCAAAAAACCATATGATGTATCGTCCCCGCAATTACGTTGTATTCACCTTACTGCTTCTTGTTTTCGTTTTTTCCCTAAATTGTAACGTGAGAGCCGAGCCTGGTGGGCTAGTTCTGGAGTGGGAACAACATTGGGAAACCTATGGCGTGGGCGGCACCTGCAATTTTAATACACACAACTTTTTCGTAGGCGACGTTGACAGTGATGGAGTTATAGAAATGGTTACTGGCGGTATCATGTATTACGTGGAAAACGATACAAGAATAAGCGTGGAGGCTCCGCTTAGAATCTGGAACTGGAATGGAGAAAAAATTACGTGTGAAAAAAGCCACAATTGGATAGGCTCAATTCACTCAATTTATGTTGCTGACTTGGATGGCGACGAATCAAACGAAATAGTCACTGCAGGACACGTTACCAACAGTACTGGTATTTACATCTCGCTTAGAGTATGGAGCTACGACGGCGAAGTCTTAGTCTTGAAAGGCAGCTACGAATGTGAAGATGTATCGTTTAGTTCAATATTCATCAACGATGTGGACCAAGACGGTGCACCAGAAATACTCACAGCTGGCATAGCACATGGCGAACTCAAATCTTCTGCGCAACTATGCATATGGCAGTGGGATGGCAATAGGCTCGATTTAAAGAAGAGCGTAGAATGGTGCACCATGAATGAAGCATATGCGTATTCAGTGAACGCCTACGATTTGGATAATGATGGCGAAACTGAAATCATCACAGGAGGCTACGATAACGACCTGACGAATAGTAGCGGTCAACTGCGTATCTGGCATTGGAATGGAACAGAGCTGATCTTGGAAGCGAATGAGGAGTGGCGCATGGTTGAGGGTGTTTGTGGAGTGACAATTAGTGGAAGCCCTATGGGAAACACTATGGTTAACAATTTGAAAGTAGGCGACATTGACGACGATGACACCCCAGAGATAGTCACAGGCGGATGGACGTATGACGGCGAAAAAATTAATGCACAACTCAGAATCTGGAATTGGAATGGGCACACCTTGATTTTGGAGAAAAGCCACGAGTGGATTACGGAAGACATTACGGAAATCAAAGCCATAGCAATAGATGATGTTGACGACGATGAGCATGTAGACATCGTGACCAGCGGGTTAACCTCAGTTTACGGAAGCTTCAACAACACTGAGGCTACTCCAAATGCGGCTCAGCTTAGGGTCTGGAACTGGAACGGCGAGACTTTAACATTGAAACAAAACAAAGATTGGACAATCGGCGATGGCGTTGTCGCCTGGAACGTCGCTACCGGTGATGTGGATGAAGATGGCACCGTTGAAATAGTGACTGTTGGCTGCATGGGCATGTCCGGTTTATGCGATCCTGATTTGAGAATATGGTCTATCGCAAAAGAGACAGCTTCTATTCTCTATCCCCTTTTAGCAGCGCTGGGTATAGTCGCCTTGATGCTGGTTATCGGATTTTTAGTCTTTAAAAAAAGGCAAAAATTTCCTATTAGCTAGTGCCTTATTTTACACTCTTGCCTGTTTGTACTGCCTCTGCATCCTTTATGGCATTCTCTTTATACATAAAAATCAAAAAATGGGAGTTGCAGATGTTCCTGTTTGTATCCACATTGGCTTTTGAGAGCTTATTATACTCGTTATTCTTCTTTTTGTTCCTGCTCTTCGTCCTTCTTCTCGCCTCTAATGAATAGGACAATTATGATCACGAGCACTATTATGGCAAGTATCAGCAGCCAGATTGCATTTTGATACAGCATCTCTGCAAGGGCTAAAAGAAACACTTCAGGCACATCCAAGGAATTTTCGGTAGTTGATGTGGCGTCATTTGCTGTCGTGGCAGTTGCTGTGATAACCCTTGTGCCTCCTTTTATATACCGCGTCAGCCGATAACCAACCGTAACTGATTCTCCTACATTCAAGGTTCCATCCGTCAAGCTGAGAATGTTATCCTCTAAGTTGACAGTCCATCCTTCTACTTGTTGTGGAGCAATTGCGTCAGCTAAATCTCGGGGCAACGTGTAATCGATGGACACTATTGGATCTTTCCCTGTCGTATAGCTAAATGTAAACGTTCCTTGAGCTGCCCACTTACTCATGAATTCAACTAGTGCACCTGCAAACAGAAACAGTAACAAGAGTACAATGAAGAGGATTATAAGCGGGATGGACGGTCTTCGACGCCTTGCCATACATAAAACAACTCCAAACGTGGAAAAATGTATGTTCCCCTCAGATATTTAGCACTTGTCTCCCCCTAAACGCAACAATTCAAGCTTGATGAGGCATGCACAACTTTATATTCTGTTGGAGTCAAAAACTCGCTTGGCTGAGCGTTCTTGGAAAAAGAGAAACGCGTCTTGATACTGGCAGGTGGTGGAGGACACACCGGCTTCGCTTATGCGTTAGCCCAGAGGCTGGAAGATAAGGCATTCATGCTTTTTTTGATTCCAGAAGGAGACACATTAAGCCACAAAAGATTAGGCAAGTTCGGCAATGTGGACTACCTTCTGAAGTCGCGGGGAGCCAAAACTCCAACAAACAAGTTCACCTATAATCTAGCCAGAGCACTCGCGAATTCAATGAAGAAAGTCAAGGGAAACTTTGACGCTGTTGTAAGCACCGGCAGCAACTTCTGTATCCCCCCAGCCTTGGTCGCCTTTTTGAAGGGAATTCCCATAGTGAACATCGAGGGAGAGGCTCGTTTCATTGGAGCATCCAAGACAGCCCGCATTCTGCAGCCCCTCTCAGCAATCACAGCCTTACAGTGGACTGAACAGAAAAACTTCCTGAAAGGCACTGTGGTTGGTCCTATTTTTGCGAAACCCGAAATCGAGCCTTGGAATGGAGGCTACGTTTTGGTGACTGGAGGAACCCTGGGACACAAGCGCCTGTTTGATGTATTAAACGAAAGTGACCTGAAGAATGTGGTTTTGCAGACAGGAGAAGTCGACCCTGAACCCTACAGGAAGCGCCATCCGGAATGGAAGGTCCTAGATTTTTCCTTAAACTTTCATGAGCTTATTGCAGGCGCAGAGGTTGTTGTAACCCATCAAGGCTCCACCCCGTTGGAAGCTGTTGTCTACAAGAAGCCCTCAGTCATAGTGCCAAACCCAGAGCTGAAACGCACTTTTCCAAGAAGAGACTCTGAAATTTTCGCCAAAAAAGTGGGCGCCACATTTCTTTCAGACGTTACTGTGGAAAGTTTGGTAGATGCCATAGAAGAGGCGAAGAACAACAAAATTCCAGCGTTGAAAGACGGCGCAAAAGTCTTAGCGGAGATGATTTTAAATCTCTGAGAAAACAGCTACGCGTTTGATGACTTGTTTCTTTTATTTGGTGTTGCTGTGTTTTCGAAATGGAAAACATTTAAATCCTGTGAAACATGGTTACCCAGTTTAGAGGCATATGTAATGTCAAAGAAGGCTTCACGTGGACTAACTTATGAATGCGTGAAATGCGGCGCCAAAGTTAGAACAGAAGAGCTTGAGTTGCGCGGTGGGGGAATAAAATGCACCTTTTGCGGTTACCATGTTCTCAAGAAGAAGAGACCGCCAGTAGTGAAGCGGGTCTCTACAGGATAACTTGGGTTTTTGGCTAAACAAAGAAAGCCTAAATAAACTCTCTTCAGAGTAGTGACCTTTATGATTCCAAAATACATGTTCCTAACCAAGGGCGTGGGCAGCCATAAGGAGTGTTTGGCATCCTTTGAGTTAGCCTTGCGAAGCGCAGGAATCCACAGATGCAACATAGTGACTGTTTCAAGCATAATACCGCCAGGATGCAAACTGATCCCGAAAGAGCAAGGCTTGAAGCGGCTGAAACCTGGAGAAATAACTTTTGCGGTTTTATCCAAAAACTCTGTTAAGGAGCCCCAACGGTTAATCGCAGCTTCTATCGGAGTTGCGATTCCGTCAAACAAGGACAGTTACGGGTATCTCTCTGAGCATCATTCCTGCGGTCAATCAGCCGAAGCAGCGGGAGACTATGCAGAGGATTTGGCGGCAACGATGCTGGCGACAACAATGGGGATTCCCTTTGATTCTGACAAAGCTTGGGACGAGAAGAAGCAGATCTTCAAAACCAGCGGAATGATCATCAAAACCAGTAACATAACGCAGTCAGCGAAGGGAGAAAAAACTGGTCAGTGGACAACGGTTCTGGCAGCAGCGGTTTTTGTGCCTTAACGGTTTTCAGGCAAGCAACTAAAACCCTAGAAGATTTCTTTTTCTCCTAGTTTTCGTAACGCTTTGCCTCTGAGTTTCACAGATGGAATCAGGTCTTCTTCAAGTGTCCTCTCAACTGTTTTGCGTTTCACGGATTCGCCGCATACCCCGCCGGGCAGCAGCTGTCTCCTTGCGCATGTGGCGTAGCTGCAGTTTGCTATGTTGCATTCTTCATCGGTCCATCTGCACCACACTTTGTTTCCTTGGTAGATGACTGCTCTTTTTACGCATCTAAATAAACGACATTTGGGAGAACAATATTTTGTTTCAGCCAATATGTGCCACGTCCTTCACATAAGCAAAAATTCTTTGAAGTTAAAGCCATCAGCAAACTATGCTTCAACCAATGAAAGTTATAAATTTTTTGCTTTTCCGCTTCACCTTTAAACTCAGGATTATTTTGGCAAGCACATAGGAACGAAGTAGGTGAAGTTAGCGCCTCTTCTACAAGGGCTAACCTTTGGGTTGCCTAGTCGGATTCATGTTTTGGTATTGTTTACTCTTTGAAGTGGGGTATTACCTGTTCGCTTATGAGGTCAATTGATTTTCGCACGTTTGGACCTACTGGTGACCCTACAACGAACTGGGTTATTCCTGCCTTAAGCAGTCTATTGATCTTTTCGTTGCACATGTCAGGGGTGCCGGCTATACAAAAGGCTTCCATCATCTTTGGAGAAACTGAACCGAAAGCTCCGCCGAAGTCTCCTTTCGCCAGGGCTGACCGAATCTTGTCTGCCTTAGCCAAGTCTATTCCATGCCTCTCAAGAATCACGTTTGGGCTGCCAGCAACTATGAATGCAACCACTGGAGAAGCCGCCTGCATCGCTTTCTCAGGCTTCTTGTCCACCGAGAAAGACGTGTAGGCTGTGACATCTACGTCGGATATCTTCTTTCCCGCTTCCTTGACTCCCATTTTTATCTGCCCAACAGCGTAATCTATGTCCTTGGGGTGGGAAGCGTTTATCAATACGCCGTCGCCGATTTTACCAGCGGTCGCAAGCATCTTGGGTCCCTGCGCTCCGATGTAAACTGGAATCTGTCCTCTGGGTTTAAAGTTGAATCTGGTGCCCTTCACTTGAAAAACGTTGCCTTCGTAGGTGACGCTTTTTCCTTCCAGCATCGCCTTGAAGATTGCGATGGCGTCCACAACTGCTGACAGTTGCTTCTTTGCTTCTATTCCTGTGGATGCGAGGGTGGTTTTGTCTCCTGCGCCCATGCCTAACACCACTCGTCCCGGAGCCATTTCATCCAGCGAAGCTAGAGACTGGGTAGTCATGAGTGGGTTGACAAGGAAGGGGTTGGTTACTCCTGGACCAAACACGATTTTTTTGGTGTATATTGCCGTTGCCGCCAAAGTAGTGTATACGTTGCGGTTGTTGTAGTGGTCTGTTATCCATAGGTTGTCGAAGCCTCTCTTCTCAGACTGGATAGCGTAATAGACTGTTTTCCAGTAAGCTTCTTTGGGAACAAATTCTATTCCAAACTTTACCATATTAAAACAACTCCTTATGTTGCAGCCTCTTTAACAGCTTTGGCTACGTCAGCCAACTGCAGTTCCTGCTCCAGAAACGCTGTGGTTTTTTCAAGTTCAACCAGCGCAGTTGCCTCAAGGAGGACTGAAAGACCAGTTTCGTCTTCGAATGTGCCTGTTTGCCATTGGCTGAGGAAACAGTTTGCCATGCTGCTGGGCATATTTTTTTCATTTTTGGTTTTTAGCAGATAGTTCAGGAGTTTGTCTGAAAGTTGTTCTCGTTTTTCAACGGGAATCATTTTAACAATTTTCTTGTAACTCACGCCTTTACACCTCTTTCAGCACCACGTAGATTTTATTACCACGATTTAATCTTTATCCTTCTAACAGATTGGCTGGCTGAAAACGTTGCAATCTTTGGTTCCTGACGAGATAATTGCCATGCTACGGCGGCAGAAGTATCATCTGGTGGGTAATCACTCGGCTGTGAAACGGTGCAGGTGGCTCTACAACAGCATAGTTCAGGACAGAAGCTGCTACAAACAGAAGTTTTATGGAATAAAGAGTCACCAGTGCCTCCAGATGACGCCATCAGTTTTTCATTGTACCCTAAGCTGCGTTTTTTGTTGGCGCGCCCAGAGCGGAGACCACAACTTACGATGGGACGAAACCCGGCTGCCAGAATGGGATGACCCTGAGGACATAATCGAGGGGTGCATCCGAGAGCAGAAACGGATATTAACAGGATACAAAGCAACCCCCAACGCGGACCAAACTAAACGCTTAGAGGCAGCCACGCCCAAACATGCAGCCATCAGCTTGGCAGGGGAACCCACCCTCTACCCAAATCTGGACGGTTTAATCAAAGGCTTTCACAGACGAGGCTTCACCACCTTCTTGGTCTCCAACGGAACCGTTCCAGAGACTCTCTCCAGTTTAAGCGAGGAACCCACCCAACTGTACATCTCGGTTTCAGCCTTTGACAAGAAAACGTTCACTCAGGTGTGCCGTCCCCATGTTCCCGACGCGTGGAATAAACTTAACGAAACCTTAGAGTTGCTTCCTAGCTTCAAGTGCCCCACGGTAATCAGGTTGACTCTGGCGCGGCACGTGAATCTGGAAAACCCCGAAGTTTACGCTCAGCTAATCAGAAAGGCTAACCCTACCTACGTGGAGCCGAAAGCGTACATGCATGTGGGCTTTTCGAGGCTAAGATTGGACGGCAGCAACATGCCCTCTCACAGGGAAATCAGAGAGTTCGCATCTCAGCTAGCTGATGAAATGGGCTACAATACACTGGATGAGTCAGCGGATAGCAGGGTGGTTCTGCTTAGCCGCTTAGAAAAGCCTATTAAGTTAGCCTAAGCTTCTTTTTGAAGTGTTTCCGGCTGTGAACTTTATGTCGTTGAAGGAGATTCTGGAAAAGATTCAGGAAAAGCTGAATGGAAGAGAGACAGTTCGGGAAGAGGTTCAGAGGGACATGCGAAAGGCATCGCGTCTCTCTAAACAGGCAATACAGCTTGCTCACCAAGAAAGATTTGATGACGCTAAAGCCATGCTGAAAGAAGCGAAGAACCTCTTCGCCAAGCTTCAGGAGACAGCAAAAGATCACCCCTACCTGCTTTACAGCGGTTCTGTTGGAGCCGCTTTTGAGGAGCATGCTGAAGCCCGCATATTGCTTACGTTGATTCAGGAAGACCGATTTGTAAGTCCTAAAGAAATTGATGTTCCCGTGACTCCTTATGTGCTGTCTTTAGGGGACGTCATTGGGGAGCTCAGACGTAGAGCACTCGATTTGATTCGGAGGGGAAACGTGGAGGCAGCTGAGAAGACTCTGGAAAGGATGGAGCACATCTATTCTGAATTGACGGCTCTGGATGACGCCTACATAATCATTAAGGGTCTGAGAAGAAAAGGCGACGTTGCCCGGCACCTCATCGAAATCACCAGAGGCGACATCACTATCGAGGTTCGAAGAAGTGCCCTAGAACGCTCCATCTCAAAGCTAGAGAAGACAATTGAAAAGGAAAGTCGAGACTGAAAAAGCCTGAAACCTTTAGCAGTTTGAGGGTTCAAGTGAGAGTTGCCGAGGCTTAATCCAAAGTTTTCTGTCAAAAAAGCCCATGAAATGCAGCTGCGCATGTCCAAGAGGCTCCTCTTCGAGGATACGTTGCCTGAAACTGTTGATTATGTGGCTGGGGTGGACGTTGCATATCTGGGGGGAACATCTGTTGCTGCAGTGGCTGTCCTTGATGCTAGCACTCTGTCTCAGGTTGAAGTTCAGGTTGCCCACGTTAAAACCTGTTTTCCTTACATTCCCACCCTCCTGTCCTTCAGAGAAATCCCGCCCGCTTACTCGGCGATAAAGAAGCTTCACAGTAAACCGGACGTTTTCATGGTTGATGGTCAAGGGTTCGCTCATCCATATGGTCTGGGGTTTGCTTCGCATCTGGGCTTGATTCTGGATAAGCCGACTGTTGGGGTGGCGAAGAGTCTGCTGTGCGGCAGCGTGGAACAGAGTGCTGAGGGGGGGTGGGCGCCGCTTAAGTACAAGGGGAAGGTTATAGGCGCTGAGGTTGTCACGAAACAGGGAACGAAGCCTGTTTACGTCAGCGTTGGTCACAGAGTTTCGTTGAAGAGAGCCGCAGAAATCGTATTAGAATGTACGGGAAAATATCGGCTGCCTGAACCCATTCGAAGAGCCCACATAACAGCGGGTGAAGAAAAAAGGAAACTTCAATCCGTTCTTTGATGACTAAATATTGACTGGTCACAATTGTCGAAACGTGGCACCTAACGTTTTCAGCCTGTCTCTGTTTGCCCAAAGAAGACTTAAAGCCACAATAGCGAAGCCTAACCACTGAAACGCCCAAGAAATGTAAGGTGCCCCAATAAGCGCGGCATGATCAAAGGAGTAGCCCATTTCTCCCTCCACATTAAATCGGATTCCAGTTTGCGTGACGTAGCCGTTCAGAACATAAACGTTTTGGATCATCGACAGAACTATCAAAACCAACCCAAAAAGCGTGACAAGAAAAACCAGTTTGCTCTGTTTGCCCCTTAAATCGGCTAAGTCGAGTGAATAGAGTTTGTTTAGCAGCGAAGCGGCAAGTAGGCAGAACAGCGGCAGAAACTGGTACTCATACTTGATGGGATTGTTGTAAGGGGTTATCAGATTCTTTCCGATCACCAAGAACATGTTCACGCCTAAAACTGCTGCAACGGTTACCAAGCAGATCATGTCAGAAACGAAAAGTTTTCCAAGAGCTTTTTTGCGCGCAAAAGAGATCAGCAGAGACACGGCGCCTGCAGCCAAGACGAATATCCCCAACGCGCCTAGAAGATAGTTGACAACAAAAAAGGGTGAGGGGGCAGCGCCAGTAATGAAGAAGTTGAAGTCGTCATGGGTGAAGGCAGCGAAGAATCCTCTAGTCGATATGATTTCATACCACAAGTAGGTGAAGATTAATGCGGGCACAAAAAACATTACCCCCATAAATGTGCGCCAGAGATTTTTTGGTCCAGCATAAAAGTAGTATATCGCGAGCGGAACCAGCATAAAAACGGCAAACGCTTTAGTCAGAAAGGCAACACCGAAAAATACCCCTGACAACAAAATGAACTTCGCTGAATTCTTTTTTGTTGCGTAGATGCCCACCAGCAGGTAGAGCAAACTGAAGAAAAGACACTGCGCATCGATGAGGAAGCTTCTGGAGAGCACAATGTGCCACGGAGTAGATGCGAAAATTGCTGCCGCGAACAAGCCTGTCTGCTTTCCATAAAGGACTTTGCCAATCTCGTAAAGCAGGAATATGCATCCGGCACCAAACAACGTCGGCACGACTACAGCTATACTGTAGGATGAACCGAACAATCTGAGAAACAGTGCTCCAATGTAGAAACCCAGCGGCGGCTGATTTATGAAGTGACCGAACTCGATGTAAGGCAAACCCCACTCGTTCACACCCAACGCGGCAGTGTATTCCAACTGTGAATCGTAGTTGCTGAATTGTCCTGTAGCCACCGACATCAAGATGAAACCGAACAGAATCCCAAGCAAAGGCAGATTGTTCCGCAAAACAATTTTCAAGTATAGCAGATTCAGTTTACCCGAAAATTGTGCAGGCTCCATAACGGTCACTACTCCAAATAGATTTAACTGGATGGTAACTAGAGAACTGGGGAATTAAGAAATAAAACTTTGTTTAGTAACAAAGAAAATTTGACCGAGGACAAGAGCTGTTAATCCGCGCAGATAAGCGGTTTTCTTCAAAGATATCAGGCATACTCTGGAGATTCAGAGTTGGAGACAATGGGGAGCCTGTTAGATGTGGTTGATGTTACGGAAGATTCTACAAAAACGGTGGGTAACCTGAAGTTTACGGTGTCTGTTAACTCGTTTTCGTCCTGCCTTGATTGGAGGTACACGCTTGATGGTGTAGACTGTGGCGGAGTGGATGTTAGTTTCAGTAACGGGCACTTCTATGCGTTCGGTGACGACAGAAACTACTATCAAACAATTACGCAATGAATGTAAATAAAGACGTTAACCAGCCTATCACCTATTTATTTCGGGTAACCCCATAGAAAACAGAACACGACATTAGCCGTGATGTAAAGTGGCTGGCAGATACAACGCTCTTGCGGTTGAATCCAGATACTGGAAGCCGGGAGACAATTACATCAAAGGCATAATTGAAGCCACAAAAAATAGAGTGGCTGACGGAGACTTCGTAACCGTCTCCGAAAAAGCGGTCTCCACAGCGCTGGGCAACCTGATTGACGAAAAAAATGTGGAACCCAGCAGGCTTGCACGTTTTATAGCCAAATACTGGATGCGGATTGTCTGGCCATACATTCTAGGACCAGTATGTCACCTTAGACCGAAAACCATAGAGTTTCTCAGGTCGTACCCCGCTGAGGAGGGGAGCCATCACAAGCAGCTAGCCCTAGAGCAGAGCGGTTTTCTGCAAGCCCTGATGCACGGCTCAGAGGGCGCCATCGACGGAAGCAACCTCCCCTACTCCTACGTGAGCCTTCCATTAGAAAACGCCCAAGCGGTTGCTCAGGAACTGAGGGAGAGAATCAGATCTGAACTTCAAAAAAACGTGACAATTGTTATCGTGGACACCGACAAAACTTACTCCCTTAAGGGATTCCATTTCACTCCTCGCCCCAAACCTCTCAGAGGAATCCATTCTCTCGGAGGCGTCTTAGCCTACGTGGCTGGCAGATCTCTCAAATTAAAGAAAAGAGCCACTCCCTTGGCGGTTGCTGGACCCCAGATATCAGCCGAAGAAGCCATCGAAATCGCCAAATTAGCTAACCGAACACGGGGAAGCGGCGCAGGCAAAACAGTCTGGGACATGACCCAAAACTTCAAAGTTGGATTAAATGACGTAACTTGGGAAATGCTCAGCAGCGTGAAGCATTGCCCCATAGTAATTATAAGACCCAAAACGCAAATGAAACAGTAACCTGAAATTTACTTGTTAGGGAGAAGAGAAAAATGGAATCGACAGCAGAGCAGATGCGTACCTTCTTTGAGCCACGAGGAGTTGCAGTGATAGGCGCCTCCCGCAGAACCATGAAGGCAGGGCACGTTATTTTCAAAAACTTTGTTATCAACAAGCAAAGAAACCTGTTCAAGGCAAAACTGTATCCAGTTAACCCCGGCGAAAAAACCATCCTAGGCTTCCCCTGTTACCCCTCAGTTCTGGACATAGAAGACGATGTTGATTTGGCGGTCATAGTTGTTCCCGCCAAGGTGGTGCCTCAAGTTATGCGGGAATGCGCAGAAAGGGGAGTGAAAGCAGCTGTAATAATCACCGCCGGATTCAGCGAAGTTGGAAACCACGAACTGGAGGATGAAGTAACCGAAATCGCTAAAAATGCGGGAATCCGGGTTCTCGGTCCAAACTGTCTAGGCGTCTTCGACTCGGAAACTGGCGTGGACATGCTGTTTCTTCCCGAAACCAAAACTCTATCTACGGGAGATGAGGTGGTTGCCACACCCCGTCCCATGGCGGGTCCCACAGCCATAGTGACCCAGAGCGGTGCCTTCGGCGCTGCAGCCTTGGACTATCTGACGGGCAAACAGATGGGCATAAGCAAGTTTGTAAGCTTCGGAAACAAGGCGGATGTCACCGCATCGGAGATGCTTAATTACCTTCTGCATGACTCCCAAACGCAGGTTATTCTCTTCTACTCTGAGAGCATCGACAATGGAAGAGAATTCATGAAAGTTGCGAGGAAAGTTACCTGCAAGAAGCCTATTGTTGCCTTGAAGGTGGGACGGTCAGAGGCGGGAGCCCGTGCGGCTGCATCCCACACAGGAGCCATTGCCGGTTCTGACAACATTTACGCTAGCGCCTTCAAGCAGGTTGGGGTTCTAAGGGCAGGTGATTTTGAGGAGTTTTTTGATATGGGCAAAGCTTTGGCTTTTCAGCCTCCGGTTGCTGGGAACAATGTTGCGATAATAACTGATGCTGGCGGACCGGGAATCATGGCTGTTGACGAGTGTGTGGCTCAGGGGCTGAACGTGAAGAGGCTTTCTGATGAGACAATCGGGAAGTTTGAGGCCCTTAAAAGAGAGGGAAAGATTCCCCGTTTCGCAACTAACTTCAATCCTGTGGATCTAACCGGATCGGTGACTTCTGAAATGTTTGAGCGTGGCACCCGAATTCTTCTCGAAGACCCTGAAGTCGATGGTCTAATAGTTTTGGGTCTTCATCACCTTCCAGCCCTGCAGGAGGACTTTGTTGACCGGGTGGCAGAGCTGACAAAAAATTGCGTCAAACCTGTTGTTGCTTGTGATGTGGGAGAAACTGAGATGGCTCTTCATATCCGTTCAAGATTTGATAAGCTGGGCATTCCCGCCTATTTCTCGCCTGAGGATGCTGCTCGTGGCATGGCTGCCCTTGTAGACTATGGTCTCTACTTGAAGAAGTGCGGGAAGTTCGATCAGTACTTGCAGTCGTTCATGGAAAGATCAAACAATCGATTCTCTGAATAGCCCTGTTGTGAACAAAAAGTGGGCTGAAAAAAGGGTTTAAGGCTGTTGCTTTAGCCATTCAGCGACCTTGTTAAACAGTTTGCTGGTGGACATGTCAATAACTGGTACCATGATTCGCTCTTTTGTTTCTATTATTGGCTTGTATTGGGGCATGAGCGCGTAACTTACGAATGCCCAGTAAACTTTCTTTTCTTCGATGAGAGCCTTTGCGGCAACCTCGGTTGAGGTGGGTAATGGGTAGTAGATAAAGACGACCCCCTTTGCCCAGTAGACCCCGGTTGTTTTTCCTCCCACTGCAATGTTTGCGAAGCGTGCCAGATCATCGACAGTTTTGAAGCGAGTATGCTCCAGTATAACGATTTCTTTGAAGGATTCACCCTTAATCGTTGGACCTTCCATAGCTAATACTTCCACAAACCAGATTCTAGTTAGACAAGATAATAAGAATTTGGGTATAAGCCTTCTTCCCTAATTTATGGTTGATTCTGCAATCAATTAAAGAATTTGAAAGCAAATACATGAAATTGTTAATGTTTTTTATGTTGGGGCTGCTTTCGCGGGTATTTTCAGTCGTTTTTCGATTTCTCTAGCGAAGATTCTGGCAGCCTCAGACCTGTACCTATCGGTTATAACCATTCTTGGATTGCATCTTTCCACATACTGAAGCAATTCGTTAAAGTCAGAGTGGTCACTTAAAGCAACCACATACTCGTTTTCTTGCATTCTTCGGTATGGCTTCCCAAACTGCCAGCCACTCGCGCAAATACGCAAGGCTTCACCCTCAACTTTCTTCCGTGAATAGGAGTGATAGAAGACAATGCAAGGCTCATTTTGTGTCAGTATTGATTGAGCCTCTTCGCCGTCAAATGGGAGGAGCTGTTTGCCCAGCTTCATTCCGTGCTGTTCGCAAACCTTTGAAACCCGATGAATCCTTTCTGGGACAATAAATGGCGTCTTTATTTTTGCCTCGTACAGTATCCGCATCATCTTCTGAAGCTTGCCGTGATACCCAAAAACGTAGACAGGTCCCCGTTTCAAACCCTGCTCCACCAGAGAAACGAGTATGCCCTCAGCCATCATCCCGAAGGGCCTAACCCGAACCGGGTCCCCGTAGGTAGCCTCCATAACCAGTATGTCCGCTTCAACCAAGGGAGTTCGAGAATATCTGAAGTCGCTGGTGTATAGTATCCGCGTTTGCTCCTTATCCTCCACCAGAGCCTGAGCCGTTCCCAAGATGTGATCCGCATAATGCAAAGTCAAGGTTTCATCCCCATGCGTGAAGGCTTCGCCGTAATCGAGAGTTTTCACTGTTCCTTTTGACAGAAAGTGGGGCCCCTTCAGCGCGTCTATCATGTCCCGTGTAGCCGGAGTCATCACAGTTACTTCACAGTTCTTCAGGCTCTTTCCCAACCCGATCATGTGGTCAGCGTGGGCGTGAGTAACCACTCTTATTGGACGGGAGTCATCGTAGGCGTCGCATGCAACGTGATTCCCCAAAAGAACTGCACCAGACTTTGTTACATCAGCCTTTGACTTTATGCGCGATGCCTCCCACAAGTTCAGTTTCTCATATTAACTGAAACTGTTTCCTGTAGAAGCTATTAAACAGTTCTTGAAATGTTCCTGCCTAAATCTGCCATTTTTCCGTTTCTATAGACTGTTCTTTGCCTTTTTGTTAACAAAAACGTGGATTGCCAGAAATTTAGTCTGTTTAGCTTTCTCTTGGGCTTAGCATGCAGTCAACCATTTTTGGGCAGACCAAGCACTGTGAAGGGATGGGCGTGTCTGGGGGTCGGTTAGCCAGATACCCGAAATGTTCAGGGCAACCTGACGACTCACTTTCTTTTTGAGCAGACGGCTCAATCTGAGGCTCTTCTTTTGGTTCTTCTTTGGCAACGGGTTCGGTTTCAGGTTCCTCTTGTGCTAGTTTTTCCTCTTCTTTGATAGCAGGTTCGGCTTGAGGCTCCTCAGGTTTCTCTATTTTCTCCTTTTGAGACTCGTCAGAACGGGGAATTAAAGCTTTGAATCGCTGCAAGAATCGAGGACCAGTCTTAACTTTTTCTAAAACCGAGTCGCTGGCTCGGCTGGATTCACCTTCCTCCTCCATAACTTCTTCCTGTTCAACCGCGGGCTCCGGAACCTCCTCTTGTTCCATTGGGGGTTCTGGCTCCAGTTTGGTGAAGCAGTAGGGGCAAGCTTCGTACTCTTTTGTCGGCGTTTCAGACCGTACGGTCAAGAGGATGGGCTCATCGATTTCTCTTCGGCATTTTGGGTTTGGACAAATAACAACTATGGATTCTTCCGACAATCTTGCTGCATCTCGGCTTTCTTTGATATCATTTCCTCTGTTCACGGTATATAGGTTTAATGAATCCGAAATCTAGACACACAATCTCTCGTAGAATTCATTCTTTTCTGTTTTAAAGCCGTTTTCAAGGCTTATTTTCACATGACACAAACAGGATTTTCCCCATGCCCAACATTAACTCTAACCATAAGAAACATGCTAATCTCTGATTAACTTTAAATCATGGGTATCCTCTAGTTTGTGTTTGAGGGCTTGGTCATCAGTCAGAACTGAAAATGTTTGTTTATGGGTGAAAATGGGATGGTTTTACGGGTTTTCAACACGATGAGCGGACAGATGGAGGAGTTTAAGCCATGGAGGGATAAGCATGTTGGAGTATATGTTTGTGGACCCACAGTTTATGATTGGGCTCATCTGGGTCATGCCAGAACCTACATCGCCTTTGACGTTATCGTTCGGTGGCTGGAGTTTAAGGGCTACTCGGTCTTCTACGTCCAGAACATCACGGATGTGGGTCATCTGACGCCGGACACGGCTGAGGACAAGATTGGGAAACGGGCGAAAGAGAGGAAAGTTGAGCCCATGCAGCTGGTTGAATTTTTTATGCGCGAATACTTCAGAGACCTTGACTCGTTGGGGGTTAAACGCCCCGACGTTTCTCCCAGAGCCACAGGGCACCTCATCGAAATGATTGAGGCAATCCAGACTCTGATAAAGAAGGGGTACGCCTACGAGGTTAACGGAAACGTGTTCTTTGACGTGTCCAAACTGGACGATTACGGGAAACTCTCCAAAATCAAGCTTGACGAAATGCTTGAGGGCTCCAGATTCGAGGTTCACCCAGACAAGAGGAACCCCAGAGACTTTGCGCTTTGGAAACGGGCTGAGCCGGACACGGTTCTGAAGTGGTGGAGCCCATGGGGCACCGGTTTCCCGGGCTGGCACATCGAATGTGCAATCATGGGTTTGAAGTATCTGGGAAGCCAGTTTGAAATCCACGGCGGGGCTCGCGACCTGATTTTTCCCCATCACGAAAACGAGATTGCCCAGAGCGAGGCTATGACTGGAAAGAAGCCCTTTGTCAAGTATTGGCTGCACACAGGTTTTCTTTCCATTAACGGAGAGAAGATGTCTAAATCGTTAGGGAATTACATCACTGTCCGGGAGGCGTTGAAGAAGTATGATGCTGAGGCTATCAGACTCTTCGTCTTGTCCACCCATTACCGCAGCGAGATAGATTTCACTGACAAGAAGCTCAAGGGCGCTGAAGCCAGCTTGAGAAGACTCTATAACACCTTGGAGTCTTTGGAGGATGCCAAGAAAGTTTCAGAGAAACGAGAACTGAATGAGGTAGAACAGAGGCTCAGTAAAAATGTAGAGAAGCTTAGAGGTAAATTCATAGAGGCTATGGATGAAGATTTTAACACTCCACGAGCTTTGGCTGCCCTCTTTGACATGTCGAAGGAGATTAACAGGTTTCTGGACGAACAGAAAGAGGTGAGCGGTGAGCTTCTGGAGAAGGTTTATGCCTACTTTTCGGAGCTAGGAAAGGCTTTGGGTCTCTTCCAGAAAGAGAAAACTAGGCAGATCGGCGAGAAGATAGTGGATGATTTGGTGCAGCTTCTGTTTGCTGTGAGAGAGGAGCTGCGCAAGAAAGGAGAATACGACTTGTCGGATGAAATCAGAGCAAAAATGAAGAAGTTAGGTTTGGTTATAGAGGACACCGCTGAGGGACCCAAGTGGAAACTGCCCTAAACAATGTCTACGACTCTGTTATTATCCGATTCAGCGGAGAGCTGGGACTCAAAAAACATTGGACCAGAAAACGGTATGAGCGCCAGTTGGCCAGAAACCTGAAAAAAACTTTGAAACATTACGAAGTCTCCTACACAGAACTTGTTCGCAAACACGCCAGATTCTACCTGAAAACCAGTTCAGCTGTGGATGCGGCGCATAAGCTGGCAAGGGTCTTCGGAATCTCGTCGGTCTCGCCTGCAATTGAAACCTCCTCCAAACTTGACGACGTAATCGGCAAGAGCCTGTTCTTGGCGGGCACAGTGCTAAAGAATGGCGACAGTTTCGCTGTTAAATGTAAACGCGTTGGCAAACAAGACTACTCAAGCTCTGATGTCCGCAAGTTGCTGGGTCAGAGGGTTCTCGATGAGTTCGGTGAGAAGCTTGGCTTAAGCGTTGATTTGGGTGACCCCAACGTGACTTTGGGCGTTGAAGTCAGGAATGACCAAGCCTTCGTTTACTCGCAGGTGATTGATGGTGTTGGTGGCATGCCTCTTGGCACTCAAGCGAAGCTTGTTGGCTTGTTTAGTGGAGGAATCGATTCGCCGGTGGGGTTGTGGCTGGTTATGAAGCGGGGCAGCCCGATTGTGCCAGTTTATTTTGATATTTTGCCTTTCGCGGATAAAAAAACAACAGAGCGAGCCTTGAAGGTTGCTGAGGTGCTGTTCAGTTGGGCAATCGGGTTCCCCAGAAAGGTTTACGTGGTTCAGCACGGCGAAAACCTGAAGCAAATCATGGAAACCCACAGGAAATACTCGTGTCTGCTGTGTAAACGTATGATGTATCGTGTTGCTGAGCGGCTGGCAGAACAGTTTAGGGCTGAGGGAATCGTCACTGGAGAAGCTATCGGCGAGCAGGCTAGCCAAACCTTAACCAACCTGCGGGTGCTCAGTGCTGCGGTCAAAGAGTATCCTGTCCATAGACCTCTGCTGGGTTTTGACAAGGCAGAAACTGAGGCCTTAGCAAGAAAGATTGGAACCTACGAAGTTTCAAGCACTAAGGCGGCAGCTTGCGGCGCTGTTCCTTACCAGCCGTCCACGAAGGCAAAGCTAGAGGACGTGATTAAGGCTGAGGAGAAACTTGACATAGAAGCGATGGTTGAAAGGTCGCTGGAGTCCATCAAAATCTTTGAACTATAGAATTAAGCTGTCGCCTCTTTTTCTTTAAGCCATTGTTCTGTTCCGATTTCCTTTCTTTTGATGAGGTCGTTTTGTCTTGCAATAAGAGCTTTCTCTGCCTCTTCGTCGCTTAAAGCTGGGTCACGTAACGCCAAGAATGTTTCGCATGGAAGTTCACTGCACAAACCGCAATGTTCTAGCTGTTTCGTGTTAACGCAGCAGTTGTATAATGGGCAAGATTCAACGTTCATCATAGCTGTCCAGAATGGCTTTCCTTTCTGTTGTCCACATCCCCCGCATTTTTCACCTAAATGTTCACAGGTTCCACAGAATAGCCCGCACACCGCTGCCAAATTTTTGTTCACCATACTTTCACCCATCTCATTAATACACATCGGTTGTTCTACACAGAAAAGCACTGTGGAGGAATATGGTTTGTATGTTAATAAAAACTGTTTTCTATTTGGGAGTTTATGCGGTTACGCAGACGGTCCACAATGTTTCCACTCTTCTGCAGACATCGCATCTGTATTGTTTCATGTAACCTGATTCTTTGTCTATTTCCATTTCCGAGTTACAGTTAGGGCATCTCATTCCACGCTCACCTCCAACTGTCTTGTCTAACCTTCTGTTGTTATCTTCCTGCATGGGGTTCAATAACTGAGCGGATAATATAGACATATACCCAGTAATCTATATAGACTATAGACATTCTTCGAAAACGCTACATCACATCCGCAACAGCAAGCAACCAAAATTGACTTATTTAAATAGAGTTTGTAGAGAGAAGTTGAACCTTGAATTTTGGTCAGCAATGTAAAGTTTTATCCAGAGAACAGTTAGACATGTTTAGCGCAGATAACATTTGGAGGAACAAGGGTGGATTACCCCAGCGAATGGGAAACTGTGTTCACGGCTAAAAATGGCGAGAAAGTGTTTTTTCGTCCAGAACAGTCTGGCGACACGGAAATGCTGTGGGAAATGTTTTCGACACTGTCAGAAGAGAGCGCGTCAAACCTGATTCCTCCCTTCACCAGAGAACGGGTGGAAAGCTGGACCCGCAACATAAACTACGATGAAGTGTTGGCAATTGTTGCTGTGGTAGAGGAAAAAAGCGAGCAGCGAATCATTGGGTCAGCATCACTGAAGTTCCACCAGCAGGAGGCGCTCAAGCATAAGGCGGAACTGGGAATCACAGTGCATGACAACTATCAGAACATGGGCATAGGCACAGCATTACTAAAGCACTTGATCAGCATTGCGAGGATGAAAAAACTGAACAAAATTTACCTCCAAGTTAGCACGGCTAATGACCGAGCCATCAACCTGTACAAAAAGGTAGGCTTTAAGATAGAGGGAAAACTTTGCAAAGAAAGCTACATCAACGGCAAATACAGAGACGAGTACAGAATGGCGCTTTTTCTATGACCACAAGGCGGTAAACTGCTTTAAGTATTCTTTCGCTATTAGTTGTTTGCTTATGTCAGCCGTTGATATTGCTGTGCGCGAGTTTCGCGAACTTGAACCTGAAGACCTCAAGATACTGCAAGCCATCGAGCAGCAGATGAAAAATTATGAGTATTCACCAGCAGACGCAATCAGCAATCAGGCAGAGCTTCCACCCCAAGAGATAGAGTATCGGCTGCCAATTCTCATAAAGAAGGGGTTGTTGCAGGGCTGGCGAGGACAATACACCGGCTACAGCCTCACAACAGCAGGATATGACACCTTAGCCATAAATGCACTCGTAAAAGAGAACATAATCGAGGCTTTCGGCAAATCCTTAGGGGTAGGAAAGGAATCAGACGTTTACGACGCTCTCACACCAGATGAACAGCGAGTGGCACTGAAGTTTCATCGCCTAGGCAGAACCAGCTTCAAAAAAACCAAACGCAAACGAGGCTACACAATCAAATACAGCTACACGCCCAACTGGCACCACCAATCCAGAATCGCAGCCAAAAAAGAATACAAAGCCCTGAAACTCCTCCATCCCAAAGGCGTAGCAGTTCCAGAGCCCATCAAACAGACCCGCCACGTGTTAGTTATGGGCATGATAGAAGGCGCAGAGCTTTATCACTACCCAGAACTGCCAGACGTCCAAGCTGTATATGACGAGATACTGGTTAACGTAAAAAGAGCTTACAGAGACGCCCACATTATCCACGGGGACCTCAGCCCCTTCAACATCATCCTCCAGCCAAACCAGCACATCCTCATGATAGACTGGCCACAAAACGTGTCCACAAAACACCCAAACGCAGAGCAACTTCTGGAAAGAGACCTGCGAAACGTTCTAACCTTTTTCAAACGCAAATACGGATTAAAAAGCAGACTGAAAGACGCCTTAATCTACGTCCGAGAGAATTCCAAAAACTAGGTTGACGCAAGATACTGAACTGGAAAGTTGAATGCTTAGTTTATTTTTCGTGAGGCACATCCACGCAGATGTACAGGATGTTGTTTCCTCTCAGGAGGATGCTTCCGTAGTTGGCGGTCAATCGGTCATTAACCCGTTCGGTAGCCTTTTCAAGCAGCACGTTCATGTGGCTGTCGCAGCGAACCATGGTGCCTCTGTATTCAACTCCGTTTTTCAGGACAATGGCGACGTAGCTGTTCAGCTGTTTTGTTAAAGCATTCAAAGGTTTTCTACTTGGCTCCAACGAATCACCAGCAACCAACTACTAACAATAGCCACGGTTTATAAAAGTTATGAGCAAACAATAAAAAGAACCGCCCGCCCGGACACTTTAACCTATAGAAGAATGTAAAGGGACATGAAATGGGGTAACTTAGCCCAAAATTTCCCTAAACACGTCGTCGACAAGTTTTGGATCCAGTTTCTCGAGGGCTTCGGTGCTGAGAACATCATACCAGAAAGCCTTGGAAACATAGCCGTAAACTGGCTTTCCAACTTTTAGGAGATGAGGAAAAACCTCTCCCATCAGATCTAATTCCTGCTTCTCTCCCTTCAAACCTTTCATATACTCAAGTGTCTCTCCTCTCAAAACAGAAATCCCTACACTCACCGGCTTCTCCAATGTAGGCTTCTCCTCAAATCCAATAATCTTTCCTTCGCTGTCCAGATTTGCCAGACCAACCCTAACTTTGAAGCCAGAGGACAAGGCAACAGTTCCCCACGCCTTTTTGGCTCTGTGATAACTTAACAGGTCTGTGAGGTTCATGTTTGTTATTATGTCTCCATAATACACGAACAAAGTGTCCTCGCTGCTCACTGCACCCTTATTGTAGGCAGTTAAAACGGCGCCGCCAGTCCCCTTTGAGGAGGGGTCATCCTCCACGTAGGAGATGTTCACATCAAATCTGGAGCCATCCTCAAAGTAATTCACAATCTGCTCTGCCTTATAGTTAACCAGAAAAACCAAGTCTTTGATTCCATGAAACTTGAATAGTTGAACCACATACTCTAGAAGCGGCTTCTGTTTCACTCCAACAGGAACCATCGTTTTTTGAATATAATGGGTAAGAGGTCGAAGTCGAGTGCCTTTTCCGCCACAAAGAACTATTCCTTTGACTTCACTCATTCTAAACACTACCAAAATATAAAGGAAAAGGGAGAAAATGGGTTTTATTTTTCTATTCTGTTGTGCTCTCGGATTCAATCTCTTCGATTGGTCTCGGAGGTGGAGTAGTGCCCATTGTCCAGCCAATCCAAGCTCCTATCGCCAAGACTGCGACAAAAGCTACCAGTACTGGAACTGCAACCAGCCAGAATTGAATAGCGTCTGCCGGTCCCAAATCAACAATTGGTTGAATTACTTGTTCATAGCCGAAGAGCGCAACGATGTATCCCACGATGACTACTGCACAGACAATAAAGATTAACCATCCGATAGCTTGATCTTTACTAACCATCTCTTATTCACCACAATGTAGCCAATTCTATCTAAAACCCTATTATAAGCTTTATTGTCAAATCAGATAGTTCCCTCTTCCCAAGTAGATAAATACTTTTTCTGTTCTTCAGTGAGCTCATCAATCTCTACATCTAAAGCCTTCAGTTTCAGGCTCGCCACAAACTCATCTATCTCTTTCGGCACGCCGTAGACTCTAGTTTCTAGCCCTTTATTCTTCACCAGATACTCAACAGACAAAGCTTGGTTCGAGAATGACATATCCATAACCTCTGACGGATGACCCTCCGCAGCGGCAAGGTTCACCAGCCTCCCCTCAGCCAACAAGTAGAGTTTTCTTCCATCCTTCAGACTATACTCTTCCATATTTGGTCGCACAGCTCTCCTTGAATCAGATATACTCTGCAGGTCGGGTATGTTGATTTCAACGTTGAAGTGGCCACTGTTGGCGATTACGGCGCCATCCTTCATTTTTTGCATGTGCTCCTTCCGGATAACGTTGACATCTCCGGTGAGGGTTACGAAAACATCTCCGATCTTTGCTGCTTCATTCATGGGCATCACACGGAAACCGTCCATAATGGCTTCAAGAGCCTTTGTTGGGTCAACTTCTGTAACTATTACTTGGGCGCCCATGCCCTTGGCTCGCATGGCTAAGCCTCTGCCGCACCATCCATAACCGGCTACAACAAAGTTTTTTCCCGCCAGCAAAAGACTGGTGGAGCGGAGAATCCCGTCTATTGTGCTCTGTCCGGTGCCGTATCGGTTATCAAACAGGTATTTTGTGTATGCATCGTTCACGGCTATGATTGGATACTTTAGTGCCCCATCCTTTTCCATAGCCCTCAAACGGATGACGCCTGTGGTGGTTTCTTCTGTTCCCCCGGTTACATTTTTTAGCAGTTCTGTTCTTTCCTTGTGTAGGGTGCCCACCAAGTCAGCGCCATCATCTAACGTAGCTTGGGGCTTATAGTCGAGTACCCGGTTTATGCACCAGAAGTACTCGTCGGTTTTTTGGTCGCGCCAAGCAAAAACGTGTATTCCCTTAGTGGCGAGGTACGCTGCCACTTCATCTTGGGTAGAAAGCGGGTTGGAGCCGCACAGGGCAACTTTTGCTCCTCCAGCCTTGAGTGTCTCTGCAAGAACAGCTGTCTCCTTGGTGACGTGAAGGCACGCACCTACAGTGACGTTTTTTAGGGGTTGTTCTTTTTCGAACCGGCTTCTGATTTGGGCTAGCACGGGCATGCGTTTTGTTGCCCATTCAACGAGCAGTGCTCCCTGTGGAGCCAAATTCCGATCTTTAACTTTGAATTCTGTCATTGGCATCTCTTCCTGCTTCTACTACATGTTGGCTCAGTATTATTTGTTGTTGTGGTTAAGCAAAACATGAAATTTTGGCAATTAACTGTTGTTTTATTCCTTCTTTTTTATCGGTGCATTCGGAGCAGAAATCGCAATCATTCTGCTGAGCTGGCTGGTTCCATGGCTGGTTATCGAAACAAGCTTCCTCTTTCTGACAGGAATGACTGCGGTGGCTATGGTTCTCTTTTTTGTTGAAGGCGTCCAGCTGCGGAGGAAATTGAACACCTAAAAATGGTTAATGGAGCAATCCGCGGCTACTTTTTTCTATTTCTGCTTTTCAGTAGACTTTTGTTGATGCTGTCTATCATGGCTTCTACGCTTGCCATAACTATGTCCTCGTTGACTGCCCGTGAGGAGACCACGTTTCCGTCTTTGTCTTCGACTTTTATGATGACTTCTCCCATGGCGTCTGAGCCTCCAGTCGCAGCTTCTATGCGGTATTCTTTCAGGCGGACATTCACTAGGGGCGCTGTCAGTTTCTGAACAGCCTTGATTGCGGCGTCCACGGGACCAAAACCCGTCTCTGAAGCCACATACTCTTTGCCGTCTAGCACAAGCCGAACCGAGGCTGTGGGGATAACTCCAATTCCAGTTACAACTGAAAAGCCAGCGAGGTCAACAATCCGCTTTTCCTTGACGACCTTCCCCATAACCGCGCGGGCAATAGCAAACAAGTCAGCGTCAGTCACTTTCTTGCCCTTGTCCCCCAGCTCCTTAACTGTTTTAACGATCTCTGCAAGCTGCCCGTTGGTGGGATACAAACCAGACTCTTCCAGCTCCGCCCTGATTCCGCTGGTGCCAGCCAGTTTTCCAGCAACCAGCTTCCGTTTTCTTCCAACAAACTCGGGTTTAATAGGCTCAAATGTTGAGGGCGCCACCGTAACTCCCCGCGTATGTATGCCTGACTCGTGAGAGAAAGCGTTCTCGCCTACAATGGCTTTGTTTGCCTGTATCATCATCCCAGTCAGTTTTGCCACCAGCCTTGAGGTTTCGTAAAGATGCTGATGATTTATTCCCGTCTTCTTTTTGTAAATCAAATCTAGGGCAACAGCGACTTCCTCAAGCGCCGCGTTTCCTGCCCTCTCCCCCAAACCGTTAACCGCAACATGAATCTGAGAAGCCCCAGCCTCAACTCCAGCCAAAGAGTTGGCGACAGCCATCCCGAAATCGTTGTGGCAATGTACGCTTATTGGAACCTTAACCACGCTCGTGACGTCTCTGATCAACTGCTGCATGGTTGTGGGAATCATAATCCCAACGGTGTCAGGAATGTTTATTCGGTCTGCTCCCGCCTCCTCAGCCGCCTTGCATATCCGCTTCAGAAACTCCCTGTCCGTTCTCGAGGCGTCCATGGGAGAATACTCGCAGACTAAACCGTGACTTTTGATGTACTCTATCGAATCTATGGAACTCGCTAGAACCTGCTCCGGAGTCATGTTCACCGCATACTTCATCTGAACATCTGAAGTGGAAATGAAAGTGTGAACCGCATCCACATCACAGCCGATTGCAACATCAATATCCTTTCTTGTGGTGCGGGCTAAACCGCAAACCTCAGCATTTAATCCCGCCGTCGCTATCTCCTTAACCGCTCTCTTTTCTCCCTCCGAACTTATGGGAGTACCCGCCTCTATAGTGTCTACGCCCAGCTTGTCAAGTTGCCGTGCTATCTCCAGCTTCTCTTCAGTGGTTAAAGAGACTCCTGGAGTCTGCTCCCCATCTCTCAACGTGGTATCCAAGATGCGCACATAATCGACGTTTTCTTTTCTCATGTTTTCTTCCTTCCTAACCTTCAATAATCTCCTTAGCCATGGCTTCCGCCATCACTATGGTCTTGGCATCTCCGCCAAAATCGGGAATAGTTATCCCCTTACGCAACGTTTCAGAAACAGCATCTTCGATGGCTTGGGCTGCCCTCAAACATTCTGGGTCGTTATGCTGTTCGCCCAGCCAATCAAACATCATCTTCGCAGACAATATCATGGAACAAGGATTGGCTGTCTGCTTTCCCGCCCTGTTAGGCGCTGAACCGTGAATAGGCTCAAACAACGCAAAGTCGTCTCCAATGTTTGCCCCCGGAGCCATCCCCAAACCTCCGATAAGCTGCGCTGCCTCATCAGACAGTATGTCGCCGAACATGTTTGGGGTAACAAAAACATCAAACGTTTCCGGCTCCTTGATCAGCCGCATGGACGCAGCGTCAACATACAGCTCGTTAAAGGCAATATCCGGATACTGCTTGGCTACTTCTCGGCAGGTTCTCGCGAAGAGTCCGCAGGTCTTTTTCATAACGTTTGCTTTGTGGATGGCTGTAACCTGCTTCTTTTTGTTTCTTCTTCTGGCTGTCTCAAAGGCTTTCTTGGCTATCCTTTCGCTGTTTTTCTTGGTTATGACCCTTATACAGATGGCTGTGTCTTCCATTTCGAATTCTATGCCTCTGTAAACGTCTTCGGTGTTTTCCCGAACGAAAATCATGTCTATGTCGGGTTTCAAGCTGGGAATCGGAGGGTATGCTTTGATGGGGCGGATGTTGGCGTAAAGGTCGAACATGATTCTTAATTTGACTATGACGTCAGCGGCTGTTTCTCCTACTGGTCCCTTCATGCACGCGTGAGAGTTTCTGATAGTTTCGATGGTTTCTTCTGGAAGAGCTACTCCCCTCTTTTCGAAGCATGCGTCACCAGCCTCAACTTGGGTTATGTTCAAGCCTATGTTGAACCTCTGCTGAACAGCGTCCAAAATCTTCAAGGTTGCCTCTGTCAGTTCGGGTCCTATCCCGTCGCCGGGGATCAGAGATATTTTGTATTCACTCATTTGTTTCAATTCTCCTTTTCAGATGTTCTATTAATCCTCCATCATCAAGAATCTCCATAATGAACTCTGGAAGCCGTGTTGCCTCCAACACAGAACCGTTTGTTTTATCCTCAACTTTGCCGCTCTGCAGATCAACAACCATCATGTCTCCTTCTTCCACCTTGCCTGAAACTCCCGGGCATGCCAGAACAGGCAAGCCGATGGTTATGGAGTTCCTGTAGAATATACGCGCAAAGGACTCAGCCAGCACACATTTGACTCCCGAATACTTCAGTGCGATGGGCGCCTGTTCTCTGCTGGAGCCGCAACCAAAATTTTTGCCCCCAACAACAATCACTCCATCTGCTGCCTTTTCCGGGAATTTTGGGTCCAAGCCCTCCATGGCGTGTTTTGCCAGTTCGTTGGGGTCAGTGTGGACTAGGTATGGTCCCGGCAGAATCACGTCGGTGTCTACGTTGTCCCCAAACTTTACAGCCTTACCTTTAATCGTCAACTCCTATGCCTCCTCCTTCACTGTTCTCGGGTCTATGATTTTGCCTTTAACGGCTGAAGCCGCAACTGTGGCTGGAGAAGCCAGATACACGAAAGATTTGCTGCTTCCCATTCTCCCAACAAAGTTTCTGTTCGAAGAGCTTATGCAAACCTCACCCTCAGCCAAGATACCCATGTGCCCGCCTAAGCAGGGACCACAGTTCGGGTTGCCTATGGTGGCGCCGGCATCCATGAAGGTTTTTATCAGCCCCTCCTTTAGGGCGTTCAAGTATATTTCTTGGGATGCAGGAATCACAACCAATCGTACTCCCCTCGCTATTTTCTTGCCCTTCAGTATTTGGGCAGCGGATCGCAGGTCTTCCAGTCTACCGTTGGTGCAGGAGCCTATGAACGCCTGGTCTACCTCTACACCGTCTACTTCGGATACTGGTTTGACGTTGTCGACTGAGTGGGGAACAGCAACCTGAGGCTCCAGAGCGGAAACGTCCACGTCAACAACCTGTTTGTATGCTGCGTCTGGGTCGCTTTTTATGGACTTGAATGGCTTGTCTGTTCTGGCTTTGACGTATTCTAAGGTTTTTTGGTCAGGCTCTATTATGCCTGCTTTGGCTCCCATCTCCACAGCCATGTTACAGAGAACCATTCTGCCGTCAACGCTCATGTCCCTTATCGTGGAGCCGCCGAACTCCAGTCCCTTGTAGATGGCTCCGTCAGCTCCAATCCTGCCCACTATGTTCAGCGTCACGTCTTTCGCTGTCACCATCTTCGGTAATTCTCCTGTCACGTTGACTTTGATGACCTCAGGCACCCTGAACCATAACTTGCCAGTTACGAATACGGCAGCCATCTCTGTTGACCCGATTCCGGTTGCGAAGGCTCCGAAGGCTCCGTACGTGCACGTGTGCGAATCTGCGCCAACAATCACCTCTCCCGGTCGGACATGACCCTTCTCGGGCATCACTTGATGGCAGACTCCGCCTCTGCCTACGTCGTAGAAGTTTCGGATGTTCTGTTCTTCAGCGAAGTTTCTCACGATTCTGTGTAGGTTGGCGGATATTATTGAGCTGGCTGGAACCAGATGGTCTAGGATAACGATCACTTTGTTGTTGTCCCACACCTTTTTGGCTCCGATCTCTCGGAACGACTTGATGGCTAACGGACCCGTCAAATCATGGATCATAGCCGCGTCGATGTTTGCTTCTACTATCTCCCCTGGGGAGACTTGTTGTTTGCCTGAGGCGTCTGCTAAGATTTTTTCGATTATGTTCATTGTAGGTCACCTTCAATCTGTGGTTTCCATATAAATCTATCCGCTATACAGTAGGCTGATGTCTCATATTCTGGTAAGCTGAAAACTGTTTCGCAAGAGGCTGTGCTAACAAAATTTGGAGTAACTGAATGAACTGCTTTATCGGAAGAGGAAACGATCCCTCAATTTCACAACCTCTAACAGGCCAACACTATTCTATCTTAAAAAGTTTTAGGATTAACCTAAGCGTTCAAAGCCTTAAAACTACTCTATCTGCCTATTTTTCCCAAGTTTGGTTTTGGAAGTTTGTGGACTCGCTCCTACTTATTCACTAGGTGGCATAGCTGGTCCAGGCGACTCTCCGGCGGGAGATTCAGGTTGTGGAACTGATTTTCTTCTGAAAATTCTTTCCCTGACATGGTAACGTCTAAAGATTCTTTTCAAGATCAGATAGAGGACAATGACCACAATGATTATGAGGACTATGACGAGGATGATTGCTCCATATTCAATGGTTGTGAGTGTGACTGTCAATAATATTGGGACATCTGCTGAAACTTCGCCTACATCAGATTCGAAAGATATCCCAAAAATCCGAACTACCGCCTTGGCAGTATACGAACCTGGAGGTAATCGAATCGTTTTGCTCTCTCCAGACCTAAGATGCATCACTCCAGCGATGCCACTTCCAGAATAGACTTTGACGGTGCCAAAAACATATATTCCCAAATCGCTTGGCAAATCTACGCAAAGCCAGTGGAAAAAGTCACTGATGGCCTCAAAGAATCCTCCATCCGTTTGTGGGACCTCAACTACAGGTTTGGGGTCGGGGCAATCTTCCGAATCCATTTTCACTTGAAGGCTAACAGGTTTTTCAACGACCAATATTCCGACCAGTTCATTTTGGGCAGGAACAGCCTGTCTAACAATGTAAATTTTATAGTTAACAATTTCATACACGGTACCTGTTTGAGTCCATTTTCTTCTCTCATCATCTTTTCCTTGCATTTCATATTTTAGGGTTATTTCGCGGTCCGGTCTTAGATCACGTATGGCAGCCAATATTCCCTCCATTTCACTGTTCGATACTGGGCCAGTCATGCTTAGCCCCCAATCTGATTTTTCTTTAACATTTGCTGTTTTCTTTTCATTTGTTTGCTCGATTCTGCCAAGTTCCTTGTTCCTGTCAGCTATCACGTTGGGTTGTGGATCAGCAATTACAAGGATGCCTCCACCATAAGTATTGCCTACTCCACTTACTGCACCTACGGTGTTAGGTCTTGCAGGAGGGTCAGGAAGGTCGGAAATGAGACCGAAAACTGGAACACTAAATGTTGATAATAAAATCAGCGAAATTAAACTAACCACCAAAAATTTTCTATAAGAGTGAAAACTTGTATACAAGCGGCATTCCTCCACTTGTCTTCAACGTTACAGCCGTTATTGTATTTAAGATGTGTGCTTTGGGGATTTACGGTCTAAAATGTAGACAATTCTAAAAATGAAAACTATTCGGGAGACATTTTTGGCAGCAACTTCATCTAGACCAGATTAAGGGTTTCTTTGAAAAGAATCTTTTTTCCCCTAAAAAATGGGTTTCAAACTATCAGTTGGCTAAAGATTAAAATCTTAAGACATTATGATAGGCTGGTTAGGTAGATGATTGAAGGTTTTGGTGTTGGAGAAATCGGAGGTTGAGGCTGAGAAGCCCAAAGATGCTGTTGTGGTGCCTGTTAAGGCTTCCGTGAAAGGAACAGTTGTAACCGTCTCTTCACCGGAGGGAATCGAAGAATTTTCGTCTAAAGGCTACGGCGTAGATGAAGACGGAAAGCTGCGTCTCACCCTCTATGAAGCCCTGTTACTGTTAGGCAAAGGAGCAATAACGGTTACAAATAAAGAAACAAAAAAGAATATGGCTTTTCAGGACTTGCTCAAACGTTTCCAGCAAGTTGACAAAAACGCTTGGGTCAGATACCTCATTTACCGGGACCTGAGGGGTCGCGGCTACGTGGCGCGAGAAGGCTTCGGGTTGGGAATCGATTTCCGAGTCTACGAACGAGGCGATTACGGCAAAGGAACAGCCAAGCACCTCATATTTGGCATACAGGAGGGGCAGCCCGTTTCCGTTGAAAAGCTGGCGAGAACGCAGCGGTACGTTCAGAACTTGAAGAAAAACTTGGTTCTTGCGGTTATAAACCGGAGAGGGGAAATCGTTTACTATTCTCTTTCAGAACTTAACCTAAAATAGAATGTTGGTGAGATGGAATGTTCAAGACTGTTCGCGGAATGAGAGACCTGCTGCCCATAGACGCCGAGAAAATGCGTCGTGTGGAGCAGGTTTCCAGAGAAGTTTCTAAACTCTACGGCTACGAAGAAATCATCACTCCCGTCCTAGAATCCTACGACCTGTTGGCAGCTAAGACCAGCGAGGAAATCCGTGAAAGAATGTATACCTTCAAGGACTTGGGAGGCAGAAAAGTGGCTTTGCGCCCAGAGTTCACAGCCTCTGTTGCTCGGCTGGTGGCATCTAAACTGAGGAACGAACCGAAGCCCATGAGGCTCTTCAGCGTAGGCAGCCTGTACCGCTACGATGAGCCGCAGTATGGCAGGTTCCGGGAGTTTTGGCAGTCAAACTATGAGCTTTTTGGCACCCCCCGACCGGAAGCAGACGCAGAAATCCTCATGCTGACCAACGACCTCCTCAAGAGGCTGGGACTAAACAACTACCGTTTCAAGATTGGGCACACAGGAATCCTCAGGGGGATACTGGAGCAGGAGGGGGTGGATGAAGCAGAGCAGAACAGTGTCAGGCAGCTGCTGGACAAGAAAAGCTGGGAAGAGGCTCTTGCAATAGCCCGCGGCGCAGATGTTTCGCAGAAATGTTTAGCGGCTCTGGAAAGTCTCTTCGAAACAAGGGGTGAGGACACCTTTAAGGTTCTCGAAACCGTGAAGGAAACTGTTCAGGGCTACGACGGTGCTGTTGCTGCTGCAGAAAATCTTTGGGAAATCCTTGAGCTGGTGAAAGACAGCGGAGTGAGGCTTGAGGTTACGGTGGAGGCGGGCTTCGCTAGGGGTCTCGAATATTACACTGGAATGATTTTTGAGTCCTATGTTCCTAGACTCGACGTTGCATTGGGTGGTGGAGGACGCTACGACAAGCTGATTCAACTCTTCGGAGGAGAACCGATTCCGGCGGTTGGGGTTGCCCAAGGGATTGACAGAATTGTTCTAGCCCTCAAGAAACAAAGGGTCTCCCCAAAAACTGGAAAGGAGAAAAGTGTCGTGGTCATCGCGGTGAAAGACGAGTCAATGGGAAAGACTCTGGAGCTGTCAGACGCGTTGAGGAAGTCGGGGTTGGCTGTGGAAGTCGCGGTTATGGGTCGCTCCGTCTCCAGGGCTCTGGCGGATGCGGACAGAAGAGGCGTCGCCTACGCTGTGATTGTTGGTCCAAAAGAACTAGAGGAAAAGAAAGTGGTTCTAAAGGACATGAACAAAAGCGAACAGACAACGGTTCCTATCAGCAGTCTCACTGAGGCGATATTTGCAGGCTTGAAGTAGCTTGGCTCTGCCTGTTTTCACCTCTTTTTTCAGCGCCTCTAACCAGCTTACGGACCCCTAGAATTGCGGCTGCCGACCATCCGAGAATTCCAAGAATGAAACTGAAGATGACTGTTGCATTGGCAAACGATGCTGCGGCAGGTTGCAATTCTGAAAGGAGAAGGAAACTGTTGGTATAAGCGTTGAAGAACCAATGCATAATTATGGATGCCTGAATGCCATAGAGAAGATAACTTAAGCCTAAAACTAGACCTGCAAACGCAGCAGAGCTGACCTTTCCAATCTCCCAGCTGACCCCCGGGTCAAAGTGAGACAAACCGAAAACCAGTGAAGTAAAGATAACCATGCCCCACTCGCCTAAACTGATTCCGCCCCTAACTCCATATTCGTTCACTGTTTTCGCGCCAACCATTCTCTTGGCGCTATCAGGAAACAGAAATGCCGTAAAGAAAAGCTTGATTTTTCGGCTCAAAGAAAACGTCACTGTTCCATTTTTCGTTGTGAATAAGTAGATGACGAGGAAAGCGCCGATTGGAATCAACCGGAACCCCACTTCTTCAACCACGGCAGAATAGGAGAAATCAAAAAAATCTAAGAAAGGCTCTCCCTGCAGAGGGGGCGTCCCTGTTGGAATCCCTCCTGCTTCCTGAAAGCTGTTGATTGCCATGACAGCGATTAGGGTCATGCTGTTTAGGATGGGCATGGCGAATAGGCAGCTGCTGAAAAGTTTTCTTGGGGATTGAACAGCGCTTTCTTTGATTGTTTGGTGGAAATTTTCTCTGAATTTCCAAGCTGCAGCGAAGCTTAAAGCGAATATGCTCCAGAGACCAAAGAAGAGTATGCCTACGTCAAGTCCTATGGGAACAGAGACGGGTAGGTTGAGGACCCATACTTTCAGAGGTGACCAGTGAACTGTGCTGGCGACCAATCCTTCAGGCGTGAAATAGAATAATGTTGGTCCTAAGACGATGGCGAGGATGTATAAGAAAACTGTGATGAGCACTGTAATGACGAGAAACATTTTAGCAAACAGTTTCAAAGCATCGGAAATCATGTGTCTACTCCTCTCGTATATTAAACAGCTAAAGTGTAATTAACTTATTTCAAGCAGCTTCTAACCAATCTTCTGTGGAGGCTCTGTTCGAAGCCGTTTTCATGGTTTTATGGCAACATAGTTTAAGGAGGAGCTCCCGAGAACATGAGTAACCATTGCAATTTGCACAAAACCTGAATTGATGGGGGTCTGCTCGGTTCCTGTCCGAGTGTTGGTCTCCTTGTTTAGTGGTTCTTCGGTGACTCTGAAGTTTTTGTCATAGCTCATGTTTGGAACTTGACGTTGAAAATGGTGCACAAATTTTAAATATACAGAGATATCTTACCCTATCACCATCTTAGATGGAAGCCTTTTTTGGAGTTTATTTGATGGCAAGCAAAATTCGAATTAGCTCAGAACCTCACCGTTTGGTTCGAAAAAGAAGCGACATAGACATTATGGCTAATATTTTGAGTGCGGCTAAGAGGGGCACAAAGAAGACGCGCATAATGTATGGGTGTAACCTGAGTCACAACCAATTACAAGTTTACCTGCAAATCCTTCGTGAGATGGGATTCTTGGCTTCCTACTCAAAGAAAGAGGGCGCAAAACTGAACTATTTCAAAACTACACAAAAGGGATTCAAATTTCTTGACGCCTACGGCGCCCTTAAAAGCCTAATGACTTGAAGCCTCTTTTTCAAGATGTTGAATTTCCTTCACGAATTCAAGTGTTGAGGGTTGAAGTTTAGCTCTTCCACTGGTTTTGTTTAGTTGAATGAAGTCGTATTCGCTTAAGAAGCTGACAGCTAGTTCTGCCTTAATTTTTGGTAGCGCAAGTTTTTCTGTGATTTCTTCCAGTTCATGCCACTTTCCGTCCTTGAGAAACCATAGAATTTCGTCGATGGATGACATTTGTTATCCTCTGGAGAGAGTGAGAGTTTGTTGCAGCGCATAAATATCTTGTGAATCTGATTTTCATATTATTCCTCAAAATCTTACAGAAGAGTGATGCGCATTTTCTAGATTTTAGTTATAGAAGATAACTACAGAAAACTGGTAGGGAAGTTCCTTTCTTAGGGGTTTATATTAATGGATAACTAAGTCCAGTCAACAAATCCAAGCACCGCAAGAAAACCAAAGAATCTGGCTCCGCAGGTGCAGGGAGGAAAGATGCAATGGAAAAAAGTGACATGAGAGAGTTTGTTGACGAGTTGAGGACCGATTGGAGACATCTGTGGCGAAATCGGTTAGATGACAAGGTGAGGGCAGAGGGTATAGCTAAAAAAGATTATTCGAGGCTGTTTGTTGAGCGGGGAACCGTGATCATGGCAACAAGAGACTTCAAGCTTCTAGACTTCTTCGACATAGTGCAAGAATATCTGAAGTTTGACGCAGAAAAAGCAGTTCCTCCAAATTCGACGATAGGTGGATGGGGCAAATTCGTCCGAAACAACATACGTAAACAGAAAAAGCCAACCAGAAGATTTGCTCCGCCCAAACCAACACCAAAAAAGGATCAACAACAAAAGAAGGGCGGAAGAGGCTGGCTACACGCCAAAATGCGGTAATCTCTTTTCCGCTTTCTGATTAGTTCCCGTCGAACTGCAAATTCTAACATTCAAAGATTCGAAATTTTGTGGTTTCTGTGGTTGGCGGGCGGGACGGGACTTGAACCCGTGACCCCGAGCTCTATCCCAGTTTCCCTGATAGGAGGCTTACACCAGCATATTCTGCTGTTCGTGCCCTATCCAAGCTAGGCTTCGGTAGAAAGCCGACAAAGCTTTCTATACCCGCCCAGATTTTTTCCCGCCAAAACATCTTTTACATTTTGACTGTTATAACCGTAACGCCACAAAACACAGCACACGCCACCACGTTAATCAAGCAACATTTATGTCGAAGGTGCGTTGTGAATATTTGGTGGCGGGGGTACCCGAGCCAGGTCTAAGTAGCGGGTCAAACAGATCCCCTAGGAGAAGGGGGAGGACTTAAGATCCTCTGGCGCAGGCCTCCACGGGTTCGAATCCCGTCCCCCGCACCATCGAAGGTTTTGAGAGGTTAAAAACACGTTTCTGCAATCATATTAGGAGACTAATAGAGGTTCATTGTTGAAAACAGTATTTTTTCTGTTTTTCCAAGCAAGAATATGATTTGCTGTCCACATCCCCGAGCATATTAGGAGACTAATAACAGAAGATTGTTGAAAACTAATTTTTTTCTGGAAAACCAAGCAACAAAAGATTAAAGGGTTTACGGAAAAGACATGCGAAAGAGTTAGAAAGGGGAAAAACTTACCTACCTCTCTGCAGCCAAGAAAAAAGGTTGTTGACGTTGTCGAGAAAAGTTACCGAAATCTTTGAGGAAGCTAGAGCTGAGGGAAGAAACTTCCTCCTTGAGCATGAAGCCAAAACTGTTTGCAGCGAATATGGAATCCCAGTTACAAAATTGAAGATAGCGAAAACTGCCGAGGAAGCAGCAAAGTTCTCCGAGGAAATCGGGTACCCCACAGTTCTCAAAATCGTTTCTCCGGACGTACTCCACAAATTTGATGTTGGCGGGGTAATCCTTAACGTCAACAGTCGAGAGGACGCAATAAACGCCTACAACAAAATCATAGAAAACGTAAAGAAACATAAACCAGACGCAAAAATCAACGGCATACTAGTTCAGGAAATGGCTCCCCAATCAACAGAAGTTATAGTAGGGGCAATCAAAGACCAGCAGTTTGGTCCAACTTTGATGTTCGGCGTCGGCGGAATCTTCGTGGAAGTGATGAAAGACGTGGCGTTCAGAATTGCCCCAATAACTGAAGAGGACGCCCAAGAGATGATTACAGAAATAAAGGCTTACCCCATCCTCCGAGGCTACCGCGGTCAACCACCAGCCGACATAGACACCATAGCAAAAATCCTAGTGAACACATCGAGGCTGGTGATGGACCACCAAGACATAAAAGAACTTGACCTGAATCCTGTAATGGTTTACGAGAAGGGAGCAAAAACGGTCGATGCGAGAATCATACTGGAACAAAACCCTTAACCATCACAATCACGAAGTCTTTTTCATCTCGGAAGAAGATTAGCGCAGAAGCCCAGCGTAGGATGTGAAAGAAATGTCTGATTCCCCTGCACACGAAATCGAAAAACTGAACCAAGAGTTGGCCCCGCTTAAGGAAGAACGAAACAAACTGAGCAGGGAAGCAGAAAAGTGGGCTGAAAAGAGAAATGCCATCCACGAAAAAATCAGAAATCTGCGAAAAGAGGCAAGCAGCATCAAAGAAGAGAGAGACGCCTTAAACGAGAAGGTTCAGGAACTGAAAAACCTGCGTGATCAGGTGAAGGTTAGACGCGGGGAGAAGCGTGAACAGATTTTGGAGTTACAAGAGAAAATTCGGGTGTTGAATGAAGAGAAGCCGAAAGGAAATCTGCGGCAGGTAGAGAGGGAGATTGAGGAGATTGACTGGAAGATTCAAACAACATCCCTCCCAGTAAAGGAAGAGCAGACTCTCGTTAACAGGGTGAGACAACTTGAAGCACAACTCGTAGTTCAGAAGCAAATAAAAAAACTGAAACAAAAACTCGTTGAGCTGCGAACCGAAGAGAGAAACTTTAGAGTTGAAGCAGAAACCCTTCACGGAAAACTTTCTGAACTGGCTGAACAGAGCCAAAAATTCCATGAAAAGATGCTTGAAACCTTAGACAAAGCCCGCAAACTCCAAGTTGAAGCTGATGATGCCCACCAAAAATATGTGGAAAGCAAGCAGCAAGCCCAGAACCCACATCAAAAATGCGTCGAACTTGCAGAAAAAATCAGAACCATCGAACGAGACTTGAAGGAAAAAGCGGATAAAAAACAGGCTGAACGCCAGAGTGAAATCCAGAAAGAGCTGGAGAAGAGGGCATTAGCGAAGCTGAAGCGCGGCGAGAAGCTGTTGTGGGAAGAATTTCAGATTCTGGCGGAGAAAGGGCTGCTCTAATTTTGGCACATTCACAGGCAAAACTTTTTCACGGATTCTTGAATAGAAAAAAGAAAGATAAGATTAAAGTGTGCCTCCGAATAAAAGAATAAGGTAGGAGAGCAAACATGCCGACAGCAGCTAAGCCGGAGCGCATTCTTGTTTTATGCGTCGACAGGGACGATGACCTCGGCATGAAAGCGGGAATAAACACGCCTGTTCTTGGAAGAAAAGAGAACGTGAATGCTGCTGCGAGTCTAGCTCTCCGAGACCCTGAGGAAGCTGACGCCAATGCCATGTTTGAGGCTGTCCGCATCTACGACAACCTGAAGAAGAGCACCAAGGGAAAAGAAGAACATGAGGTTGCAACCATAGCAGGCTCCGATTTGGAGGGAGTGGAGGCTGACAGGCAACTGGTATCCGAACTAACTGAGGTTCTGAAAGAGTTTCCGGCGACAGATGTTATCCTCGTTACCGACGGATACACAGACGAGATGGTGTTGCCGCTTATTGAGTCAAGAGTGCCGGTTACTTCTGTTCGAAGAATCGTGATACAGCACAGCAAATCCATCGAAGAAACAGCAGCCCTCTTTACGCGATACATGAAACTTCTTGTAGAGAACCCCCGCTACTCCCGAATGCTCCTAGGTCTCCCAGGAATCCTCTTAATAGTTTTAGGTGCCCTAGCATTTATCCCTGGCGGATTAACATACGCCATACCAGCCCTCGGCGTAATCATTGGTGCTTTCCTTGTTCTGCGAGGGTTCAGGGTCGACAAAGCAGTTCATAACGTTATCAAATGGATAAGAGACTACTCTCCTCCTCCATTCACTGTGCAGATAGCAAGCTTTTCAGCGCTTGCAGGAATCTTGCTGATTCTTGTGGGCGGCTATCTGGGAGGAACTGCAGTGGCAAATTTTGTTACGCCAGTAACTGACCCCGTTACAAATACCACCACAGTGATTGACCCCTTTTCACATATTCCAAGACTTTCCGGAGAGTTCCTTTATGGATCGACATATCTCATCGCTATCGGTATGTGCGTTATATTGTCAGGTAGGGCGGTTCGCTGGTTTTTTGAGCGGGACCTACGGTTGTGGCGTACCATTGTTATAGTAATTGGGGTCGCCGCCTCTTCAGTTATGTTTGTTCAGGCTTCACAAATACTCATCAACCCGACGCTCGATTACAACTACTTGCTTATCGCCATCGTTGGAGGGATAGCAGTAATCGTGTTCACAGTCCTAACTGTGATATTTTTGCGTAGAAGACACAGAGGCTACTTCAAAGAGACAGAGAAGGAGATGGAGGACTTTGAGGAAAGCTGACAGGCAGATAAGCTGGGTGCCTTAACGCGCTTCTGTTTATGATCTGTTTACATACAAAGTTGCGGAAAATTGGAAGGTTTATTACCTGAAAATCCTGTCTATACAACCGCCAGCATCTACATAAATACATTAGAAAAACTAAATAACTTGGCAAAAAAGTGTAATACCGAAATCGATTAAGTCTCTGTGGTAAAAACTATGCTTGAAGGTTTGCTCTCTCTTCTGGGAATCTACAAGCTATATGAGAAGTGGCTGTGGTTCCAAGTTAAAGAGGAAAAAAAACCGGAACATATAGCCATCATCCTCGACGGAAACAGAAGATGGGCTGCCCATAAAGCTTTGATTCCTTGGATCGGGCATCAGCACGGCGCCGACAAGATTGATGACCTTATGGATTGGTGCATTGAACTGGATGTAAAATTTATTACCTTGTACGCTTTTTCAACTGAAAACTTTCGCCGTTCCAAGAAAGAGGTGGAGGAGATCATGAAGTTGATTGAGGAAAAACTACATTCGATTCTTAAGAATGAGAGAATTCACGAAAACAAAATAAGAGTTAAAGCCATAGGACGTGTTGACCTTTTACCTAAATCGACCCAAGAAGTGATTCAGCGCGTAGAAGAAACAACAAAAATGTACAATGACCGATTCTTGAATGTGGCTATAGCTTACGGTGGAAGAGCAGAAATCGTTGACGCAACAAAAAAGATAGCTAACAAAGTAAAAAACGGAGAACTGAAACCCGAGAAAATAAACGAGAAGCTCTTCGAGAAATATCTGTACACAGCTCACATGCCAAAGCAGGACGCTGACCTCATCATCCGAACCTCAGGAGAAGAGAGACTCAGCGGTTTCCTGTCGTGGCAATCCGCCTACAGCGAGCTATGTTTTGTGGACGTAAACTGGCCAGACTTCAGATTCATAGATCTTCTGCGTGCGGTTAGAACCTACCAGAGGCGAAAGCGCCGTTTCGGCAAGTAATCCTTTTGTTTACCCTCTTTTCTTGGCGCTGACTATAGAAACCACGTCTCTGTCCTTCAGCACATAGTCTTCCCCGATTCTGTTTTTCCCACGAATGTCGATTGCGTGGATGAAGCTGTCTCCCAGTTCGGTGTGGATAATGTAGGCAAGTTGACGCGCAGTGGTGCCATAGGGTACGAGGTAGACGTCGGGGAGCACTCTGCCCTTGTGGTCGCTGAGGTGTTCACTGTCTTCTACTGGATAGACAGCAACCATCTGCAGAAGTTCAAAGAATGCGGTGTTGATGGCTTCTTGGACGCCGGTGGACCCGAATTTATACAGAATCTGTTCCTGAATAAGGTTCAGTGCTCTTTTTTGGGCTTCGTTAAGTTTGTCAGATTTTGTTATTCTCAGCCTGCAGTCTCCAGGCTTGTAGTCGATTAAACCTTTTTCTCCTGCTCTTCTGAGGGCCAACTCTGCTTCTGCACTGCAAGGCACCACATCGTATCCGCGTTCTTTTAGGCGCTTAACATTTTCTTCTGCTGTTGGAAGATCGATCTTGTTGGCTGCAATCAGAGTTGGCTTGGAGACGCTTCTCAGAATGTCCAAAAATTTTATTATGTCACTGTCGCTCCAGTGTTCCGGTTTATCCATGTTGAGGTCGGTTTTTCTTAAGCTTTCAACTATGTGGAATCGTTTGATAGCCAGTCCACTCAAGCGAGATTCAAGAAGCGAAATCAGGTCTTCTTTACCTGATTCGGCGGTTCTAGCCATTTTAGACCAGTCCTTTTTCAGTATCTGGTTCATCCACATGGTTATTTCGGTCTCAAGAAACTTAACGTCCTCTAGGGGGTCATGTGACCCTTTTTTGCAGATTTTTCCTTCACAGTCTGTTGAGCCTGAGGCGTCGACTACGTGGAGAAGGGCGTCTGCTTTTCTGATTTCGTCTAAGAATTGGTTTCCTAGTCCTCGTCCCTTCCAAGCGCCGGGAACCAGTCCAGCCACATCGATCAACTCGACTGGAATTAATCTGATTCCATCTAGACAGAGGGAATTTTTGGGGTTGTCTTCAACTTTGAATTCGGGGTGGACGCAGGGGGTCCGCAGGTATCCTATGCCTCGGTTGGGTTTGATTGTGGTGAAGGGGTAGTTTCCGATGTCCACTGGGATTAGGGTTGCAGCCGAGAAAAATGTGGATTTGCCAGTGTTTGGTTTGCCGACGATTCCCAGCTTTTTGGAGTAAGATGGTGCACTCATAGCTGACTCATTTCCCGTTTCTCCGTTACCCGATTTTCGGAGGCGTTCAACCCATTTTATTGTTTTATCACGTGTAAAAGCTTTGTTGAATGTGCCCCTCAGGTTCCTATCAGATATTTCTCTGCATCCAGCGCGGCTTTGCATCCAGAACCAGCAGCGGCGATAGCTTGGCGGTAACGGTTGTCTGCAACATCGCCTGCAACAAAGACTCCCTCTATGTTGGTTCGGGAGTCCTCTCTGGCTACCACGTAGCCTGTTTGATCCAGTTCTATTTGGTCTTTGAAGATATCTGTATTAGGCTTGTGACCGATAGCCAAGAAAATAGCATCACAGGAGAGAACAGAGTCTTCGCCGGCAACAACATTTTTGAGCCTAACCCCCTCTACTCTGTCCTTGCCCAAAATCTCTTGAACTGTGCTGTTCCAGACAAACGTTATCTTCGGGTTCGCGAAAGCCTTTTCCTGAAGGAACTTGCAAGCCCTCAACTTGTCCCTTCTGTGGATAACCTTGACTTCGCTTACAACTTTGGAGAGGAATAATGCTTCTTCCATGGCTGTGTCCCCTCCCCCAACAACCACAACTTTCTTGTCTCTGAAAAAGGGCGCATCACATGTGGCGCAGACTGAAACGCCTCTGCCCCTCAGCCTTGTTTCGCTTTCTAAGCCCAACCATTTGGCTGATGACCCAGTGGCTATGATGACTGATTTTCCCTCGTAGGTTTTGTTTCCTACTGTTACTTTGAAGGGTTTGGATTTGAGGTCTGCAGAGGTGGCGTTTTCGAAGATTAGCTCTGCGCCGAAGCGTTCAGCCTGCTTCCGCATCTTCTCCATAAGTTTGGGTCCAAGGATTCCGTTTTCGAATCCCGGAAAATTCTCCACTTCCTGTGTAAGCATAAGCTGACCACCCCACAACATTCCGGCGGCAACAACAGTCTTCAGCCCCGACCTACTGGTGTAAATAGCGGCTGTCAAGCCAGCGGGTCCAGAACCAACAATTATCACGTCATACAGCATCGTCACTTCCTAACGGAATCATAGAATAGGCGAATCAGAGATATATTTTCACCTCTCAAAGTGATGTTCACTATTCGAAACAGCCACTAAAGAACACAATATTGTCTTGCTTGGTTTCTGCAGAAAAAGCTAGTTTTCAACAATCTTCTGTTATTAGTCTCCTAATATGAACGCTGATGGGAAATTATGGTTCTTGGGACAGGTTAATTTTAAGAGTTAGGTTAAATACACGAAATTGAGAGCTATTCAAGAGGGATAAATTTGAGTATAGACGGTTTCATCGATTATAAGCGCAGAGAATTCTGTAATGATGTAGAGTGTCCTGTGCAGGTTGAATTGAACAGGCTGGCTTCTGGGTCAGAGGAGTATGAGCAGATTAGAAAGACGTGTAGGACAGGCTGCAAGTTCACCACTTGGCAGTTTCATCATTGGCTCATAGAAAAAGGCTATTTAATTGTAAGACCAAAGGATGAGGGAGGAAAATAAGATGGATTGGGGAATACGAAATAGATTAGGCAGGCTCATACAGAAAGACGGAAGAGCTCTCTTTCTGCCCGTCGACCACGGATACTTTCAGGGTCCAACCCGCAAACTGGAGAAACCCGGAGAAACCATAAAGCCGCTGATTCCATATGCAGACGCCATAATGATGACCCGAGGCGTACTCAGGAATTGCGTAGACCCAGCAATAGAAAAACCGATAATTCTTCGTGTTTCTGGGGGCAACAGCGTGGTGGGAGAGGACCTGTCCAACGAGGGACAGATAACATCGATCACAGAGATTCTTCGCCTCAACGCCAGCGCAGTCTCCATGTCCGTGTATGTGGGCAGCAAACATGAACATCAAACCTTAACCAACTTTGCAAGGCTCGTTGACCAATGCGAAGACTACGGCATACCCACCATGGCAGTAACCGCCGTAGGCAGAGAACTGGAAAAGCGCACCGCCCGATACCTCGCACTATGCTGCAGAATAGCGGCTGAGCTGGGCGCCCGAGTAGTAAAAACATACTACTGCGAAGAAGACTTCGACAAAGTTGTTGAAGGCTGTCCCGTGCCGGTGGTAATGGCGGGCGGACCCAAAGTGGACACCGAATTAGAGGTGTTCGAGTTTGTTTACGACGGATTACAGAAGGGATCCATAGGCGTGAATCTTGGCAGAAACGTCTGGCAGCACCCGTATCCAGTGGCGATGATACGGGCTATACGAGGACTAATCCACGAAAACCTCAACCCCAAAGAAGCACAACAGCTATTCGAACAAGTGAAAGCTGGAAAGATATAATCCATTTCCACGTTTTTTGGTGAACCAATGCTTGTAGCTGTCTACCACAACAACAAAGACGTACGAGTTGAAGAAGTGCCTAAACCTGAGATTGGACCAGACGAGATACTGCTGAAGGTGATGGCAAGCGGAATATGCGGAACCGACGTGGTAGAATGGTACAGGCTTCCGAAGGCTCCGAGAGTGCTGGGGCACGAAGCCACAGGAATCATAGATGAAGTGGGAGAAAACGTAACCAAATACAAGGTTGGAGACCGCGTCTTCGTCTCCCATCACGTGCCATGCAACAAATGCCGCTACTGCCTGAAGGACGCACACACAGCCTGCGAAACCCTGCACACAACAAACTACTACCCCGGAGGCTTCTCCCAATACATACGGGTGCCAAAAATAAACGTGGAAACTGGAATCTACAAGCTGCCAGCAAACATGTCCTATGAAGAGGGAACATTCATTGAACCGTTAGCATGCGCCGTCAGAGGACAGAGGCTGGCGGACATCAACAAAGGCGACACAGTTCTGATAATTGGGAGCGGAATGGCGGGAATACTCCACATACAATTGGCTAAACTGAAGGGAGCACAGAAGATTTTTGCTGCCGACATAAACCCTGACCGCCTGAAACTGGCTGAAAAGTTTGGGGCAGATCAGATGATAGACGCTAGGGGAGACTTGCCACAGCAACTGAAAGAACTTAACGATGGAAGAGCAGCGGACAAGGTGATAGTGTGCACAGGCGCAGAGAAGGCAGCATTAACCGCGCTAGACTGTGTAGACAGGGGAGGGACAATCCTCTATTTCGCGGTTCCAGACCCCACAACCAAAATTCCGATACCCATAACCCAATTCTGGAGAAACGAAACAACCATCCGAACCTCCTATGGCGCAGCGCCAAGAGACCTTAAGGAAGCCCTGCATATTCTGGCTCAAAAACAGGTAAACGTCGAGGACATGATAACCCACAGACTAGACATCCGAGAGATTGCTGAAGGCTTCAGGCTGGTAGCAGAAGCAGGAAAATCGCTGAAGGTAATCATAGAACCCAACAGAAGCGAATAATCAAAGCCTTGAAAAATTATAAATAGCCCATAGTTAAACCGAGCATTGGGTGCATTGCAACGTGGCATTTTAAGAAGTGGTCAAAAAAGTCTGGTCTTCCGCCAGGAACCCCGATCTACATTGGAAAAAAGAAAGTTGACAAAGTGAAGATTACATGCATTGACTATTACGGGGACTATTTCCAAGAAAAGCATGTGGAGACGATTGAGGAAGTTTTTCAATTCAGTGACACATCCACGGCAACATGGATAAACTTGGATGGCATTCATCAGCTAGACATCATAGAAAAACTTGGGAAACACTTCAAGATACATCCGCTTGTTCTGGAGGACGTCGTGAACACAGGGCAACGCCCAAAAATGGAGGATTTCGGCGACTACCTCTTCATAGTCCTGAAAATGCTTCACTACGATGAGGAAAAAAATGAAACCAGAACTGAACAGGTCAGCTTAATCCTCAGCTCAAAGTTTGTTCTTTCATTCCAAGAGAACGAGGGAGACGTTTTCGACCCCATCAGAGAAAGAATCCGAAGCGACCGCGGACGAATCAGAAAGATGGGAGCCGACTATCTAGCCTACTCCCTGATAGACGCCATTGTCGACAACTACTTCATGGTCCTAGAAAAGATTGGAGAAAAAATCGAGGATATAGAAGATGATCTGGTTAAGAATCCGACCCCAGAAGTCCTGCATATGATTCACAGTTTGAAAAGAGAACTGATCTTTCTCCGCAAGTCTGTCTGGCCTCTACGGGAAGTCATAAGCAGGCTGGAAAGATGGGAATCGCCCCTAATCGACAAATCCATAGACATTTACCTGAGGGACGTCTACGATCACACAATACAGGTTATCGACGCACTGGAAACCTTCCGAGACATGCTTTCCGGAATGCTGGACATTTACCTTTCAAGCGTCAGCAACAGAATGAACGAAGTCATGAAAGTGCTAACAATCATTGCGACCATATTTATTCCATTGACCCTCATAGCAGGCATCTACGGAATGAACTTCAAATACATGCCTGAACTTGAGTCGCCTTGGGGTTACCCCATGGTCTACATGATCATGCTTGCCATTGGTGCAGTAATGATGATTTATTTCAGAAGGAAAAAATGGCTGTAGATAGGTCCGACCAAATGTTAAGTGATTAAATGAAAGAAGGAAAAATTAGATTCAACATCAGTTTTGTTTCTGACCAAGTTCGCAGCGACGCCAAAATTGAAGAGCTGAAGGAATGGAGTGAAAGATTCCAAAGAAACGGTTTGACTCCGGAGTTTGAGGGAAACTATACCGGCAACTTGAGCTTCAGGTCCAAGAAAGGATTCGTGATAACGGCGTCTGGGCTGAAAAGCAAAGAAAACCTGAGCAACGACTGTTTTGTTTACGTTAAAAATTATGACGAAAAGAATAACACCATCTATGTTGAGGGAAGGAAGAAGCCATCCTCAGAAGCGGTAATGCACTATTTAATCTACAAGACATGCAAAGAAGTGAATGCAGTATTTCATGGGCACAATGATGCAATCATAATGAACGCTGAGAAACTGGGGTTTCCTGTCACAGAAAGGGAGCATGAACCCGGCACAATAGCGTTGGCAAAGGAGGCGCTGAGGGTTCTGGGAGACAGCAAACTGATTGTGCTAAAAAGTCACGGTTTTATTTCTCTGGGGAGAACAATGAAAGAGGCTGGCGAACTGGCTTTGGCTACCTTAAAGCGATGCAAAGAATTGGCAAACTTCAGAGGCTAACAGTGTAATCAATTGTAAAGAGACGTTATCTTGTAGAAAGAATTTTTAACGGCAAACACAGTTTAGGGGTTTGTTATGAGAAGGTCATGCGGATGGTTAAGTATGTTTTTGTAACTGGTGGGGTGCTCTCCTCGGTGGGCAAAGGAATCGTTACCTCATCAATAGGTAAGATGCTTCAGGTTCGAGGCTTTGACGTTACAGTCATAAAGGTTGACCCTTACGTGAACGTTGACGCCGGAACCATGAACCCCTACATCCACGGGGAGGTCTTCGTCACAGAGGACGGGGGCGAAACAGATCTGGACCTTGGCGGGTACGAAAGATTTCTGAACATTAACCTGCCAAAAGAAAACAACATAACAACTGGGCAAATCTATCAGACAGTCATCGACAGTGAACGGCGAGGCGACTTTCTGGGCAGATGCGTCCAGATTATTCCTCACGTCACAAACGAGATTAAACGGCGCATCCGCATGGTTGCAGAACAATCAAAGGGCGCCATTGTCCTCACAGAGCTGGGAGGAACAGTCGGAGACATAGAAGGGCTGCCCTTCCTAGAGGCGGTACGTCAGATGCGCCTAGAAGAAGGCTTCGACAACATCCTCTACGTTCACCTTGCTCTTGTTCCGATTTTGGATGTCACGGGTGAAATGAAAACCAAACCCCTTCAGCACAGCGTCAACGAATTGCGCAGAATAGGCATCCAACCGGACACCATAGTGGCTAGATGCAGAGAAATGATTAACAAAGAGGTCCTTCGGAAAGTAGCGCTCTTTGGCACCATCCCAGAAGAAGCGGTGTTCTGCTCCTATAACGTCCCATCCATCTACAAAGTTCCCCTGATCTTGGATGAACAGGGCATGGGCGATTACGTTTGCAGAAGACTGGGACTACCAAAAAAGACTCCCAAGTGGAGCGAATGGAAAAAATTTGTGAACTCCCTTGAAAACCCCAAGCATGAAGTTAAAGTAGCGTTGATCGGCAAATACGCAGGCTTAGTTGACAGTTACGTGAGCATGAATGAGGCTTTCAGACACGCCGGCGCAGCCTGCCAGACAAAAGTTCTGATAAACTACATTGAGGCAGAGAACCTCGAAAACAACTCAGACGGACTGAAGCTTCTTGAGGGGCATGACGGCGTCTTTATTCCTTACGGTTTTGGTCCCCGCGGAACCGAGGGAAAAATTAGGGGCATCCAGTTTGCCCGCGAAAATAACATTCCGTTTCTGGGCGTCTGCTACGGATTCCAATTGGCGGTTGTCGAGTTCGCACGCCACGTTTGCGGATTGGATGGATCCAACAGCACGGAAATAAACCCGGAAACGCCTCACCCCGTGATCGATTTGATGCCTGAACAGAGGAACATAGACAATAAGGGTGGCACCATGCGTTTAGGTGCCCACGAAGTTCGGGTACATAAAGGCACAATAGCGCACACGCTTTATGGTGCTGAAAAACTTTTTGAGCGTCACCGTCACCGATGGGAAGTCAACCCAGACTACTGGAGCACTCTGGAGAAAAATGGGATGGTTTTCTCGGGAAACAGTCCCGACGGCAGACGAAAGGAGATTCTGGAGCTTCCGAGCAGATTCTTCTTCTTTGCCTCCCAGTTTCACGGCGAATTCAAGAGCAGACCCACTAAACCGGAACCAGAATATTACGGCTTCATCAAAGCGTGTTTGGACAGGAAACTGGGGAAAACAAAACCAGAATTCTAAGAATAGAGCACATAATTACTGAATTTTGTCTTTCCGACAGGCTGGAAATTGAGCGCAACTTGTGTTCTCTTGATTGAATGGAACCAAGCAAAAGATAATATGCAGCAACGGCTACTTGCTCGTATTCATGATGGACGCGGAAGCCGATGGTTACCGAAAACGGGTTGAAACTGAGGAAAGCGGTTCCTTTTCTGCTGCTGGGTGTTTTGATTTTCGTAGCCTATCTCCATTTCTTCGTCGGCATCCCTGAAATCCTTGCCATAATCCAGCGTGTGGACCTCTTCTATTACGGTCTTGCAGTCGCGGTTCTCATCTTGAACATGGCCATAAACTCTCTGACTTGGCAGTATCTTCTCCGCCCCCTCTCCATCAAAGTCTCGTTTCGAAAAAATTTCTTGTTCACGTGGATAGGCTTCTTTGTTGACCTTCTGGTGCCAGCGGAGTCTATCAGCGGAGACGCAACCAAGGCTTACTTGATGACCAAGGAGTCGGCTGAAAATGGGGGGAAAGTTTTGGCGTCAGTTGTGAGTCACAGAATTCTGCTTATGGTGACGGCTACGGTCAGTTTGATAGTCAGTTTCGGTTGGCTTTACGTCCTGAAAATCGAGGTTCCTGTTCTTGTTTCAGGCCTAATTTTGTTCATATTTGTTGGTACCACCATTTCGCTGTTCTTCGTATTTCTTTTCAGCTTAAAAGAAAAGTTGGCGCAGAGATTAATTGACGTTTTGCTGCGTTTTGTAGCCTTTGTCACTAGAGGGCGTTTGAATGTTAATCGCCTAAGAGCAACGGCGATAAAAGCGTTGACTGTTTTTCATGATTCCATAGACATATTGCGCAGAAACCCGAAAAGTTTGGTTCTGCCAATACTTTTTTCGTTGATTGGCTGGTTCTTCAGTGTGCTCTTGTCTTACCTTGTCTTCGTTTCTCTCGATCAGCAGGTTGACTTCACCATAATAGTGGTTGTTCACTCTGTTAGCGTAAGCATTCAGTCTATTCCCCTTGGAATACCCGGCGAAGTGGGCGTTGTGGATATGGCTATGGCTTGGCTTTTTACTCTCCTCGCTGTAGAATCTGCTGTAGCCGCGGCGGCGACAGTGCTTATACGGCTTTTGTGGGTGTGGCTCAGAATCGCCATAGGATTCGTGGCTGTCCAATGGATAGATCTGAAAGATTTGGCAGAACATTTACGCCGAGACCTTTTTTGAACAAGCTCCAAGAAAAAGGGAAAGCTAAGTTTTGGCTGGCTTTGCGAGTGCCTTCCACAGGTGGTCGCTGATAGGTCTGACAAGCTCGGTTTTTTCTCCGGCTTTTGTGACCAAGTTTCTTCCCAGCTTAGGTTCTGTTACTTCACCTATTATCGAGGCTTGAACGCCACTTTTCGATAAACTGCCGAGTGTCTCTTCTGTCTTCGATTCTTCAGCCACGATGAGAAGCGAGCCGGAGCTTATTAGTTGGAGAGGGTCAACATCGAAGTGTGCGCAGATTTTACGTGTCTCTTCCGGAACCAAGATGTTTTCCTCGTGAACGTTGAAGCCGACGTTTGCGGCGTCAGCCAGCTCATGTAATCCCCCTGCCACGCCTCCCTCGGTTGGGTCGTGCATTGCTGAGACTCCTCCTGTTCTGAAGGCTGTGAGGGCGTCTTTTACTACGCTGATTTTTTCGAAGAAATTCTCTGCTCGGTTCAGGAAGTTTTCATCAAAGACCCGTAGAAGCTCTTCGCGTCGGTCTGAAGCCAGAATGGCTGTTCCTTCTATCCCTGTTCCCTTTGTCAGTATGATGCTGTCGCCTATTCTTGCTCCGCCGCAAGTCACATACTTTCCTTCCTCGGCAACGCCTATGGCGCATCCAGTTACTATGGGATGCTCTATGCCCGGAGTGACTTCGCAGTGTCCCCCTACTATGGCAATGTCCAGTTGGCTTGCAGCTTTGTCCATCTGCGTGCAAATCTTCTCCACGAGTTCGGCTGTCGAGTTTTTGGGTAATAGTATGATGGAGTTGAACCATCGGGGCTGAACTCCGCGGGTTGCAACGTCGTTTGCGCTTACGTGGACGGCTAGCCAGCCCAGCCACTCTTCGGCTCCGGTTATGGGGTCTGAAGATACTGCTAAGAGCTGGTTTCCGGCTTGGATTATGGCTGCGTCTTCGCCTATGGATGGACTGAGAACCACATCGTCTCTTTTTGCTCCCAAGTTTCTGAAAACTATCTCCTGCAAAACTTTGGTTGGAACCTTACCCGGCAAGAAACTCATAACACATTCCCGCCCAATCTATACCTCAGAGGCACAATAAAAAGGATTAACATCAGCAGCAAAACTATTCCCTTGCATATGCGTTGGTAGCCCGGGGGAGATTCGAACTCCCGTCGGCGGGTCCAAAGCCCGCAATGATTGTCCACTACACCACCGGGCTAAACAGTGTTCTCTAACCTACGTTCTCTGGTATAATTTCCTCTTTAATATTAACCTTAACGCTCAGCACATGATTCCCTGAAAAGCTAACTGACCAAAAGTTCACTTTTATTTTCTGTTAGTCAGCAGAGACGAACCTATTTTACATTGATTTATAGGGTTGAGAAAAGCTTGTTGGAAACAGGGGATGCCGCGTTATTCTGTTTCGCTTTCTTCTGCTGCTGCTTCTGCTTCTCCGATTACTTCTGCTTCTGCGAATCGTCTACCGACGTTAGTTACCTTTATTCGCAGCTTGTCTCCGGGTTTAGTGTTAGGAACGAAAACTACTAGCCCCTCGATTCTGGTTATTCCTTCCCCTCGGCGGCTCGTCTCCTCGATTTCTACATCATACTCTTTTCCGATCTCAACCGGCTTAGGAAAATCTCGATCAAACCCTCTTCGTTCGTATGGCATCTAATTCCCTTCATTCAGTCTACAAAACTGTTAATGATCCGTATTTTCCTGAGTTAAGCTGAAGCTCTCCCCTAAAGGATTTGATGTATCCATTCTCGATTTTCACTCTATCATCCACGTTAACTTGGTCAATCTGGTCGTTCCACAGGGTCAAAGTTATGGTGCCCGTTTCGTCTTCTATTGTGGCATCGGCGACTCTGTAGGTTTCGTTGGTGTATCTGGAGCGAACTTCGCGAGTTTCCGATTTCTGGATAACCTTTGCTTCAATGTCCACTCTCCGCATTCCATCTCTCAATTCATTAATTTTCAAATGTTTCATCCTCTCGTCTTGTCAAACGCCGCCAAAATGAACCAGCCCTTCACACAACGACTTGCTCCGTTTTGTTGGCGAAATCAAAGGAGATTAACGTCGAATATAAGCTTTACCACCTTACATCCGAAACCTTCTGCAGAGCATAAAGATCATCATCGGCGCCAAAAACCGCTCAAATCTTCAATGATTCGTATGCGAAACACAGGCTGAACAGTCTTCTCTTCATTAACCGATAAACAACCGCAAAAGGAATCTTACAGCGAAGGCAACCGTAGCGATTGTCGCAGCCTTTCCCCAAGTAGTGTTTTTCATGAGCCGTATCACCACGGCGCTGAGAGCAGCTATCCAAACTTCTCCTGCCCACAGAATCAATGTCCCCACCTGATAGGCTAGGTTAGGTAACCATACGGCGTTGAAAACAGCGATTTGCAGATCATAGTCTAGAGGCAGACTCACAACAGGGAGAGAAGAAAATGCCAACGCACTTACCAGAGTGTAAACAGCAGTAACTATGAATGCTTGTCCTATGATGATGAAGAACACGTTCCATCGACCCAACTCTTCTCCAAAAAGTTTCGACACTATAACCACAATGCCTGCCCACAATATCCAATTCATGGCAACAGAAAACGCAGCCGAAACAAAAAGAGAGAGCATTGCTACACTGAATCCTAAAGTTTCTATTGGCGAGACATAATTTCTGAAAAACAAACCATCAACCTTCATTGTCAGATTCGCCGAATCCAACCAAACCAGATTAAATTCGATTCCTGTTATGCTTTGCCAATCTGCGGAGTTAGTTGAAGCCCACCCCTGATCTGCCCCGACTTTGAGGGTTGTGTTTGTCCATTCGCCGCTTGAACTTAGATCGGTTATGTCTGATTCAAAGTAGCTGTCTTCGCTGCCGGAGAACAATTTCAGCGTTCCTGAACTTGGAAGCGTTTCAGCCTCATTGGTCCAATTGATCCAGAAGAAAAGTTCATTGTAACCTTTCTCCCCTGAACAGTTTATGGAATCAAAATCAGTGATCTTCAGCCAGATGCTTGTTTCGTTTAGGGCAGAAGAGGTGATGCTGCTGTTTCCCATCTGATAATCGGCTTCGTCTATGGAAGATAGGCCGTTGGAGACCCAGCTGTGTGAATTCGTCAGTGATTCAGTCCACTCATCGCTTTCTGGTGCCCTGTTTTCGTACAATTGCTTCGAATTATAGACAAACTGGAAAACCACAGTTGAAGCTATTACCAGCAATAAAACCAAGAGGACTCCTTTGAAGTGAGGTTTTTCAATGATTTTTCTGAAAGCTTTAACCGGAGAATACAGAATCTCAAATACTTCCCTACCAACCAACTTTACAACGTTCTCCACAACAGTCTATTACCTATTCGTTTGCATTTCTGATTAGCTAAAAGAGTTTCCTAACCACCTAATAACTGTTAACATCTCGATTGCCTAATGCTCAAGCGGTATAACAAAACGGAAGTTGGCGTGATTGAACAAAAAAGTGGTGCCTGTTTAACCATTAACATAAAATACATTACTGGGAAAAGGTTCATTAATACCAAACAAACAAGGTAAAGGATGAGGGAAGACTGGTCAGTTCATGGCACTACCAAATGCAACACGTTTTTGCATTACTGGCGAAGGTTCGCAGAACTTATTTGTTGTGAAGAATTTTGATTAACCGTTTAAAAGCTCTAATTAAACGCATTCGCTTATACATCCAAATCACTGAGATGGGACCCATAGCGAGAAGATACTTCGTGAAAAACGGTTTTGACGGCTCCATGACCATGCTGGGAATAATTGTGGGCGCATGGATTGTAAACGTTACGCGACCAGAGATAGTTGTAACCGCGGGTTTAGGCGCCTGTCTGGCAATGGGAATTTCTGGGGTATTCGGAGCATACATGACCGAGAGGGCTGAAAGAAAAAGAGACCTCAAGAAGCTTGAATCCGCAATGATGACGAAACTTGATGATTCCGTGATAACCGACGCCACCACCTTTGTTTCGTTCTACGCAGCCCTAGTTGACGGGGGGTCACCGATTTTAACTGCGCTTGTTTCGCTGTCGCCTTTCTTTCTTGTGTTATATGGCTTAGTAGCGATTGAAAATGCTTACTTGTCCTCTATTGTAGTGACTCTAGTAACTTTGTTCACGCTTGGAATGTATCTGGGAAAAATTGCCAAAGAAAACATATTACTTTACGGAATTCAAACATTAGTGGCTGGCGTAGTAACCATTGCGATTGCATTGCTGCTAGGAGCTATATAACAGAGTTTGAAGTAACACAATTCTCTCTTTTGACCAAAACTTTGCGATGTCTTGTCTCACATTCTGGCAGATCGATCTTGAGGCGTCATTACTTCTTCAATGATTGTTTTTCCAGCTGCAACCTCGTCAACAGAGTGAATGGTAGCTCCCAATTCTTTTAGTTTACTTTTGATTTCCTCAAAGTTCAGCGGATTTCCAGCAATGATGATCTTCGCATTTTCGACTTGCTGGTCTATCTCGTTCATAATTATGTTTACGCCTTCCACTCCTTCTAGGTGGCTGAGAGCTTCAGAAACTTCAACAACGCTGGGTCTATGCGGCTTTAAGACATCTAGGATAAGTCTTCGTATCATCTTAGAACGACGCAAATATAGTCTTAGCCGTGTATTTAACTATTCCTCTGGGCAAGTGAAACAGCAATCATCTTGCCATTCTTATCCAAGAGGACATTTCTTCGATCGTTGGACGTTCATCCTTGGAAATTTTGCCCTGATCAACATAGATTTTGGAGATTTCGCCCACTTTTCTGCCAAGCTGAATCAAATCCTGATCCGCCAGCTCCTTTCTTGATTTTATTCCCGCTTCTACGAGTATTTCAGCGTCATTCGCGTCTACTCCCGGAACCATCATAAGCTGACCCATTGCTTGCAGGTTCTCCGCCGCCTCTTGTGTCACTCGCGTCTTTTCTCCGATTACCACAGGGTCTGTGGTGAGAAAATCGCCAACAGAAGTTATTCCCAGACCCGTCAACTCTTTTCCCAAACTTGGACCTATCCCTTTTATGTTCTCAGGGTTGTCAAGGCTCTTCAGCATAGCTTGGCTTGGCACCATGTTTCCCTCGATTCTTTCGAGCCTAAGTTCAATCTCCTCCAACTCCGCCCGTTGCTTCTTCAAAGATGCAGCACTTTCCTCGTTTAAGCGCTTGACCCCAATTATGGCTGTTTCCTGTTTTTTCAGATCAGCAGACAGTTTTTCTCCAGTTTCACCCATCTTTTTCTCTATCGTGGAAATCAGGTCCAACCGAATCTTTTTGACGGTTTTTCTCTGGTTTGCTAGAAGGGCTAACGTTTCTTTGTTGGCTTCTTCGAGGTCTGATTTGACGTTGCCGAAAAATTTCTGATTCACCTTTCTGTTGTATTCCATCTGGTCAGCCGTCTCAGTTATTGAGGCTTCTTGGGCTTTCCTGAGGGCAGCCAAGTTTCCCCCAACTTTCAGGAACATCTTGACGATTTCTGGGTCAGGTGGTTGTTTACGGCATGCGATTATGCAGGTGATGCCTAGAAGGATGAAGGTTGCAGTTATGGATATCCACAAGTAGGTCTCTGCGCTGAGACTACCGAATATGCCGCCTAAGATGTAAGGTCTTACAATGGCACTCGCCCCCTCGTTTATCAACAGGACTGCCATAGCAAAAGAACTCATGATCGCTAGGAAAGTTGCGAATCCAGATATCCATACGGTTATTCCTCTTTTTACGACCAATCCTGTACACCTCGATTTTGCCCTACATAGTTGTCATGAGAAGATTGCTTTTGAGAGTTGTTTCGTGGGTTTTGCTTTGAAAGTGTTATGAAGGCCGAATTCGTATTCGAAATTCAGATGTTTCTTTAGGCTAATTTTTGGGTCCGCGTGGTTTTTCGATAGCACACATGTATCATGTATTAATATTTAATAAGCCTTATTGTGTAGCAGACGAACAAAAATACAGAAAAAAAGCCTTCAAAACAAACTCTCAATAAAGAGAGAACCTGACTTCACAATCCGTGTTTAAGCCTTCTGTAAGTAGTGTAATCCACATACTCCAAGCTCTCGTTTTCAGCCTGATGGCGAACCGTAAACTTCTGCCGCTGCCTCTTCTCCACTATCTGACTGGTGGTCACGAATGAGTAGGCGTCACTTCCAGCCCCAGAGCCGTAACTTACAAGCACCACCCGTTCATCCGGTTTAGCAACATCTAGAACAGCCGCCAAACCGATTGGGGAAGAGCCAGAATATACGTTGCCGAACTTGGCAACTTTTAGGCCAGGCTCATATTGCTCTTCTTTGAATCCTAGTTGGCGCGCAACTTTAACGGGGAAACCGATGTTTGGTTGGTGAGGGACAAAGTAATCTACATCTTCCACTTGGAGGTTCAGTTGCTCCATGAGTGTCCTGCAAGCTTTTAGGACATGTTTGAAGTAGGCGGGTTCACCGGTGAATCGTCCGCCGTGTCTGGGGTAAGGTTCCAGGTCTCTTCTCCAGAAGTCCTGTGTATCTGAGGTGCAGGAGTACCATCCTTCGATTTCGGCTATAACGTCTTGCATGCCGAAGATGAAGGCGGAGCCGCCGAAACCCACGAAATGATCCAGCTCTCCTCCAAGTTCGTTTCTGGGTGCAGCTTGAGCGTTGTCTGCCCCTATGGCCATGGCGTAGGCTGTGTTAGTTTTTGGGTAATACACTAGAGACGAGGCGTCCTTGAACATGCTTGTGGCTGCTTTGCATGCAAATTCGGTGTCGATGGCGTCCACTCCTTGTACACCCCAAGTTTTTTCCTCTTTGCCCAGTTTCAGAACTTGGGCTATTTTGGAGGCTATGGGGTTAACAGCGTATGGGTTTGATTCTGAGCCGACGTAAACCTTGCCGATGAGGGATTTGTCTACTCCGGAATGAATCAGAGCCATTTTTCCGGCTTCTACTGCTGCGGTGACGGCGTCTTCGTCGATGAAGGGTACAGACCGTTCCATAGCTCCCTCTTTGATTCGGAATTTTGAGGTATAAACTCCATATCCAACTATTCCTGGAGTCTCATACTCTTTCTTGGGTTTCTTTATTTCGTATTTTTGATGTAGATAGTAGCCATCCGCAACGGTGAAGGCAAGAGAGATTGTTGGAATGATGTCGCTTTCTCCTACGGCGTATCTTCTTCTGAACCGTGGGACAACGTTTTTTCCATCAAAACAGGAGAGGTCAATTTCGCCGTTTTCAATCAGGATGTCGGTTAGTCTTCCTGGAACCCTAGTTTTTCCGTCGTGGAATGCAACAATTCCGTAAATGTATGAAGCCATCTTGACGAATCTGTTAGTGGGTTGGCTAACGAGAGTGGAAACTTCCAAGCTGCCCTGATCATAGAAGAAGTCAATATCCTTCATCTTTCCGAAGCTCTTTCTTCCGCACACACCACAGTAATTTTTGCCTCGGAAGTACTCTTTTCCGCAGATAGTACACTGGCTGCCTCTCAGTCTGTCCCCGATGTAGGAGACTCTCCTTTCGATAGGTTCGCTGCTCATCCTTGATTCCTCCCCAAAATGTTTATGTATGCTTTTGTGCCGAAACCCTCCAACTCTGAGACGCAACCTAGTTTAGGCAGGTCTCCATTCACTTCCACCTGCCGGCTCTCAGCTTCTCCCCTTAACTGCTTAACAACCTCAAAGATTTGTGCCCCTCCAGTGGCTCCCAAGGGATTCCCGTCCGCCTTGAGACCCCCATCCAAGTTTACGAAGAGCTTTCTTCCCTCGATTTCGTAGAAACCACTAGACTCTTCGCAGCTCTTGTAGATGTCAATCCAAGCTTTTCCTCTCTTAGAGAAGCCCAAGTCTTCTAGAGATATCATCTCCAATAGTGTGGATTGATCATAGAGCTCGGCTATCTGGATGTCGCTTACGTCAACTTTAGCCTGTTTGAGAGCTGCATGCATAGCTGAAGTGTTGGCGATGAATCCGGTTCGGTCCTCTCGTGAGGGAAAGGTGATGTAATCGGTGGCTGAAGAGGAACCTAGAACGTAAACAGGAACGTCTGAACAACGCTTGGCTGCCTCTGGATTTGCAAGAATCAAGGCTGATGCTCCGTCAGAAATGGGGGCAAAGTCAAAGAGACCCAAGGACTTGCAAGATTTGTTCCGTGCATTCAGGACATTGTCCACAGTTATGGCCCGGTTGTATTGGGCATTGGGGTTCTTGGTGGCGTTTTGGTGGTTTTTGACGGATATCTTAGCCAGAGCCAAGTAGAGTTTGTCGAGTTGCTCTCCTGAGATTCCATATTTTTTGATGTATCCCTTGAGGAGAAGTTCGTGGTTTGCTTCGGGTGTGCATCCTGCGTAGTAGCTCCACGGGTCTTCTAGGAGCATGAGGTCGTCTCTGATTTTGTCCCAGCGGTCAGTCATTTTTTCCATCCCGCCCACTAGGACGATGTCATATTTTCCTGATTGAACTCCGTGGCAGGCATTCAAAAAGGCGGAGCTGAAGGACCTTGTTTTTTCCATGGGAACATGAAGCTCCAGAAGCTCAGAAAAGAAGCCCTCTTCTAACCCGATTTTGTTTGTGACCTGAAGGAAATAGTCTGAAAGGTAGCAGGCATTCAAATCTTTTCGTGTTATGCCCGCAGAATCCAGCGCCTGAAGCCCAGCTTCCTCTATCAGAGATTCTGGATCTCTCTCGTAATGTTCTCCAAACTTTGTTCTGCCAACTCCTATAATAGCAGGTTTTTGTAATTTCATAAATTTAACGTCCTCTTAACTGGGATTCTATTTCTGGAAGCACCCTCCTTTAAAGAGTTACCCCTTTCCGAGACTTGAAAAAGAGGTTTTACGTTAAAGTTTGGCGCTGGATTTAGGTGATAGAGGCAAACAGAGGCTAACAAATCCTTTATTTGGGAGCCCGAAGTATTCGTAGGATATCTTGGTGAAATCATATGTTGGCTGCGTCTATTGCCGCCCTCACGCTGGATAAGTTGCTTGAGCCATCTGGACTGACCGAACTTCTTTTTTTCATAATCTCTTTTGCCCTAATCTTTGCTGTCCTGTCTGTCGTCTTTTATCTGGCAGGCACTGTTGTGGTTGGAAGACGAAGAGCCAGCTTCAAGGATGCCTTTGCAATCTCTGTTCTCGGAACCCTTGTTTTAATTGTCTGCCTTTCAGTTTTTAGTGTGGAGATTGCGATGGCTCTCTCTCTAATCGCTTGGTTGCTTCTGTTCAGACATTATTATGAAACGGGAATTTTAGGTTCCATCGCCGTGGGGTTAATATCGGCGATTATTGCAGTAATTATTCTGTTTCTTTTGAATGTCCTTCTAGGGAATTCGACACTGGTTTTCAGGTGGTTACCTTTTTTCTCTTGACAGTTTTAAAGCGGTGAGGAGCTGAAGCATTGAACCCAAAGAAAAAAACGGTTATTCTCGGTTTAGTTTTTCTCTTGTTATTGGTTTTCGCCTACATAGAGAACAGTTCTTTTTTCTATAGTTTAGGAGATGTTTTTGGGAATCCGCCCTTGGCTGTTTTGTTCGTTTTTGTTCATAATGTTTTGGTTGTTTCTCTTATTCTGCTGGGGATGTCCTTCTATGTTGAACTTGTCTTAAATTTCATGCCTAAAAGAGAGATAGAATATGTGGTTCTCAATAACCCACGTATATTTGCTTTTGTTTTCACTCTCATGGTCATTTTCATGAGCATTCTCAGGGCAAGCATGCTAGTTTACGGTCAGGTTTTTGTGGACACCCTGCTTCTTGTCATTCTTTTGAGCACTCCAAACGCAATCCTAGAAGGGTACGGAATATTCCACACCATAGAAAAAACGCTGAAAAGAAAGATGAGCATGAAAGCCCTTGCGGCGATCTACACGATTTTTTTCATAGCTGCGGTTATAGAAGTAGGCTACGTGCAACTCTTGATGGCAACAGTCTGAAATGCAGATTATCGAAGGTTAACTGAGTGAAAGGTTTCCATGTTGTGTTTTGTTCAGCACTTGTGGAGTTGTAAGGTTTTACCGAAAAAATTTAAGCACCAACAATTAATGGTTGATTGTGTGTAGTGTATTTTTTGGAGGGAAGTATCATGCGAATTTTTCATCACGCCACCGACGAAGAGGTTAAAAGAGGTCTGACTACAGATGTTTACTTTTCTAGAACTAAACAAGTTCTTGAAGCAAAAAAACTGGATAGGCTCAACGCTCTGGCAGAGGTTACGTCCGGCAAGCTTCCGGAGGGATGGCCTTGGGGGGTTCTCTGTGGAATCGAGGAGGTGGCTCACCTGTTTGAAGGCGTGCCAGTGGATGTTTATGCTATGCCTGAGGGAAGTATCTTCTATCCAGCAGATTACAGGGGCGTCAGAGAACCAGTTATGTTCATTGACGGAGCTTACGGAGACTATTGCCTAATGGAGACTCCTATGCTGGGGCTTATCTGTCAGGCTTCTGGAGCGGCTAGCCGAGCTGCTAGAGTAAAGCGGGTTGCTGGAGAAAAGACTGTTGTGGCTTTTGGGATTCGCCGTATGCATCCGGTTTTGTCTCCTATGCTTGACCGAGCTGCATACATAGGCGGTTTTGATGGTGTGGCCAGCCTTAAGGGAGCCGAAATTATTGGGGAGAAGCCCATGGGGACCATGCCTCATGCGCTTATGATCATGTTTGGAGACCAAGTTAAGGCTTGGAAGGCATTTGATGAGGTCGTGTCTTCGGATGTTCCCAGAGTTGCCTTGGTGGACACATATTGTGATGAGAAGGCGGAGTCGATTATGGCTGCTGAAGCCTTGAAGGACAGGCTGTATGGTGTGAGGTTGGACACTCCGGGGTCGAGGAGGGGAAACTTTGTTGACATTATCCGAGAGGTTCGCTGGGAGCTGGATGTGAGAGGCTACAAAAACGTTAAGATTTTTGTTTCTGGAGGCCTTGACGAGGAACAGGTTAGAGTTCTGAGTGAGGCTGGAGCAGAGGCTTTCGGCGTGGGAACCGCTGTTAGCAACGCGCCCACTGTAGATTTTGCCATGGACATCGTCGAGCTTGAAGGCAGGCTTGTGGCTAAGCGAGGTAAGTTGGGGGGGAAGAAGCAGGTTTGGAGATGTTGGGAATGTTTGGTGGACACGGTGCTTCCCTTTGATTCGCCTAATCCTGAATGTCCACAGTGTGGAGGCGAAATGGAGCCTATGCTGAAGCCGCTTATCGAAGGGGGAAAAATTGTTGCAGAACTTCCAGAGCCTAAAGAGATACGTGGATATGTTTTGGAGCAGATGAAAAAGCTTTCAAGCTGTTAAACTCTGAAGCCATTAGTAAGTTAGGAATGTTCATTCTTTTGGCCGATGCTAATTTGTGCGTGCATTTTATATAGTTATCATTGGAGAAAAGAATCTGAGGAATTAACCGTGTTTTTTGTAGTCCTCGCCAAGTTGAAAGGAAAGATTTCACCAGCCTTCATGCAATCCACAGAGAAAGCTTTGAAAAGCCCGCCGCCTGGACTGAAAATTCACAATGTCTTCTGGACATTAGGGCAATATGACTTCATCATAATCTATGAGGCGCCTAACGAGAAAGCAGCCATCAAAATGGGCACAGAATGGGTGGAGTTCTGTGACACCCAGACTCTAGTTGCGGTTCCAAACGAAGAAGCGAAAAAGATGCTTCTCAAATAACCCCTCTTTTTTTTGTTTCGTGCCGAAAAGGAGTCATGCTTTATTTGGTTTGATTTGTTCGGTTATTATCATGGTTGTTGTGAGGAATACGTCGGGTAGCACTCTGAGTTTGTCTGTTAAGAATTTATCCAGTTGAGCTATGTCTTTGATGTCTATTTTGATGACGACATCGTTTTCTCCGATGACGAGGTTTGCTTCTACAACCTCTTTGAATTCGGAGATTTGTTTCAGGAATTCCCTCTCTGAACCCGACTTCACTGTAATCAGAATATAGGCAAGCAAACTCTTTTTCTCCAACCCATCATTGGTTATGGTAGTAGAACTTAACTTTTTGGATTAATTTCTCTTGCCTTCTCGTTTTCAGAAAAAAGCTGTTTTTCAACAATCTTCTGTTATTAGGCTCCTAATATGATTGCTGTGTTGCCTGTTTTGGTAGTTTTCGTTTGTAGATAACCACGGAGGCTGCAAGCAGCAAAAGACAAAATGCAGTCTTGTTAGGCTAACAAAAACGTGTTTAGGTTATGCTTACGTTCTGTATCTGGAAGTACCGTTTTGCCAGAAACCGGATTCTTTCAGCGTTTCTGCCGTTTTTTCCGATGGCGACGCCCTTGTCTTTGGGGTTCACAGAAATCACGGCTATTGTTTTTCCGTCCATGCGCTCGGTTATGCGCACCTCGTCTACTTTGGCGGGTTTCAACGCGTTCTTGATGAATTGGGCGGGGTTGTCCGAGTGCTCAATAACTTCGTGCTTTTTGCCGGTGATCTTTTCTAGGTAATGAATGTTTTTTCCTCTCTTGCCTATAGCCATGCCGATGGAGCCTTCCTTGACAACAAAGATTATCCTGTTGAGGTCGCTGTCAACAATGCAGTCCTTCACGGTTGCGCCTGTTATGCTCTGAAAAAGGGCTATGTAACGCATCTCTACACTTGTCAATTTTATTCCGCTAGCCATGCTATGCCTCCGCAATCTTAAGGATGTTTGATTCTCCAGGTTCTCTTACGCTCAGAGCCGAAACCTCAAACGGTTTTCCGCATACTGCTCCCAAGTCTAAACTATCTCCGTTATAAATACTCACCGGAATCTTGGAAAGCTTGCAGTAATACTCTATTTCTTCGCGGGTTTTCTGAGGGCAGTTTGAAGCAAAGATTATGAGTTTAGCTTTTTTTGTTTTAGCGCTTTTTAGGGCGCTGTTGGCTCCAAACTGGATTTTTCCTGTTTTCGCAGTTGCGGTTATTGCTTTGTTGACATCAATCATTCTTTCTTCTCTCTATTCGACGTTGTCATGTAAAGGTCCACTAGTCCTGTGCCGATGGGTATTGATTGCCCAACTATAACGTTTTCGGTTACACCCTTCAACGGATCACTTTCCCCTCTGAGAGCAGCCTCAATTAGGTTGGGAACAGTTATCTCGAACGCCGCCCTAGCGAGAACACTGGATTTCTTCCCGCTGATTCCATGCCGCCCAATCTGCCGCACATCACCCGTTGAAGTCATAATATCCGCCATCAACATAACATGGCGTATGTCAACATCAAGACCCTGCTCCTCAAGAACACCCAGCGCTTCTTTAATCAACGAGTTTCGGGCAGCCTCAATCCCCAAAGTTCTGGCGATCTCATGAACGTTATTGGTGGTTGTCCGCGTTGGGTCTATCCCGCCAATGTCAAGAACAGCAGCTAGGTTGGAACCATCCGTTCTTATAACCCACTCTCCAGTCTCTTCGGTTACCAGTACTCTGCGGATTCCAGGTGCGCCTTTGACATGCTCGGATGGCAGTTTTGCCACCAGCTTCTTCATGTTCACCTGCTTTTTAGGCTTGATGGTTAATTGGTTTTCTTCAACATTCAACTCGTAATTTGACATGCTCAAAAGGTTAGGCAGTTCCGTAGCTTTGATGCCACGCTCTTCCATCATGTTGGAATTAAGCTTGACAACAACTAAATCGCGTTCGGGGTCTATGTAAGGCTCGGTCTCCGATATGTCCTCTAAAGCTGTGTCGATGATGTCGCGGGCGATCTCTGTTGCCTTTTCCTTGCTCTTTCGGTGCTTCTTGTCAAGGTAGATGGTCATGATAGGCGTTGACGGACTTCGTCTGGCATCCACTATCTCTATAAGCCGAGGCAATCCAAGCGTTACGTTTTGCTCTCTAACTCCAGCGTAGTGGAACGTCCGAAGAGTCATCTGGGTTCCCGGCTCCCCAATAGATTGAGCAGCAACGATCCCCACAGCTTCTCCAGGCTCAACAAGAGCCCGCTCATAGTTCTCTAAGGTTAAACTGATGGCTTGATTCACGCCCTTGCGACTCAATTTAGCCTTAGCCAAACCAGACTTTAACTCTTTAACAAGAATCGGAGTCAGTTGTTCTTCAACTTCTTTAAGGCGCTCCACAACATATTCTTTTGAGGCAGGTTTCTTCTCCTCCACCATGATTTTTACCTGTTCAATCAGACGGCTGACGTTAACTGCTTTTCCGTGATCACTCTTAGCCGGGTCAACCCCGTCCTCCCCATACTTAAGTTGGATGATGTCGCCGGTGGAAGTCCGCACAGTTCCGTCGTACTCGACTCGAAGCTGTTCCAAAGCATTGATGAGGCGCCTCTGCATGTAACCGCTCTGCTGGGTCCTAACCGCTGTGTCCACCAGACCCTCTCTTCCACCCATGGCGTGGAAGAAATACTCGATGGGGTCTAAACCACTTTGATAAGATGCATACACGAAGCCTCGAGCCTTGGGGGTGGGGTCTCCAGGTTTGAAGTGTGACAGGGCTCGGTTGACGTAACCGCGCATTATCCGTTTTCCTCTTACAGCCTGTTGACCTACAGAGGCTGCCATCTGACCTATGTTGAGGTTGGACCCTCGCGCTCCTGTCCTAGTCATGATTATGCCAGAATTCTCAAGCTCAAAGTCCTCGTCTGCAACTTTTCCAGCTTTGTCTCTGGCTTCCGCGAGTTCATTCATTACGTAGATTTCAAAGGACTCGTTAAGGGTTTGACCGGGCAGCCTTGGCAGCGTGCCGTTTCGGTAATCTTCGATCAGTTTTTCTATGCGTTTCTCGATTATCCCCATGTTTCGTTTAATCTTCTTTCTAGCTGCGTCAGAGAGTTCAAGTTCGTCGTAGGAGAAAGTGAAGCCTCGCATACTCACGAACACTTTCAGAAGTTGACATATGCTGTTCAGGAACTCTCTTCCAGCTTGGGATCCATAATCCTTTATTATCCGATGCAGAAGACTCTCCGATTGTTCAGCCCCGATTGAACGTCTGTCGATGAGACCACACTTCAGAACTCCATTTTTTACAACCACGTAAGCGTCGTAAGAACATTTCTCACATAGGCAGGTCGTGCAATTACGGCACATAGTTGATTTCAAAACGTAGTTCATGTCCTTCGGAAGGAAGACACTGAATATCTGTTTTCCAGTCCAAAGAGGCGTAGGCTCCTTGATAGCGGGTTCAGGCAGAGGTCCCTCAAAACCTGAAGCTACAAGCAATCTGCAAACCTCTTCCTTGGTTAGAACATTGGATTTTCTGGTGAAAAGATAAGCTGCTGTTATGTAGTCTCGAATAGCCCCTATGATAGGCCCCCCAAATCTCGGTGAGAGAATCTGGTCTTGAACCTGCATCAGAAGTCGCGCTTCAGTCTGAGCCTCTTCGCCTTGGGGCACGTGAAGGTTCATTTCGTCCCCGTCAAAGTCGGCGTTGTAGGGGGGGCAGACACACAGGTGTAATCGGAACGTTTTATGCGGCAGAACTCGAACGTAATGAGCCATTATGGACATTCGGTGAAGGGAGGGCTGCCTGTTGAAGATGGCAATGTCGCCGTTCATGAGGTGACGCTCTACAATGAAGCCAGTTTCTAGAGATTCGGCAACTTTTTCTCTTTCAACAACAAACTCTAATCTAACCCTTTTTCCGTCAGGTCTCACCACGTAGAGGGCGCCGGGGAATTTTTCGGGACCGTTGATGATTAGTTGCCGCATCTCTTCGATGTTCCACAACGTAATCTTTTCGGGCATTGAAAGCCTCATTGCTATGGCTTGGGGAACGCCGACCTCGTTGATGTCAAGGTTGGGGTCGGGTGAAATCACGGTGCGCGCCGAAAAGTCTACACGTTTTCCGGAGAGGTTGCTTCGGAATCGACCCTCTTTTCCTTTTAGACGCTGAGATATTGTTTTCAGGGCTCTTCCTGAACGGTGCCGGGCAGGGGGAATTCCTGAAGCCTCGTTATTGAAGTATGTTGTACAGTGATACTGAAGCAGTTCAGACAGGTCTTGGATGATAAGCGTGGGAGCGCCTGCTTCCATGTTTTCTCTGAGGCGTTGGTTGATTCGGATGATGTCCACGAGTTTGTGGGTTAAGTCGTCTTCGGATCGGATTCCTGATTCTAATGTTATTGAGGGACGAACATAAACTGGAGGAACAGGGAGAACCTGCAGAATCATCCATTCTGGTCTAGCAGTTGCGGGGTTGAAGCCGAATAATTCAAGGTCTTCATCCGGTATCCGTTCAAGTCGTTCTCGGACCATGCTCTGTGTTAATCTCTGCGCTCCTTCATCTAAAATCTCGTAAAAACTTGTGGGTTTCGCAAATTCTATTTTTGATTGCTGAGCTCCACAGTAAGGACACTCTTTTTTCTTTGCTTCCTTCACTATTTTTTTGTAAAGTTCGCTCGGAATTTCCCCCACCAATTTTTCAGTGTGCCTAATCACAGCCTTAAGCTTTTTAACACGGTTTTCAGGAAGCAGGATGCGCCCGCAGTTTCTGCATGTTGCTTGAAGAAGCTTGTGGATTATCTTGGTGAACTCGATGTGGATTATTGGAACCGCTAGTTCTATGTGACCAAAGTGTCCCGGACACCTTATGGCTGTGTTTCCGCACGTTTTGCATCTTTGTCTGGGCTCAAGAGTTCCTAACCTGCCGTCCATAAGTCCAGAGGTTATTGGAGCTCCATCCTCATCGTAGGTGTCGGCGGTCTGTATCTCTGCAACGGATTGCCTGCGGATGTCTTGGGGGGAGAAAAGCCCGAAGTAAATTTCGTCAATAACTTTGTGAACAGTATCTTCCATTGACATTTTATGCTCTCTCCTTCAGTTTTAGGCGGGGAGTTATACACAGACTCATCATTTCTTGGAGAAGAAGCTTGAAGGCATAAGACACCACAACAGGGGATATCTGGGCTTTATCTTCACAGATTCTACACGTGTACCTACGCTGCTTAATGTCATAGTAGGCGATGAAACCACAGTTTTCGCACACATACAGAAGATACTTGTCAGACTCCTCCAGCAGCCTATCACGTAGCACCATGGCGGCGCCGTGACCAATCAAACAGTCTCGTTCCATCTCACCAAACCGCAAACCACCACCACGGGCACGCCCCTCAGTCGGTTGCCGAGTTAGCATCTGAACCTGTCCCCGAGCCCTCGCGTGCATTTTGTCTGCAACCATGTGGTGAAGCTTCTGATAGTACACGACGCCCATGAAAATGTCGGCAACAAATTTCTCTCCAGAAACACCGCTGTACAGAATTTCTCTGCCCGTGTGACTGAAGCCTAACTTGACAAGCTCTTCCTTCAGTTGCTCCGGACCCTCATTTGTGAAGGGGGTTCCGTCAACAGGTCTGCCTCTTGCCGACGCAACTTTTCCAGCAATGGATTCAAGGAACTGTCCAATGGTCATTCGTGACGGTATTGCGTGGGGATTAATTATGAGGTCTGGAACGATTCCTTTTGGAGAGAAGGGCATGTCCTCCTGTGGAACAATCATTCCTATGACGCCTTTTTGTCCGTGGCGTGAAGCAAATTTGTCTCCCAGTTCGGGTATACGTTGGTCTCGGACTCTGACCTTTACAAGTTTGCTTCCTTCTCCAGTCTCTGTGATGAACACATCGTCCACAACCCCGGTTTCTGCTGGTCGCACGTCAACGGAGGTGTCCCGCATTGTTGGACCTTTAACTTCAAACTCTTTGTATTCTTCCAAGAATCTTGGAGGGCTTGTTCTTCCGATAAGCACGTCGCCTCCATTTACCTCAGATTCCAAGCTAACGATGCCGTCAGGTTCTAGAAGGCGGTAGTATTGCTCGCCTCGGAATCCTCTGATTCCCGCTTCGGGTAGCAGAAATCTGTCTCTGAGACCCCCCAAGTATTGGCGGCATTCTGCCTCGTAGATTCTGTAGAAGGTTGACCGCATCAAACCACGCTCGATGGAGGCTTTGTTGTATATTATGGCGTCTTCCATGTTGTAGCCTTCAAAGGATAGAATGGCTACAACACAGTTTTGCCCTGAAGGCCTCTCGTTGTATCCTATGATTTCCATTGGTTTCGTTTTCACTAGGGGTGTCTGGGGGTAGTGGAGAATGTGGGAGCGAGAGTCAACTCTGTTGGGGAAGTTGGTTAGGTTGATTCCCAGAGCTTGTTTGGACATGGCTGCTTCGTAGGAGTTGCGGGGTGATTGGTTATGTTCAGGGTATGGTATGATGGAGGCGCAGATTCCGAGAATTGTGTAACTGGCAATCTCCAAGTGGGTGTGGTCGGAAGTAATATCGCTGAACTCTAGAGCCACAAATATATTCTCTTCTTCTTCCGCATCAATGTACTCCACTATTCCATTTTTGATGAGGTCTTCCCAGCTCCACTCTTCGGAGCGAATCTTTTCCACATGTTCAGGCTGTAACTTGGGCATTCCGTTCTCAATGACTATAAGTGGACGGCGTACACGCCCCTGATCACAGCTGATGTAAACCTCTTCACTGCCTCCCTCATGAGCCTTTGAGAAGTAAGCAACGTTAACTTCGGTGGAGATCTCTCCTTTCCTACGTTTTCTTCTTATCTCGTCAACCAACTTCTGCGGTGACGCGCAATAACCTAGAATGGAACCGTTAATGAAGACCTTGGCGCTTGAAGCTCGCTGCTCTATGTCTGTTTCTTCTATTGGAACTACATCCATCTGATAGAGTTTCTTTTTAACACCATCTGGATCCACATAGATAGAAGTAGAAGCGGCTAAGGCAAGATTCTTCACCAAACCACAGTTTGATCCTTCTGGTGTTTCGTTTGGACAGAGTCTTCCCCAGTGAGTGGGATGTAAGTCTCGCGCCTCAAAGTTGGGTTGGCTGCGGCTGAGGGGAGACTGTAATCTTCTGAGGTGACTTAAGGTAGAAACTGTGTTTGTTCGATCAAGAAGTTGGGTGATTCCGACGCGTCCTCTGCCCCAGTTGCCCGTTGCTAGGGCGTGCCGATACCGATCAGTGACTATTCCGGGGCGGACAGCGGCTGAGATGGTGATAAGCTGTCTTTTGATGCCCATCCGTTCAAGCTGATACTTTATGTCTCGGCATAGGTTCCTGAATGCTATTCTGAAGAGGTCAGCGAGGAGGGGGCCTGCCAGTTTTAGTCGCTTGTTTTTGAAGTGGTCTTTGTCGTCCGGCTGTCTGAGCCCAAGCTTCAGTTCAATGACTCGGCTAGCCATCTCGCCGAGGAAAAGCGCTTTTTCTAGGCGGTTTTCTTCGGTTCTGCCGATGTGGGGTAGAAAGTTGCGGTCTATTATGCTTCTGGCTTTTTGGTCGCGGTATTCTTCTACTTGTCCGTGGGCGACGCGGTTTCCGATGTACATTATTGCGTCTTCAGTAGTGTCGAATCCCGCGGCTTTTTCAAATGAGGATTCAAGTTCGTTCTGTATTAGTGGATTGGGGGAAACGGTTTCGGCGATTTCCTTGTCTGACTCTATTCCGAGTGCCCGCATCAGAATCACAAACGGGGCTTCTGCGGGTACCCCGGGTATGGAGACGTATAGTCCGCTGTCAGATTTCATTCGCAGCTGGATTCTTGCTCTGAAGCCCACGGTTGTCGAGAAGATTTTGGCTTGATAGACGGGTTTTGTTCCTCGGGTGTCAATATCTACGAGAACGCGGTTGGGGGCAAGGTCTTCCATTGCAACTACGACTCGTTCAGAGCCGTTGATTAGGAAGTAGCCGCCGGGGTCATGGGGGTCTTCTCCATATTCGATTAGTTCCTCATCTGTTAATTGAGAGAGAATACAGAGTTTAGATTTCAGCATAACTGGAAGGTCGCCTATGAGAACAAGTTCAGGTTCCTGTTCTCTTCCATCTATAACTGGAGTCATCTCCAGAGCTAGAGGCGCCGCGTAGGTTAGGTTTCGGAAGCGGGCTTCCATGGGAAAGATTTCATGTTTTGTTCCGTCAACTTCAGTTTTGTAGGGTCTGCTGATTTTTGATTGCGGGTCTATCACCCAGAGTTGACCAAGCTTTATTTTGTAGGGCATCTCCGGGATTTCGATGTCGATTTCAGCTATTTCATCGATGACTTCCTGCAGTCCGCTGTCGATGAACTTGTTGTATGAATCTAAATGCTGTCTAACTAGACCTTTCTCTTTGAAGAAAGATTTTTGGAGGAGTAGAAGGTCGTCTTGTGAGGTTACCAAATTTTTCTTAATTCCTCCCTAATTTACGGTAGTAATGGGGGAAGTTTGATTGTTTTATCTCGGTTTTTTTCAAGCTGGGGGTTTCCTCCGCTGGGCAGGTGCATCCAACCCTAAAAGCCGGGTCTCCTTAATAAGCCTCAATTTTTCTTTCTGAAGCTAACATCGTAAACCAGCGTGCCCATTAATAAATTTTACCGTCACAAAATCCGCATCATATTAACTTTTCGTAGGTTATATTTTCTTTTTACACAATCTGCAGGTCTCAGCATGCACGAAATTTTGGTTTTGTAGCAGGTTCAAGCGGCTGTGTATGCAATTAATTATATACGCTTTGTAACACGTAAGAAGTGTTATCGCCTACAATGGGTGCATCATATGGCTAGGGTTCGAAAGGGCGCGGTTCAAATCAGATTCGAGATTCTGGAGTATCTCTTCTATAACCGTAAGCCTCAGCCCCGCACCTATGTTTGGCGAAAGGCAACCAGCCTCTCATACGACGATTTTCTGAAGCACCTCTCTTATCTAAAGGAAAAGAGTCTTCTCAAAGAAACGGATGAGGGGCAATGCCTGTTAACTGAAAAGGGGAGAAACATATACGTTGAATTGCGGAAATCTTTGCCCTCAATCCTGTAGGGTTGGTTGCACCTTTGGTGCATCACTATTAATATTGTCTGTTAACGGCTTAATCATTAGGAAGTTACGGTGGAGACTATGAGTGAAGAAAAAGAAAAGCAGGAAACAGTGTATCCTTTGAGGTCGCTGCATGACTTCCTCTACGAGCTGGATAAAGAGTGGGATAGATTCAGAACAGGGTCTCTCATAGGGGTGATAGTTTCAGTTGTTCTCTTGTTGGCTTCATTCCTGCTTATGCTGGCTGCGCTGAGAGAGAGAGCCGTTTTTGCGGTGATATTCATGATTGTGATTGTCGGCGCTTTGGTATACACCGTCTCCGCTCTGCTTGCGCAGCATCGTTTCTTCAGAAAATGGGAACGTCGAATCGGGCTTCTCCTACACATGGAAGAGAAGATACTCAGCGAGGAACTCGAAAAAGACAGTTAACCTCCAAACCGCAAATGATGAGCGATTCATTTTTGGTGTATATCGAGAGTGCGTCGCCTTTTATTTGGCAGATAGCGAAGTCACAGTTGATTATATAGTGATGGAGGTGAAAAAGAATCATGAATTCAAAAACAAAAATCTTAACAGCAATGCTGGCGGCAATTGCTGCCTCTATACTGATTGTCTTGCCGCTCACCAATGCGATCCAGCCCAGCGTAAGTTTAGGAGACGAATTGACGGTTGCAGAGATTGAGGAGTATAAGTTTCCACGGTTTCGTGCTGCTCTAAAAGTCAGGTTTGCTTTGTGGTTCCTGAATCATTCGGAACCTACAGAAGTTGACGGAACGGTTGTAGCGTTAACAGAGAAAAAGCTCATACTGAACACAGACGAGGACCAGATTAGAGTAAATCTACCGGATAAGTGGACTGTTGACGGCGAGGTGCTTACGCGAGAAGAACTTTTTGGCAGCGGCTACTTGAGTGAGGGCGAAAGCATAATTGTCAAGGCTTTGGGAGCAGACGTGATTGACAAAGAGGGACTACGCATCTATCTGCTTGTAGGCTATGAGATCATCGACGACGCAGGTGTCCATGCAATCGCAAATCTGGCCGTGAACATAGAAACCTGAAAACTTCTGCCCCTTTTTCTGGCATGATTTCAGTTAGCTGGTAGGCGGTAACTTTCAGTAAGAGATTTAAAGGATTGGTTGGATAGTCCATCCGTGCGACTTGCTTCCAAACATTACGTCTATAGATTAGGAAACTGAGAAAAATGTATGACATAATCAAAGCATATAACAAAACAAGAGGCACTGCCCTACTAGACCAGCTGAAAGAAAAAAAGCCTCTCTTCACTTGCGTAATCGGCGTAACTGAAACAGCGAAGATTCAGGGAATATCAGCAGCCGGAGAGAACCCGGAGATAACAGATTACACGCCCCCAGCAGACGTTGAGCTTCTCCACCTCGGAAAATGCAAATGCATACCTGGTGTACCTGTGACTCCGGATGGGATACCCACCCCCGCCCTCATAACCATGTCAGCCCTGAAGGTTGCGGACATACCAACCCTCGTTGTCAGCGCTGGCTTGAAGGTTAAACCGCATGTTCCCTTCGTGGATTTGGGCGGTAAACCCGGAAGAGACATAAGAACTGGCAGAGCCCTCGACAACGCAGAAGAAGTATTGAATAGAGCAAGGATTGCTGGAGAAAACCTATCGAAGACAGCAGATTACCTGGTGATCGGCGAAAGCATCCCCGGCGGCACCACAACAGCCCTAAGCGTACTATTGGCGATGGGTGTAGATGCGAAGAGAAAGGTCAGCAGCAGCATGCCAAAAAATCCCCACGAACTCAAAATAAAGACGGTTAAGGAAGGCTTCAAAGCAGCAGGTGCCAAGTTTGGCGACTTTGCAGATGACCCCATTAAAGCTGTCTCTACTGTGGGAGATCCTATGCAGCCTGCCCTAGCAGGACTGGTTCTCGGCGCAGCAGACAGAGTTCCCGTTATCATGGCTGGGGGAACCCAGATGGCTGCGGTGTTAGCTGTTGTCAAAGCGTTAAACCCAGACATTCTGGATAGGGTGGCGGTTGGAACTACGCGGTGGATTATAGCTGACAAAACCGCTGACATGAAAGGGTTAATTGCTGAAATTGCTGATGTTCCACTGCTGGCTGCAGACTTAGATTTCAGCAGGTCAAGATTTGATGGATTAAGGGCTTATGAAGCGGGAATAGTGAAAGAGGGAGTCGGATGCGGAGGAGCAGCAATGGCTGCCATGCTGAAAACAAACGGAAAAATAACCAAAAACGTTCTACTCAAAGAAATAGAAAACAACTACAAGCAACTAGTAGGCTCAACATAGAATTACAATAAGACGAAGAGTCTGTTGGGTTTATGGGTGGAATGGACAGTTCTGTTGTAGGCATTCAATTTTCAGGGTTTTTGTAAGCTTCCACCTGAACACTGCTTAGTTTTCCCTTCAATTCCTTAGAAACATCTATTGTGTATGCTCTCTCAGAAGCTACCTTAACACTTTTGAACCCTGCTCTTTTTATCGTCTCCAGATACTCACTTTTTTCCAGTGCACCAGCGATGCATCCTGCCCAAGCATCAAAACTTTTTCGAATTTCCTCGGGTAATTTTCCTTCCGTAACAATGTCAGACACCACAAGTTTTCCATTTGGCTTCAAAACTCTGTATGCTTCTTGGAATACCTTCAGTTTGTCTGGTGATAGATTGATTACGCAGTTGCTGATGATAACGTCCACAGTTTCGTCTTCAACAGGGAGGTTTTCTATTTCTCCTAAACGGAACTCAACGTTTTTGTATCCATGTTTCAAAGCTATAGCCTTAGCTCGCGCCACCATTTCGTCTGTCATGTCTACGCCAATCACCTTTCCTGTTGGTCCTACCTTCTTGGCTGCCAAAAAGACGTCGATGCCTCCTCCGGAACCTAAGTCTAGGACGGTTTCGCCTTCTTTCAAGCTTGCTAACGCAACAGGATTTCCGCAGCCTAAACCCAGAACAGAATCTTCTGGAACGCTTTCTATGTCATCGGGAGAGTACCCGATTTTCCATGCAACATATTTGGGGGGAGACGAACAAGACGACGAGCAGCATCCAGATGAACAACTGGAACATTCTGCTTTAGCCATCTCACCATACCGTTTTTTCACATATTCCTTAACTTTCTTATTTTCCATTTCAATCACTTCTTTTTCATTAATCTTTTTTCCAGAACCCTCTTTGCCCCAATTTCTTTCCCAGATACACTAAACTGAGCATGATTGGAACTTCCCAGAACAAACCCATCGTTGTGCCCAGTGCTGCTTGTGAACCTAAACCGTAAAGGCTGATAGCTGTAGCAATCGCGATCTCAAAGTGGCTGGAAGATCCTATTATCACAGAGATTATTCCTTCACTATACTTGAGTCCCGCAAACTTGGTAACTAACAGGTTAACTCCAACAATTATGAAGAACCCTAACAGTAGCGGAACCGAAACCAAGACCATTTCCTCTGGATGCTCTATAAGCACATCCCCGTTAAGAGAAAATATAACTATTAACGTTGCCAGCAGAGCCAGTATTGCAATTTTTCCTACTGCTGGTCGATACGTTTCTTGGAACCATTTTGTCCCCTTCTTTTGGGTAATTGTCTTTTTTGAGATATAGCCTAGAACCAGTGGGATTCCTATGAAAACAAACACTGACAATAGAAGAGACAAACTGTCAATTTGGATGTTCTGGATGCCAGTTAAGAACGAAACAACAGGCGCATAAAGAAACATTATCGTTATCGTGTTCAGGGTGGTGTTGACAACGTTCTGTTCTTGGTTGCCGTTAGCCAATGCACCCCAAACCAGAACCATAGCAGTGCATGGACTTGAGCCGAGCAGAATCAAGGATACGATCAGTTGGTCATTGCCTGCGAGGAAGTAGTAAGCCAAAAAAGCGGTTACCAGTGGAGCCCAAACCCAATTGGAGATAATGGTTAAGATGATCGGTTTTGGGTTTTTTGCTAGCTTTTTCAGTTCAGTTAATTGCAGGTTTAGGAGGGCGGGATACATCATAAGAAACAAACATACGCCGATGGGTATGGATATTCCAGCAAATTGCAGGTTATTGATTGCCATGCTTAGTTCTGGAATGACTTGTGAAAGAAAAAGCCCTGTCAGCATGCACACGAAAACCCATAGTGCAAGATACTTCTCGAAAATACCAAGCTGAACTTCAGTTTTTTCTCCCAAGGCCTATTCCCCAAAAAAGAAGGGTTATTTGTTGTTTCTTTTCTGTCTTGCAACCCAGATTGGACAGGCTGGTTCTTGGCAGCATTGGTTTTCGGGGATTCTGTATGGGCATTTGAGTTCTTTACTCATGTTTTTGGTCACTTCCTTTGTTCTTAACATCAAAAGCATATAAATAATTTTAGATATATTTATATGTTTTGTTCTTATAAACATATTTAAATATGTTTCACAGTAAAACATGGTGAGAACCCATGAAAAACGTCAATCAGCGACTGAAGCGATTAATCGAGACAGACTTTTGTGAAGCCGATGTTGTTGAAAAATACCGAGGCGAGTTGATTCAATTAGCCGATGATGTGGCAGACATTGAGACTGCAAAAAAGCAAAGAAGGTTATTCAAGGCTTTATCTGACGAAAAGAGGCTCCGAATAGTAAAACTGCTGAGGGTTAAAGAGATGTGCATATGCGAATTGATGATATGCCTCGACATGACCCAGCCGAACCTCTCCCATCATATTCAAATACTGGAAAATTGTGGCATCGTCAATCGCACAAAGAAAGGAAAATGGGTCTACTGCTCTCTTTCTGACAGAAAACTTGTAGATAATCTAATCAAACTGAACCTGCTCTAAACGGTGACTCAATGAAGGAAATACTGTTCATTTGTACACACAATTCCGCCCGCTCTCAGATGGCAGAAGCACTAGTGAATGCCCTTCACGGAGACAGATACAAAGCATACAGCGCAGGAACAGAACCCACAAGAATTAACCCCTACGTGATTAAGGTCATGTCAGAGATTGGAATCGATACCTCGAAACAGAAATCAAAAAGCATTAAAGAATTCCAAGGAAAAAGGTTCGATTACGTAGTTACCGTATGCGACCACGCAAAAGAAACATGCCCCTTCTTCCCCGGAAAAAAAGTTCTTCACAAAAGTTTTGCTGATCCCTCAAAATTTCGGGGTAACGAGGAACAGACATTAAAACAGGTGAAGCAGGTCAGAGACGAAATCAGAGAATGGATAGAAAAAACGTTCCAATAAAACAGCTAAAACCAAAAATTCACCTAGACCCGTCTTGGAAAATGGTTTCACATCTTTTTCCTAACAAACAACATCATAGCCACAATAGCGACGGCTGACAGAGTTATGCTGTAAGTGGATGCAGCAGAAGAGCCGAAGTATTCCCATAAACCTCCCACTACAGCGTTAGAAACAAAGAACGCTGAGCCGACAACCAGATAGTAAATTCCATAGGCTGTTCCCCTCAGATTTTTTTCGACATAATCTGGAATTAACGCTCTCTGAACCGTTTCAACTACTCCAATGTAAGCACCATACATCACAGCAACCAACAGAGCAACATAACCAGTTGCGGGAAGCAGAATCAGCAATGTAGTGGAGAGGAAGATACCGTAACCCAAAACCATGACCTTTTCCTTACCCACTCTGTCAGACAAGACACCAGCCGGAATCGCTATTGCAGTGTGGGCAACATTAACCACCGCATAAACCAACGGGATAAGCGAGTTTGCAACACCAGCCTCCTGTGCGTTGAGAAGAACGAAAGAAAAATTGAATGCACCCAGAGAAAAAATGCCGACAATGACAAGGAGCAATGAAAAGTTGCCTTTCAAAACAGACTTGACGCCCTCAAGCAACTTAAATTCGCTAGTTGATTTGCTGGTTCGCTCCTTAACCAGAAACAAGATGATAAACAATGCGATGGTGCCGGGGATCAGCGACAGCCAGAAGATGTCTCTAATGCTGAAGCTTAGCATAATCATAGCTGCTGAAGCAATCAAAGGCCCCACAATAGCGCCTGCCTGATCAAGAGTTCTATGCAAACCGAACGCAGCGCCTCGATGCTTCTCGGAAACAGATTCGCTTAGAAGGGCATCACGAGGAGAAGTGCGGACAGCCTTTCCAACCCGATCAGAGACTCTAATCACGAAAACATCAAAAGGCACTCTGGCTACAGCGAAAAGGGGCTTAACAGCATTCGACAACGCATACCCGAGTAGGACAAAAATTTTTCTTTTTCTGAACTTGTCAGAGAAAAATCCTGAAACCGCCCGCAAAGCATAACTCAAGGCTTCAGCTGTTCCCTCAACCAACCCCAACACGACTCTGCTGGAGCCAGGCAAGCCGAGGAGAAAGGTGGGCAAGAGGCTGAAGACCATTTCACTTGACATGTCAGTGAAAAAACTAACAAAACCCAAAGCAAACAAATTCCTAACCGATGATCGTTCGAATTTCTTTCTGTTCCCCGTCTTCGCCATATAACCTTTCTCCGCGAATTCAAGTTTGAAAGACTCGTTTCTTTACTGTTATAATTTCTCCAATAATAACTTTGTAACGTAGCGAAGGAAATAGTGGCGCCCTGGCCGGGATTTGAACCCGGGTCGGGCGGGCGACAGCCGCCTAT
>CAYNQS010000005.1:17000-132927 GCA_964399485.1 uncultured Candidatus Bathyarchaeia archaeon | reverse complement strand
GGGAGAAGTCGTAACAAGGTGGCCGTAGGGGAACCTGCGGCCGGATCACCTCCTAAGTCAGCCAAAACCGGCTGGAACAGGGAAAAGCGCCAAAGCCCACCTAACATCTAAAAATTGTGATGTCCAGTTCATATTAGGAGCCTAATAAAGGTACATTGTTGAAAACAGTCTTTTTTCTGGAAATCGTTGCTTCAGACATTTAGGATGTCTGGTCTGTCGGTTGCGATGCCGTCTACGCCTTTTTTCTTGTATTCGGCAGCCTCTTCTGCGTTGTTGATGGTCCAGACAATCACCTTTAAGCCCTTTTCGTGAGCCTTCTTGACGTTGGCGGAGTGAGTGAAACGATACAGCGGAAGCAGATACTCGGCTTTCAACTCCAAAGCAGACAGTATAGGATTCTTGTGTCTCACATAGATCAGGCCAGTCGCCACTTTGTCATTTAACTCTCTAACCTTCCGGAGAGCATCCTCGTGGAAAGAGATGATTATCACGTTCTCCATCAGCCCCTTTTCACCAATCAAGCCTAACACCTTCTCTTCGACGCCAGTTTCCTTGAGTTCCACCAGAATCTTCACCCGCTTACCCACAAAATCCAGCACCTCACCCAAGGTAGGTATATGCTCCCCCTTCTCAGTAACGAACTTTTTTATCTCCTCCAAAGTAAAATCGCTAACCGAGCCTCTGCCATCCGTAGTCTTGTTCACATCAGCATTGTGGATAACAACGATTTCGTTGTCCTTTGTTCTTCTGACATCAAGTTCCACGGCGTCAACTCCAAGCTCTATGGCGCGTTTGAAGCTGCTCAACGTGTTCTCCGGCTCGTAAGCGCTTGCTCCCCTATGACCTATCTTCAGCAACCCTCTTTGCACCAGCACCTAACTCTGTAGGCACTACAAGATTATGTGCGGGAAACGTAAATGAAATTTGCTGTGCTCTCAGATTTTCTGATAGTTACAGCATCTTTGGCTCTTAATTCAATGAGATTCTCGTTGTTGTCCGCCAAGAGCCACGCAGGTCCCCTACTGACGGTTAACTTCACTGAGGAATCTTCTGGAACCACAAAGCTCTCCATGTTACTGTTATGCAGATTGTTGAATGATATGCCGATGCCTTTTGCGAATCTTTTTCCCCCCGTTGCTTTGTAGTATCCTGTGGAACCAAAGGGGGTAGCAACGATGACGCCGTCACCAACCAAGTCTTCGTACTCTTTTCCGTCAACAGAGAGAGAGAACCTCACGGCGTAGATCGGTAACCTGGGGTGAATCTGAATCTCATTTAACCCAACAAGCTTTCCGCCTTTAACTTCTGTCTCCAACTTCATCTTCTTATGTAAACAGTAGTTGCCTTCCCTAATCTTTGACAAAACATTCTCCAGTTCATCCAGAGTGTAATCGCACTTTCTGCAGACAGGTGAAGTCTTGATTATCAGCTTCGGAACCTCAGGGTACCTTCTTTCGCTGAACAAGACTGTGCCGTCTCCGCCGTAACAGACGATAAAATCTGGGTTCCCCTCGACAACCTTGAAGCCATCCGCCGCCAAAACATCCTTAATCCTCGAAGTATCCTGCCGAGAAACCACTAGAGCCCTCTCCAGCTTTTTTGGCGCCATTGACAAGTTGTCAACCATGGTTTACCAGCACACCTTAACATGTCTATACGTCGAGACTAAAAAAACTGTATGTGCTCTGTAAAAAATGTTTACGCACGTTTCAGTCCCTAAGGATTTCTGGCAGTCTTCTCCGCAAAACTAGGGCAATTGGAATTCCCACAATTCCTCCTATGGCGACTTGAGCTATGTTTGCTGGAAGTTCTAACAACGCATCACCTATGCCCCACATAAAATACTCAACTAAGAAATAGCCAACGACCATCTCGGCTCCAGCCACAGTAACTGCGATAATGTCGCGGAAAACACTTTTCTTGTTTTTAATCAGGCTTGCAAGTAAACCCTCTAAACCCTTGATAACCAAAGTTGGAACCGCAAATACTGGAAATCCTATGATGTCAGCTATTGCTGAACCTAATCCTCCTGCAACACCGCCTATAAGCGGGTTGAAGGTTAGCGCGGCGACAAAAATCATGACGTCTCCAACGTTAAAGTATCCGCCCATGGGGTTGGGAATCCGAACTATCAGGGTTCCCACTGCAACCAGCGCTGACATGACTGCCATTAGAGAAAGCTGGATTGCGGCTTTTTGTTTCTCGATCACTTTACCCACACAGATAGTATAGTTACAACTATATTATTAAAAACTTTCTGGTTCAAAGCAACGTTTTCAGCTCATCCATGGCAGCCAATGCTCTTTTTCCCCGTTCTGTAATCCTGAAGTATTTCCGTCCATCTTTCCTGTAGGAAGTCACGGCTCCTCTCCTAGAAAGATCGTTCAGATGCTGATAGATGGCTGCCCGCGTCATGGTTTTCCCAATTTTCTTCCACAAATCATAACCATACGCGTCTTCACCGCTCAAAATCCGCAAAATCTTCTCTTTCGTACTCAACTCCAAACCCACCCCAGCACTTTTACGCTTCTTCGCCAACTCCTGAAGCACATCCGTCGCCTTCAACCCACTCCCAGTAATCAGACACATAACAGATTCTTCCCCATCAACCACGCCCTGATCCACCAGCTTTTTGAGCGCCGCGGTCGTAGCTGAACTGGACGGCTCAGCAAAGATTCCTTCCATACGGGCAATCTCCTGTTCAGCAGCGAAAATCTCGGAATCCTGAACAGTAACGGCTACACCTCCAGAATCTTTTATGGCACGAAGAGCCTTAGCTCCATTCACAGGCTTGCACACAAATATTCCCAACGCATGTGTGTATGGCTCAGAAACATCAACTGGAGATGGCTCGTTCTTTTCAAGGGCTTCAACTATGGGTGCGCATCCACTAGCTTGAACTCCAATCATCCTCGGAATTCTGTCGATCTTTTGTAGGGCTTGCAACTCCTTGAAGCCTTTCCAAAGAGAATAGATTGTTCCGCCGCTTCCCATAGAAACAACAAAGCAGTCAGGGACGCCGAACTGCTCCACAACCTCAAAACTGATTGTCTTCTCCGCTTCGACAGTCAGGGGGTTAAATTCTGCGGTGGCTTGGTACCAGCCTGTCTCCTTCGCCAAGGACTCCGCTCGAATATTAGATTCGTCAACGGTCTCTCCATGCTCCTCAATCACTGCATCATAGATCATCATCTGCGCCAATTTGCCCAAGTCAACCATTTTGGGAACAACAATGTTGCAGGTTAATCCAGATTTGGCGCAGTAAGCAGCCATCGAGGCTCCCATGTTCCCATTAGAGGCGCAAATCACAGAATCATGTCCAAGGTCCAGAGCGTTTGAAACCATCAAAGCTGCACACCTATCCCTGAAAGAGTTGGTTGGATTGCGGGTCTCATCCTTCAGATACAGTTCCTTTAATCCCATTTCTTTGGCTAGCCGCTCAGCCTTATGCAGCGGTGTCCCCCCTTCACCCAAGGTCACCACCTTTCTGACTTCGGGCAAATAGGGCTTGAATTTCCAAAACGTTAAAGGTTCAGGGAGAACAGCATCCTTCAGCCGCTCAAAATCGTAACTGTAGTCGAGGAGGCTTCCACACTTTTCACACCTATGTTTAGGGGGGTAAGGCGGGAAATGGGATAAACATTGGCTGCACAGCAGAACAGTCATACTTGATTTAGCTCCGTCCTAATGAAAAGACGGTTTTCCAGCTTTTATCGGTTGCCTAGAAACATTTCAACGAACTGGAATCGGAGCAAAAACATGGCAAACAGAAAACGGCGGTCCCGGAACAAAACGAGTTTGGGTGCTTGCTTAGTAGCTGGCGACTCCCTTTTTCTCTGAGTAGTCATACCATTTCCAGAGTTTCTCGATTGCCTTCTCAGAGTATCCATGTTGTTTCAGCAGCATATTAAAGGAGTTTTTTGCTTTCATCTGGAGGCTTCCAAACAATCTAGAATAGATATGTGAATATAAAAAAGAGTTGCGAATCCAGAATCCAGTTTTTGTAGATATGTAAAACATAGATACAGTTACATGATACGCTTACAATCCATCTTCTTCATCAACAATCAGTTCCCAAGCAGCATGAACCTCAGGCAGAGGTTGATCAGCCCCATTTCCCAAGAAACTTTTCTGCTGCTGTTCGCAATTTTTTCCGTGGACTATCAAGATGCAATTTAACAAAGGAGATAACCCGTTCTTTCTGGTCAATTCTGTCAAAAAACAGGTCCAACGTTTTGATGGCGTGTTGAGCGATAACTCTTCTGCATTCTTCGGTCAGATGAGGAGTAACGGAAAGGTCTTGAACTTTCAGCAGTTCGTCTGTAATCTTTGGTATAAGATAGGGTTTTGCCAAAGCAATCTTGCCTGAATTGCCAACAACATTCGCCACCGTAACCATGTAGTCGTTATCCAAGAAGCTGTAATACTTATCAAAAACGGCGTCGAATTTCTTGTCTGCGTCAACTCGGGTTAGATTCGCGATAATAGCTAGGGCATTCCAGGTTAGGATTCGGTATTTGTTGTCCAGCAGATTAACGAAAAAATCGAAGCTGGGATACAGTTTCTCTGGATGTTCTTCGCTTAAATCCATCAACACTTTTGCGCAGCCGTATCTAACAGCGGCTTTCGGATGGTCAACACCCTTAAGCAACAAAGGAATTAGACTAAAGTCCTGCTTGACCCTATTGAGCAGCTCCTCTTTGGTCACCCTCTTATCCAAAAGAGACTGAGCTAACTCAGGAAAATCATCTTTTTTACCCATTTTTCCTTCCTCCTATTTGTGGGAGTTCATTGAGTAAGTGAAAAAGGTAAAATTTCGTATATAACAGTTTTTTGTCCTTGAACGGCTAGATGCTATGTATCGTAGTTTTTGTCATCAGAATCCTTCATTCTATTAATGAGCCGATCATTTTTTCGATTTCAGAATGTCTTAGGTCTTCAATTTCCATTATTCTTTTCACTAAGTATTTTTTCCAAAGGTTCTCTTTTTTGTAAAGATGAAGGAAGACTATGTGGTAGCCGTTTTTCTTGAAGATTCTTTCTCTATACTTGTAGTCTTCTCTTTTCTTACCACAGACTTCTATGTACATGCCCAATTTTGGAATATAAAAGTCAGGCGTCCAAACTCGCGGTCTTTCCTTTTCGTCATAAATAAAAATAGGAAATTCATACCACCACCAAAGCCCAAGCTCCTGTAAACATTCAGCAACTTTCTTTTCAGCATCTGTCATGCCTTCATAAACAGAAGCCATTTGTTCCCCCAACTCTTACTATTACTTACAACTTTGTTAGTCCCACTAAATAGTTACGCCTTAACAGTACAGATTTAATGGTTGTGGAGCCGGGGATGGGAATTGAACCCATATAGAGCAACTCTTTATTAGTAGTAGAATCTTCATCTGTAGTATTTGACAACTTTCTTAGCTCCTTTTGAGCATTTGTATATTGTATTATTTTTCTTATAAGGTCATTTATGATTCAGATAAATACCAAAATACTTTTGGAGGAATACTCTCCTAATTCCCCTCTTTTTTCTATACTAGTCAATAATGAAGAATTGGTTCCTATGATTGTTTCTCTGATTTCGGTATGCCTATCCATCTTGGTGTTCTATTCATGTATTCTCTGTATGCATCTCCATACTGGTTGAGGCAGATACTTTCTTCAGCAGTTACTGAGTGGGGATAAAGGATGACCACGACAAATACTAGTAGCAGAAAAATCCAAGAAAGACAGGCTATGCTTATTCCTATGTCTATTAGGATATCACCAACATACATCGGATGTCTTGAAATACGGTAAACCCATTTGGTAACTGGCTTGTTCACTGGAGTAGTGTGAAAACTCAGCAGTCCCAGAATCACAATAAGCATACCAAGCAAATAGATGAGTAAGCCAGCATAGAACCAAAAAGTACCCACTTTCAGAGGTAAGAATATACTATAAGCATAAAACGCAAAAATAATCAACATACCGATGCTTTCTAGTATTTGCTCTTTTTTTGTATAACCAGAGAATCCTCCTGACCCCCGTTTACCTAATATCCTCCAACCAATAACTGAAAGAATTAGCATAGGAGCAACAAGAATCCAAGCATTCCAAATACCTAACTCAAAAGCAGGTATAAATGACAATCCCTTTCCCCCAGAAACTTACTTCTACTATAGTGTGAATATACATCTCTTAGACTTCAGTTTTTATAACTTATGGAACAACTTTGATTGTACAAGAGAATATCTGATGTTGCTGCTTTCTGGAGAGAAAGAAAAGAAAGAGGTGATTTGTCAAGGACTAGCTTTTGATTTCCATTTCCCACTCTAAGTTGTCAGCTGCTGGAATTAAATCGATACCTGGCAATGGGGAATACAAGTCGTCGTTTGCCCAAAACGTTGCATAGCACTTGTAGACTGTTGTGCCGTCCTCAAGTTCGTGAGGTTCTTCCATATTCATAAGGTTCAACGTTACAAAGTCAACCCCCGAGAGACCGAATAATCCAGGAACTGTAAACCAGCAACCAATGCCCCATATTCTATCCTCTATCAATTCATTATCAGCAGAATACACGTGTTTCCCGTTGAAGCTCAGCATTTCCTCCAGAGGGGTGACAGCGCCAGGCATAGAAAAAGCCAACAGCACGTCAGGTTTTAAGAATGCCGTAGTGGAATCAGTAGGAGATAATTCTGCTTCAATCCAATGTACCTCGTCATCTTCTGTCCAACTAAGCGAAATGAAGCATTCAACCTTAACATCCTCAGCTTTAAATATATCCCCATAATCTGGGTCTGAATACAGTTCAATTTCTTTAGCTGAACCCGTAAGGTTCGCATTTCCGTTGCCTTCACCAAACCACCAAAATTCATTGTGTGTACCAAAAAGGTCTAATCCATTAATTGCAAAGCATGAACCGTCAGCGCTAGAATTGAAGTCAATCTTTTTATTTTTGATTTTAGCTGATGCGATAGCTGTTGAAGCTGTAATCGAGAGAAGCATCATCAAAAGTAGAGCAAAAATCTTCACTTTACTCATTTCTTTAACCACCTCCCTCTAATTTTTTTCACCTAGGAAAGAGTACTCTGAAAACAGAAATCATCTCTCCCTCTCTCATTTAATGCAATTTTAGGTGTATATCATGTGTAGCATTAAAGATTTGCCGAAGAATATTCCATAATTTTCTAGAATAATCTTCTATCTAAACAGACTACAATTATGGCGTATGAGTAATTATCTTTCCACATCTAGGACAGTGAATATGCTCAGTTTTCTAGGAAGAGATGCGATTAGAGCCTCAATGTCTTTTTCTAGAGGAACGTGAGGAATCTTGTCAACTCTTTTGTATCTAGGAAGGTTGAAACTAATTCCTCTATAGTTGCAGTAGTTCATGTAACAGTTCACTATTAGCTCCTTTCTGCCAGACGAAACATGTTTCTTAGCAACAAACTCACTAACAGCCTCAGGATTGTTAAGGTCACAGTTCCTAGCAATATTCTTCAAAATCTCAGAATAACTCTCTTCAATAGTAGTTTCTTTGTATCCCTGTTTCTTCAAATGCCATAAAAAATCAACAATGTCACTTGAGTACAGGGATTCGGTACTGGAGCCGGGGATGGGAATTGAACCCATATAGAGCAACTCTGCAGGCTGCCGCCTGAACCATTCAGCCACCCCGGCAGCCTAAAATTTGGCATCCAATGCTATAACCTTATCGATGCCCACATTGGGGCACATTACTAAGCGTTTCCCATGTCCGCTCGCTTATGCTTTCAGGTATTTTTCAGGGTTCTCTTCGAAGGCTATCTTGCAGCCGGGAGCGCAGAAATAGTAGGTTTTTCCCTTGTAAACCGTCTTATGCTTCGCCGTTTTCTCGTCAACTATCATCTTACAGACTGGATCAACAGCCAATCATTTCACCTCCCTTCCATCTTTTAGTTCTGGTTTTCCAATTTTGGTTTAAACCTCTTCAGGAGCGAGGCATTAGTGACCACAGACACTGAACTGAAAGCCATCGCCGCAGCCGCAAAAATTGGATCCAGCAAAATGTTGAAGGGGTACAAGACTCCAGCAGCTACAGGAATCAGGACAGTGTTGTAGGCGAATGCCCAGAACAGTCCCTGCTTAATCTTACTCATGGTGGCTCTGCTGAGCTGAATGCTGATGACCACATCTCTGAGGTCATTTTTAACCAGCACGATGTCTCCGGTTTCCATCGCCACATCGGTTCCGCTTCCAACCGCTATGCCAATATCTGCCTGTGCCAAAGCAGGAGCATCGTTTATTCCATCCCCCACCATGGCAACTACCTTGCCTTCATCCTGCAACCTTTTAATCTCAGATGCTTTGTCTTCTGGAAGCACCTCCGCCAGCACACGGTTCACGCCCACTTGTCTTGCAATAGCCTTTGCTGTGCGTTCATTGTCTCCTGTGATCATGACCACTTCGAGACCCATCTTCTGGAGAGTCCTCACCGCCTCCACAGAATACTTCATCAAAGTATCAGCCACAGCAATCAAACCTGCAGCCTCACCGTCCACTGCCACGAGCATAGCGGTCTTCCCATCTTCCTCCAGCGCCTTCATTTTCTCCTCGAGTTGTGTCATGTTTATGCTGTTTTTTTCCATCAACTTCCTGTTACCCAGCAAAACTGATTTGCCGTTATGCTTCACTTCCACGCCGTATCCAGGTATGGCGTTAAAGAATTCTGGGTCAACAACCTCCAAGTGCCTCTCTCTTGCCCGCCTCACTATGGCCTCTCCGAGAGGATGCTCCGAGTTCTTCTCTGCAACAGCCGCAAGCCTCAACAGCTCCTCTTCACCAACCGTTTCAACCTCTTTGGAGACAGAAGGATTGCCAACCAAAGACGGGACAGCAACGATATCCGTGACTTCCGGCTCTCCCTTAGTCAACGTTCCAGTCTTGTCGAATACCACTGCCTGAAGTTTATGAGCGGTTTCCAGCGCTTCTCCACTCTTGATTAAGACTCCATTTTCCGCCCCCTTTCCGACACCCACCATGATGGCTGTGGGTGTGGCTAATCCCATGGCGCATGGACAGGCAATGATCAGAACTGCGATGAACACGGTGAGGGCGAATATGAAATCCGCTAGCAGAAGATACCATACAATGAACGCGGCTGTTGCTGCTATTATAACGGCTGGAACAAAGTAGCTGCTCACCACATCCACCAGCCTTTGGATGGGCGCCTTGGACCCCAGTGCATTCTCAACCAGTTTTATGATCTGAGCTAACACGGTGTCGGCGCCGACCTTTGTTGCCTTGAATTTTAGCACCCCAGTTTTGTTTATGGTTGCTCCGACAACCGGGTCGCCTACCTTCTTTTCCACGGGGATGCTTTCGCCTGTTATCACCTTTTCATCAACTCCAGAGTAGCCTTCGATCACCACTCCGTCAACGGGTATCTTCTCTCCGGGCTTAACAACCACAATGTCGCCGACCTGAACGTCCTCTACAGGAATCTCCATTTCTTCACCGTCCCTCACAACCCGCGCTGTTTTGGCTCGAAGCCCCATCAGTTTTCTTATAGCCGCGGATGTTCTGCCCTTGGCTATAGCCTCCAACAGTTTGCCCAGAATAAGGAAGGTCATCAGGGACACTGCAGTCGTATAATACAGTTTTCCTTGACCCGAGAAGGTGACGTAGACGCTGTAGAAGTATGCAGCTGAGGTGCCCATAGTAACCAGCACATCCATGTTCGGGTTTCTGTTTCTCAGTGCCTTGTATGCACCCACAAAGAAGCTGTGTCCAACTATGAAGTGAACTGGCGTGGATAAAACGAACAACAGCAACGGAATGAAATTGTCTATGGGTAGGGTGGGAAGAGTGAATGGCAGAAAGCGTGCGTTGCTGTAGATTACCACGGGTATGGTTACTGCCGCGGAAAAGGCTAACTTGAATTTCAGTGTCCGTATTTCTCTGTCTCTTTCCCTTTGTTCTGCGTCTTCCACGCCCCCCTCGGGTTCGATGACGCCGTATCCTACGTCTCGTATAGCCTTTTTGATTCCCTCTAAGCTGATCTGCGCTGGATTGTACTCTACAGTCGCCGTTTCTAGGGCAAAGTTGACGACAGCCTTGTATACGCCCTCTTTCTGGTTTAGTGCCTTCTCTATTGTCTGGGCACAGACGGCACAGTGCATTCCGCTGATTTTCAGAGTAACGCTCTGATGAACTACCCTGTAACCGACTTCGGAGATGGCGTCCTCGATGGCTTTCTGGTCAACCACATCTGGGTCGTAATCTATAATCGCCTTCTCTGCCGCCAAATTGACTGTGGCATAAATTACTCCCTTCAGCTTGGGCAACCGTTTTTCTATGGTCTGGGCACAAGTAGCACAGTGCATTCCCCCAATATCGAGAACAATTCGTCTTTTCTCTTCTTTAACCATGACTACATACTCTCCTTTACGTCACTACCGATCGCGAGCAATTCTCTTGTTCTATTTTCGAGTGTACAATAACCAGTTTTGTTTGGCACAAGATGTTCTATATTAATTGGTGTTTTCGAAAATATTTAACGATTCCTAATTTACGGTGCTTCTGCAGTTACCAGGGCAGCGGCTTACGTGAACAGCCTTAAGGATACATTTTGTATTGTTTTTGAGAGCGCAGTTCCTTTATCGTGTTTTCTAAAACACGCATTGTACTTTCCAAGATGTTCTTGAAGTTTGTCAGCGTACGCTGCAAGTGCTCGATCTCAGCGTGTTCTGTTTCGTCCGATTCCAGCGTTGCCAACTTCTGGAGTAGGGTGTCTAGTTCATCTATTTGCATTCCGTAGACCCTAATCATCTTTTCTAAGCTGTCGGCGAATATTTCAGGAAAATCGATGTTCACGTGGAACACATAGTGCTTTTTCTGTGCGTCCTTGTGTTTGTGAACCATCCCGAAGTTGACTAGCTGATTCAATGTTCTGTTCACCGAAGCCATAGAGTACTCGGTTAGGCTCGAAATTTCTTTGTGGTCTAATTCGCGTCCCTCAAGAAGTAGAACAGCCATTATTCTGCCCATGATTGTTGGCAATCCTTTGGCGCGCAGAATGTCTTCGTAAATTCGGACGAATCCTTCTCTGATTTCCTGAAGCGAATTCATACAGTACATTAAGGGGGAAAGGTTTATATATTTTTCCATAATTATGATAATTATCCAAATATTTGGAAATTATCGGATTTATGAAATTTATGAGAGGGGGATTGTCATGGAGCAAGAGAAGGCAATCATCATAGAGAACCTGACAAAACTGTATGGCAAGCATGTAGGCGTCAAGAACCTGAATCTCTCCGTAGACAAGGGTGAAATAATGGGTTTTCTTGGACCCAATGGAGCAGGAAAAACCACCACCATACGTAGCAGTTTAGCGTTAATCTCAAAAACAGCGGGCAAAATAGCCATATTCGGACTGGACTCACACAGAGACGCTGTTGCGATACGGAAAAAGACAGGTTATCTGCCCGGCGATTTCGGTTTAATTCCCTCAGTGAAAGTGAAGTCTTACCTCAAATATTTGCTCTCGCTAAGCAATTATCCCTCAACAAAAAAGATGGCATCGTTGGCTGAACGGCTTGAACTTGATCTTGACAGAAAAACAAACGAGCTTTCAAAAGGCAACAAACAGAAGGTGGGAATCGTTCAGGCGTTGATGGCGGATCAGGACCTCATTATCATGGATGAGCCGACTTCAGGGCTTGACCCGCTCATGCAGCAGGAGTTCTATCGTATTCTGCGGGAAGAGCATAGACGTGGGAAAACCGTCTTCATGGCTTCCCATAATCTGGCGGAAGTGGAGAAGGTCTGTGACCGGGTGGCGATCATCAGAAAAGGGCATCTGGAAGTGGTGGAAAACATTCAGGCGCTGCAGGAAAAAACGGGTAAGGTGCTTGAGGTTGAATTCAGCGACGCCGTCAGCGTCAACGAGTTCAAGATTGAGGGCGTAAGCGAGATACAGGAGGATAACGGCAAACTTACGTTAACCATACATGAGAACCTTGACAGCGTCATCGAGGCGGTTTCTCGTCACCGGATACTGAACATGAATCTGCGAACATATAGTTTGGAGCAGCTGTTCCTGAAGTACTATACAGAAGAGAACCGTGAAAGAGGTGGCGCCTGATGATCGGTAGAATCACAATCATGGAGCTCAGAACCGGACTGAAGGGGCTCCTCATCTTCTGTTTACTCGTCATGCTAGTCGCCGCAGCCATGCCCCTCATCTTTCCAACATACCAAGATTCGATTATTGAGGAGTTGGAAGGAGCAAACAAGGTGAGTCTGGAGCTTCCCACGGATGAGAGCGGCATGATCACCCTCTCGTGGGAGCCGCTGGAGAACGCAACAGGCTACATGGTGCTGGAAGATAATCGCTCAAGCATGGTAACGGCTAAAATCAAATACGTGGGAGCTGAAACCAGCATCACGTTTGAGAAGGATTTTGAGGAAAGACGTTACTATGCAGTGATGGCTGAATTAGCCTCAGCAGTTGACCCGGTTTTAGTTGGCATTGCCTCAACAGAAGTGGGCGAAGATCCGTTCCAAAATTTGTTAGATAATCCTGCTTACTCGGGCTTTACCGGGGGAAGAAGCATCAGCATGATGGAGCCGAAAGGATTCCTAACTCTTGAGTTTTTCAGCTGGTGGTGGATGCTCGCTGGCTTGTTTGTCGCCTACCAGTCTGTATCCGTGATTGCAAACGATTTCGAGAACAAGCGAATGGACGTGATGTTGTCTACACCGATATCCCGTAGGCGCTACATGCTAGAGAAGTTCTTTGCAATGAGCACCGTTGCCCTGTTCATACTCTTGGTGGCGATTGGGGGACTTGCTGGTGGAATAGCAAACATCAATGCCCTCAACGAGTTCAGTGCAGAATCTGTGTTTCTGTCATTGATAGGCTGCCTGCCATTCCTTATGGCCATAGCCGCGGTTGGTATGCTCGCTGCGGTTATCTTCCAGAAAACAAGGGTCGGCATGGGCGTGACATTTGCTTTTGTTTTTGCGGAGTTCTTTCTCTACACCTTCGGCAACTTCTCCAAGAGTCTAGAATGGATGAAAACAGTCAGCATCTTCAATTACTGGGATTACTCGTCGGTCATCTTCGATAGCCTATTCAAAGCAGGAGATTTCGTTATATTGGCTGCCGTGGCGATTGCGATAATCGTCATCAGCATATGGATCTTTGAGAAGAAGGACATCCCAACGTAAAATGAGAAATGCGCGGCAAAAAGATCAGAAACAATTTGTTGCAGATTCTTCTAGAATCCCCAGAGTCTATGGAATCTGAGACCATAATCTTTTAATTATGCCCTGCAACTGAAAATTAAAAGGGAAAACCAGATTTTGGGATGTGACCTTCAGGATGGAAGATGAAGAGGTTGAAAAAATAAAGGCTAAAAAGATGAAGGAAATGATGAACCAGCAGAATCCGGGTGTAGTTAAATTGAACGCCTCATCTTTTGACAGCTTCATAAAAACCGAGTTACCTGTTGTGGTTGATTTCTGGGCTGACTGGTGCATGCCCTGCAGAATTATGGCTCCTGTGATGGAGGAACTGGCTGAGGCATACGCAGGAAAAGCCCTGTTCGGGAAAGTTGATGTTGACGAGAATTCCCAGATTGCCGGCCGCTACGGAATCATGAGTATACCCCATTTTCTAATCTTCAAAAATGGCGCCCTAGTCGAGAAGATAGTTGGCGCCGTGGGTCGTGAACCTCTAGAAAACGCCCTGAAGCAGCATCTCTAAGAACCAAAAAAGAGATACTTTGATTATCTCTAAGCAGATAGTTATAGCAACTCAAGCAGTCAGTAGGATAGAATAGGGAATGGGTCTCTTTGTCACCGAGAGTTCCTGAAGATGATTCAGAGAAAAAATTGGGGTTCATTGTTAACCCCATCGCAGGCATGGGAGGAGCAGTTGGGCTAAAGGGCACCGACGGCAAAGACATCTTAGAAAAGGCAATTAATCTTGGAGCAGAGCCGGTGGCTCCGGCAAGGGCAGAATCTTTTCTATCCGAGCTGAAGGATGCCCAAAAAGATGTTAGGTTGATTGTAGGCGCCGGGTTGATGGGAGAAACAGAAGCCCAAAAACACGGTTACTCCTGCAAAGTTTTTGGAGAAAAAAGAGAACAGACCAGCAACGAAGACACTGTGGAGACTGCAAAACGAATCGTAGAGGAGGGCGTTGACCTTCTCATCTTCTGCGGTGGAGACGGCACAGCCCGAGATGTGCTGAACGCTGTTGACAAGCAGGTTCCTGTTTTGGGCGTTCCAACCGGAGTTAAGATGCACAGTGCAGTTTTTGCTGTTGACCCCAAAGCCGCGGCGAGGCTTGCATCAAGGTTTCTGAGAAAACAGTTGCCTCTTTGGGAGGTTGAGGTGATGGATATAGATGAGGAGGCTTTCCGTCGGGGCAGAGTTTCTGCGAGGCTGCACGGTTATCTCTTGACCCCCTATGAGCCAACTTTGATTCAGGTGGCTAAGATGGCTTCTCCCATGACGAAGGATGAGTTGCGGAACCAGGCGGCACTAGCCGTCTACGTCATAGAAAACATGGAACCGGATGTTGTTTACATTGTTTCTGCGGGAACAACCACCCGTACCATTGGAGACCTATTGGATGAGAAAAAGACGCTGCTGGGAGTTGACCTATTCTGCAACAAGAAAATGATAGCCAAGGATGTGAATGAGAAGCAGATTCTGGAGGCGATTAAAGGAAAAACTGTTAGGATTATCGTCACTCCCATTGGCGGTCAGGGCTTCATTTTCGGCAGAGGAAACCAGCAGATAAGCCCGGCGGTAATCCGGCAGGTAGGCATAGACAACATAGTTGTCATTGCTACAGATAATAAGATGAAAAACCTAAAAAACTTGAAGGTTGACACCGGCGACACAGAACTTGACGCTGCCTTTCGTGGCACAATCAAGGTTGTAACTGACTACAAAGTGGAGCAGACAGTGCCAATTAAATAACTATAAATTATGTGAAGCAATTTGTTTTTCGTAAGAATTGGTGGATAGGATAGCAGAATGAAGAGATTCGTTACAATGGGTAGAGGAGGCAGCGGCAAAACAACCTTTGTTGCCCTCATGACCAAATACTTCATCGAAAAAGGTGAAACTCCCCTCCTTCTCGTAGACGTTGACCCCGATCAGAACTTGTCAGAGATGGTTGGGGCAGACCTCAAAAAAGAGGGAAGAAAAACCGTGTCCGAGCTTCTTATCGAAACTTTCTTGGATAGGGGAGGCACAACCGTCGGCGTTCCCCCTTCACAGAGGCTGGAAAGCAAAATCTGGGAAGCGGGACTCTACGAGGGAGAACACTTCGACTTGATGGCTATCGGAACAAAATTCATAGAAGGCTGTTACTGTCTCCCGGACGCTGCCTTGAAGAAGGTTCTGGAGGGTTTAACAAAATCGTACAGTTACGTTCTGATTGATTCTCCAGGTGGACTGGAACACCTGAACAGGCGAATAGCTTCTCAGGTCGACGACATATTCGATATCATTGACCCCTCCCAGAAATCCTTCAATCACGTGGCAAGAGCCTACAAAGTAGCCAAGGAAGTGAAAATTGACTTTAACAACTTCTACGTGGTCGGAGGCAACAGGGTTCCAGACGAATGGGAAGAAGAAGTGGAAAAAAGAACAAATCTGCAATATTTGGGAAAAATCAGTCACGACAAAGAAGTGGAAAACTATATTCTCTACGGAAAACCCCTACTTGATCTACCTGAAACATCCCCCGCCTACAACTCAGTGAAGAAAATAATGCAGAAGGCAGGATATTAGGAGCCTAACCAAAGGTAAAGAGCGATAGCTGCAAGACTTATGGATGTTCACCGAAGAACTTCTTTTTGTAGATTACGATAACTGATGTAGCAACCAGCAATATTGATGTGAGGAGCCATGAGGAATACTCTGGAACAACGCCAAACTCATCTGTTTTAATCAACCAAAAATCCCCACCTCCAGCACCAAAGGAATATGTTCGACCTGCTATTGCGTATCCTCCATCAGAAGTCACAACCAGTGAGTGAGCCTCATCCTGTTCTGTTCCTCCGTATGTCTGGTTCCACTCTACGTTACCATACGCATCAGTCTTAATTAACCAAAAATCAGTTTTTCCAGCACCAAAACAATATGTGCCTCCAGCCATTGCGTATCCTCCATCAGAAGTCACAACCAATGAAGTAGCGTAGTCAATTTTTGTTCCTCCATATGTTTTGTTCCATTCCATGTTCCCAAACTCGTCAGTCTTAAACAACCAAGAATCAGAGTATCCATTCCCAAATGAACGTGTGGAGCCTGCTATTGCGTATCCTCCATCAGAAGTCACAACCAATGAATCAGCACATTCCTCGTCTGTTCCTCCATATGTCTGGTTCCACTCTACGTTACCATACGCATCGGTCTTAACCAACGAACAATTACACCCTCCATTACAGTTTTCTGTGTTGCCTGTTAGTGCGTATCCTCCATCAGAAGTCGCAATCAATGAATCAGCCCCATCATAGTCTGAACCTGCATCATATGTTTGGTTCCACTCCATGTTCCCAAACGCGTCAGTCTTAACCAACCAAAGATCATACGTTGAGACAAATTCGCCCGTTTCCATGCAAATTGAATCAAGGTTTACACCAGTAGCGAGTGAACCTGCCATTGCGTATCCTCCATCAGACGTCTGAATCAACGAACGAAATGTGCCTCCGTATTTTTGGTTCCACTCAACGTTTCCATATTCATTCGTCTTAATCAAAAGGGTGCCTCCAGCTATTGCGTATCCTCCATCAGAAGTCGCAACCAACGAACGAGCGCAGTCATTTCCTTTTCCTCCGTATGTTTGGTTCCACTCGATATACCCAAACTCATCAGTCTTAACTAACCAAAAATCATAGCCACCAGCACCATAAGATGTTGTGTCGCCTGCTAGTGCGTATCCTCCATCAGATGTCTCAACCATTATCCAAGCATGGTCAAAGCCTATTCCTCCATAGGTTCTGCTCCACATTGTTGCCGATGCTTCAACAGAAACAACAAAACTGAGACTTGACAAAACAAAAACAGCTATGAATGAGAAAAATAGTTTTCTACTCAACACTATCTCCCCTCTGAATACTGTATGAGGTATTTTAGTCTAATACATTTTGTGGTTATGTCTTTTCTGCAGGTTGATTGCTTGACAATTCAACATTCCTGGCTAGTTAAATATACATTTACAGTTCTTATGTTAGCCAAATTCTCATTTAAAAAAAGGGGGTTTTGCAAAAACACAGTGGTGACATCACCCTTATTCTATTTTTTTCAAATGTATGAGAATTGCAGTTATAACTAGGGAGGTACCGCTGACTCCCCAGAACAGATTAATTGGCCACACATTTTTCTGCCATGATGGGTAAAGCAGGTAATTCGTAAAAGCGCTTAATACCGCTGCTCCTCCATAACCGCCAAAACATCCAACCAAACGCTCTCTGTTGGTTTTTGCTCCCTTCATAAGGTCCCCCCAAATACCAATATGGAACAAGTTGCTTAAAAATACTAATGCAACTCCAAATTAAGAAAGAGGGAAAATAACCCAACTTGAACAAAAAAGAGGTTTTTGAGGGAGACATCGCCAATTGCATCGGATGCAATTCCCATCCCCAGTCCTCTGGTTAGTTAAATAATTATTTACAGTTCTTATGTTTTGTAAATAGTTTTGAAACATGTTCCGTTAGTTCGTTGCCGAAAAAACAAAAATCCAGTGGACACAGGAGAGCATCAACTAACTAAAACAAAACCCCATTCATATTAGGGGACTATTAGAGGTTCATTGTTGAAAACAGTGTTTTTTCTGTTTTTCCAAGCAAGAATATGATTTGTTGTCCAAATTCCCGAGCATATTAGGAGCCTAATAACAGAGCTATGTTGAAAACAATATTTTTTCAGGAAATCACCCGCACTACCAAAAAGATGAATCCAAAGTTCCCCAGAAACTTATGAAATGGAAAAGGATTCGCCTGTTTGCTCAGTCAACAGGAACCTCTGCAGAGCCAGTAATGTTGGGGCATGAGTTATCCTGCCAGCCGTTAACATCTTCTTTACGTTGCTGATGGGTACAAGTTTCACGTTTATTTGCTCTGTCTTCTCCAGCCTCTGCGCTCCCTCCTTGAGGTCTTTGGCAAGAAAAAGATAAGCCCGCTGAGTGCTTCTCGACAAAGGATGAAAACAGCCCATGCGCACGAGTTGCCCAGCTCTGTAACCAGTTTCCTCCTCAAGTTCACGGAATGCAGCTTCTTCAGGAGACTCCCCGTCTTCGATGTGCCCGCTGGGAATCTCAAGGCTCAAACAGTTTCTAGGATACCTGAGAATCTCTATCATCACAACCTTGTTTTCGGTGAGGGGCAAAACAGACACGAAATCTCTTAACTCAACTTTCGTATACGTTATCTGCTGCCCACTAGGCAAAATCACCACATCATCGAACACAGACACGAAGTCTGAGCGACAGAGAACCTTTGTATCAACCAACTTCCATTTTCTCAACCAGTTCAACTTCCCACAGATTATTCGTTAGATTTCTGCTTGCAATTCTAAACAGAAGGAAAAAATATTAATTGATTCCCTCCCAAATAAACACCTTAACAAAACTCATAACTGCGCTAAGTGAAAGACAAAAAAACCTGCAGGAAGTCTGTTAAAAAATGACAAAAAAAATAATTTCAAGTTACCAAAAGCTGCTGGAAAAAACAAAGAACATAGTCACTCTCGGTTCCGCAGCCGCGATTCTTCAGTGGGACATGGAGACAATGATGCCTCCCAAGGCAATCAAACTGCGGAGCCTACAGCTGGCTATGCTTAGCCGAATCGAACACAAAACGAGCACTGACCCCGAGATTGGACGTTTGCTGGAAGAGATTACGAAGCATCCAGAATACGGCGAACTAGACCCAGTTCACAAAAGAAATCTGTACCTGATAAAGAAGCATTACGATGAGCAGAGAAAACTTCCTGAAGAATTGGTCGCCGAAACCGCAAAACAGAAAGCCATAACAGTTGACACATGGAAAAAGGCGAAAGCCGCCAAAGATTTCCACAAATTCAAGCCTGAACTTGAGAAACTCGTTAACTTGAAGAAACAGGCGGCTGAAATTCTGACGAAAGTCAAAGAAACAGCTACACCCTACGACGCATTGATAGACATTTACGAACCCAAAATGACCTCTATGACCATCAGCAAAGTCTTCAGAGAATTGAGGGAGGGACTAGTTTCTATAATACGGAAATGTGAAGCATCCCCGAAACAGCCAGACACATCAATCCCTAAGCGTGGAGTCCCCATCGAAACACAAAAGAAAATAGGCAAATCACTTGCTGAATTCATCGGCTACGACATAAAATCAGCCAAGTCTGGAGGCAGAATCGACGAGACAGAGCATCCCTTCACAACGGGATACTATGATGATGTGCGAATCACCACGCACTACTACAAAAACAGGTTCGCTTCCTCCATCTTCTCCATCCTCCATGAGGGGGGTCACGCCCTCTATGAGCAGAACCTAAAAAAAGAATGGATGTTCCAGCCGGTGGGAGAAGGGTGCTCCATGGGATTCCATGAGTCCCAGTCCCGATTCGTAGAAAACATCATAGGAAGATCACGCGAATTCTGGACCTATTTCCTGCCCAAAATGAAAAAACTCACCGGCAAAGTGCTTTCCGATGTAGATTTAGATGATTTCGTCCACGCAATTAACCATGTTAAGCCGTCGAAGATTCGGATTGAGGCAGATGAGGTTACTTATGGACTACACATTATAATACGGTTTAATCTTGAGCGCGATCTGTTCGCGGACAAAATAACCATAGATGAGCTTCCGCAGATATGGAACCAAAGCTACAGCGAGTATCTGGGCGTGACTGTTGAAGACGACTCTGAGGGAGTGATGCAGGACACTCATTGGGCCAGCGGATATTACGGCTACTTTCCAAGCTACGCTCTGGGAAACATCTACAGCGGACAAATACTGGCCAGCATGGAGAAGGAACTTCAGGATTGGAGAGAGCAGATTTCTGAGGGTAACTTCAGAAACGTTAAACGTTGGCTGATCAAAAACGTTCACAGCATTGGAAACCTCTACAGTCCAGCCGACCTCATAAAACGCATCACCGGAAGAGAACTCACCGTCGACCCCTACCTCAGCTACCTAAACAACAAATTTTCATGGCTTTACGGTTTCTAGTTGACAAAAGTTTTTACTTATAGCTCGCCATGCAGTTGTTGGGTTGCTCTTGTTGAGAGTAGGGTTTCACATCTCCATTTATGGCTCCATCGACAGAGCAGTGGACAGAGCCTTCGAATTAGGATGTAATACCTTCCAGATTTTCACAAGGAACCCCAGACAATGGAAGACAACAAAACTTAACCCAGAGACCAGTAAAGCCTTCTCTGATAAAGTGAAAGATTACGGCATGAATCCTGTTTTTGCTCATATGCCTTACCTTCCGAATTTGGCGTCTCCCAGAGCTGAAGTCTACGAGAAGTCCGTGAATACCCTCACGTCAGAGTTGGAAAGATGCAAACAACTGGAGATTCCCTACTTGGTAACTCATCTTGGCAGCCACCTTGGAACAGGCATACAAACGGGCTTCACGAGGCTAATCAAAGGCATCAACCAAGCCCTCAACGTTACTGGAGGCGTCATGCTTCTGCTTGAGAACACAGCTGGAACAAGGAACAGCATGGGAAGCGCCCTTGAAGACATCCAACACATAATCGAACGGCTATCTCATCCTGAACGTGCCGGAGTATGCTTTGACACTAGCCACGCCTTTGCGGCGGGCTACGACCTCAGAACAGAAGAGACAGTGGAAGCAACTGTCAAACAGATTGAAGAGGTGATCGGGTTTGAGAAGCTTAAACTTGTTCACCTAAACGACTCGAAAGGAGACCTGAACTCCCGCATAGACCGCCATGAGCATATCGGCATGGGAAAGATTGGGGAAGAAGGATTCAGAAACATACTGGCAAGCAGGATGGGCGAACTGCCTCTTATTATGGAAACACCCAAAGACGCTAGACGCGATGATGTTGACAATCTAAGAAAAGTTGAGGAACTGGCTGTTGGACTGTAGAAAGAAGGCTGTTGTGTAGCTAGCTTCGTTTTTCGATTGGAATAAACTTTCTTCCATATTCGCCTATATACTTCGATGTTGGACGAATAAGAACCGCATCTTCATACTGTTCTATCACATGTGCGGTCCATCCTGTTACTCTGCTTGAGGCAAAAAATGCGGTGAAGAAATCATTTGGAATTCCCAAGGCGTTCATAACTAATGCTGCATAAAAATCCACATTGGGAAAAATCCCTTTCTTTTCGTGGACAGTATCCTGAATCTTTCTGCATTTGTTGTAGGTGGTCAAAGTGTTTCTCTGATGGCACATTCTTTCAGCTATTCCTCTAAGGTGCTTTGTTCTCGGATCCTCGGCTTTATAGACTCTGTGACCGAATCCCATGATTTTCTTGTTGTCATCCAGCATACTTTGTATGTAAGCTTCCACTTCGTCAAGGCTGTTAATGTCAACGAGCATTTTCATCACGCTTTCGCTAGCTCCTCCATGGTATGGACCTTTTAGGGTTCCAACTGCAGAAGTCACGGCAGAGTACAGATCTGCGCCGGTGCCAGCCGTCACCCGAGCAGCAAATGTAGAAGCGTTAAGCCCATGATCCGCATGGAGTATCATATACCGTTCCATAGCATCCTTTTCTTCCTGATCTGCAGCCTTTCCCCGGAACATATACAGAAAGTTTTCAGCAAAATCAGATTCTCTAACTGGAGCAACAGGATTCTTTTTTGCGCGGATTCTATGAAGAAAAGAGATTATTGTAGGAACCTTGGCTATTATCCTGATGGCTCTTCTTTGGTTTGCAGAAACAGAATTGTCGTTGCGTTCGGGGTCACATTCTCCAAGATGAGAAACTTCGGTGCGTAACACTTCCATGGGATGAGAGTCAGGGGAAGCAGATTTGAGGCGCTCAATAACTGGATCAGGTAAAACCATCTCAGAGAAAAGGTCTGATTTGATGGTGTCTAGTTCTTTCTTGGTGGGCAACTTGTTGTGTAACAGCAGGTAAACTACTTCTTCATATGATGACCTGTCAACAAGATCGTCAATGTTGTAACCAGAATAGTAGAGGTACCCAAGCGGGTCTACATAACTAGTTTTGGTTGTAGCAGCAGCCACACCCTTAAGACCGCGAATCACAACTTTGCTGTAATTGTCATCCATCATTCTTTTATCAGCCTGTTTCCGATAATCACGCCGACCCAATCTATCATTCACCCAGATTAAGTCTTTCTCTCATCACTTTACGTGCCCTATCTAACCCCTATTTGGTAATATTTAAAGTATATAGGAACCGCAGAAACTTTCTTGGTACCTCTAAGTGGGGAAACATTATAGCATAACCAGAAGAATCTTATAAGTATCCGATATGAACGGAGATTACATAATTGCAGACCAGAACAGTTGCAGCCATTCTTGCTTGGTTTGTAGTTGCGTTACTCCTGCTGAATAGCTTCTTCAGGTCAGAATGGATATTGCCTATATCGATTGTCTTAACGGTTATTGCAGTTCTCGTTTATTTCAGTCCGTACCTAAGGAAAAACATGTAGACAAAAAGGAGAATCTGCCTCCGTCTGACCAAAGTGTATAATTTTGAATTCTAGAATAGCTTGAAAGGCAGATGTACCAAACCTTATAGGCAATTAGAACGTAAAAATTGAAAACAATAATCGTTATGGTGAAAAAAATGCAAAAACGCGTTTCATTATTCTCCCTTCTCTTTATCGTAGGGCTACTGACACTCTCCCCAGTTGCCAGCGTAATAGCTCAAAATGACTCAGACAACGACGGAATTTTAGACTCAAAAGAGCAGCAGCTGGCTTCAACTTATGAGCCATACCTCCATTTTGCGGCTGGAGAAAAATTCTTTCCTACCGATGCAAGCTACCACATAGAAAACTCTGAGCTTTGCATGAAAGAAGATGACACCAATACACGGATTGAACGTTCACCGACAGTAGCAACCATCGCTCAATACACAACAGAAGATTACTTCTTGAATAACACTTTGGGCGGCCTCCAAGAGATAGCTCAGGACTATAAACAGAGGCGAGAAATCCTTGGAGACAAAATTTATGCTCATGTAACAAGTGAAGCAGCATTCATTGTGGTTCAGTATTGGTTCTTCTACGCCTTCAACCCTGGAACCCTAAACCAGCATCAGGGAGACTGGGAGATGATTGAGATAGTCCTAGATCATTCAATGGAAACACCTCAATATGCGGTTTATTCACAGCATCACGCAGGCGAAATGGCAGAGTGGAAAGACGTAGAAAAAGTAGATGATACCCATCCAAGAGTGTATGTAGCTTTAGGTTCACATGCCAACTACTTCAGATCATATCAAGGTAAGCTTGGCATAGAAAACGACATAGTAGGAAACGCATACACCCTAAAGCCGGAAGACTTAGAGATAATCAATCTATGCGAAAAGGGTATTGGAAACCATCCATCCTCCCAGGATTGGCTAGAGTTTGGAGGAAGATGGGGAAACTGGGACAAAAGAGTGGATGCATATATTGGTTCGGCAGGTCCAAGCGGTCCGGGGCAAGGAGAAAACTCGGAAAAATGGTCAAATCCAGTATCTTGGGGAAGCGACAAATTTCTGGTGAATCAAACATGGTTCACCGGAAGTCTGTTTGTTTTCTATTTTATCTACATTATTGGAGCAATCATCGGGATTCGTGCAGCATATAAAATCTGGAAGATTGTAAAGCGGAAGAGGGAAGGAAAACTTAACCTCATGAAGATATTGCACTCAAAGGCTGCGCTTGGCGTGATTCTTGGAATTGTAGGTGTAATTGTCTATCTTGTTACCCTCTTTTTGCCGTGGTATGTGGTTACAGGAAACGTTCAAACCACAGTGCTTGAGACGGCGGGAACAACAGAGCTAGTTCTTATCGACGGCATTAACGGACTTAGAGTCAACACGCTGCAGAGCGACCAAGGTTTAACCACGTTGTTTGGACTGGCTATACCCTTCAGCATAATCTTTCTGTCCAGCGTTGTGCTAACTGCCCTAGATATAATCGGAGTTGAAAAACCAAAGAGGCTCTCACGAACTTACATAATAAGTGGCTTCACTTCATTGATTCCAATAATAATCATAATACTATTCGTATTCGCGTTGACTGCGGTAATCACCTCGTTCGCAGGTGCACTCTCAGGAGGGGAACCAATACCGCAGCAGGTAACAGACATGACATCAGCAATGTCATCATCACCACTAATGGGCGGATACACAGACACAATCAACGACCAAGGAAGCGTAGCGATAAGCTGGGGCTTAGGCATTGGCTCATACATGTTTATCGCCGCAGCTGCAATAAAAGTCGCTGCCGGAATACTGACAAGAACCGCAGAAATACCTGAACCAACCAAAGACACAAAAGAATGAAAGAGACAAAAAAATCTCTTTCTTGTTTTTCTATCTTCCTTGAATCTAAAGATACCCAATTAAACCCAAATTTCAGCTCTCTTAGTATATCAACGCTGGAATGGGCCTTCCGTCAGTTATCTGCAGAGCTATGTTAACCTCGTTGAAGTACTTGATTACTGTTCTCCCTCGTTCCGTGATAGCGTAGCGAATTTTTGTTTTGTTTCTTTTCTTATGCATGATCTGTTCTTCAATTAGGTTTTGTTGGATTAGAAAATCCAAGTTTTGTTTTAGAACACTACAGTTTACGTTGGCCTTGTACATTATGTGGGTTAGTTTAAGTGGTCCATTTTGAGCTAAAACCTTCAGGATATCAACATACATTTCCATCTTTGATCTTCGCATATTGGTTAAACCTCTAACAAAAGATTCCTAAGACGTAAAAAGGAGCGAAAGTTTCTGCTTTTTGATGCCAAAAAACCATTTCCTCCCTTACGCGAGTAGACAAGTAGTTACGGCATTTCTGCCTAAAAAGCTTGTTAAGTCTCTTGGATATACCGACATAATATGTTCGCGGATGTTCACTCACTTTTGCTGAATAAAAGTGTCGATAATGAAAGAAATTTGCTCAAGTACAAAAGCAAAAATTGCCAGAAAAAATGTTAAAATGTGCACAAACGGTTTATTTGATATGTTGGCACTGTCTGTTTAAGTGAAATTCAATTGGCGATTCTGGCTAAACTCAAAAACGAATTCTCATTCGTCAGAGGCAACATTCTGATTAACGTGGTTACGTTAGCCATAATCCTTGTTACGGCTACCATACCCTACACCTATTATCCAAAGTATATTGAGGGGTTGGGAGGAAACCCCTTCATCGTGGGAGTAATCGGCTCTGTCTCTTATGCAACTCTGGCGCTAGTCCAAATCCCCGGTGGATATCTTGCGGACAAACATGGAAGAAGACAACTAACAGTCATTATGACCTTCGCAATATCGATAACTTATTTCTTGTTTGCCGTTGCCCCAAATTGGCAGTTTTTCATGATAGCCTCTATACTACAAAACTTATTTCTTGTGTACCAGCCAGCACTTCAGGCACTTGTGGCTGATTCGACGCCTCCAGAGAAGAGGGGTTTAGGTTTCTCCATCATCAACTTTCTTCATTACATTTCAGTTCCTTCACCCATTATTGCAGGCGTCTTAGCTGTTCGATTTGGATTAATCCCGGGGATGCGAATCGCTTACCTAATAGTCACCGCAGCGTTCCTTGTAGCTGCCATTTTGAGAATGGAATTCAAAGAAACTTTGAAAAAACCTGTTGAAGAGAATCCCCTAACTGGAGCTATCAAAAATTTTCCCAAATCAATAACTGAAAGCATAAGGGCACTGAAAACAGAATCTCATCCAATGTTATTCCTTTTCGCAAGTTTCGCAATCTACCACTTTGCATGGTTCACATGTTCATACAATCTAATTTTCTATGCAACTGACATAGTATACATTAAAGAGTTTGAGTGGGCAGCCTTGATAGCTTGGTTTTCCGTTGTGAGCATTCTCTCAGCATTGCCTTGCGGCAAAATCATTGACAGATTCGGACGAAAAAAGCCTTTAACAGTAGCTTGGCTCCTCTTCATCCCCTCGTTGATCGGCTTCGTCTACGGAAACATCGTAATTACTACCATAAGCTTCCTCCTTTTGGGCGTTGCGTTGATTGTTGCAAACACTGCATATCCAGCGTTAATGGCAGATTTTGTAGCGCGCGATAAACGTGGAAAGATAATTGGCAGCACAAATTTCTTCTTCAACATTTTGAGTTCGTTGGGTCAACTCTCTGGCGGTTTCATGTACCAATATTTGTCTCCTGCGCTTCCTTTTCTTCTCTCAGCAACACTGTTTATTCCATGCCTAATCCTGACGCTTTTTAAGGTGCATGAGCCAACCAGCAGAGAAGTGTAGAAACTCTTCGTGCATACTGTTTGGATAGTTAAGCTAGTTCTGAAGCACAACTATGGATAAGCATGCTTTTTGGTTTGTTCAAGTTCTCAAGTTTTCCAGTATTCTCTGGATTTCTTCAAGGAAACGTTTGATGTGTGACGGTTTAGTGTGGGGCATAACAACAATTCGTAGGTAGTTGTGGAAGAGGGAAACAGCCCAGCCACATTTCCTCAATTCCTGAAAGACCAAACTAACATCCACTGTGTCCGATTTTACTCCAACAACATTCATGGTGGGCTCAGTCACAATGTCTAATCCATCAATCCGCTGAATCCCCTCAACAAGCTTCCAAGTTAATCCGAGGCAGCGTTCAACCACGGCGGCATACCCGGCTCTTCCAAGATGCTTCAACAATGCCCAAACAGCCACTGCAGAAGCGCCTGACCGCGTTCCCAGCAAAGTGGACTGGTTCATCTCCCCTCCGGTTAGGTAGGGAACATTTATGCTGGCGGCTTCACACATCTTCGCATCCCTGAACAGTATTCCCCCAGCAGGAATGGGAGCTAAACCCATCTTATGCGGGTCAATGGTGACTGAACAGACTCTGGGTAAGCTGAAATCAAACTCTAAAGGCTTGTAGCCTAACTCCTTGAGGAATGGAAGCACAAAGCCCCCGAATGCAGCGTCCACATGCAAATAGACGTTTTGTTCCGAGGCGATTTCTGAAAGTTCACGTATGGGATCAACCACACCTAAGCCTGTGCTGCCTGCCAACCCAACAATCGCCACGGTTTTTGAGGTGATTGACTTTTCAGCGGCTTTCACGTCCATCTGGAAGCGGCGGTTAAGCTTAACCTTAATCAACTTCAGATTTAGCAGATCAGCTGCCTTTTCAAAGGAGTAATGAGCAGAAACAGGAGCAATAATTTCGCCGCGCTCCCTCTTGGCAAGATTTCGGGCAGCCCACAGAGCAGTGATGTTCGCTTCTGTTCCGCCAGAAACGATGCTTCCACAGGCGTTGGGGTTAGAAAGCAATGAGCCCAGCATACCTATTGTTTCTTTCTCCAGTTCTGCGGACGCTGGAAAAAGGCTCGGGTCTCCTAGGTTCTTTTCAAGGTACTTGCGGTAAATTTGTTTGGCGAAGCTGTGTGGGTTTGAGCACATGGAACAAAGGATTTTGCCTGAAGAATAGGTTAAGTCTCGCTGGAGTTTTGCTTCAAGCTCATTGACAATTGTGTTTTTGGGTAAGCCCTTCTCAGGTAGCCTGTTTGCTTTTTGTGCGTTCTCTGGAGGCATGTTTCTCACGTTCCAATCTTAACCGTTACAAGAGATTAGCGGTTTTCAGTTCATCAACTTTGAGTTTTCCATTATGCAAGATGGTGGCTACTAATGCTCCAGAAACTCCGAGTTTTCTCAGTTCTTCCAGTTCTTGGAGGCTCCTTATCCCTCCGCCAACCAGCACATTCACTCCAGTCTTCTCAAGAATGTTTCTCAGAAGCGCCCAGTTGATTCCCTGTTCGGTTCCCACCCGAGTTAAATCCAAGAGAATAATCTGATCTAACCCTATCTTCCTAAGTTCTTGCGCAAAGGAAACAGCATCCATCGAAGCGATAGCCTCTGAGGCACTCAAAACTTTTCCTTCTTTCAGGTCTATGCTCACCACAACCCTGTCATCACCAAAACCTTTGACGGCTTGACCCAAAAAATCTAAACTCTCCAGAGTCTCGGAGCCTACCACAATCTTTGACACTTCCGCAGCCAACACCTCTTCTGCTCTGGCAAAGTCAGCTATTCCCGCATCAACCATCAAATCAAGACCGGTTTCGGTCATAATTTGCCTGTAAACGTCGAAGTTAGCTGACTTTCCTAATATCGCATCCAAATCCGCCAAATATAAACTAGTAAATCCTAGGGACTCGAAAGTTAAGGCAATTTCTAACGGGTCCGCCGACCTGCACAAAACACTTTTCAGCGGCTGATAACGTTCTCTTTCGCCTCTCACACCATGGACGGCAACACCCTTTAAAACGTCAATCACGGGAATAACTTTCATTATGGTTCCCACATAACAAAGGAGATACTGCGAGGGTAAAGTTTGAATCTTTTGATATTTGAGTATATGTCCGGAGGTGGATACGCCAACCAGAAACTTTCAGCCAGCATCCTCAGCGAAGGCTATGGCATGCTACGGAGCCTAATCTACGACTGCAAAGCCGCTGGGCATAACGTCACAACCCTGCTGGACTCGAGACTCAAAGCATTTAACCCTCCCAATGAAGCAGACCAAACAGTTTCCGTATCCTCTTCTCACGAATTATCTGCAAAAGTAAAAGAATTTTCAGCTATGGCTGACGCCGTTTACGTTATTGCCCCAGAGAGCGGTCAAGTGCTGGATAACCTTGTTGGAAACATAGAAGCTTCTGGAGGCACATCGCTTAACTGCGAAGCTGACGCCATACGACAGGTTTCGAATAAGATGACAGCATATGAAACAATGAAGAAGAGAGAATTGAAAGTTCCAGAAACGGTTCTGGTGGACATCCACGAAAAAACCGAGAACATTAAGAGTTTAACCAAAGAGCTGGGGTACCCTCTAGTCTTTAAACCCCTAGACGGGGTTAGCTGTGGCGGATTAAGTCTAGTCAAAGATGATGATAACATAGGTGATGCAGTCAAGAAAGTGGCTCATGAGTCTATGAGCAGACAGTTTATTGCCCAAAAGGCTATTAGGGGAAAAGCAGCCAGCGCATGCGTAATTTCAACCGGATATAAAGCCGTGGCTGTTACATTGAACCGGCAGTTGGTTACTTTGGCGTCGCCGGATGAGGAATCAGGATATTATGGGGGAGCTGCCCCCTTCGATCACAGCTTAGAGAAGGAAGCATTAGAGACTGCAGAGAGGGCTGTTGAGGGAGTAGGGGGATTGAAAGGTTATGTTGGAGTTGACATGATACTAACAGAGGAGGAGGCTATGGTGTTGGAGGTTAACCCGCGGCTTACAACATCTTATGTAGGTTTAAGGAGAGTTGTTAATTTCAATCCAGCAGAAGCAATAGTTGATGCGGTAATTGGACGAGAGCTGCCAAAAAACGTGCAGAGCAGAGGTTATTGCTTTTTTTCCAAAGTAGAGATTCCTCCACGCCCTCAGATTATCACCGAAACGTACAAGATGGAAGATGTTATATCGCCTCCATTTCCGATTGAAGAAAACAAATCAGCTTACGCTCTTGTTGCCACCGTCTCAACCAGCCCTAAAGGGGCAGAATCAGCATTCTACCGCACAAAAAAGCGTCTTCTAAATCTCTATCGAGGCGATTGAATTGGTGAACGTTCTTGGCTTAGACATAGGAGGCGCCAACACTAAAGCAACTTTTCTAAAAACCCAAGACGCCACAATGCAAGAACTCAGAACAGCCATTGAATATTTTCCCATATGGAAAAAGGGGAAGGAACAGCTTCCAAAGGTTTTGAAGAAGCTAAAAAAAGGTGTGGTCGACTCTGCACCGGATGGAGTCGGGGTTACGATAACTGCTGAGCTGTCAGACGCCTACCAGACCAAAAAAGAAGGAATCCGCCACGTTCTAGATTGCATAACAGAGGTTTTCGATGATGTGCCAACGTTTGTTCTTGACGTGGAAGCTAACCTGCTGTCGGTTAAAGATGCGCGGAGGGAACCGTTTAAGGTAGCTTCTGCAAACTGGGCGGCAACAGGCTGGATGATTTCAAAGCTGATCAACAACTGCATTGTCGTTGATGTGGGAAGCACCACCACCAGCATTATTCCAGTTATCAACGGGAAGATTGCCGCTAAGGGCAGAACCGACTTAGAGAAACTTCAGAATGGGGAACTTGTGTACTCGGGGTCTTTGCGAACAAACGTTGCAGCGATTGTTAATGGCATCCCAGTTCGAGGAAGGGTGGCACGGGTTTCCTCAGAGTTGTTTGCCCAGTCCGGCGATGTGCATTTGATTCTAGGTAACATAGGAGAAGAAGAGTATACTGCAGAAACCTGTGATGGTCGCGGGAAAACCAGAAGGGAAGCCATGGCTAGGTTAGCTCGAGTCGTTTGCACTGACATTGACATATTAACTGAACAGGAAATTGTAGATATGGCAAAATTTGTTTACGATAGACAGATTGAGCAAATTAGTGGAGGATTAGAACAGGTTTACGAAAGAATCAAACCGTCTATTCAGGAAAAAATAATGGTAGTGGTTACTGGGCTTGGCAGAAACTTTTTGGCAAGAAAAGCCGCAGAGAACGCAGAATTTAAGGACACCGTTGACATGAAGGAGCAACTGGGTGCTGAAGCAGCTGTTGTGTCTCCGTCGGTTGGTGTGGCGCTTATGCTGGCAAGTAGATTGGAGGGAAAAACTGTAAGATGGAAGCAGTCTTGAAGGTGGGGGGAAGCCTAGCCGAGGACCCCGCCAGCCTAACAAGGTTATGCCAAGAGTTAAGTGCTCTGGCCAAAGCTCACAGAATAGTTATTGTGCCTGGGGGAGGAGAATTCGCAGACACTGTAAGAAAGATTGACAAAACCTATAGTCTCTCAGATGTGGTTGCCCATAAAATGGCTATATTAGCCATGGACCAATACGGGTTTTTCCTGTCTGATCTCACCCCAAAATCCTACGTTTCTCACTCTCTAAAAGAAATCAGCAACCCTGCCAAGGGGACGTTGCCGATTCTTTTGCCGTCAAAACTTATGTTTCGTGAAGACCCGCTGGAGCATTCATGGAATGTAACTTCGGACACTATAGCCGCTTACATTGCCCAATTATTACATGCAGAGAAACTTGTTCTAGTCACCGATGTGGATGGAATTTTCTCCGAAGACCCTAAGAAAACTTTGGACGCTAAAATAGTTAAAGAGTTGTCTGCCGAAGAGCTGCTCGGGTGGAACAGGAGAACAAGCGTTGACAAGGCCTTACCGAAAATTCTTCTACAAGCAAATTTGGATTGCTACGTTGTTAACGGCGGATATCCTGAGAGAATCAACTTGATTCTGGAAAACAAGAAAACAGTTTGTACACACGTTACTGTTTAGCTGTTCTTTCACAAGTTACTGATTTCTTTAGCAAACTCGATTACTTTTTCTATTTCAAGTTTACCCGCTAACCGGTCTTTTTTTGTGCAAACGGCTCCTCTAACCCCAATAATATCCGCACCTAAACTGTACACTCTCTGAATGTCTTGCCTATCTAAAGAACCAGCCAGAGCAGCCAGCAGATTATAGTTGTGAGCTTTGTTAACAAGTTCTTTCAATTTTTTGTCGGTTAGAAAACTGAACAGATTATTCTTCCCATTCTTTATTTTCACATCCACCAGCACGCCATCAGCCCCCGCCTTATGGGCGACAATGGGAAGTTCCAGAGGATTTACGCAGCCAACGTATCTAAAGTCAGCGTAGCCAGAAGCAATCGTCTTCAAGCTGCTGTCATACTCTTTTACAGCCTTAACCACTTCAGTCATCAGCGCCGTTGCTTCTTCACAGGTTTTCACGCCGAAAAGCCCAGCTTTAACATAGTCCACTCCGGAAACGGCGGCACCCAAGGCGGCAAGAGAGGCGGTTCCAGGCAGACTGGGTAAATCGCCGATTGTTGCGCTTAATTCAAGATTTTCTGGCGTAACCTCTTTAATCTGCCTGATTACTCTGGGAAAGTTGGCGCCCAGCGAGCCTTCCTTCGGGTTTTTAACGTCGAGTATATCTGCTCCTCCTTTGATGCTGTCTAACGCCTCTGCTTTGTCTACGACGCTAACCAGAAGTTTCAATCGAGCCCACCCGTCTGAGTTTCTTCTCAGGTAATTAACTCTTATATGCTTTTTTTAACCAACAACAGATAACCGTTTATCCGTATACGTGCCGCGGGTTCTAATGCACCAAATCGCTAGTTTCTCCCCGAGATGAATGAATGTTAAGAGAAAACTTAAGCGCCTACAAAACAACATAGAAGATGCAAATATGAAAAACGAAAAAATTAGACCCGATTATCACGGCAGGATGGAGGTAGCCACGCTTGGTGGCGGGTGCTTCTGGTGCATAGAAGCCGCCTTCAATGAAATAAGGGGAGTCGTAAACGTTGAATCAGGTTACGCTGGCGGAGAACTAGCTTCGCCAACCTATGAGCAGGTTTGTACAGGAACTACTGGACATGCAGAAGTTATCCAAATCAAATTTGATCCCCACATCATATCATTCAGGGAGATTCTGGAGATTTTTTTCACTTCCCATGACCCAACAACACCGAATAGGCAAGGAGCCGATGTGGGCAACCAGTATCGATCAGTTATCTTCTACCATAATGAAAAACAGAAAGAAGTCGCTGAACAGGCTATTGCTGAACTTAACACTGCAAAAGTCTGGGACAATCCTATAGTAACACAAGTGGAACCGTTCAAAAACTTCTACAAAGCAGAAGAGTATCACAGAAAATACTTCAGTCGCCATCCCGAAGCGGCATACTGCAGGACAATCATTGCTCCAAAAATCGCTAAGCTACGAAAAAAATATCGTGAAAAACTGAAGAACCCTTAACTTCTGTATTTTTTAACTCCGTATCTTCCTTCCAATACCTAACTTCTTTGAAAGACCTTGATCAGTCGTTCTATGAGAGAGAGCGGTAAGATAAAAATGGGAGCGAGTGGCCCAAGTCCCATCACCATATGTTTAAAGTTTTGTACATCTGCTTGGGTTATGGCACCCACCAGCGGAGTTGTAACTAAATATGTTGCCAGAAAGATTGCTGCTCCGATGATCAGAGTTATCCAATTAGCTAAGTTCAGTTGAAATGTTGCCATGTAGGTGATTACTGCTGCGAGTGTTGATGCTAATAAAATCTTGGCTGACGAGACCCACTTGATTGTTGCATTATATTTTTTCTTTATCCACCAAAGTGCTATTATCAAACTGGGGATTCCCGATACAATATTTGTAGCAAGTAAACCAAGTATTCCAAATGTCGGGATTAACACCAAGTTTAAGATGAGCCCTATAACAGACGTGATCAAAGTTAGTTTCATGTTGACATCAGTTTTTCCTTGGCTCTTTATGATGTTTTCAACGCTCAGATACCCGAAAGCCGTGTAAATAAAAGTGACAACATATAGGGTCAGATAGAGTGGCGTATGCGAGTATTTTTCGCCGAAAATTGTAGATACACTTGGTTGAGACAACGCCATAACCATGAAGGCTACGGGTACAATAAGAAGAGCAGCGTATTTCACTGAAAACTGGAAGACGTTTCCTAGCGTTTCCCGTTCTTTTTGCGAGTCAAGCTTGGAGAAAGCTGGCAAAAGCACAGTAAGTACGGGCATAACAAAAAAGGTGACTACAGACCCAAAATTTAACGCAACTTGATAATTGCCTATAAACACATCTGTACAGTGAATAGCCAATAGAACGTTGTAGAATTGCATCAGAAAACCGCTAACAATAGCTGAAATTGACAGAGGCAACCCGTATCTGAACAAGGTTTTGATGGTTGCGAAGATTTCCAGTTTATCAACTTCTTGTCTCTGTAGAGGCTTATAGATGGTTACATAAAGGAGCAACATGCTGATTACGCCGGAAAGCAGATACGCTACTGTGGTTCCGACAATTGCCCCAAAGGTTCCGAACCCCAAGATTGCTAGGGTAACCATAAATCCAACCTTGAGAGTGGACAAAACTATCGAGGTTACGCTGTGATATTGCATTTTTTCGTAGCCTGTGAAAGAGGCTTGAGTGGCTTTCATAAGAGCTTCTGCGAAAATGGTGAAGGATGCTATTTGGATTAGAGGCACAATGTTAGGTCGATCTAGCGCGTTTGCCATGAAACCTGAAATAGAAAAGGAAAAGATAGACAAGGAAAATCCTAGCAGAATCTCGAAAATCACCAAGGAAGCCAAAACATTTTTCACGTTTGCTTCTTTGTTTTCTGACCTGTATTGTGCTGTATACTTTATTGTTGCCCAGTCTACACCCCAGTCTCTGAATATTCCGATAAGATTGGGACCAGTCAAGGCGATTAAAATTAGGCCATAGTCGCCTTCGGAAAGAATTCCTGCAACTATCATTACGCCTATGGCAGATATGATTGAGGAGACTACCAGACCCCAGAAAATGTTGAATACGCCCTTAGCTGAAACCTGAGCCATACTTCTTGCTTTGCTCACCGAAACACGTTCTCCTAAACCAGAGTTTCTACAATTACGCAAGCATATTAATAAATTAGTTATTCTAAAGTATGGTAAACCGAACAAAAGTTTTCTAGAGTTTGTGCATGCGCTCACGGATGTTCTAAAATGTGGATTTACTGCATAAATCTGGTTAATTCAAAAAAACCTCTATACATAATAGATAATTTACATGTTGTGATTCAGCATAGAGTTAATTCAATAGAATAAGGTTATTGAAACTTCGTCAGCATTACTTGTGACAGTTTCTATCAGCATTATTAGCGGTTAATTTTATTAATACACTCTTGGTTAATACATAGCTATAGAATGGAGAGCACGGATGATAATATGCAAAAAATGAACAAAAAATACGTTTTACGTATTCTTATATTATCCTCACTATTAGTGTGGATGCTCAATTCACTGTCTATTACGTTTGTGAACGCAGCCTCGGAGGTAGATCTTTACTACGACGATGGAGAAGCTGAAATGGGTTATTACTGGGAGACAGCTGCTGCAGGTATGTTCTTAGTTAGGTTCACACCAACCATCTCTGGTCAACTCGTGGAATGCAGCTTCTTCATACATAGTAACCCAGCCACCGTCATGGTGAGTGTTTTTGATCTAGAGGACAACGAGATTGAACCATTATCTGTAACCCCTACATCCACTGGTTGGTTCCACGTGGATTTATCCACATATGGTATGACGGTGAGTACAGATGTCGACTTTTATGTCGCAATAATGACGACAGTTGACGGTGTCCCGTCCTTGGGTGCCGATATGAGTGACCCTGACGGTCGAAGCTGGATATATTATGGTGAAAGTGAAGAGTTGGTGCAATATATGGAAGGAGATTTCATGATTAGGGCCATGATTAGAACCAGTGTATATCTAACTGTAGATTCTCCTTACGGCACGCCGGGCGGTGAAGACTGGTACGATCCAGATACAAGCGCTTATGCTACATTAGACACCGACATTGTGGATCATGGAAATGGAACCCGCAGAGTATTCACGCATTGGAGTGGAGACGCTTCTGGGACAAACTACGCACAAAGTGATCCCATCACCATGGATGAAAATAAGACTGCAATAGCGAACTGGAAGACCCAATACTATCTGACAATTAGTACAGATTCTGGAACAGTGACTCCAGTCAGTGGTTGGTATGATGCTGGCTCATCCGTCCAGATTGGCGCATCTGCTCCTTCTGATGTTGTTGATGGCGAACGATACGATTGGCTTGGATGGACCGGAACAGGCTCCGGAAGCTACAGCGGCACAAACAACCCAGCCACTATCACAATGAATGGACCTGTAACAGAGACAGCTACTTGGGGGCATGAATATCGGCTAATCATGGATACTAACGTCGGCACGACAGATCCATCTGCTGGGGAAAACTGGTACGAAGCCGGGTCAACCGTCCAGATTAGCGCAACAGCCCCCACTCCCACCTCAGATGAACAATACACATGGCTTGGATGGACCGGAACAGGCTCCGGAAGCTACAGCGGCACAAACAACCCAGCCTCCATAACCATGAATGGCCCCATAACCCAAACAGCAGCATGGAAACAAGAATACTACTTAACCGTGACTTCGTCTTATGGTTCACCTACACCTGAGAGCAGCTGGGTTGAAGCTGGGGAATCCATTACAGCATCAGTCACCTCACCCGTGGACGGACCATCTAGCACCACCAGATACTCATGCAGCGGATGGACTGGAACCGGAAGCGTTTCCACATCTGGAACAACCACATCCACAATCTTCACGATGAACGAACCATCAAGCATAACATGGAATTGGAATACCCAATACTATCTGACGATGAACACAAATTTTGGAACAGTCACTCCAAGCATTGATTGGTACGATACTGGGTCAACCGTCCAGATTAGCGCAACAGCCCCCACTCCCACCTCAGATGAACAATACACATGGCTTGGATGGACCGGAACAGGCTCCGGAAGCTACAGCGGCACAAACAACCCAGCCTCCATAACCATGAATGGCCCCATAACCCAAACAGCAGCATGGAAACAAAAGTTTCCAGTAGACATCCAGATTACTCTTTCTTCTGAAAAGATTACTGTAGGTGAGAGCATCAAAGTTTCCGGCTATATTGCGCCAGCTCATGAAGCAAGCGTTACTTTAACATACAAGAGACCAGACGGTCAAATGTCTAACAAAACAGTTACATCGTCACCTGATGGAACATTCAGCCACACTTACACGCTGAATGCGGAGGGACTGTGGAGCGTAATTGCTAGTTGGCCAGGAGACGCCGATTATTGCGGCGACACAAGCGAAACCGAGGAAATTAGGGTCGAAGCTAAGGAATCTATCTGGACTATGTTGGAAGTTATCATAGGTGCTGTGGCACTGGTGGTCTCCGTCATCATAGTTGGAGCTGCATGGCTCAACAGTCGTAGAAAAAGGGACCAAATCAAAGAGTTGATAGACCAAATCGACGATGCCTTCTTCACCTTCAAAAGAAACTCCCGCAGGTGCGAAGCGGAGCTTTATAGATTGAAGGACATCGTTTTAGAACAGTATAAAAATGGCACTATCAACGAAGCAAATTACACAATCTTAAATGAAAGGATAGACGATTACCTCAGTAAACTTACTCAGCCTTAAACAAGATTCTGAAGAGAAAAATACATCTGTATTCTTGGAAACGCTAGACAAAGGGAAAGTGACAGGTGAAGAAGGAAGCTTGAGAAAGAGCTGTGATGTCTTCATTTTTGTCCTCCGTTGGAGCTGCTCATACCCAGCTTCTTTTTTGCTTCAGGCATTCATTATTCCTCGAAAGATGGATATAACTTAAGAGTGAAAGTGAATAATTTAACAGAGAGGGGTTGTTGTTGCCGGTGGAGGATGAAGGGGAGTTTGATTATAAGCTTCGGGGAAAAGCTTGGAAGGTTTATTGGCTTCTGTTGAAGAGCGGTCGTCCAATGAGTGTTCGCGAGGTTGAGAAAGCTCTCCGATTTAGCAGCCCCAGTGTGGCAAACCATCACCTTGAACAGCTGCGGCAGATGGGTTTGGTTAAAAGACAGAAAATTGGAGGCAACTACGCCCTTGTTGGCGAAGTTAAAATCGGTGTTCTCAGACATTTTGTCAAGCTGGGGAGACTTATGTTTCCCAGATACTTTTTTTACGCCATTTTCTCTTCAGCCTTCTACATAGCCTACATAGCGATGTTGATGCAAGGCTTCACAAGAGAAAACCTGTTCATCCTCTCTTTCGGGGCAATCGTCACTCTCATATTCTGGTACGAAGCCATCCGTTTTTGGCGCTTGAAGCCTTTCTAGTCTGCTGTTCTAGTTTATGGAACAAATTGTTCCAAAGATTAGGATAAAATATACTGTATTACTAGTATAGATAAGTGTGTTTAACGTTGCAGAGAGAAATCAAGAGTAAAACTATTCGTTATGGAATTGCTGCACTGCTTTTAGCTTGTGTATTAACAGCGACAGTATACAACTTCGGAATTCAGACAGTCATTCCGTCAGAACCAAGCGTTCCCTCAGACTCCAGTCCACAAGATTCTGACGTTCCATCACAACCTAGCACACCAGCTCAGCCAGACACTCCATCGACACCTGACTTGCCTCCACAAGATTCTGACGTTCCGTCACAACCTAGCACGCCGACCCTGCCAAGCACTCCAACTATACCCAACTTTCCAACTCAGCCCACTACTCCAGCTGTGTTTTCGGAACTCAAAAAATTTTCAAGTTATGACGAACTTGAGACCTTCATTAACGTGAACACCGAAAAAGCGGGCACCGCAAACATCTTTTGGACCCGAACTTTGGACACTGCAGCTTTTGGAGGAGCTGAAGCTGCCCAAGAAGATTATTCTACAACCAACATTCAGGTTGCTGGAGTGGACGAGGCAGATGTTGTGAAGTCCGATGGGGAATACTTGTATGTGGTTTCAACGCCGTACATCTACATTTTGAAGGCTTACCCCGCTGACCAGGCTGAAGTGGTTTCTAAGGTAGAATTCAACGAAACTTATGGTGTACAGATTTACGTGAATGAAGACAAGCTGGTGGTCTTGGCGAATTACTATCCATATCTGACGTTTGGCATCGGTGGAGGCGAGATCATAGACACGTTTGCACCTTCTCCTTATATTGAAGAGACGTTTGTGAAGGTCTACGACATCACCGACAAAGCCAACCCTGTTCTATCCAGAACCGTAACTGTTAACGGCACAATGTCAGGCTCAAGAATGATAGGAGACTACGTTTACGTTGTTGTCAATCAGGTTATTATGCAGCCAAGACTCATGGGAACAGACGTGTACATGGAGGTGACGCTGCCTACAATCTCAGGCGACTACACTAGACAGATACTGCCAACTGAAATATACTACATTGATGTTCCCGACGTTTCTTACCAGCTAACAACAATCATCGCAGTCAACGTTATGAACGATGCGCAGGAGCCAACCTATGAACCGTTCTTAACTGGATACTCGACAAACATGTACGTTTCACTGAATAACATGTATCTAGTGGCTCCAAACACAAACTGGTATTTCATCTTAGATGGCGAAGACGAACCAAAGGAAGAAACTCTAGTTTACAGAATAGAACTCAACCAAGAACAAGTCAATATCCTCAGTGAAGGAACAGTTTCAGGCTACGTGCTCAATCAATTCAGCATGGACGAATACAATGGCTACTTCAGAGTGGCAACAACAACCAACAACTTTGGCTGGAGAACATTTGCTGAAGAAGCAACCTCCAAAAACAACGTTTACATTCTCGACATGAACCTCGATGTTGTCGGCGAACTGGAGGACCTTGCTCCGGGAGAACAGATTTATTCAGCAAGATTCATGGGAGACAGACTCTACCTGGTAACCTTCAGGAACATCGACCCACTCTTCGTGATAGACCTGTCAGACCCCACCGCACCAACGGTTCTTGGAGAACTCAAAGTTACAGGCTACTCGGGTTACCTTCACCCATATGATGAGAACCACATAATCGGAATCGGTAAAGAAACCATAGCAGCAGATAGAGAAGACTTCGCATGGTACCAAGGCGTGAAAATATCGCTCTTCGACGTAAGTGACGTTTCAAACCCTGTAGAAGTGGACATGTTTGAGATAGGTGACAGAGGAACAGACTCACCAATTCTACATGACCACAAGGCTCTGCTATTTGATGAATCAAAAAATCTGCTGGTGATACCTGTCTTGGTGGCGGAAAAAGACCCTATGATGTACCCCGATGAACTGCCTGACTGGGCATATGGAGAATATGTGTGGCAGGGCGCTTGCGTCTTCGACATATCCCCAGATGGAATAGAGTATAGAGGCGGAATCACTCACTTGGAAGACGGCGCTGATTTGAAGAGCGGCTACTGGTCCTATTCAGAATATTTTGTGGAGAGAGCCTTCTACATAGGCGATGTGCTGTATACTGTGTCGGACAAGCTAGTGAAAATGAACGATCTGGGAAGCTTGGATTTACTCAACGAAATCGAGCTTTCCTAACCCAACTTTTTATGCACCCGAAAAACTTGATATCTATTAATTCCCTATTGGTTTTCACGTGTTCTATGGAGATGGTCTAGTATGAATTCGGTGAAATCCTGCAAAGTGATTGCCTATTTTAGCCTAATACCTGTGGGAATTCAATCAACGAGCGTGGGAAGTTATGTTGCGGCGGCGGTAGCGGCAATGAATGAAGTAAAAGGTTTGACTTGCGAAGTTACTCCTATGGGAACAGTTATGGAGGCAGAGAGTCTAGAGCCAATATTTGAGGCGGTGAAGGCTGCTCACGAAGCCATCATTGATAAAGGAATAGCCCGAGTTGAGTCAACTCTGTTAATAGACGACAGAAGGGACAAGCCGCGAACCATGAAAGACAAGGTTAACTCGGTTAAAAAGCACATGAAACAACTTTGAAGTATGGCACTACGCAAAAAATCGTACATATGATAGGAAGCTACTCTAGATTAGAAGCATCCATCTCAAGGACAGCAAAGCCAGTTAGACGTATTCGGTTTCCACACTTGTTGCATTGAATCAGCATCTCTTCCAAAGCATCATTTCTAACCGTCTCCTCAACAATAGTGTAAACATCCTCTGTTTCATCCTCAGGAGAAATGATAATCCCACAATTTGGGCAGGGAAAATCGCCATTCCCATCAATTTTGGTTAAATCTAGTTCAGTCACCAGCACCTGCTTTGTCTGTTTCCCTTTTTGAGCAGTCGCTCCAGCCAATCATGATCCCTCATAGATTAGAAGAAATCAAAGATGTATTACTACCTTATTAACATGCAGGAAACACACACGTATATCCCTAACAACACATACCTTTTCAGAGATAGCCCAAAAATTTTAAATCACAGATAGAAAAAGAAATCAACACAGTTCCCTCAGTAAACAGTTTCTTGTCAGTCAAAAAACGAACAAAATTATCTGTAATTGACAATCAGCTAGCAGCATGAAGTTTGGCAATAGAACACGGCTTCATGGTCTAAAATGTGTCTCCAAATTCTGTGGAGTAGGCGAATCTCTAAACATCTAGCTACTGGAGGCTTCACAATTTCGTGTGGTTTCCATTTCTCTTTCTTGCTTCAAATCTCTGAACTATATGCTCCTACGCAATGCATTCAGTCTCAACTTAGCCAATGCTTCTCTGCTAAGAGAAACCGATCTGGCACCACTACTTAATCTTCTTGATGCTGCACTCAACCAAATCGCCCTCCCTCAAATCATAAGCGTCCCTCAGCTCCTTCGGAACGGTAACCCTGCCCTCACGCCTCATATACACCGTGAAACTGTTTACTGTTTTCTCGTTATTAGACATTATTTTAAACCCCCTAAAAGTTACTCATGCTTTTCAATGACGTCTGAAACATTTTTCCCTTTACAAATAAAAGATTTACGGTATATTAACGGTAAAAAGACCTGAAATGGGCGTTTTTCAGAAACAGAGTGAAAACAAAATGTGAAAACGCACACTCGCCGTTAAGGACACTATCCGGAGTCGAAGATTATTACGCCATCTATGAAAAATAACAGAGACAAGAAACAGGTAATGTAACACACGTTTTATTCACGTGTTAGAACTTGCTCCTCAATATCTTAACTATCGTCCTGCCAGCCTTTCCATCCCCGAAAGGATTCTTCCAGCCTTTGCTCCTGCCAAGCATAAGCCTTGTCATCTTAATTATTTCTTCAGGTCTTGTCCCAGCTAAGACGTTTGATCCAACTTCCAGCGTTTCAGGTCTCTCAGTGTTATCCCTCAAGGTTACGCATGGGACACCTAGGATACAAGCCTCCTCCTGGATTCCACCGGAGTCCGTCAGGATTAGCTTAGCCTTGCTCTCCAACTGCAGAAAGCGGAGGTACCCAACTGGCTCTATTAGGATTATGCCTTCAGGTTTCAGGGCAAACTCGCTTATCTTCTTCTTGGCTCTGGGGTGTATGGGGTAAATCAGTGGAAGCCCGAACTCGTCGCTGATGAGCCTCAAGCCGTTTAGGATCCCCTGAAACCTCTCCCTGTTGTCGACGTTCTCCTGCCTGTGGGCGGTGACAAGAAAGTAATCGTTACCCTCAGCGTTCAGATAGTTCAAAGTGACAGATGGGTTATTTAGTAATCCAGAATTTTGGACAGCAACATCCACGATGGTGTTACCTGTCACGAATATCTTGCTGTCAGGTAATCCCTCCCTGAGAAGGTTCCGTCTAGCACCCTCGGTGGGAGCGAAAAGGAAGTCAGACATGTGATCCGTCAACACTCTATTCGTCTCCTCGGGCATCCCTCTGTCGTAGCTTCTCAGACCAGCCTCAACGTGACCAACCTTAACGCCCAACTTCACTGCTGCCAGTGCACCGGCGAGGACGCTGTTTGTGTCCCCCTCAACCAAGACGACATCTGGCTTCTCCTCAACCAGAACCGTTTCCACTCCGGTGAGCATCTTGGCTGTTTCTTCAGCATGTGTCCCAGAGCCAACATCCAAGTTGTATTTGGGCTCAGGCAGATCAAGCTCCTCAAAGAAAAGCTGGTCCATGCTATACGAATAGTGCTGTCCTGTGTGAAGAATGAAGTAGTCTAGCTCTTGATGTTCAAGTTCCCGAATAACCGGGGACATTTTTATTATCTCAGGTCTGGTTCCGAGGATGATTGCTGCCTTCATTTTACTCGCCTGCACCTAAAGATGACGGTTCCGCCGTCAGTATATGGCTTCCAAGGATCAAGACACTGTAGATAAGCATGTTCCCTATCCTCAGGCTTAGTCAATCCCAGCTTAACAGGGTCCGCTCCTTCTTCGAGGGCTACAGCGTAGTGGAGTAGGATGGGGAGAGCGTGCACGCAGAGCGCATCGGTTTCATTTAGAAGCATCCTTGCCCCATCGATCAAAATTCTGTCTCCAACCTTATGAACGGGACATCTCCCTCTTATCTCAATTACCTCCACCTCTAACACTTCACATACCTCTCTAATCGATTGCGAACACTATTGGGCGGTGGAGATTTTTATAAGTACCCTGTAGAGTAGACCATCAAGAGTAGCGATGCCCATTTTATCACTTTTCTATTTTTTCTATAAAGATTTTACCGTTCTTCATTGCTATCCATCTTATAGTGTCCCCATCTTTTAGGTCCAATAATTTGAATATCTTGGTTGGAACAGTTGTTCGATGGCGGTATTTTCTTACAGTGACTTTTGTTTCCTCAATAGATAAGATGTCTTCAAACATTTTAATCATGTTTCAGTATTGTTACCCTCAATATATGTTTTGGTGTACAATCAAAATCTAGACGTCATGATTTGATACACTGATTATCCTTTGAACGCTCTCTGTTTCGTCGGAAAAGCGTTACTAAAACCAATATATTTTGGTATTATACCAAAAGTTTATATATTTGCTCGATATGTATTGGTATACTACCAATAGCATGGAGATTTGAACATGAATTCAAGAGGAACAAATAAAATTTTTTCTTGGATAATATTTTCTTTTTTCACAACAGCAATAATTGGTTATCTATTGATGGGAAACTGGATTCAAACAATCTTCCTTGCAACCATATCGGTCTTGTTAGATGTAATTAGTTTCAATTTTTTAGAGAATAAAACGGCTCTATGAAAATTTGGGGTGCCTAGATAAACATGATAACAGATTATTACATCTTAACGCCACTGATTATATTCCTAGCTGCACTTGTATGCGAATTTATTGACTCCCACCTTGGCGGAGGATTCGGTACAATTCTTACCCCACTGTTTCTTATATGCGGATTTCCACGCTTAACAATAGTTCACTCCATACTCGTAAGCGAAATCGCAACAGGATTCGAGGGGGGAGGGCTTTACCATTCATTCAAGAAAGTTGACTGGAAAGCAGCAAGTGCACTATCCTTGACCGCAATTCTAGGAAGTTTGTTTGCAGTTTTCGTAAGCGTTGGCGTTTCTTCATTCATCATCAAACTATACATCGGCATCCTCGTATCGGTACTCGGCGTATTCATGCTGCTCAAAATAAAATGCAAAACATACAAAATCAGGAACTCGTTTATCATAGGCGGATTAATAGGATTTAACAAGGCGCTGACAGGAGGAGGATTCGGGCCAATAGCAGTTGCTGGACTGTGCACCAGCGGACTTGAAACAAAAAAATCGCTGGGTACCACACTAATAGCAGAAGGAATAACATGTGTATTCTCGCTGCTGTTATACTACATTTTCGGGCAACTAACCATAGTGCTTGCATTCTTACTTCCACTTGTATTCGGTGCACTAATAGGCGCATATCTCGGCGCAAATCACACCAAAAAGACAAGCGACAACGGAATAACCAAGAAGACAGGATTAACAATTTCAATATTAGGAGTGTTTGTAATCGTCCAAACGCTGTTCATGTAAAGGAAAACCAACGTAAAATGTTAAGATTTAGGGGTTTTCTTTTCTGTCTTGGTTGTACGATAATCATTATAGCGAAGTGCACGCTTTGATTATGGCGATGCATCACATTGTCTTTATTTATTTCGATAAATGACAGTAATATAGGAGGAATTTCGAAATGCTGATTGAGATTACAGGTGATGGGGAGTTGAAGAGGCTGTTAGGAATTGAGGATGGTTTTTTGTTGAATGTGGACTATCCTACAAAGATTGTGAAAATTCATAAGATTGGTTGCAGATTTTGTGATCCAGAGAGTGCTGGGGGAATGAAACCTTCCAGCAAAAAGGAGAATGAGAGCGGCGAATTTTGGTTTTCTAATACTAGTAAACAAATATTCAAAAAAGCAGAAGAGTTCAACGCAAAAAGCTACATCATTACTTATTGCAAAGTATGCAAGCCAATGGAAAGGGAAGAACAATAATGTAAGAAATTACACATTTTTTTCTTTTTGAATATCCGCAGTTTTTACGTGAAAACCTGAATATTGGGGAGATTGTAACTGTGGAAGATTTACCGTTTTTCTGCCATAGTTTGTTTTGTCCCAAACTCTTTCGTGTATATAGTAAATGAGAGTTTTTACTACCATCTCAATGATGCAGACACTAGCACTTATGACAACATTGCTTGTGAAAAAGTATACGAGCAGCAAAGTTGTGGAAGATGCGAGTATACGCCAAGATAACGTTTTGAAAAATGTTCTGACGTGTTTTTCCATATAGGCACCCTTAATTGTTGACGTCCAGAACGATTCCGGCGGCTACTGTTCCCTTCTTTCCTTCGATGACGAATCTTCCAAGTTCTGGAAAATCGGAGTATTTTTCTATGCTCACTGGCTCAAGGGCAGATAGTTTTATTTCTCCCACCCTTTCGCTGTCCAACATTTTTGGGTTTTTAGAGCAAACATCTAGGTTAACGGGGTCAATCTCGGTCAATATCTTCGTTACTTTGCACTTCTTTTCAGCCGTTCCGCAGCGGATAGTTAAAACATCACCATTCTTTATCTGGAGATCTGAGAACAGTATCACTTCAGCAACAAAATTTTTGACGTTTTGCGGCTGGTTTTGGGGGTAACTTAAAACTTCTCCCCGTTCAATATCTGTAGCATCTTCTAAGATGAGTCCCACTGAATCTCCGGGTTCAGCTTTCGTTGCTTCTGAACCAAAAACCATTATCTTTTTCAATAATGCCTTTTTTCCGGAAGGATTAAAGACAACTTCTCTTTCAGGCGTAAGGATTCCTGTTTCGATTTTGCAGGCAACGATCATTTGGTCATTTTCGTAGGGATAGATATCTTGCACTACTCCTCTTAGTGGTTTGTTCAGCGGCAGCGTGGTTGGGATGACTTTTTGGTCTAGTGTCTCTATCAGGGTGTGTCCCTTGTACCAAGGCATTTTTTCTGATTTTTTGAAGACGTTGTCTCCTTGTATGGCCGAAATTGGGATCATATCCACGTTTTTGTAGTCTAGGCTGTGGAGAATTGGTTTTAGTTCTTCACAGGTTTGTTTGTACCTGTTTTCTTGGTAGTCTACACTGTCTAGCTTGTTGACTGCGACAACCAGTTGTTTGATGCCTAAGGTCCTAATTAGGAAGGTGTGTTGTCTTGTCTGGTCTTGGATTCCCTCTTTCGCTGAGACTACGAGGACTGCGGCGTCAGCTTCTGAGGCTCCGGTAAGCATTTTTTCGATGAATTCTTTGTGTCCTGGGCAGTCTATGATGGTGTAAAGATATTTTTTTGATTTGAAGGGGGTATGCATTATATCTATGGTTAGTCCGCCTTTTCTTTCCTCTTCTAAACTGTCCAGCAGAAAGGCGAACTCGAATTTTTTTCCGGACCGTTTCAGCTCTGTTTGTATTTCATCGAGTTTTTGTTTCATAATCGCTTTCGAATCGTAAAGTAATCTGCCAATCAAGGTGGATTTGCCGTGGTCTTTGTGACCTACAACCACTAAATTGATGCTAGGCATACTCATTTTTCTACATCTCTCCTGATTAAATCATAGAAGCTGGTGATTTTAGGCAGGTTCAACCCCACTTCGTAGTTAAAGGAATAGAAGCCATTTCGGTTATGATCCCCAAATCTTCCCACAGCTTTCATTCCATGGTCCGAAATGATAAGGACAGAGTCGTTAAAGTCTTTGATTTTTTTAGCTAACTGGTTAAGTTCTTGATAGACTTCAGCCATTTTTTCAGTGATTCCGAAGCTTAGATGACCAATAGAATCCGCAAGATTGAAGTAACCCATGAGGAGGTCAAATTTGCCAACAGCTTCGAAGAATTCTTTTTTGTTTTCCTCATGAATCTTCCAGACAATCTCATCAAACTCTTCTACGGTTGCCGTTTCTTCGAAGTACCCCTTAAGCAACTCTCTCTCTTTAACATGACTTGGTTTATGTGAAAAAGCAGGCACATCTATCGTTTTATATTTTCCAAAGAATTTCAGGAAAGTTTGTTCAGGTTTCACTTTGAATTCCCATTGAGTTTTTATGGGAATTTGAGGTTCCATGTTTTTTCCGGTTAAGAAACTAGACCACAACACAACTGTTCTTGGTTGCGTGAAGTCTGAAAGGTCTGTCTTCCCGTATTCTTTTTGCATGAGGTATTTGCAGTTATATTTTTTGACCTGCTCAAGGTCTAGAGCATCTAAGGCTAGGATGATCATTTTGTTTTACCTTACATGTAGCCTAGGCTTCTCAGTTTCTGCATCATGTACGCTTTCTCTTTGTCCTGAGACCTTCCCGCCCGTTCAGGCGAGACTGAGGTTCTGATCTCTTCAACTATTTCGTCTATGTTGCTGGCTGTGGATTCAACGGGTACGGTGCAGGGCATGCATCCTAAACTGCGATACCTTTTACCGTTTTTTGCAAAGTATAATGGGTTTACTGGCAGTTTTTCCTGTTTCATATATTCCCAAACGTTGAATTCTGTCCAGGTGAGGATGGGGTGAACACGCATGTGGGAAAAGTCTTCTGACGGCTTCACGTACAGGTTCCATAGTTCTGCTGGCTGGTCTGCGTAGTTCCAGTGGAAGTTTTCATCTCTGGGAGAAAACTGCCGTTCCTTGGCTCTGATCCCATGCTCATCCCGTCTTATAGCCATGATCAACGCATCAAATTTGCGTTCCTCTATAAGATCTTTGAGAGCCTCAGTCTTCAGGGCGGTGCAGCAATCAAGGGCGCCTTTCTTCGGGGACATCCCTTTCTTGATTGCCTCTTCGTTTCTGGCTACAATTAGGTTGAGTCCCCATTCTTTGGCGATTTTGTCTCTGAATTCGTATATTTGGGGAAACTTGTAGCTGGTGTCGATGTGAACCACCGGAAAGGGAAGTTTCCCGAAAAAGGCTTTTTTGCACAGCCAGACTGTTGCTGTGCTGTCCTTTCCTGTACTCCATAAAACAGCTGGATTCTTGAATTGGGCTTTTGCCTCCCGTATAAGAGTTATGCTCATTTTTTCTAATTTTTGGAGATGATCAGCCATTGTCACATATACTCTCCTTTAACGTTCAGTCGTTTATTGAAAACTGATATTTAAATGTTGTGAAACTGTGTTATAGTTTAAGTGTCATTTATGTGTCATGTTGTGGTAAGTGAAACATTAAATACGTGAAGAACCAAAAGAGGGCATAGGTGTTTGACATGGTCGACTACGTGAATATACCCATCCCCAAACCTCTCTATAACCGGCTCACCAAAAGCTTGAAGGGAAGCGGATACCGCAGCACTACAGAATACATAATATTCCTGATCAGAAAAAAACTTCCAGACCTAGAATCAAAAGAAATGGAAAAAAGACTGAAAGCCCTAGGCTACATGTAGAACCGTTCTTAATCTTTTTTTAGTTCCTTTAATGTTTCACGTTTTAGTATTTTGTATCAAAGTCTTAATTTGATTTCACAGTAACGTGAATTGTTCTCTCAGCATCAACAGTTTTTAAAGATGGTTTTTTGTTGGTTGTGTAAAACTGATTAAAAGTAATACAAAAATGAAGAAAGCCGGTTTTTTTATGTTGGTTCCTTCATGGCGGCTTTGTATGTCTGATATATTGCTTCCGCTGCGTTAGCTAGTTCACTTTTTTCGCTGGAAAAAAGACAGTCGTAGGTAGAGTTGCCAATTGAATCCCCTAGCTTAAGGGGGACACTGACGAAGACCAGTTCAGGCAGCCCAAAGTTCATTGGTGTGGCTACAGGCAAGACCTCATTTGTGTTTCTAACTATCGCTCTCACTATGTCTCTGAACGAGGCTGCTGGCCCAAATTCGGTGCCCCCAATATTGTCTATGATCGTTTTGGAGACAGACTTTACGTAATCGGCAATCTCTTTTTTGAACTGGGATTTGCCTGTAGTCTCTAGATATTTCTGTAGAGGCAAATCAGCTATTTTTACTGTTGACCACAGGATGGTTGCGTTTTGTCCATGTTCTCCACCCACCCAACCTTCGATCATGGACACTGGAACTTTTAGTGCTTTGGCCAATTCAGACCTGAAACGTAAAGTTTCAAGGTTAGTTCCAGTGCTAATCACAAACTTGGCTTCAGAATATTTTTTGCAGACCATCGCCATGGCGTCAACCGGATTCGTTATCACCACATATTTTACACCCAGGTTGTTTGGCGCCGTTGTCTCCGCAATATATCTTACTATTTGCCCGTTTTGAACCGCCAAATCCCGTCTGCTCATCTGAACCCCTGGCGTTCTGGGCTTTCCAGCAGAAACAAGAATAATGTCGGCTCCAACCACATCTTCGTCCCTTTCGCATGCAATAACCTCAACATCTAAGCTTAGACTTGCGGTTACATGTCGTAGCTCCTCAGCGAAGGCATTCGCTAGACCAGGTTTGGTGTCACACACGGTTATTGTGTCTGCCAGTTCGGCACACATTATCGTGTAGGCTGTGGGGCGTCCCACCCGTCCGGTTCCTATTTGGGCTATGTGCAAATTTGGTTTCCTCTTGGGTTTTTTACGAAGAGTCTTTCTAGATGTGACCCTTTTCGACTAGGTATTCACGAAGAGCCTCTTGCCATGTTGGCACTTCTATGCCATAGTTAGTCAGTTTTATGCTTTTGAGCGCAGAAAACTGTGGTCTTTTTGCTTTCATAGTTAGTTGTTTTGTCTTTATGGGCGTCAACTCAGGAGTTAGAGCTGTGAATTGGAATATTTGTTCGGCGAATTGGTACCATGAGCAGTAGCCTTTGTTTGTGGCGTGATAAACTCCGTATGGAAGTTGCTTTTCAGCGATTTCTTTTATGATTGAAGAAGCGTCTTTGGTGTATGTGGGGCTCATCCACATGTCGTCGATGACCGTGATTGGGTCGTTGTTCTTTGCTTTGGTTATCATTGTCTCCACAAAAATTCCTCCCTTACCGCTGGCTCCCGCTTTTCCGAATACACTTGCTATTCTGATGATGTAGTGTTTGGGATTTTGTCGGGTGAAGTGTTCGGCAGCCAGTTTGGAGATTCCGTAAGTGTTGATGGGGGCGGGAACATCATCTTCGGTGTATGGTTCCCTTTTTGAGCCATCGAAAACGTAGTCTGTGCTGATGAATACGGCAGTGGCACCTATTTCTTTGGTTATCATTGCGACGTTTCTTGCGCCTAAAGCGTTTACAGAAAAAGTTTTCAGAGGTTCCTCTTCACATTGATCGGTCTTGTGGAAAGCCGCGGTGTTTATGACCATGTCGGGTTGATGCTTCTTCAGGATAAGACAACTGTCGTAATCTACTACTTCAAGATCATTATGAGTTAAACCGATAACCTCATGTGTAGCACCTAAAGTTTTTACCAAATCTGTACCTAGTTGCCCAGTAGAGCCTATAACAGCTATTTTCATAAGATTACTCCATCTATCTCTGTGTCTTTGAGGAACTGCTGCATCTCCAATAGATGCTTGTACCACTTGACAGTTATCGTCCGTGGATCATCCGGATTTAGTTTTCCTTCTTTGAGGGCGTCGAATATGTTTTTTGCTCCGTTCTTGATTGTGCACTGGGGTTTGAAGTTTAGGGTTTCTTTGATTTTGTTGAAGCTCACCCTGTAGCTTCTGGTGTCGGGACTGCCGTACCACTCGTAGTTGAAGGGCAGATTGCATGCTTCTGCTACCAGTTTGGCTAGGTCAAAGATTTGTATGTTCTGTGCGTCGCAACCTACGTTGAAGATTTGACCGTTAACGACTTCCGGTTCTGTTTCTAAGACTTTGATGAAGACTTTTGAGGCATCTTTTATGTTTACGAAGGGACGCCACTGTTTTCCGTCTCTCATGATGGGGATTTTGCCGTTTCTGTAGTAGCCTAGAGTCATGCCGTTGATGGCTAAGTCAAACCTCATTCTGTACGAAAACCCATAAACCGTAGCCTGGCGAAGAACTGTCGCACAGAAGTTTTTGTCGGCAAGAGGCAAGACCTCTTTTTCAGCCATCATGTTGGCTTTCGCGTAAGTAGTCAAAGGATTCAAACCAGATTCTTCGGTTATAATCCCTTCTTGAAAGCCGTAAACACTGCAGGTGCCAGCGAATACATATTTTTTTATGCCATATTTTTTCGCGAGATTAGCTACTCTAGCCCTTCCTTTGCAGTTTATGTCTAACGTTTTTTGGGGTTCAAGTTCGCCGCTGGGATCGTTCGAGAGGGCTGCGAGGTCAAAGACGGCGTCTATGCCTTTCAGGATTTCCGGATTGAACCATCTGACATCATCTTTAACAAGGGTTATCCTATCCGCTATGTCGTTAATCGAATCGGTTCCAAAAAAGAGACGGTCAAGACACGTTACGTTGTAACCCTTTTCCAGAAGGAGTCGGGACATAATGGAACCAATGTAGCCAGCTCCACCAGTCACCAAAACATTCAAGGTTACCACAGTCTATTTATAGGGAGGCCTGAACCAATCCCATGGTTTGCCGACGCGGGGATCGTCTTTTTTACCGTTTATCTCTGTGGGAACTATGGTTTGGTCGTTCCATGGTCTGCGATGCTCATCTGGGTCCTGATAATCATAGAGTCTGTTAACAAAATATACCGTCAAAGATGGCTCGTTGCTAATCGTTTTTGTACCATGCAAGTATTTGCCGGGAATTCTCACGATAGTTGGTTTTTCGCCGCTGGAGATTACTTCGGCCATTTTTCCTGTTTCTTCTTCGTATGCACAGATTTTCATGGCTCCTCTTAGCACTAAAAAGTGGTCAATCTGTCCTCTCTTGTGTTTGTGCCACCCTCTAACCACGTTTGGGTAGCTATAGCTCAAGTTTGCCTGAGTTATCTGCTCATCCTCAAAAAATTCTTTCCAATCTTGCCGGAAGGCTTCAGCGAAGAAACCTCTTTCATCAGGCAACAATTTAATTTCGTATGTTTTCACTCCCTTAAGGGAATATTCTTTCATATCTCAACCTCCGAATAGTCACCTAAATTGAGTTTCAAGACCCTTTTTTTGTGGTTTTTCGAGACCTTTGCCTTTCTTCCTATTAGGCTCTCTTCAAGTCTCTTAACACCAGTTATTAAAGCATTTTCCAAGATTACACAATATTCGACTGAACTGTCAAGAATTTGGGCTCCTTCACCAACGCTTGTATAAGGGCCTATAAAGGAATCTCTGATTATGCAGTTTTTGCCTATTATACACGGTCCTCTAATGGTGCTGTTTGTAATTTTAGCATTCTTTTTTATGGTTACTCTTCCCTCAATTGTGCTTTTGGTTGTTTTTCCGTTTATTTTTCGCTTGACGTATGTGTCTAGGATTTTGGCGTTGGCTACAAGTATATCGTCTTTCTTTCCAGTGTCCAGCCACCACGTGTCTAGCTTTTCGGCTCTTACCTTGAAGCCTCGATTCACCATTTCTTCTATAGCATCTGTGATCTCAAGTTCTCCTCTCAATGAAGGCTTTATTTTGTCTATTGCTTGATGGATTTTATTGGAGAATATGTAAACACCAACTAGGGCTAGATTGCTTGGCGGATCTTTCGGTTTTTCAATCAGATTTTTGACGTTATCTTCGTCATCTAGCACTGCAACGCCGAATCGGGTTGGATTTTCAACTTCCTTAAGCAAGATTAAGGTATCAAGATTTTCAGTTTTGAATCTTCGTATGAGACCAATGATTCCCTTGCCTACCAAGTTATCGCCTAAGTACATCACAAAATCGTCTTCGGCTAGAAAATCTCTGGCTGTCTTCACGGCATGTGCCAATCCAAGGGGTTCTTGAGTTAAATAGGTGACCTTAATGTTCCATGCGGAACCATTCTTAATGTAGTTTTTTACCTCTTTGCCGGTTTCTGGAGCGATTATCACAGCAACTTCTGTGATTCCAGCCGCCGAAACATGATCCATAACATAGCCTAAAATGGGCTTGTTGGCAACAGGTATGAGCTGCTTCGCAGTAGTGAAAGTGAAGGGCCTGAGCCGAGTTCCTTTACCGCCGCTGAGTACTAAGGCCTTCATGAGTTATGCCACATCCAAGAGTTTTACATAAGCTCGTAATAAATTGAATTGTTCTAACTATTGTGTAGAGTAGATGCTTTAACATCCCCTCCGAAGCAAATTATCAATAATGGTTTCAAAACAGACGAAAGATGGAGTGAAAACTCTTACAATCGATAACAACATATAAGTTTGATTTCAGAGGCAACCATTTAGTCAATGATTGCAGAAGTGTAGACCATTTTTTCTTAAATCTTGTATTACATGAACAATATATGGATGAATAGATTTTGGGAGAGCTTTAAAATATCTATATCCTGAGTGCTCATCGTTGAGAACAATTTTGTCTCCTTTGCATTTACATAAATAGACTATAGTTATATCATGGCGTTCATCGAAGATTCTTGAATACACATTTACCAGTTCACTTTCAATTACTTCCAGACCTGTTTCCTCTTTGACTTCACGAGACAACGCATCCTCAAGCGTTTCTCCTTTTCTAATCCTACCGCCTGGAAACCACCATTGCCCCTTGGCTGGGTTGTTGGTTCTCCGTAGAAATAGTAGTGATTTGCCTTTTGTTATAATAGCCTCTACTGAAGGAATTGGAATCGAATCCGCAATTAATCCATAAAGGGTTGATGGAACTTTGCCAGTTTCATCTTTGGAAGCATTTGGTAAGGGTTTTTTAGTTTCGCGCAAATTATTTACCTTTGGACTTTTACGTTTTCATTGTTCATTGAATGATTTCTTCTTTTAATCTGTTTAGGGCATCTTGAATTTCTAATGGTTTTTTACTTAATGTTCTTGAGGCTTTCTCCACGTTTAGAGAGGTATTCTTTGGTCTTTCAGCATTCCAGTTCATTTCTTCAGATTTAGCTGGCTTAATTAAGTTTTTATCTAGCTCAAATGTTTCTGCGATGAGACACGCAAAATCATATCGGTTTATAGGCGTAGCTCCGGATAAGTGATAAACACCAGTTAGTCGTCTTCGAGCAACTTCGATGATCATCTCCGCCAGATTTGTGTTAAAAGTAGGTGATATATATTGATCTGTTATTATCTTTATTTGTTCACCTTTTCTAAGTTTGTCAAGAACCCATAAAACGAAATTGATTTTTCCAGCGGCGGGAACTGATCCGTATATGACGCTTGGTCTGGCGATGCACCATTCGGCGGTAAGAGCAGCAACGGTTTTTTCACCCTCAAGTTTTGTGGCGCCATAATAGTTTATTGGCTCAGTTTCATCCATCTCTTTGTACATTCCTTCTTTGCCAGAGAAAACGTAGTCCGTTGAGACATAAATCAAGAACGCTCCGCGTTCACGCGAGAGCTCTACTATTCGTTTTGTCCCTTCAACATTCACTTTCCAAGCGAGTTCTTTATCTTCCTCACATTTATCAACGTTAGTTATTGCTGCGGTATGAACCACAATTTTAGGTTTGATTTTATTGAAAACTTTGTGCACAACCTCTTTTTTACATATGTCTAGCCTAACTGGGATGCCGGCTCTTGTCTTATGTTGATTAAAACCTGAATAAACTTGATATCCGTCGGTTATAGCTTTTTCAGCGACCTTTGAGCCTAGAAGACCGCTTCCACCCGTGATAAGAAATCTCATTGTGTTAGTTGGATTTTCCATGGAGTTGGATGGAGAACTTCTTTGGTTGCCATGGGTTCCCACCACCAAGCGTTATTGACATACCATTTCACGGTCTCTTTCAATGCTGAATTGAAGGTGTGTTTTGGTTTCCAATTTAGTTCTGAACGGATTTTCGAGGAGTCTAAGCTGTATCTAAGATCGTGACCAGGTCTGTCCTCAACAAAAATTATTAAGTCTTCAGGTTTGTTTAGGATTTTGAGGATTTTTTTGACAATAGTCATATTTGATAGTTCGTTGCTTGATGAGATGTTGTAGATTTCTCCGGGTTTACCGTTTTCAAGCACCTGAAGTATGGCTTCGCAATGGTCTAGCACGAATATCCAATCTCTGACGTTTTTTCCATTTCCATAAATGGGAATTGGAGAATTCATTAATGCGCGTAGTATTGTTTTTGGGATTAATTTCTCTGGGAATTGGTAGGGACCAAAATTGTTAGTGCATCGGGTTATATTGAGATTTAATCCGTATGTTCTATGGTATGCTAAACAGAGCATATCTGCCGATGCTTTGGTTGCCGAATACGGATTTGATGGATTAATCCGGCCAAGCTCGCTGAAAGAGCCGTGCAGAATATCTCCATGGATTTCGTCTGTTGAGATTTGAACATATTTAGCGGAATCGTTGAATCTTCTAATGGCCTCTAACAGTGTAAATGTGCCCAAAATGTTGCTTTTCACGAATTGATACGATCCAGCTATACTCCTATCAACGTGAGTCTCAGCTGCAAAGTTTACAATGGCGTCAATGTCCTTAACTAGCCTATTAATAAGCTGCGGGTTTGAGATGTCCCCTCTGACAAATTGATATTTTTTAGCATATTCTATTTCTTCGAGATTCTCTAGATTTGCACCAAATCCCATTTTGTCTACGTTTATAACCTCTACATAAGGGTATTTTGATAGTAATTGCCTTATGAAATTGCTACCGATGAAACCGAGGCCACCTGTAACGAGTATCTTCAACTTACAAATCATTCCCTACTAACATAATTTGCAGGATCTTCCATAGAAAAATAAACAAGGTATCTTGACTATGCATTGATGATTAATAAAAGGATTGAAAATTCTGGAGAAGTCGCAGCTTTTCGCTAGTCCTATAAATCGTGACCAACTTTTTTTCAGATAATTACCCAACCTTCTTGCCTCAAGACTGTTTCACGAGACAGGTTTTCTCCACACGTCAAATTTAATTTGTATGAAGGATGAATCTGTATTATTAGTAACAATTCATATTCAGAATCTGAATAGATACTGCATAAATAGGAACAATTGAAAGGATGCGTGTATATTATTTATTATATCTTTTCACTAAAGAAAGGCTTGCGCTCACATATTTAACTTACGTGATTACGGAGTATGCATTAGTGATGGGCATATACGTCAAAAAATTCTTTCCAATCTTGCCGGAAGGCTTCAGCGAAGAAACCTCTTTCATCAGGCAACAATTTAATTTCGTATGTTTTCACTCCCTTAAGGGAATATTCTTTCATATCTCAACCTCCGAATAGTCACCTAAATTGAGTTTCAAGACCCTTTTTTTGTGGTTTTTCGAGACCTTTGCCTTTCTTCCTATTAGGCTCTCTTCAAGTCTCTTAACACCAGTTATTAAAGCATTTTCCAAGATTACACAATATTCGACTGAACTGTCAAGAATTTGGGCTCCTTCACCAACGCTTGTATAAGGGCCTATAAAGGAATCTCTGATTATGCAGTTTTTGCCTATTATACACGGTCCTCTAATGGTGCTGTTTGTAATTTTAGCATTCTTTTTTATGGTTACTCTTCCCTCAATTGTGCTTTTGGTTGTTTTTCCGTTTATTTTTCGCTTGACGTATGTGTCTAGGATTTTGGCGTTGGCTACAAGTATATCGTCTTTCTTTCCAGTGTCCAGCCACCACGTGTCTAGCTTTTCGGCTCTTACCTTGAAGCCTCGATTCACCATTTCTTCTATAGCATCTGTGATCTCAAGTTCTCCTCTCCAAGAAGGTTTTATGTGTTCTATAACTCCATGGACTTTGTTGGAAAAGAGGTAAGTTCCGATTATAGCCAAATTACCCATTGGAGTCTTAGGTTTTTCCACTAATTTGACGATGTTGCCTTTTTTGTCCAGTTTGGCGATACCAAATCTTGATGGGTCATCGACCTCTTTCAGGAGAATCAGCGAATCGAGGTTTTCTTTCTTAAAATTCTGAACAAGCGTCTTAATACCTTGTCCCGTTAAGTTATCACCGAGGCACATGATGAAGGAATCTTGAGCGAGGAATTTCTGGGCAGTCTTGACCGCGTGTGCTAAACCAAGCGGTTCTTGGGAAATGTAACTAACATTGAAGTTCCATTCTGAACCATCTTTAACGTATTCTTTAACGTAGTTGGCGGTTTCTGGAGCGGTGATAATGCCGACTTCACGTATTTCTGTTTCCGCTATCTGATCAAGTACATAGCCCAGTATTGGCTTGTTGGCTACGGGAATGAGTTGTTTAGCACAAGTGAAAGTCAATGGACGAAGGCGAGTACCTTTTCCACCACTAAGCACCAGAGCCTTCATCTTGGTTGCACCTTTCGGGATGTTACAAAAGTGGTATGACTGAAGAAATTTCTTAAAGATGGAAGATGGTTAGAACATCTCCCGAGCGAATAACCAGTGATTTTTGCACACATATAAACTAATGAATACAATATCCCCTTAATACCTTCATGCTTTCCTGCGTAAAGAGCTGTGTCTCTTGCCAACAGCATCAAATACTTAAGGTCTTCATTTTGAACGTTAAGCCGCTCGCCAATTACTCTATCATTTCTACCGTAGTTATTGTATCTAAGAAAGGCGTTCCAAACCGTGAAATTGTGACTATGCAAAACACAAGCCTCTGATTGGTACGAGATCTTATGACCTGCGTTCAGCAATCTCAGACCAAGATCATGATCTTCTCCTATCACTGCTTGGTCATTGAACTTGAAAACATTCCACACCTTCTTCTTAATGGCGCCGGAAACAGTTGAAAAGACTATGACTCGCCTAGTATCCAGTTTGTTTAAATCAGACTTGGAAAACATTCTACTTTTAGGAGGATATGTCTTCAGAAGGAAGAACCTCTCTGCAGCATGTGTATCAGCTCGCGGTATCGGTCGTGCAAAACTTGCAGCAACCTCTTCTCTTGAAAGAGGCTCAACTAAGTTTCTCAACCAGTCTTTTCGGAGTGGTATGGCGTCATGGTTGTTAAACACAATGACAGTGCCATTTGCCATTGATGCCCCATTGTTACGAGTGAGACCGTGGCCAAAGTGAGACACGCTGTAAAAACGAGCCCCAAACTCTCGTGCCTTCTTTTCGGTATCGTCTCTTGATCCAGAGTCGACAACGATTACTTCAAAATCCTTAAAATCTTGCTTGGCAAACGCAGGAAAGAGGCTGTCTAACCATTTGCTTGAATTTTTCGTCGGGATTACGATGGAGATAAAAGGACTTGCCATTTTACCGCTTCTTGCTAACGGTTATGCATATTTTCTAAAAAGTTGTTCCAATTGATCTGTAGCTCTATCCCATGTAAATTGTTTAATATGATGATAACCCATCTCTGCTATTCTTTTTCTTTTTTGTTCATCATCTATTAACGCAATTATATTTTCAGCCATAGTCTTAATGTCTCTGGGTTGCGAGATTAATGCGGTCTTTCCAGGAATTGCATAATCTAAAACTGCACCCGTATTGGTTGTCACGACTGGAACTTCACAAGCCATAGCCTCCATCGGTGGCAATCCGAATCCTTCTACACGACTAGGAAAACAAAATATATCGCAAGAGTTGTAAATTCTTCTTAGTTCGTCGTTTGTTGGTCGAAAATGAAATTCAACTTCATCCGGCAACTCGCTTGGTCTTGGACCGAACATTACAAGTTTAGCGTTGGGATGCTCTTTCTTGACTATTTCAAAGGCTTTTATTCCATCCCTAACACCTTTCCATTTTTCTCTTCTGTAAGGTATCAAAATTCTTATTTCGCAACCTTTCTTGGATACTTCTTCAGGGTAAAATTCTTCAAAATTTACTCCGTTAAATACCAGTGCTTCAACTTTTGCTCCAAGTTTTTCAAGTATGTTTTTCATCCAGCTCGAAATGACAATATTATGTAAACCTAATTGGTATGTTTCTTCGACTTTCTCTCTTGAGCCTCCCCAAGCCTCATAATGTTGTAATAGATAAAATTTCTCGCCCTTATTCTTACCATATTTACTTACGTAATATGCTGTTTCCCACCATGTAGCCACAACGATGTCGGCGTCTGGAATAAATTTGCTGCTGAGCGTTGGAACTCTTATTAAATTAGCTTTCAAACTGAACCAGTTTATGTTGTTGCCGCGCCAAATATTTCTAACAGTTCCAAGGAACTTGATCAACGGTTTTTCATAGGTTGGTATTAGAGGATATACAACAGAAACTTCGTGCCCCTTTTCCTGCAAGCGGTTGGAATACTCGAATATGACTTTGAAACCCCCTGCCATTCCGATTATTGGAAGCGTAAAGACTATTTTCATATAGGCTCAGATTCGCTTAAAGTTCTTAACGCTCACAGTAGCATTAGCCTTCATCTTATCTCATAGAAGCAAACTTGCATTTTTCCAGTAACAAATTAAATCCTGGTCCAGCCTTTGCTTTTTCGTAATCTATCGGCTCTATTTTTTGCTTCTTTTCATTTATAAAACATATTTTAAACCCATATTCTTGTAATTTATATAATAATCCTATTGGATTAGTTCCAAGATTCCTCAATGCATCTGGCCAAAATTCCATAAAAATCACTAGAGGATAATTACTTTTTAATATCCTTTTAGCCCCATCTAAAATTAGACCTTCTGCTCCCTCAGCATCTATCTTAATAATATCTACCTTTTGATTTCTCAAAAATTCGTCCAAAGCTATCGTTTCTACTTCCACAAAACCGCCTTTCTCTAACGACTTATGGTGTGAAACAGTCAAGGCACATTCTTTCCAAAAGGAAGGGCTTCCTGACCAATCTTTTTCGTACCAAAGCTTGCTCTTTCCAGTTTTGTTAGAAACTGCTTTTTGAATAGGAACTACATTAATATAGCTATTTATCTCAATGTTTTTACAAAGAAGCGCATAATTGCTTAGCATAGGCTCAAATGCATATACAATGCCACTTTTACCCACTAATTTTGCGGCAATTAAACTATAATATCCAATGTTAGCCCCGACATCTACTACAACCATGCCCTCTCTTACCTTCTTCTTAAATACTTCCGTTTCATATTTTTCTTCCTGAAAACCATCTGCCAATAGTTTAAAACCAATATCTCTATCATTAGTATTTGCAGTCATTTTGTTTCCTTGCACCTCAACTAAAATAGGTCCCAGAGGCTTAAGTTCATTATATATCAAACTGACAACAAACTGAAGCCCGGGAAGTCTCCATAGAATTTTCCCTAGAGTTCTTCCCAGAATCCGTCCTATAACCCTTTTTCCCACGACAAACAATTCTCTACCGAGATTTTTAAATCGATTCATAGTTTCAAACATCTTTTTTAAGATATTCCAATCATGGGCGAAGACGTTTAATTTAGAATGATGAGATAATAGAACTTCAACAGTATAAAACTTTTGCAATTCTCGGAAGAGATGATCTGCCGCAACCAACATCAAATATATTCTGTTCATTATTCAGCTCTTTAGAGGATGGATTGCAGCACATTTTTCGCACATACATTCATGGTTCATTTCTTCAACTGTCAACCGGTTATATCTCTTTTAATGCTTTCACGAACATGGACGGGTATTTGAACAAAAGCGGGTATATGTAAGATTCAAAACTCCATCCAGTGCCCCATGAGTTGAGACAACCTTGGCAATTTTTGACAACCTTTCTAACCTCTTCAGCCCTGGGACTGCGCCAAATAGCTGAAGGGGATTGTTCTCTCACATTTCCTACTTTGACATGCCAGAGACTTAGGCAAGGAGCTATAGTGCCATCGCATTGCAGTACGCAGAAAGTGTACATTGCAAAACAGGGAAATCTGAAAGGGTTGCCTTTTATTGATTCAAGCCACATTTCGTAAAGAGGGTTAAACTCTAACGATTCTATGGCTTTGATCAAGTCCTCCTTGCTGACCGCAGATTCGTTTTCTGTGTTACTGTAGAATGAAGACATGTTATACCACTGTACTAAGAGATTTATGTTTAGTCCTTGCGCATAAGCTCTAACCTCTTCTAACGAGGACAATGTAAGATCAGAGAGCGTGAATCCAATTTGGACACACAGTTTGTCTTCCCCATACTTTTCTCTTAAATCTGTCAGCGCATGTAATAGTCGGTCCACTCTCTCAAAGTTGCCTCTAACGCCTCTTACAAGATCATGTTTTTCTCCTACACCGTCGAGGGAAACTCCTACGTCAAGTTTTATGTCATGCTCCATTGCCGCTTCAACAACGTTGATGACCCGTTCTGGCAGTAAACCGTTAGTGCTCAATTGAAGCCTAGCTTTAGGAAGAACCTCATGTTCTGTCAGAAGAATCTCTTTCATATCACTCCTGACAACGGGTTCACCGCCCGAGTTTATGATGTACCTTATGTTTTTGAAGAGAGGGTCGCTTAGTGTTTCTCCTATTTCCTGAGGTGATAAAGGATTCATAGTCGGCTTTTGATTCCAGATGCTGCAATGTTTACAACGCGAGTTGCATTTGTCGGTGACCCCAAACCATAACCATTGAGGTTTAAGGGACTTGCCTCTTGTAGCTCTCAGACTCACATTTTTAGGCCCATAAACTAGGCCTCTCATAGCTTTTTGTGCATATCTATACATTATACTTTCACTCCTGACTTTGATTTTTTACGTTTTTTTGTATACACGTAACCAACATAAAATAGCAAAAGAAGGGGTATTGGAAGCAAATGCTTGCCCTGGAAACTTTGGAAGGGTACCAGGTCAGCTCCCACCAAATTTTTGTCAAGATTCCACCATTCAATTTGACGTTCAGTCTGCACAGAACCGTTAATTTGGACGTTATATGCATGTATCAACGTACCAGCATAATCCACTTGCAAGCTCATTCGCCCCAAAACTTGAGTTGGTGATTTCCAACTTACAGCAATGACGTCGCTTTTAGTGGAAGTTGTCTCCCAAATTGTAGCCCAAGGAAGGAAAACTTCGCCTTGTGTAACGATGCTCGGACTTCTTACTAAAATTAGCAATGGTGAAGATGAGTAAAGTCCATTTAACTCTATTGAGCCTTCGTCGATGTTAATATCATAGACTTTCCCGTTTTCTTCTATAACCATCTCTAAATTCGTTCCCTTTGAAACACTCATGCTAAAAGAGTTGGAAATTGACAACAGTGCGTACTTGCCGTATCCATCAACCACACTCACGTTGCTTGCAGAAATCTTAGCTGCTCCTGACCGAAACTGAAACTCCTTCACAGAAGCATTGGAAAAAGATTCTGACTCTTCATTAATAGACCCCGTGTCGCTAACATTAAATAATCTTATGGACTGCGCTTCAAACGATCCAGGTACAAAGACTCGCCGCCTTGTATCCACTTCAAGAATTTCTCTTTCGGTCACAAACTTTGCAAAATCAGTCTCAACATCGACTTGACCAAGAAAAACAGGTTGATTGACGAAGGCGTATACACCCGTGTTCTTATTCGATAAATTGGCAGCAAATTCAGGCTCAATTAACTTGAAAAAAGAGATGAGATTTGAGAGAAGGTTGACAGATTGAGCGCTATCTTCTATAGCATTCAAGTATGATGATACATCTAAGTAAACAATCTCACCAGCTCCTGCAGACTTAACATAAGCCAACGGGGTTACCTGCTGGCTGTCCATGGTAAATGAAGCTAACACGCTTACATCGCTATCATTCGAGAAGGTTTTGGTTATCTCTACTTGAGGAAAAGACATCTGCGACTCGTATGCCACAGCACCATTCACAACCGCACTTTCCGCAGGGTAAATTGAGAGAAAATTGGCAAATGCCCCCCTTTCGCTGCCAAACACAATAAGCTTTCCGCCTTTTCTTACCCAATCGATATAATCGCCAATGTTGAGCTGTGTCATACTTAGGACAGAGAGTTCTTTGGCGATCATCTGTGGTTTTAAGAAACCTATTTCCTTAAGTTGTAGTGTCGGTGGAAATTGTGATTTGCCATTGGTGTGCATTCCAATCCACAGCCATTTTGCTCTAGATATGTCAGGGATTTCATAATATTGCTGGGAGAAGCCGCCGGTTGAAGGAGACAGTTCACTGGCGTATATCCTTTTGGAGTCTGAATCGAGAAATTCGAAATAGTAGTAAAGAGCCTCTTGGGGAAGCGGGTCAGTTGTATAGTTAAAGAATAACAGAGGTAACGTCTCGTTTAACTGTAAACCATCAATTCCCAGTAGAGATCCTGGCCAATTTTCCCCTTCAGTTTCCGACTGCAACGTTATATTAACATTATTCTGTCCGACTTCCAAGTGAGCCCCATTTCGAGCCTCCCAAAAAAACTCTTGCATAGAAATTTGTGGTTTTAAGAAACCTATTTCCTTAAGTTGTAGTGTCGGTGGAAATTGTGATTTGTCGTTAGTGTTCATACCAATCCACAACCACTTTGCTCCGGATATGTCAGGAATCTTGAAATATTGTTGGGAAAAACTGTCTGTAGAAGGCGACAACTCACCAGCATATATCCTTTTATGGTCTGAATCGAGAAATTCGAAGTAGTAGTAAAGAGCCTCAGATGGAAGGGAATCGGTTTTATAATTGAAGAATAAAATTTGTGGATCCCTGTTTAATTGTAAATCCCCGATGTCTAAAAAAGCACCTGGAAAACTTTGACCCTCAACTTCCGTCTGGAGCGTTAGCTTAGCAGCATCCTGTTCCATTTCTAGCCTAGCGCCCATTATAGTCTCCCAAGTAATCTGTTGAAGAGGAATGTAGGAGACCACAAAATCGTCCAACAGCATAGGGATGCGATAAATCGTAAAATCATCCAACATTATTGTAGAATTGGAGGAAAACAGGTGATAATCGTTTCCGATGTACTCTGAGTAGTTGATGCCAGAAAGAGATACACTTGTAAGCAAATTGAATGATGCCGGCACTACCAAAGAGACACTTCCTGAGACACTTTCCGACTTTGGTATTTCATACAATTTGACATCTTCATTTTCAAAGACAACAGGTAGATATTTTAAGAGGCCCTGCATTACGAACCCCTCTTTACAGGCTGGTTTAGACGACTCGACGAAATCACTGTCTCTATTGGGCATGTAGATGTATCTTACTCGCCAGTATTTTAGGAAGTTTAATGCCGTTTCAGGATCTTGCTCCATAAACAGTTGATCTGGAAACTCGAGATAATTTAACGCTGCTCCTGATAATATGACGTTCGCTCTGGATATCCATGCTTCATCTGCTACTGTAGTCACGTATTCATTAACGGGGCGATTTAATCTTAAGTAGTTGATTGCATCCAGCTCGCCAGCCGTAACATCATACGGAACCTGCCATAATCCACTTGTTTTCCAATAACCTACGGTCACTACAGATTCCGAGATGCCAGATACAAAGATAATCCCCACAAGCAGGCCACATATGAGTCGTCGTTTCATGCTGGTTCCGCTCAAAAGCTTAGTGAGATTTAAGAGAAAGTAAGCTGCAACTATGCTTACTCCAATAAAGACGTAAAACATGAACCGAGTTTCTGCAAAAGCATAATAGAGTCCAAAAACTCCCGTTGTAAACTTCGCTAACAAAAACACCAAAGCCGTGTAGAGTACAAAGTGTAGAAAGCTTCTTGAAAACTTGTTGAAGAGTGCAAAGACCACTCCTCCGACTGCTAATAGCCCTAAGATGCCAAACTTGATAGGATAGAAATACCAAGGCACCAACATGTAGTCATCGGTTCTTATAGGACTATCAAACCAGAAAAAGAAAGACAGAATATAGAAGTATAAGATGGCAATTGAAAGTATTAACTTGGTTTTGTCTGATTGCATCCATGTGTGGCAACTACTTTTAAGAAAGGTAGTAATTTTTTCGATAAATCTCAGTTGAGTCGACCTGATGAAGACAGCGAATAGTGTGAAGACGATTATTCCTATGACAAGCAAGAATTGAATCTGTAATGTGTAGATACGATTCGGCAAGGAAAAATCGAGGAGTGCAATAGCCATGAAGGCAATTAATGAATAAAGCAAGCAGGTGCGAAGATGAATTAGCGATTTCTGGTCAGCCAATAATACAATTATAGGAGATAGAACGGCAAAAAATATGACCATGTCGACTTGATGCATCAAATAACCTACAGTGATAGCTGAAACTATCAGGGTAGCCTTTAATGAGCCGCTTAAGTTTTTTTTGCGAAAAACGTAACCTAAGACAAAGAGAGAAGTAATTCCAGCTAAGAGGGATCGGAGACCAAAAGTTAAATCAATAAATATTGGAATACGGCACATTTGAACGTTGGCACGGCTCAAATTATCGAAAAATGTCGCCCATGAATATGTTGAAGTTTGTGAATTGACTGAACCAAGGAGACCTAACACTCCATTCCAAAAGCCATCGGTGCTTCTAAGAGTTGCCGATAATAAAACAAAACCGCCAAAGAGAAAGAGAAAGATCGTAGAAAGTGCTGCAATCATTCTTCTATTCTTTTTAAAGAAAACAGAGACCATTTGGTAGAAGGCTATTATGAACGCGATCTGGAAAAACGGCATTAACGCGAAGGTTGCGTTCATTGGAGGAGCACCTGACAGTAAAAAGAAGAATGCCAGGTAAATCAAGTAGAAGTAACAAGCAGAAGACGCACCCAATAGGTCTTGAATAACCGAAGTTTCAAACAACGGAGAATTTCGCCGTAGAATGCTCATAGCAGTAGCTGAACTAGTCATCATATCGCCTCCTACCAGAATCGTGTCAAGAGAGATATGCAGTATAAAATCAGTAACGAGAAAGAAACCGAATGTTATCACCAACAGCAAGAGAGGTTTATCCAAAGCAAAGCTGAAAATTTTGCTCTTGTCTTGTAAAGTTGCTTTGGTCCCACGGTCAAGTATGACGTGGGCTGTCAATATTACGGCGTTCACTAGTGCAAATATCAGAACAGAGTGAGTGTAACTAATGTTTACAGAAAATAAAGCAAACGCAAGCAATGTTGTAAGCATTAAGCTGAGGAGGAAAGACGGTCCCAACTTTTCAGTGAATGAAATTTCTGTGATTTTCGAGCGTCTAGACAGAATGGATAGTATAAAGTATCCTGGGAAGAATGTTGCAAGCCCAATAGCGCTGAAGAGTCTCCAATAATTTAACAAACTTATGTTTGTCCACGAGTTGATTACGCTGAAGTCACCGACACTAGGCACAATGATGACTCCAATGATCGATAACACATAAAAGACGGAAACCAAAAAGCGGCGGTTAACGAGTGAGGACTTGATTTGGGCAAACAATTTTGTAGAGTCTCTATTTTCTTGCGACTATGTGAATTGCAGAGCCTAGAAGATTCATTGACATGAAATCTGGCAAAAAGCTAAGGGCTACATAATATGCTAGAACGCTTCTGGGATACAAGTACTTGTAATGCGGATTCTTACAAGCAGAATAGACAACATCCGAGAAGCCAGCATGCTTAAAGTCTCTCTTAAATTGTCTTAAAGACAACATCTCCTCTTGCATCCCATATTTCTCAGTTTCTTTTCCAGGGCCTTTAATATCGAATCGTCTAATCAACGCTTGGAATAAGGGAGAAAGTGCATGCTCCTGCATCACGATTAAGCATCCTTCTGGCTTGAGGATTCTTCTAATTTCAGATAACCCTTTCACGAGATCGGGAATGTGATGCAGAATTGCCGACCCAAAGACAAAGTCAAAGAAATTGTCTGGAAATGGACATGATTGGACATCAGTTGTCAGGTAAAAATCGGGTTGCAACTTCATAAGATTGGACAGTTGTTCTGCTCTAAGTAGAGCGGAATAAGCTACGTCGCTGGCGTAAACCACACACTCTGGGAACTTGTTCTTGACTAAATAGGAAGCCCAGCACATTCCTCCACCGATCTCAAGGAAGTTGCCAGTTAACTTGAATTTGGACAGAATATTTTCTTCGAAGTCTCTGATTAGAGGTTCTTTGACTAAAAGTGCCTTCCAAGGTTCACTGTGCTCAGCTCTTCCAGATTCCGGGTCATCCCACGCTCTAATATCTTCTAATGTATCACTACAAAGGCTACCGGGAGTTAGCAAATGGATTCCACACTTGATTGGGTATATTCGATTACAAGTGCTGCATACGTGTCCAGACTCCGATTGCGAGAGTTGACTGTGACAATCTGGGCAGATAAATTCTGGTTTATCGCTCGTTTCAATCACCGGTTTTGGAGAAAACAGAATACAATTGTAATCTTCATTTGAAATGACGTATGTTAGTACGCGCTACTCATGATTCTGTTGACGGAGCAAGTAAACGCCTAGAGAGCCTGAACTGAAAACACATTCAAAATTGTCGTTAGGCGGTGTTAATCCATGCCAAGAGTTTATGGAATCAATCCAGCTGAGTACATATATTTCATTCGCTGATTGAGAAAAAGTCTCTACGAGCGAGGTGGGATTGACCTTAAAAGAGTTAACTATATTGAACTCTGGTTGAAGCTGTAATCTAGCCCACTCGTAAAACGATTCGTGTGTAACCAGTAAAGAATGTGAGTTCATTACGCTGTTAAGGAAAGCTAAACTTTCAAGAAGATCAGGCGTGTCCTCTAAAGAAACCGTATTTGACAATAAAGAAGAAGGCAAATATTGCCTTGTTTTCTCAGTTTGAAGACAGGATAGAGGGCTTAGATGTGGAGGAAGAACCATAAAGGTTAATGATGGAATGATTAATAACGCAACAAGGAATGCCACGATATTGTACTTACGAGTGACTTCATGTAATTTGAATAATCCTTCACTAGCATAAAAAGAGAAGGGGATTGCTAACATCAACATCCACCTAAGACTAAATGCGGGAGACCAATAAGGAGAGATAACAGGTAAAAAGCTCAACCCAATAAGCACAAAGGTCAGTAGACGCAGACCAAGATTTTGTGTACGCTTAATCCCAAGAATAACTAAGAGTAATGTTGGAAAGAAGAGAATGAAAAAGAACCGAGCATGCTCATTAATCAATTCTACATAATTGACATACTGGTACGGTCCCAGTCCAATATAGTCGAAGAGAATAGGTACTTCATAGTTAACTGAACCGTTTGTAGGTGCATATAATCCCCAGAACGCTAAGAAAATAGCATAAGCAATTGATGGTAAAAAGGCAACTATCAGCATTCCAGTATCCTTCAGAGATAGCTTTCTGCTTGACACTTTGAATCCTAAAATGGCGGGAACAATAATAAGCAACAAAGCCGCCACCATTTCATGTGAAAAGGAGGCAAACGCTGAAAATATTGCAAAGAGGGCAAGTTGAGTTTTTGTACCATTAAACTTAGCTAATAAAGCTAATGTTGGCAACATAAATATGAGTGCTAACTCGTTACGGAACAAATCCCACGAAAGACGCAGTGCAGAAAGCTGTAGCGTAAATATCAACGAACAAACTAAGGCCTTATCCCACTTCCACCCCAGAGCATAAAAAGCGAACGTAAACACGGCGGCAGCAAGCAACCCATACAGAGCGGGTGCTACAATCTTCAAAATCGTGAAGACATCGCCGAACATTGCAAGAGGGGTCGCAATAACATAGAAAAGAGGGGAAATCTCCATGAAGTTTGTTATGTTACTCCAAACGTAATTTTCCGAAATCTTTCTGGCATAGCCAACGGTATCATAACCTATAGGCCAAGGTTGGCTAAGAATTTCAGGGGTCAGCCTTACCGTAAAAGCGAAGAGTATACTAAAAAGCAAGGCTACAATTGCGCCATGAGAATTCAATGTTTTGTTTATGGCTAAAACGAAATTCTTTGGGTAGCCTTGGCTGAATGTCATTTTTAGTCGCGGATTGTTAAAAGATTAACGTGATTTTAGGCGTGTTAATAGATGATAAACGAATACTGACACACATATACTGAGACATTTCCACCCTGCATGGAAACTATCTCCTTTAGCAATGCCAGAAATTCTACGTCTCTCAAATCCAGGTATTTCAACGACCCGATGGCCATTAATTAGGCTTTTTGCAAGAAATTCAACCTCAACTTCTGTACCGTTGGATACAAAGGAAATATTATCAAATTTTTCTCTCTTGAACGCTTTAAATCCATTTAAACTGTCAGTTATGAATTTTCTTCTAGGGAACAGAAGATTAAAAATTATGGTAAGCAAACGATTACCTATACTCACTATAGGAGTCATATCATCACTACCTCCAAGAAACCTAGAAGGGATAACCACATCACAGCCCTCATCTAATTCTTTGAGCATTAGAGGAATTTCGTCTGGAACGTGTGAACCATCACCATCCATTAAAACAACAATATCACCCCTGCATATTTTCAACCCTTTACGGATGGAGTACCCTTTTCCGAGGTCGTTGGTATCTTCTATCACAATTGCACCTTTCTGTTTAGCGACCGCGGATGTTCTGTCAGTGCTTCTACCACTAACCACAATTATCTCAAACTTGCACCTCTCATCGGATAGGACCCGCCAAACGTCATCGATGACGTGACCTATACTTCCTTCTTCATTAAGAGCGGGAATTATGACAGAAATTAAGCTGTTAGATTTGTTCACTTTGCTCATTACTTACTTTTTCTTTCCAGTAATCAAAGAGATTTCTGAGAGTCGTTTCGGCTGGAATTTCTGGTTTCCATCCTGTTTTCTTAATAAACTTGGAAGCGTCAGGGATTTGGAGCGGAGTTTCTGCAGGCCTCAACCTAGCGGGGTCAACTTTGACAGCTACATTCTTCTCAGTAAACTTGAGCATCAGGTTTAGAGCTTCACGTATCGTGAAGGTCTGCTTGCTCCCTATGTTATAGGCTTCACCTGCATCACAGTATTGGAGAGCCAATCTATACGCCTTAACCATATCTCGAACATCAGTAATTGTTCGAACAGAATCGAGGTTACCAACATGAATAACAGGTTCTCTGAGCCCAAGTTCGATCTCTGCTATTTGTTTGGCGAAATTGGAGAATACAAATACTTTGTTCCTACGTGGTCCAGTGTGGGTGAAGGCTCTTGTTGTAATTATATCAAGCCCGTAGCTCTTGTGATAAACATTTGCTAGTAGATCTTGCCCTATTTTACTGATAGAGTATATGTTCACTGGTCTAAGAGGGTTCGTTTCCTTTATTGGACATTCTTCAGGTTGAACTACGCCGTATACTTCAGCACTGCTGCAGTTAAGTATTCTCGGACTTTCTATTTCTCTTGCGGCTTCAAATATGTTTAGAGTTCCTATTATATTCGTATTTAAGGTGGAATGGGGATTGATCCAACTAGGGGGTACATAACTCTGTGCTGCCAAATGGTAAAGTTCATCGGGTTTTACTTTCTTTATCATGTCCTGAACTGCGGTGGAATCAGTTAAATCACATTCCCACCAAGTTATGTCATCCTGTATGTGCAGCACGTTTTCTAAACTACTCCGGTAGCGTTTTATTCCATGAACTTCGCATTTTTCCTTCAAAAGAAGCTCTGCAAGATGGCTACCCACAAAACCGGTTATGCCAGTTATTAAATAAATCACCATTTATCACCACGTTTTTGGTTTCATATATTGAAGTAACTTTTAAACTTTAATCAATTTTTGGAATAGTCACAATTGAAGACTTTTGCTCACAAATTTGGCAGCATCGTAAAAATCTGTGGCAATGTAATTAGCATCAACATTAGACTCGGTTTCAGGACCTGGAACAAGTATAGTTGTACATCCAGCATTTTGCCCTGCTTGAATATCCAACTTTCTATCCCCAATAATGAAGCATTTATTTAGGTCCAACTTTAAATCGGTTTTAGCTCTATCTAACATTCCAGTTCTTGGCTTTCTGCAACTGCAATTATCATCTGGATGATGTGGGCAATAATAAATGTCATCTATTATAGCCTCTTTTTTTGAAAGCTCAGCAATCATCTTCTCATGGATATTCTTAAGATCTTCCTCACAGAAATAGCCTCTCGTTATACCCGACTGATTTGTCACAACTATCACCTTCACACCAAGTTCATTCAAAAGCTTTATACCTTCAGCGACTTTTGGCAAAAGTTCGAGTAGTTCAGGTCGCGACATGTAGTGAACATCTTTGCAAATTGTTCCGTCGCGATCGAGGAAAACCCCTATTGTATTCAAAATATATTCTCTTCGACAAGCTGACAAATTATGTGGCCAACCGTTATATGCGCTTCTTGAATACGCGGAGTGTCGTTTGAAGGAACATTAATGCAGACATCCACAACTTCTTCAAGCTTCCCGCCTTTCGCTCCTGTAAGACCAACTGTAAAGGCTTCTCGCTCCTTTGCAGCTTTCATTCCCTCAATTACATTAAGCGATTTTCCACTCGTACTTATACCAATAACAATATCGCCCGGCTCCACGATTCCTTCCACTTGCCTTGAAAACACCTTATCATAACCATAATCATTCGCTATAGCCGTGAGAACAGAAGTATTCGTCGTAAGCGCAATTGTGGGCAATCCTTGTCTTTCCAGCTTAAATCTACCAGACAGCTCGGCGGCAATGTGCTGGGCGTCCGCGGCACTCCCACCGTTTCCAAAGAGCACAATTTTCTTACCTTTCTTTAATGCCTCCACAATCAAATGGGAAATCTTTTCTATTTTCTCAAGTTCAGAGGTCTGCCTACACAGATTTTCTGTCACTTTCATGCTTTCCTTAAGAATGACCTCAATTCTTTTCACTTTAAACCCTCCAAGTTTGTAACCCTTCTGGCTCGAATCCAAAAGGAACCAAATGAACACCACACTTGTTCATCGCACTAATTACTTCGAATCTTCTCTGGGGCTCACAAAAGAACAGCAGGTGTCCTCCGTTTCCCGCGCCCAAGATTTTACCTCCTACGGCTCCACTTCTTTGGGCAATCTCGTAAAACTTGTCAATTTCAGAAGTCGCTATTTTAGTGGAAAGTTTTCGCTTGTAAACCCAGCCTTCGTGAAGGAGTTCTCCAAACACATCTAAATCTCCTTTAAGTAAACATTGTTTCATATCACGAGCGACTAACTTCAGGGTGTCTAATCCTTCCAGATAGTCTTTCCTCTTTTCCTTGTAGCGTCTCATCATATCCTTATGCACTTCACTCGACAGCCTTGTTTTTCCAGTAAAAAAGAGCAATAAGCGGTACTCAAGCTCATTCAGCACTTCCCTTGATAATTGGAGTGGATTAACCCTCACTTCGTGTTTGCAAAACTCGATATAATTGAACCCGCCGAACACCGCAGCGTATTGATCTTGATATCCACCATTCTCGCCGAGCTCCTCACGCTCGATGTGACATGCAAGCTCCGCCAATTTCTTTTTGTTCATATCTCTACCAACAAACTCCTTAAGACAACCTAGCAAAGCGACAACCATCGAGGAGGATGTTCCCATTCCCGAGCCGGGAGTTAGGTCACTATGTATCGCGAGGTCAACGCCATCTTTAACTCCGAACTCATTAATTGTCGCCTTTACTAAGTCAAGACATCCATCGTACTCAAGCTTATCCAGCCTAAAGCTCTCATTCAAGTTGAAATCAACGGAGTGCACATTTGCCTTCTTAGCACCGTTGGCTCTGAGCGTAGCATAAGCGTATTTACTGATCGTTGTGCTAACTACCGCTCCGCCATGCTCCCAGCAGTAAGGCGGCACATCCGTTCCGCCGCCCCCGAAACTTATCCTGAACGGCGCTTTACTCCTAATAATCAAAGACTTAACTACCTTAAAGCTTCATCTTAAATCTAAGGTAATCCTCTGGAGTCCCTATATCAATGAAATTTCAGGTATAATATAACCATAGAGAGGTGCTCTGCACCTAACTAGTTTGGAGAGAGATTTTGCTTTCAAGTAAAATCTAAACTCCATCAGCAAGAGTTCAATAGAATTTTCTCAAAAGGATTGACGGCAGTATGTTTAACAGCTTTCAAAATGCGTTGCCTAGCTCCTGAACTTTCTTCCAATCTTCTAGAAATCTTTGGATGCCTTCATCTGTCAATGGGTGCTTAAACATTTTTTCCAATACAGGTGGCGGGATTGTAGCCACATGAGCCCCAGCCTTAGCCGCCTCAATTACATGTATCGGATGTCTAATACTTGCCACAATGACCTCTGTTTCAAAATTATAATTCTTGAAAATTTCTAGAATTTCACGAACTATATTCATTCCAACCTGTCCCCTATCGTCAAGTCTTCCTATAAATGGACTGACGTAAGTTGCACCAGCCTTCGCAGCTAAGAGTGCTTGGTTAGCTGAAAAAACAAGCGTCACATTTGTTTTGATGCCTTCACGCTTGAGAATTTTAGTCGCCTTCAACCCCTCGGGCGTCATAGGTATCTTAACAACGATGTTGGAAGCTATTTTTGATAGCTGCCTCGCCTCTCTAACCATCCCCTCAACGTCAAGGCTTACAGTTTCGACACTTACGGGTCCACTAACAATTTTGACGATCTCATTAACCAAATTGTTAAACTTCATATTCTCCCTAGAAACTAACGTTGGGTTTGTGGTAACTCCGTCGATTACCCCCATTTCACTGAATTTCTTTATTATCTCGATGTTTGCAATATCTATAAAAATCTTCATTTATTCACCACGTTATACCAGATCTTTTACCTTCTGGGCTATGTGAGTGGCTGTTAACCCATATTTAACCATTAATTCACGTGTTTCCCCGGACTCTCCAAATACATCATCAACTCCTATGCGTTTCATAGGTACGGGATAATTCTCAACAAGAATTTCGGCCACAGCTCCACCGAGACCCCCTATAACGTTATGGTCCTCTGCTGTCACGATGGCTCCGGTTTCTCTTGCAACCCTAATTATAAGTTCCTTATCAATGGGCTTAATTGTGTGCATGTCAATAACTTTCACAAATATATTCTCTTTGCTAAGCTTTTCAGCTGCTTTCAGTGCTTCAGTCACCAAAGCGCCACATGCAATAATCGCAGCGTCGCTACTATCAGTTAACGTGATGCCTTTACCAAGAGTGTAGTTGTAATCTTCATTGTAGATTATAGGTGTCGATTGACGGCATAAACGCACGTAAACTGGTCCCGTATACTCAACGATAGCGTGCATGGCTTTCCTCGTTTCTACAGCATCAGCAGGTACAACTACCATCATGTTTGGTATAGCTCTCATAATGGCTATATCTTCTATAGCTTGATGCGTAGCCCCGTCAGCTCCTACAGTGATGCCGCCATGGGTTGATACAATTTTAACATTTAAGTTCGGATATGCCACTGTGTTTCTAATCTGGTCTACGCATTTACCAGGAACGAAGACCGAGAAGGATGTGGCAAAAGGAATTTTCCCACAGCTTGCCAACCCAGCCGCTATCCCTATAAGATTCTGCTCAGCGATTCCAATATTGATAAACCTGTGTGGAAAAGCCTCTCCGAAAAGCTTTGTTCTGGTAGACGATGATACGTCAGCATCTAAAACCATTATATTTTTGTTTTCATTGCCCAATTGAACTAGAACCTCACCATAGGCGTCCCTAGTAGCTTCAAAATCTCTAGGCAACAACCTTGAACTATCTAAGAGCACCTGTCCCGTCAAATTTAACAAAATTCCTCTCGAAACTTTTGTATGGCTCCATTAACATCGGAGTGTCCAAACACCGCTGATCCAGCCACAAGAATTGTGGCGCCAGCTCGTGCGACTAAGGATGCGATGTGAGAATTTATTCCGCCATCAACTTCAATTTCAAAAGGACAGCACTTTTCGTGTCGGATTTTCTTTAGTGTCTCAATTTTAGGAAGCACCCTTCGATCAAACGTTTGACCGGCAAAACCTGGATTAACAGACATAAGAAGAACAGTATCAATGGAGTCAACAATGGGGGCAATCTTGGAAAGAGTTGTGTTAAGTTTGACAGCGACACCTACCTTCCTTTCGTGATCATGAATCTTTTTAATCAACGAAACAATATTGCTAGTGCAGGCTTCTATATGCACAATAATAATGTCTCCTCCAGCACAAATGAAACTTTCGACATGTCTTTCAGGACGTTTTACCATTAAATGGATATCCAAAGGTAGCTTCGTCTCTTTCCGTATAGCATCAACTATTGCTGGTCCAAAGGTAATATTTGGCACGAAGTTTCCATCCATGACATCAATATGCAATAAATCAGCTCCAGCTCGCTCAGCACTTTTCACTTCTTTTGACAGACAGCTCATATCCGCAGAGAGAATAGAAGGCGCGATCTTTATCAAATAGAAGACCTGCTTAGCTTACGTTCCTTAAAACATTTAGGAGGCGTTCCTTGTCAGGAATCTTGCCATGAAAATCGGCATTCCATTCCATAAATGGGACACCTCTTCCCTTTACGCCATGAGCAATTATTATAGTAGGCTTACCCTTAATATTGTCGGCCTCGTCAAGAGCCTTCGTTATTTCCTCTATCGCGTATCCGTTTATTTCTAGCACATACCATCCAAAGGCGATCCACTTGGCAACTATAGGCTCAATAGACATAATTCTCTCAGTTGGACCGCCAAGTTGTAAACCATTGCGATCTAGAATAGCTGTTATGTTATCCAGTTTATAATGTGCGGCTGCCATAGCTGCCTCCCATATCTGCCCCTCTTGCATTTCTCCATCACCCAGCAAAACGAAGACCCTGTAACTCTTTCCATTCAGCCGTCCAGCCAAAGCCATCCCAACGGCTGTTGAAAAACCCAGTCCCAAGGATCCTGTTGACATCTCTACTCCCAAGACTTTTTGCATATCAGGATGACCCTGTAAACAGCTACCCATTTTTCTTAAAGTCTTTAACTCTTCTACTGGAAAATAACCAGATTCAGCTAAAGCTGCATACAATGTAGGCGCTGCATGTCCTTTTGAAAGGACAAACCTATCACGGTCAGGCCATTCAGGGTTATTTGGATCATGCTTCATTTTGTAGAAGTATAGGGACGTTATGATTTCAACAACCGAAAGGGATCCTCCTGGATGTCCTGAACCGCATGTCATGAGCATCATAAGAACATGATTCCTGATTTTTTTGGCCAATTCTTTTAGCCGTTTGATATCTTTGTTCAAATCTTCACCCAAAACACAAAAGTGAAGTATTTTTACTTAGCCAATCCTTCAGCATGGCCGCGGATACCGTTACCGTACCAGAGGTAGTAACTTTTATCCCCGCGGCATAATTCGCCAACTTGGCGGCCTCGATAACAGTTGCTCCACTTGCCATCGCTAACGTAAACGTTGATATCACAACATCACCAGCTCCCGTTATATCTCTAGCAATCTCTTTAGTAGCGGGTATATGGGTCAAGTGTCCATTTTTTTCAAAAACGCACATGCCATCTCTTCCCCTAGTGATTACAACACTTTCGCATTGAAGATGCTCCAAAAGGTTTATGCCAATATTTCGCAGACTCGTTTCGTTTATGAGATTGATGCCAGTTGCCCTACTAGAATTTGTGATATTAGTTCTAACAACATCAACGCCAGTATAGTACGGTAGGTTAACAGCCTTAGCATCAGCAACAATACAAACATCAAGTTTTTTAAGAAGGGGGATCAATTTTCCTAAGAGGTCAATTGTAACAACACCCTTCTCGTAGTCTGAGAATATTACTCCGTCAATGTCTCCTAGGTTATCTTTAGTGAAAGCTATTATTTGTTCTACAAGTTTGTGATTGATCGGAGTCCTTTTTTCATGATCAATTCTCATTAAATGTTGCCCTTTCACAATAATCCTTGTCTTGGTGGTTGTCGGCCTATCTTGGCTGACCAACAGACATGCCTCTCTAACCCCTCTACTTTCTAACTCGCTGATAATCCATCTACCAAAATCGTCGTTGCCTATAACACCTACAGGTAATGGCTCTCCACCCATATTGCTTATGCAGTTAACTACGTTAGCAGCGCCTCCGAGCTTAAAACCGTAAGATGATACGTCAACAATCGATATAGGTGCCTCGGGTGATATGCGGTTTACATCACCAAGAATATAATGATCAACCATTAGGTCTCCTATTATCAAGATCCTCTTCCCGCTAAAGCGTTCTATCACGTCAATTAAGTTCAAAGTGGTATTCAAGTAAAATTGCTCCTAACACGTAGACTTTGTCAAAGGCGCAAATGATTAGTAACGGTCACTATTTTCAACAATTTCGTAAGTCTCTTCAAAACAATCTGGAAGAGCATATAGGACCATGCGTGCCGATAGTAAACAAACTTGTCAAAAGGGTAACACCCAAGAGAACTGCTGTTAGTCGCTAAAATCTTTTTGCTTAACATAGGAACCTATTCTTTTTTATCCACAAACGCAGAATTCGCAATTACGCCCTTCTTCTCAGTCTTCAACCATCGTTTTGGTCTTCTCAGAAGAATCTGTAGCAGAGCGTATAACGCTATGAAGTTTTGTAGGATCCAGTAGAGGTATATGAAAGGTACCCAGAGAAGGCTCCTGAGCTTTCGGGGCTTTGTAGCATAGACCATTGTTCCCCCAGCAAGTGACAATAACACCACTGTTAGGAGAGAAGTCGCATTTGCTAAGAACAAAGAAACAAAATCAGGCTTCAATGGAATTAAAATAGAGAATATGGGAATGAGGTAACCCACCAAACAAGAGATTAAGATAAAGGAGCCCACCATCGTGAATTCAGCATCCAAGGACACTCTATTCAAGTTCTTCAAAAGTTTTCCATATTTGACCCCGACCTCCATTGTTCCCCGGAACCATCTCAACCTTTGCTTGAAAAACGTGGTTAACGATGCCGGATATTCTTGCCAAGACCGTACATCCGAAGCATACTTTATTTTATATCCATTATGAATTAACCGAGCGGCCAACTCCATATCCTCAGAAAGACTTCGGGTGTCCCACCCTCCAACAGCTTCCAGAACGGCCCTTTTGACAAAATAGCAACTCCCATTAAGAGGAACAAAGAGACCTAGAATCTCCTTGCCGCCCATAAAGCCGTCATATCTCACAGCCTCCTCTTGGGTCACTAATTGGGTCAACATATTCTCTTCAGCATTTATAGCACTGACCCGTCCTTGCAAGGCAACCACTGAAGGGTCTTTAAAGTGTTTGGCAACCCTCAACAGAACATCTTGTTCCGGAACATTGTCAGCGTCAAAAACTCCAACAATCTCATTCTTAACATACTTTAGAGCCTCAATCAAGGCAGAAGGCTTTCCATCCGAAACATTACGGCATATAACCTTCACCTGACTAGGATACTGCTTCACAAAATCTCTACAGATTTCTGTCGTCCTATCCACTGAACCATCCTCAACAACAACAATCTCCATCTTCTCCTTTGGATAGTCAGCCTTCAAAAGAGCATTCAAGAGACGACCAACAACACGCTCTTCATCCTTCACCGGAACAATAACCGAAATCGAGGGCAACTCATCCTTCGAAAAATAAGGAAGCTTCCCCTTCTTGTTCCTTGATCTGCAAAGATGCCTGACACCAACTGCCAAAATAGGCAAATTATAGGCTGTCCACACGTAAAGGAGAGAGATCACTAGAATAGCCGCAAAATACAGCGGATTCATACTATACAAGACCCTTCATAGTTTCTATTGCACCTAAGTCTTGAACGATGATAGATTGCTAATCGTCAAATACTGGATGAAGCCGCTGTCATTAGCCCAGGACTTGGCTGCCCTGTTGCCCCAGACTTCAGCTATTTTGGAGAGTTTTTCTGCTAGGGTTCGCCCCTCAGTTCTCATGAGGCGAAATATCCTGCTCTCCATGGCTTCACACAATTTACCAACTATTCGGGAAATCAGTTTAGCTAAGATGAAGCTGTGAACCCGGTTGACAACCCTGATCGTCAAACTCAGAAGCTTCCGCTCACTATGCTTCAAATCTCTGAACCACACGCCTCTACGCAATGCCTTCAGCCTCAACTTAGCCAACGCTTCCCTAGTAAGAGGAACTGATCTGGCGTCATCACTTGATCTTCTTGATGCTGCACTCAACCAAATCGCCCTCCCTCAAATCATAAGCGTCCCTCAGCTCCTTCGGAACGGTAACCCTTCCCTCACGTCTTATATAGACCGTGAAGGTGATTCCCGCTTTCCTGTTATTTGTCAACATTCTTGAACCCCGAGACGCTACATCGTTTTTCTGTATTTTTTTGTCTTATTTCCTCGTTTTTTGTCGATAGCTATTAAAGCATTATGAATTATCGATAAGCAACAACAATTGCTCAAGCCCACAAATCGTGTGTAACTCAGTATCACCCGTTCGTCCCACCCTTCACAACCATATGCTGCTTTGTGATGCAAGGGTTTCTTTGGTCATCACATTTAACATATATGAATCCGTAATCTGTATCGATAATAACAATCCATATTCAGAATCCGAATAGATAATCCATGAAGTAAGTGTGGGAGCTTTTTGCTGCCGACTTTGAACAGATGGTTTGGATTTGCGTTTCAGAGCCAAAATAAACACCGAAAAACGACGTTTTTCTATTTTAATCGATGTTGAAATATATATAAAAATTTTCAACTCTGAAAGTATAATAGAATTCAAAATCCGAATTTGAGTAGAATGTTTTAATCACTTAGAGATATGTAGGAATAACATGTAATAGTCTAACATGATAGTTCGTAAGTGTTTAGTTTCAACCACCGCGCTTTCGCATCGTTCTGTTTTCGATTTTATATACATATGCGCTCAAAAACTGTTTATATAGTCCCATTCCAGAAACGATATTCACCTTAACGTGAGGGAATTCTTCACGTTTATTTCCATCAAAAGAGGGGTCACGCCTTTTGTGGTAACTCTGGGAGCAGCATTTATGATGACATAATGCTATTTTGCTTCGAGTTGTTCTTGTACGTGTTTCTGTATAGTGCTAACGGATACCTGTCGCTCCTGGGGGTTTTGTGTTATTAGGCGTTTCTGTATGAACTCGTAACCACACTCACACCTGAACCCAACAACTTCATCGTCTTCTTTAATCAAACTATGAATTCGGGATGCATTACATCCTCTCTGCTGTTTATGCACCCTCCAAGTTAAAGCCAGATCATCCAAAGTTAAAGGCTGAACAGTTTTTGCCTTAAAGAAAAACCACAGCACATAAGCTACCAATGCAATCCAGAAACCGCCCACCAGCAAAATCAACAACATTTCCACTTCACCCTTCTTGTTTTGTCCTCGCGCTTAGCACATGTACACCATATTATACGTCGATTCACATCCTTTGACAGCAACTTTTGTGGCAGTAAGTGTTTCACCGTTTCCGGGAACCAAAGACGTGAACAACACTGCACAGTTTTCGTTTTCCAAAGCTTCAAGGCTTTTTGATGTTCCAGCATTAAAAACTGTCATGGATAGAGAACGCATAGAATCCCTCAAGCTTTACATTTCCTTTCCGGTTAACGCTCTGGACATTTTGCCATAAACACTGAGCATTTTGGCTTTCTTAACAGGATTTGCTTCGGTATCTATTCGCCGTCGGATTGTACGCAATTCATTTTCCAGTCGCCTAATAACAATTACTTTCTCCTTCAAATCCGCTACCCCAATTTATGCCACGCTTCATTCTGCCTGATAGAAAATCAGCAACAATTAGTTTTAAATCATATGAAGATGTACTATGAATTCATGTTAACTATACAAATTCAGATTCCGAATGAAAACCTTTAGAATGGGGTGATTGGGGCCTCTAAACAAAAATTTTTCACAAAACTTTTTCTTTCATGAGACATAACTCTGGGGTCATGAACAAAGCTTTGTTATACGAAAGCTGTAGAAAATTAGCCAGAAAAGAGAAAATAAGTTTTTGGAGAGAGAAAAAGCTCTATAGAATAAAGCGGAACCGCTGAACGAACTGCTGGAGAGTTTTATGGTAAGGGAAGGTTATGCTTTGATCTTCTCTTTTTTAATCGCTTTTCTGAAAGTTTTGCCGCAGTTTTCGCATTTGTATAGGGCTATTGTTAATTGGAGTCGTTCACCAGAATTGCTAGGTCTTCCAGCCATCTGCCACGTCTTCTCTGGCGTCGCTAGGGTTCCACATTCAGGGCACTCGGTTACTTCAGGATTACCTAAAGCATTTAACAACTCTAGCCTGAGGGCTTCCCCAGTGCTTGACATCCTTGAGATTCTCTCAGCCAACTGAGTTTCTTTGAAGACATCGCGGATCCATCGAGCGAAGTCCCCTCTGTTTTGGTGAAAGTCTAGAGAAGCAACTGGAACTTTTGCCACTTTCTTTTTTAGATCTTCTAGATTGAATGCAGCCTCAAAGAGCGGTTTGTTGAAGGCCTCGTAAAAGTAGAATCCCCATTCTGGAGTAACTTTTTCTCCCGGTTTTAATGGATTATTCAATTTAGGTATGTCTCCACAATCTTGTTTATATTCGTCTAGAAACTTCTTAACTGTTTCTTCCCAGTTTGTGGTAACCATCCTTCGATAGTATACGGTTTCACGTTTGCGGGGGTCGTCAGAAAAGTTTGTCTCAAGATAGCGACTGAAGGTTTGCCTAAGGTTGGAACTGCCGTCAACATATATCATCATTCGATTCTTATCGTAAAAAGCGTAGACACCCGTCTCTTCTGGAACGCCTTTTGCTCGCTCTCCCCATAGATACAGTTTACCTTGAATTGGCATCGTATCGACCAAGATAAATAATATTGTAGCGCATGTTTATGAAGGCTTTGGCGGTTTTTACTGAAAATCAGACCTGCAAATGCAGGAAAGCCTGCATCTCCGCTGTTCTTAGTAGCTATTCCATCTGATTATGTATTTGAGATCCCTTTTGGGCACATGTAGCACTCCATTTTCGTCAAGCCAGTAATTTGTGGCTCCATCCTTCACTGGTTCCACCACCGGATTCTCTGCGGGATAGCCGAGGGCGACCACCAAAGCAATGGCAAGACCGTCAGGCACCTTCAATATTTTCCTCAGTTTTTCTCTATCTACTGATCCTAGAATGCATGAACCTAATCCCTCGTCATAGGCAACCAAGGAAATACTCATTGCAGCGATACTTGCGTCGTGAATAGGAGTGGGGGTGTTCTTGTCAAGCAGAATGACAATGTAGGCTCTTGGCATATTCTCTTCAGTAGGATAATAGTCAGGCAAATCCATAGCCCAACTCAATGTAGTAAAGACTTGTTTTAGGAACTTCGGATCATTAACGATAACGTATCGTAGGGGTTGACGATTTCTTCCGGAAGGCGAAAGCCTTGCAGCGTCCACGCATTTCAGCAGGGCTTCTTCTGGAACCGCTTTCTTAAGATACTTTCTGATGGTTCTCCGTTTTTTTATCTTCTCGCAGGTAGGATTTTTTCCCAATTGATTCTTCCACCTTAAATGAACTGAAGCTTCGATCCTATTTTGCCAAATATTCGCTTATCTTATTGGCGATGAGGTTGTGAAGGATTTCTCGGTTTTTGTAGGTTACCTTAATAATTTCTGTTTCTTCTCTCTTTTTGATGGTGTCGATTACGGAGTTCTCTAGTCCATAATGGACTGTCCCTATCAGGGGTTTGTTGCTTTCCACAGCTTTAACTAAGGCTTTGCTGAAGGCTATTGAAGAAAACTCCATGGGACCTAACTCATCTATCGCCACTACATCCGCGTTTTGAATTGCATCAAGAATCGCGCCTACGCCAATAACCTCGAGGTCAGTCAAGTTAACATGATACTTGCCTATTTTGGGGCCTGTTGGCTGGTTCACGTGGGCTAACCATCCTCTCGTTTCCGTGGACAAATCCATTATTTCGAAGCCCACTCTCACTCCTCCCTCACGGACCTCACGGCAAATCATACCGCCGACCTCATATTTTCTGTTCTTGAGTTCCTTCACTGTTCGACGGAGTATACTTGTTTTGCCAATTCCCGGCTTCCCAGTCACGAGTATCAGAGGTTTCAACTTGAACACCCTTGCATTCTTTTAGACGAACCCTAATATCTAGTTTCAACAAATAAAAGCTTCAGTATGCACGTAGGAGCTGTGAAGTTTGAGTTTCAGTTTCCCCACCGAGACGGTAAAAGAGGGAGAAGTCAAGGTAGTGGTGCCCAAGCTTGATGCTTATGTGAAAAAGCCGCGGGATTACGCACCGTCTAAGGCTCCAGTATTTTACAACCCCATCATGGAACTGAACAGGGACTTGGCAGTCCTAGCATTGCAAGCGCATCAGAAGTTTTTGGGGAGAGAAGTCTCAGTTTGTGAGCCTTTGACTGGATGTGGACTTCGGGGCGTAAGATTTGCGGTGGAAGTCGAAGGTGTCCGCAGGGTCTTTTTGAATGACATTAAGCCAGAAGCGGCTAGGCTTACAGACTTCAACATTAAACTGAACGGCGTAGCAGACTGTGTTGAGGTGTCTAACGAAGACGCTAACCTTTTTTTGAGTAGACATGCGGCACCCAGAAAAAGGTTTGATTATGTGGATGTTGACCCCTTTGGACCTCCCGTGCCCTACCTAGATTCTGCAATACGAGCCTTACGTAACGGTGGCTTGCTTGCGTTAACCGCCACGGACATGGCTCCGTTATGTGGGGTTCATCCCCGAGCCTGTCTCCGAAAGTATGGTGGACAGCCCTTACGCACAGAATATTGCCACGAGCTTGCTGTTCGCCTCTTAATCGGATGCCTAGCCATGACGGCTGCAAAACATGCGATAGGCATCGAAATCTTGTTCAGCCACAGCATAGACCATTATGTTCGAGCATATGCGATTGTTCATTATGGTGCTAGAGTAGCGGACAAAAGCGTTCGACAGATGGGATACATTCTTCACTGCTTCTCATGTTTTCACAGAGAAACAGTTACAGGAATAACCTCTCCACTAAAACGTGTCTGTCCCATTTGTGAAGCAAAGTTGAGTGCTGCAGGTCCCCTCTGGCTCGGCAGGATAGCGGACAAAAAGTTTTGTTCTCTGATGGGGAAGGAAGCAAAACAAAAAAAGTTAGGACAGGAAAAGAGGATTCTCAAGATGCTGTCTTTGGTCCAGAATGAGGCTGAGGCACCAATCACCTATTACAGGGTCGACAAAATCTGCGACAAGCTGAACTTGCCCATTCCAGCCCTAAAAAACGTGATTGACAGGATAAGAAAGGCGGGTTTTCAAGCACTTCCAACACATTTCAACAGCAGAGGCGTCAGAACAGACGCAGCAGCAAGTGTGGTAATGGAAGTGGTGACAAAACTTGTGGCATAGAATCATCAAGTTCTAAATAACTGCGTGAATATACCGTTTATACGTGGATTCTAGCTTCTAATTCCTTCAAAAATTTGAAAAGTCTCAAATGAGAACATAGAAGATTGTTATAGAAGAAGATAGGAAAAAGGTTATCTAACTACAACCGCAATTTGGCATGTGTATCAAGTTGAGAAAGGTCTCAGCAATTCTTCTCCTGTCTATCTCCATCCTCCACGTGCTATTTTGCACAGCCTCAGCGTTGGGACTAAGTCCGACACCAGATCAAACGCTGGCACAGAAACCACTGATGACAGCAATCACAGAAGGATACATATTGTCAAAACATTCCGATTACGGAAACAATGATCGGGACTATGTGCAGGACGACATTCTCTACATTTGGGTTTGGTCTTCCAGAGTTGATCCATACAACGTTAAGGACCATTATTGCCAACTCAGATTGGACGAATATGTGCACGAATTCTACATCAACTACAACCCGAACATGACCCAACCAAACTCCTACACATGCTTCTACAATTTATCGAGGCTAGAGAAGACCGGTGAATGGACTGTCCAAATCTTTTTGAGAACCTCGCCGCCTAAACCCATCAGTTTTGAAGAAACCGATGTTATATATGTTTCACCAAAAGCTCCACCAACCCACGAATTAAGTGTCTCCTCATCACCCATCTCAGGTGTGACCTTCAGCCTTGATGGCACTGATCGGATGACGCCTTTCTCAAGTTTTTTGGAAGAAGGGAGATACACGATTGTTATGCCTTCAACTGTGGATGTTACGGGAACAATCTATGTTTTTGTAAACTGGTCAGACGGCTCCACCGACTCTACGAGAACAGTGAATCTGTTAAGCGACAAGTCTATCACTGCGTATTTTGAGGAAGAAATCCCGCCACCACAGACTTATGTGTTGAGTGTAAGTTCATCTCCTCTTAGTGGGGTCTCCTTCACTTTGGATGGTGTGAGCCACACGACTCCGTTCGCAATATCGTTAAAAGAAGGAAGCTACACGGTTGTTATGCCTCTGAATGTAACCGTTACTGGAAAGGTATACAGTTTTGTTGAATGGGACAACGGAATCACCAGCCCACTCAGAAGCATAGAACTGACAAAGTACACGGTGATTACAGCTTATTATGTCGCTCCGGTAGAGACCACAAACTCTACTATTAGTGGAAAAGTGACTGATAATCAAGGAAATCCAATCACCGAAGCAAAGGTTACAATCGTGGAAACAGGAGAATACACGTACACGCTTTCAGAACCCGCAGGGCAATACAAATTCGAGAACCTCACACCGAGTAACTACACGATCATGGTGGAAGCCGATGGATACATTACCGCCAACACTTCCGTGATCATAGAACCTAATGAAACATACACACAAAACTTTTCACTTAAACCCAAAACTGAGCCAACGCAACGTCTACCCATTGAATTGTGGCAGCTTGGGGCAGCGTTTCTAGCAATAATTGGAGCAATTGCATTATTTTTACTGTGGAGAAGCCGAAGGGGTTACCTGAAAGAAATAAAAAAAGCTGAGTATAAAAACACCCTTGAAATCGCTAGGCTCGAAACTAGACTCAAAGAGCTGGACAATCTCTTGCAGAAAGGGTTGCTGAGTAAAAAAAAGTATGAGACCCTGCGAAGGGAGGCTGAAGATGAACTCGCCAGAATTCGGAGCCTAAAGAGCTAGTGGTCTAAACCCAGCAGCTTGACAAGTTCGTCGTATTCTTTCAACCCTTCACAGACATCTTCCATCAAACCTTCATATTCGCTTCTCATCGTGTGAAAAAGGGTCTCGCTGATTTTTCCACTGCCAAAGTCCGCGTCAATTTTTTTCAGCACATGATCCAAACTCGTCTTACAGATGAGAAGCTGAAGCGCCTCAGAAGGAATGGGAAAATGCTCCCTCGGAATTTCTATAACGGCGCCTACAGGCTCCATGATAACCTCACCTGAACTCGAGCGAACCTTACGGGTTTCTTGGAAACGGTAGGCATTCAGCAGGTAACGGACAACCTTCTTTCCAACACGTAGTTTCTCCACGATGCCAGAGGGAATCAAAGTCTTATTGATTAGCAGCCGCACAACATCCATCTCTCGTTTAGTCGCTGGATCATACAGGTCGTCCACTATTTCTCGAAGCTTCACGGGTTCACGTTTCTCGCACACCTTCTTAGCCAGTGACAGCAGCACCTTGCGTGTCAGAAGCTCTTCCTCTGGCTGCTCAGGTTCCTTCACGTATTTGATTTGTTTTTTTGAAAGGGGTATAACGCGTAACAATCTTTGGGACAATTTTTTTTCCCATGACATGGTGCTGCAGCCTTTTCGGTTAGATTTGGTTAGCATGAAGCTAACTCAACTCATATCAAAAAAGAACCGACATAAAGCTTTACCGTAAATAGGTTGGAAGGAAAAGAATGAAGAGAAAAAAGGCAATAGGCATGCTTCTACTGTTTTCTATTTCATTATCAGTTTTGTTCGCGTTACCCACACATGCGGTAACGTATGCGGAATTAGACCCAGTCTCAGGAACAGTGGGAACCGAAGTTGGATTAACTGGAACCATTGACACTCTAGGCGGCGCTTACACGATCTTGTTTGACGTTGACGATGACGGAAACGCGGAGACAACTGTTGAAACAGGCAGTACTCCAGCCAGCTCATACATTGTAGACACTACATTTGTTGTGCCTTCTTGTGTAGGCACTGATGCCGGAAGAGACCATAAAGTGACCCTGAAAGACGATTCATCTGGAAACACCTATAACGCCACATTCACAGTAGAAACCACAAGAGAAATTGCTGTGCCAGAATATGCCCAAGAAGGCGACACAGTCGCAATAAACATGTCAGTGACTGGTGGATTGGCAAACACTGTCAGCAACTTCACAGTTATGGTTACTGATCCAGCGGGAACAGAAACAAAGAATTATAATGTGTCCTTCACAACGGACGCAAAGGGCTTTGGATACAACATCACAACATTTCCCGCAGACTTTTCCACAGGCGCATCCTCGAATTTCACCGGAACCTACCCCATAGTTGCTAATCGAACTCTTCCAGGCAACATAGTAAACGCCGCAACTGCCAGTTTCGATATCGGCTTAACTAACGCATCTACATACGAACGGTTTGAAACTGTTAACGTAAAGACGTCAGGATGGACCCCAAACCAGAACCTAACAGTCACCATAAAAGACCCATCAATGGAGAATGTTAGCGTATGGGATCCAGTGAATGCCACTGATGGAACTTGGACAGGAGATTGGACGATTCCATGGGATGCATTGGCGGGAACCTACACCGTAGAAGTAGTTAACGCTACTGGCGAAGAGAAAGCTGTGGATTCTATTCAAACCTTCATGGTGAGTTCAGTACCCTTGACGGTTACATTTAAAACTGATCCGGCAAGTCCGTTGCAGCGCACCGAAACAGCTACTGCGAAGTTCATGATTCAGTATCCAGATAGCAGTTACTACGACAATGTAACGAGCTTTAGCTCGATAACGGTTAGCGTCTACTACAACACAACCCTCGTTGACACTATACCACTTTCTGCAGCCGATTACGGAGCAGACAACAATTGGACGGTTTCATGGAATATTCCAAGTGATGCAGTTCTTGGAAACGGTTACAAATTCAGCTTAGATGTCGACAGCATAACTGATGATAAGGGGAACACAGGACCAACCGCTGATGTTAGCAGCAACACTTTCGAGGTGCTTGAGGCGGACTTGAATGTCGCGTCCATCAACACTGACAAGAGCAGCTACACGCAGGGTCAAGTCGTCACCGTCTATTTCACGGCTACATATCCGGATGGAAGTCCGGTGACTACAGGAACCGCAGCCATCAACTTAACAATGGCAAACGGGACAACTACTCAACTGACAGCCACCTACGTCCCAGCGAATAGCAGGTTTGAAGCAGAATACACCCTGCCAACAGAAGCGCCGCTGGGAACTTGGACTGCACTGCTAGAGGCTCAAGGTCTGAAAGATGATGAAGACAACATGGGTCCGGCTACCGATAAAAGCACAGATTTCACGGTTACAGAAGTTACTCCACCTCAAGAAATAACAGCAGAGATTAAGATTAGCCCTCAAACACTCAACACGAAGAGTAATGGCAGATGGATTACGGTTCAAATTGGGCTGCCAGAAGGTTACAGCGCAGCAGACATCGATGTCTCTACGATTCGGCTTGATGATGTGGTTGAAGCGGAAACAACCAAAGGTTCTGAAGAAGGCAAACTTGTGGTAAAGTTCAGTAGAGCTACTGTGATTGCACATATTCAAGATACTTACGGAGGCACGGGCTCAAAGTTCAGCGACGTCACCCTAACAATAACGGGTGAAGTTGCAGGCACAACATTCGAAGGCAGCGCCACCATCAGAGTGAAAAACTAAACACTCTCCAATCAGGTTCAGAGGAGCACAAGGCGAAAAACACCTCTCTTCCCCCATTTTTTTAACCGTATCCAATTGTCGGCGGCAAACTTGACATTGATGCCTTCATTTCATGATTGCTGTCCAAGAATTTAGGTTGACCTTATATTCAAAGGAAGAATCATAACTCAAGTTTTTTGCAGATTTTCGGCTTCTCTTCATAAGCATTGTTTTGGATGGTTTCGAAGAAGTTGTTCCCGTGGGTGTTCATGGCTACGGTTAAGGGTCTGAAGTTCTCAACTTCCAATATCCACATGGCTTATACTTTTTTGTTGCAGTCCGCTCATCGAACGTTTTATCTACAATATAGTCTAACTTAAATACGCACACGCTATTGCGTAAGTCGGGAACTGAGACGCCAAAATGACTGAGGAGCCAGCCATAGAAAAGAAGAGATACGAAAGCTTGGAAGACCTTGACATAGGGTCTGCCACCTCCAAAAAGCTGCGGGAACTCGGATTCCACACCGTGGAGTCTCTTGCCATGGCTACAGCCAAGGAGCTGGAGCAAGCGGGCATAAGCAAAACAAACGCCGAAAAGCTGATCCGCAAAGCACGTTCATGCATGCCTCTCCAGTTCATCAGAGGAGACGAGCTGGTGAAGATGCGGCGGAACGTTCTACGTTTGACTACGGGAAGCAGCATGCTGGATAAACTTTTGGGGGGAGGCATCGAATCCCAATCCATCACCGAATTCTATGGAGAATATGGGAGTGGAAAAAGCCAGATTTGCCATCAGTTGTGTGTGAATGTTCAGTTGCCTCCTGAAGAGGGTGGTTTAGGTGGTGCAGCGCTGTATATAGACACGGAGAACACTTTCAGAACTGAGCGAATTTTTCAGATGGCACAGAATGTGGGGTTAGACCCTAAAGAGGCGGTTAAGAAGATCATTTTTGCTGAGGCATACACGTCCGATCATCAGATGTTTCTTTTAGAGAATGCAGACAAGGTGATTAAAGAAAATGGAGTTCGCCTGATAATTGTGGATTCTTTGACTTCCCACTTCAGAAGTGAGTACCTGGGCAGGGAGATGCTGGCTGAGCGGCAGCAGAAACTCAACAAGCATATGCACAGGTTGATTCGGCTGGCTCGGGGCTTCAACGCCGCAGCTGTTGCTACCAATCAGGTTATGTCCAAACCAGACGTATTCTTCGGTAACGCCATACATCCTGTAGGCGGTCACATAGTTGCCCACACCAGCCACACCCGTGTTTTTCTCCGAAAATCTGCTCGCGGACCAGTAAGAATCGCACGTCTTGTTTCCAGTCCATATTTGCCGGAGGGGGAAGGTATATTCAAGATTTCCGAAAGAGGAATAGAGGACGTAACAGAAACGGAGAGATGAAAAAATGCCGATTTCAAAGATGTTTGTAGTCAGATTCTTTCAGCTTGTGAAGGCAAGACGGTTTGCTGAGGCGGAGCGTGTACTTGAACGGATAAGGCTGAAAACAAACGAAACAGAATGGAACAGCGGATACCTCTACGCTCTCGATGGCATACTTCTAGCCCAAAAATCCGGTGACTCGTACTCGTTTATTAAGAACGTGAACTTTGAAGACGAAAACGAGTTGAAAAAATTTAGGAAAGAGTTTCTGAGGGAGTACAAAAACAAGATTCACGCAGATTATGACCGTGGCTTCTTCGCTGCGTGGGCAGATTACATGCTTACATCCAAAAAAGAATTAGCGAACGCAGAAAAGCCCAAGCAATCAGAGAAACTTGAGAAATAGTCAACCAAAAGTTTCATCCACCAACGATGGAAAATATAGAAGGCTTCCTTTTCCAGCTTGATAATCTAAGTTCATTTAGATGAGCTTTGTTTTTTTATTGCGTCGGCTACCGCGAGCTTCGTTGAGGACCCAATTAATTCGCCTATCTTGGTGTGCCCACCAGTGTATCGTATTTGTCTGCCTGGTTCTTTTCCAGAAACGATGATCATGTTATCGGTTCCAGTGCCTGTTGCTTGGTTTTCGGGGGAAACCGAGCTTCGGGCATCCATATCCTGAAGGGCGGCGGTCTTTGCTTCTGTAGCCGTGATGACAGCCCGCGCCATAGCCCCATCACTTAGATTGGCGTTGGTCAAGAGAATTATGTTGATTGTTCCAAGCGTCTTCACAAAATTTCCATCCTGCTCCATCCAATTTGCCTTGTCAACCCCGGATCTAAGGGCATTGCCTACTCCGCCAGTAGCCAGACAGGACACTATGAGGCTTTGATATGACTTCTCGTAGACTGCAACGTTTTCCATGTTGGCTATTGTGCTCAAGAAGCTGAAGTCGCTACGAGAGATTCCCAGCACAGCAGGAAATGTTTCTTCAAATTTCTGATAATTTATCATCGTGACCTCTGACAAGGCAGGAGGCTGGTAGGTGTTGGCGACAAAACTCACCTCTCTGTATCCATCCCAAGTGGAAAGAATCCGACGCTTTTCTCCAAAGGAAACAAGCAGAGTGTTAACCTCAAAATTCTGAAACTTGTGGTAAAGTATCTCCGCTTTTACGTCTTCTAGTTTTAGTTTGATTTCCCTTTTTTTCATGTCATCACCCTAGTAGATATTTTCAGTCACCTACTTTTTCAAGTAACCCTTCAGTAGCCAAATAGAGCTTCGGCAGTTACTCAGTTATTTCTTCCGTGTGTATACATAAAAATATGGATGGAGAATCCAGCCAAAAACTTATACTTTAGCAAACGCATCGATAGAGCAAAAAAAGCACACAGCAAACTGATTGATGGTTTCTGAGAGGATTGGAAAGGGAACTAAACGTGAAGTCAACTTGGAGATTACCACGAGAAAACATTAAGCGTCTGAAGCCTTGCGTTCATGGAGGGGAAGTTTGGGAAGCAGAAAAAAAGACTGGTCTCGCTAGAGAAGAAATCATGGATTTCAGCTCAAACATTAACCCACTGGGTTTTTCACAAAAAGCTCTTGAGGCGATAAGAAATAATCTTGGGCAGATTCCGGTTTACCCTGATTCAACCTCTGCAGCACTGCGGGAGGCTATCGCCGCCAGTTTCGAGGGAATCACATTAAACAATGTGGTGGTGGGTAATGGGTCCACGGAACTGATTTACTTGTATGCGGAGACATTCTTAGAGAAGGGTGACGTGGCGCTTATGCCTGCTCCCACTTTTGGCGAGTACGAAAATGCTGTGAGAAAAGCAGGAGGCAACCCAAGACACCTAAAATTGCCTAAGGATTTCTGTATTGAACCGAACATTTTCTCAGACGAGATAAAGGATGCGAAGATGGCTTTCATATGTAACCCCAACAATCCCACCAGCATCCTCACATCATACGACATTCTGATTGCGATAATTGAAGAGGCTCTTGAGGGAAATATTCTTCTTTTTCTTGACGAGGATTTTTTGGAGTTTGTGGATGGAGAGAAACAAGTTTCGCTAATAGACAGAATAGATGATTACCCGAACATCTTTGTTTTGCGGTCATTCACAAAAGTTTATGGTTTGACAGGGCTGAGAGTAGGCTACGGAATAGCTTCTGAAGAGATAATCAAACTTCTGTCAAACGCTAAGATACCTTGGAATGTCAACTGCTTAGCCCAAGTTGCAGCGTTGGCAGCGTTAACTGACAAAGAGCATCTGAAAAAAACCCGTGAACTGATTAGAGCTGAAAGAGCATATTTGACTCGTGAACTAATGCGGATAAATTCTTTCAAGCTGTATCCTGCTGACGCCAACTTTATATTCGTAAACATCAGAGAGTCAGGTTTCACGTCGGCTCAACTCAAAACGAAGATGCTGAAAGAGGGTATTTTGATACGGGACTGCAGCTCCTTCAGAGGACTTGACGATTATCACATTCGGGTAGCAGTTAAAACAAGAGAGGAGAATGAAAGGCTGTTGGAGGCGCTTGCGAAAATTGTGGAAAACATTGCATAGAAAGATTGGAAGGAAAAAATGTTTGCCATAGATTTTTCTTTTCTTTTGGATTCTTTGTTAATATTTGTTTTAGCTTTTTTGATCGACTTAGTTTTCGGAGAAATCCCGGACAGAATTCATCCAACATTATGGATGGGAAAGATTACAGGTTACCTCAAGCCGAAGCTCAAGAATGAAAACCCAGTTATTGAAAAGATTAACGGCGTCCTTCTATGTTTGCTGCTCATCATCCTTTTTGCGATTCCTGCCTGTCTTGTGCTTTTCTGGGTTCGCGAATTCCTCGGTTGGTTACCCTACATTCTTGCATCAGCCATCATACTGAAAACCAGTTTCGCCCTCAAATGCATGAGACATTATACTCTGCCGGTCGCAGATGCGATAGAGAAAGGAGACTATGACAGAGCCAAACAGCTGCTGCCCTTTATTGTAAGACGAAGCCCAAAGAAGCTAACTAAAGTGCACATAATTTCCGCGGCGGTTGAGACCATAGCTGAAGGAACCACAGACGGAATAACTTCACCCTTCTTCTACTACGTTCTGTTCGGTGTTCCGGGTGCAGTGGCATTCAGGGTTATCAACACCCTAGATTCGATGGTTGGATACAAGGATCACGCTCACATCAACATCGGCTGGTTCTCAGCGAAAACGGATACAATAGCCAATTACTTTCCAGCCAGACTGACCGCAGTTCTGATGATGATGTCAGCGTTACTGCTGAGAGAAAAATGGAGAGAATCTTGGAGAATTCTGCAGAGAGACAGAAAAAATATGGCAAGCATTAACGCGGGGTGGACAATATCGGCAATGGCTGGAGCATTAAACATCCAGCTAGAGAAACCGGGCTACTACAAAATAGGAGACAACAACGACCTATCGCCGATACACATCACAAAAGCCTTACGCATAATGCTGCTGACGGCTATACTGTTCGGGGTCTCCATAATTCTTCCCCTTTTAGCCTTGAAAACGTTGACAATAGCATGGATTCTCTGATAACCAAAAAGGAAGTTACCGGTGAACAGCGCCTAGATAAGCTAGCAGTCCGGAAAATGAAGTGGCATCCTCTCTCTGACTTCATATTAGAGAGACACGTTCTAAGCGCATGTTTTCTTTGCCTCCCAACTTTTGCACGTTCAGAACGCAAGTGTTGGGAGAATGCGTTTTTGTGATCATTTTCGTCACTGATTGGAACACGGATTTTGTTTACCTATATAAACCTGTTGAAACAGCTTTTTTCTACATTTAAAACTTGGAAAAATATTCCCTTTCAGTTTTTCCTAATCCGTCTAAGAATTCTTTGCTGTATTCTCCCCTCAGTGTTGCTTCGTTACTTTTCCAATACCTATATTTAACTCCATATTCTTGCTTGTTTCTCTCAGCTAATTCGTACTTTCTAGAATCGTCTTTGTAATAGAGACACAAAACATGTTCAGTTCGATTGCCTAGCAAACTATTGTTCACTTTAGCTTCATGAAATCCGTGCTTCTCAATCTCATTTGAGGCAATCTCAAGTAGTTTCTCTTTGTCAGAACTAAAGAATAGGTACTTTCCAGTTATGTTATAGTTTGGCTTTTGTTCGCTTAATACCCAAATCCAATATCCATCAAATTTTGTTCTCATTCTTTAGTCAGCTTCCCCCAGTCTCCCCAAACATAGGTCGTTTGGTTTTGCTATAACTTTTTCTACTCTTTCAGCTTTCCTCAAGTTTCTTGATTCTGCTTTCCAATTCCCCTATGAGGTTTTCCATCATCTTTTCGCTTGTTTCCAGCTTCTTAACATGTTTCCAAAGGTACGTGTTTAAGGATTCGATTTTTTTTCCGTCTTCGTAAACCCAGTATGCAACCATAATTGAACAAGCCCAACTTATAAAAGTCCAAACCCCAAGTGCCAAAATAGTGGTAGAAATGTCAGGTGAGGTTGGAGCAAACAAAAAACCAATAATTGGAGATAAAAAGATAACTATTACGGGTATCAATCTGGTGTTCAAGATATTCCCCTTTGATAATTAACTTCTTTATTCTTATTTTTGTTGCTTATGTAGTCTTTTGAGCAAAGAGCTTTTGTGTAGTGGAGAGAGATTAATAAAAATAATTAGTGTCCAAAATCAAAGTGGATAGGGAAAATTTGAGTGAAGAAAAACGTAGAAAAACGAAAAACATTGCCGAACAATTCAACGAACAACTAACCAAACTAGCTTATGACACGGAAAAAGAAATCAGGCAAGTGGCAAACTACTATGTTCTAGTTTATGAGTCATTGGTCGGAAAAAAGACAGATTCTTTGAGCAAAACATTGTTCTATGAAAGTTTTATGTTGACTTTCATCAATCAATTGTTGTTTGTCCGAGCTTTCAAAAGTTGGGAAAAACTGAAAAAGTTTGATGAAAAGCTCAAGAAATAGAAGTCAGTTCAGAAGTCAAACACAAAAATTGTTCGCTTTTCTTTGAGGTATTCCGAACCTGTTATCCTTCCTTTATGGTGCAAATATGGATTTCCTGAGTTCTCTGCAACAATTTCATGAAGTTCTCGATAGACTGCCTTCCCTCAAGAACATCCTCAAATACTTTATCCTGTGCGCGCACCGTGCGATTAAAACGCACGTTTTTCTGTGTGGAACAACACGTTTAGAACCGTCTATCCATATTAGGAGACTAATAACAGTGCTATGTTGAAAACAGTATTTTTTCTGAAAATCCAAGAGAATCAAGAAAATGTTGCAATGTTTTGGAGAAAAACAGATAACCAACTGACTTACTAAATTAGCACGGCGAAAAATATGGTTAGTTTCAAGCATGCCCTTCAGATACTTGAAGAGAAAGGAAAACTTGAACGAGTGAAAAACAAAACATCCTTAAACAAAATTCCTGACCTCATACGGAAGGCTGAAAATTCCATACTCTTCGAGAACACGGGAACAGAATACCAGTTAGCCTCGAACATCTGCACGCGAGACAACTTCTGCACAATCTTCGGCATGGACTGGAAACAGATACAGGAGAAACTTATCGAAGCCCTAGACAACCCCATAAAACCAGTCACAGTAGACGAGAATCCATTCGAGGAAGCCGAACTGGACCTCGGAAAACTGCCAATCCTAAAATATTACAGCTCTGACCCCGGACCCTACATCACCTCCGGCGTCTTCGTCACAGAATGCGAAGAACGAAACCTCTCCTACCACAGAATACTGGTCAAAACCAAAAACACGGGCACAACAAGAATCTGCCACCGCCACACATGGCAATGCTACACAAAAAACAACAAGAACATAGACGTAGCAATATGCATCGGAATTGACCCCGCCCTCCTATTCGCTGGAGCCATATCCACCAAAGAACCCATGGACGAAACCGAAATCGCAGGCGGCTTCTACGGCAAACCAATAAAAATGGTAAAACTAGAAAACGGAATCTCCGTGCCAGCGGACACCGAGATTGTGCTGCTCGGAAAACTCACCTCAGAAGAGGGAGAAGAAGGGCCATTCGTGGATATTACGGGCACCTACGACTTGGTTAGACAGCAGCCAGTTGTCAAAATCACCAAAATACTGAGGCAAAAAGAGAATCCAATATATTATGCACTCATTCCCGGAAGGGGCGAGCACTCGTTTCTGATGGGCTTCGGAAAGCTGCCGCTCATCTACAAGGAACTCAGGAATGTTTGCAACGTCAAAAACTTGGCTTTCACTGACGGCGGAATCAACTGGCTCGGCTGCTCCGTAAGCATAAAGAAGAGAAGCGATGAAGAACCAAGAAAGGTAATTGAAACCGCGCTTGACGCACATAAGAGCCTTAAGCATGTTTTCGTTTTTGACGAGGACATAAACCTCTCTGATCCACAAGATATACTGTGGGCGTTAACGACCAGATTTCAAGCCGACAAAGACCTGTACACTTATCCGGATTCTCCGGGATCAAGCTTGGACCCCAGCTCCGAACCTGGAGAAGACAGAAGAAAAACATGCAAAGCAGGATTCGACTGCACAATCCCACTATCTAAAGACAGAAAGGATTTCGAGAAAGTGCTGTGAGAAACCCGCTGGGCATTAACGAATATCAATCAATGTGGAGACAACATCCGAGACTATCCCGCAAACTCCCCTTTTTTGTTTTGCAATGGTTTCTGCATGTGCATTCAAATTCTCTTGAGGTAAACATTCTATTTGTTTTCTAGAAAGCATAACATCCAGTTATATTATAAGAGAAAATAATGTTCCAATAATGTAGGTTATTACCGCAGCGGAGGCTCCTATAACCATCATTTCCAGCCCACTTCGAAACCAACTTTTTCTCGAAAAAATAGTTTTCATAGCACCTACTCCGAAGAGGGTGATCAAAGTGCCCACTATGGAGGCTATCAGAGCTTCCCAATTACTTATGGGAAAGACGAATGGGAATATCGGCACCAAGGCTGCGAGGCCGAAGGATACTCCGCACAAAACACCGGCCTTAACTGGACTCCCAAGTTCTTCAGGCGCGAGACCCAACTCTTCGAGGGTATCTATCTGTTTATGCGCCTCCTTTTTTTCGGCGATCCTGTCAACGATTGCCTCAGCCTCTCCTCTCTTGAAGCCTTCTGTCTGATAGAACTTTATCAGCTCCTCCCTCTCCTCTTCGGCTGTCATCCCCTTCTTGACTTTTCTCCTTTGGCTCTCCCTCTCCAGCACCTCCACCTCAGACTTGCTTGATTGGTATGAACCAACAGCCATTGATATTGTTCCGGCGAAGAGTTCAGCAATTCCAGTTAATAGAACAATGTGCGAGTCTGTGAAGGCTCCGAATGTTCCGACCACGAAGGCTAGTGTTGAGACCAAGCCGTCGTTGGCTCCAAAGATCATGTCCCGCACCCCTCCCCCGCCCCTTATCTCCCAGACATCCATACCCAAAACTTGGGTCTTGAGCCTTTCCAGATGTAATCTTTCATCAGAAGCTGTTCTACTCCATGCCTCCGAAATTGCCTTATCCGTAATGTTTTCTGCCTGAACAGCTAAATCTCGGATGCCTTCTTCCTCCCCAACTACAGTCCACTCCAAGAAGCCCTTCGTTCCTAAGATACGCATTATGAAGCCTACCTTCCAATCTCTGAGAAAAGTCTTGGCTGCTCCTTCCTGTTTTCCTCCTAATTCCTTGATTCTTTCAAACCAGAATTCAGCGTGACTTGTCTCATCAGCGCTGATTCGTAACAGGAGGTGCTTAATCTTTTCATCCTTAGCCTTTCTGGCGAGAATTCCAAACCCTTTTGTTTGCATAAGTTTGTGTGCATAAATTTTCTTCGTTGCATCAAGAAGCTTTTTCCTTTCAACATTTGTTAGTTCATTCGTTGACATCTTCTTTAATTGCTCCTCTAAACAGCTTTCTAAAATGTTAAGTGTTAATTATACATAAGATTATAGGAGAGGTTAAAAGGTGTTTGAAATGATGGATGATTACGTTCCAACAGGCATTCCTGGCGTAGACAAAATTCTTGTAGGGAAAGGAATCCCGAAGGGACATACGATTCTGGTTAGCGGTGGACCGGGAAGTGGAAAAACAACATTTGCAATACAGTTTCTATATATAGGGGCGACCCAACATGACGAAGCAGGTGTGTATGTTACGCTTGATGAAGATCCAGATGACATAAAGAAAAACATGTTGAAGTATGGCTGGGATCTGAAGAAGCTTGAAGATGAAAAGAAGCTTGTTTTCATTAACATTTCTCCGGTTCGTGTTGCACCTTCGGAGAGCAGTGGACTGATTCAGATCGGGATGAAGGAGTTCAGGCTGATAAAGTTGCTTGAAGCGATTAGGCAAGGTGTCAAAGAGGTAAACGCCAAGCGAGTGATCGTGGACCCACTGACTATCTTCACTCTCCAGTATCCGGACGAGATTGAGCGCATATACGCCATGAGAGACCTGATGAGGGACCTGAAAAAGACGGGCTGCACAAACCTGCTGATCTCTGAGTTGAAGGGCACTGGGATAGAGCGGGAGCACCAGTTTGAGGAGTATCTTGCCCAAGGTGTTATCTTGCTCCGCACCTTTCTTAAAAGCAGCCGGTTAGTTCGGGTATTTCAGGTGGCGAAGATGCGCGGATTGGCCATAGACAATCAGCCTAGACCCTACGAAATCTCAGCTAAGGGCATAGAGGTATATCCTGGCGCAACAGTTTACAAGTAAAACTCGACTCTAGGATTGTTGAAAAACTACCGATAATCTAAAGAAGCTTTCACATACGCAAGTAATAGAGGGATGTCTTTGTCTCTATCCCAGATACAAGAAGTGCCAACCGCGAACCTTATCTTATTGGTTGGTCCTCCAGGCTCGGGGAAGTCAACCTTTTGCCATCAAGTAATTCTTCGCAATATTGAGACTAGACCAATCATATATGTGACAACTGAAGCCGCTCCATCCAAAGTTTTAGACTCGTTGAGGGAGATGGGTCTAGGTGAAGCATTGCCCCACCCTCTTGGCTTCGTTGACGCCTTCCATGACACGGTAGGGCTCTCGAGGTTGACTAGGCCAGACTCAATTGACGCCTCATGCCAGGATTTGACCAGTCTATCCATCGCCATCTCCAAGATACGTGAAAGGATGCGGGAGAAGGTTCTGCTGGTCTTCGACTCCCTCACCTCCCCCTACATGTTCAACGGTTCCGAGATCTTGAGGTTCATGAGGCTGACCCTTTCAAGGTTTGTGGCTGAGGGGAACGCTGTTCTGGTCTGCGTGGACGAGGGTTGCGGTAAGCCCGAGGACATGGTAAACATGATGAGCACGGCGGACGGCATCGTCAAGATAGAGCTAATGGATGGTTCAAAGGCCTTCAATGTCCTGAAGCATCCCAAGTTGGAGCCGACAAAGATTGAGGTCCCGATGACCTGGAGCCTCGCAATCCCTTACCAATTTGATGTGGAAAGGATTGCGCAACATATGGAGATGTCTATGGGTCTGATGGCTGGACCCCCGCTGAGAACAGAAGTAGGGGATTACATAAACCTTTTCTGGCCAAACTTCATCCGGTGGAGTTGCATGCTTTGGGATCCCAAAAGGTTCCCAACGTTGACATATATCTCGAGCAAGCAAGGTGAATCCATGGTAGGCGAGTTTATCCGGCTTCTTCCTTGGTACGTAAGGCTTTACCTCAAATTGTTCATGCCTAAAAACTTTAGCAAAGGAAAGGACATGAAGAAGCTAATGTCATGGGCCCGGCGTTTATTAGAAAAAGGCGACCGCCTCGGTGTTATTGAATACCTTGAAGATTCCTCCAAGACGAACGAACATTATGTAAGAGGGTACGAGTTTGCGACGTGTTGGGGATTTGAAAACGTTGGTGCGACTCTAGGGTTGGGGACCCTCGGAGCGTGGGCGGGAGCTATAATGGGGTTTGAGAAGGAAGAAAGGGACTGGAACTGGGTTGAGACGAAGTGCATAGGTCTCGGGGATCCCTACTGTGAGATAAAGATTATACCAGGAGAGACCGATGGACTGAAGACCTCATTGGAGTCTCTTGACAGTACAGTTGTAGAAAAGATACACGATCGCCTCTTAGATGGACTCATGGCGTTTATGCTTCACGGGAAACCTCTCTGGAAGAAGAGACCAAGATTAGGAAACGAGATCAGCTTGCACGCCTTTGGCCACATCATTGGAGGAACTCCAGCTACCGTAAGTGAGAGATACCGTATTGCCTTGAGGCTTGGGGGCGTTATGGCTGGAAAGAAGGTAGGAGACCGCCTCATGGAAGCGGGCATAAGAGAGGGTGAAGCTATAAAGCACATTCTCGTTCTCCTGGAACACTGTAAGGTGGGGAAGGTTTCGGTTGATGAAACGATAAGGATGGTGCAGAACTGTGAGAGCTTCATGATGAAAGGTGAGGAGCCTTCATGCTATTTTACTACGGGCTTCCTGAATGGTTTCTTCTCGGCTGTTAAAAACCAGCATGTCAAGGAAACCAAGTGTATTGCAATGGGTGATCCTTACTGCGAATGGGAGTTCAGATAGGTGGTGCTTAAAGGGGTTCATGTTTAGCCGAAAAGGAGGCTGTTAAAGGTGCCGAATCAAACTCGCAAAGATATGCCGGTCTCGATCGGCTTTGCTGCTAGTTTCTTTGTCGCCTTTCTGGTAACAATCTTGGCTCCGGAAGGAATGACAGGTGATCAAGTAGAGGCTATTTGGATTGTTGCCATATCTGCCGGTTTCATCAACCATGGGATCTGGGATCGTGAAAAGGGATTGGTTCTTGGTGGCTCCTTGAGCATCGCAGCGATGATGATTAGCCTAGCGTTTACACCTACATTCTTTTCGGTGGGATGGATTGTTTTAGGCTGTGCAATAGCTGTATCAAGTTTCTACCGTGCCCCAAGGACAGAAAGCATTCTTATTGGTGTCTACATTGCGTTGGGAGGTTTCATCCGGTTACTTTCGGTTTATCTCTCAACAGGTTTTTTTTCTGCATGGATGGTCTGGATGGTACTGATCGGTTTGATGATAATGACGGTAGCTATGGAAAGTAAGAATCCTGTGATGCGTTTTATGGGTGCCTCTTGCATCTTGATGTCTGTAGTCTCCTATACCTTTTTTCCAGAACTCATGTTCTTTTCTGTAACCCTCGTCTTTTTGGTGGGGATGCCCGTAGACCTAGTTTACCTGTACAGGCTTCTTGGAAGAACGCCCAAATTCGGAGAGATATTCTCCTTTGCTACCCGCGCCCTGTTTCTGCACGGTCTGAAGAAGCCAATAGATCAATACAGCATTTTAGTCATCCTCATCAAAGGAAACATCGGAGTCGAAAAAGTTATCCACGACCTGATGTCCCGTCTGGAGGCCAGATGCATACCCATCCTGCTTCTAGGCCCCACTGCGCCGACGCAGCTAACCCCTATTAAGGATGCAAAGATCGGATGGGTCACCACACTCTCCACTGCATCGGAGCTGGAGTATCCCATCCTCTCCCCTGAAGACCCTTCAATGGTAAACGTCTTCCTGAATAAGACCCTGGAGACCGTGCCTGAAGACAGGAGTCCAATAATTCTGGGCGACTTCCTCGATAATATGATTCCTCATATGGATGAGAGCCTCTTCTACAAATATTACTCTGATCTAGCGTCAGCGGCTAGAATCTTGAACTATACAGTTGTCTTCGTTGTGAAAGCTGACATCCACCGTGAAGTGGACATCAATGTCGTGAAGCGCTTCGCCGACGTGATCATAGAAAACAGGGAGCGAGAAGAGAAGAGTAGACTCGTCAGAGAGGTCAGGGTGAGCAATCGAGTGGACAACATACACACAGACTGGGAGAAATATTGATCCAAACTCGTTAGAACATTACCAAGAAATTAAATAAACCAGTATCCACCACTTATAAGTGTGAAAATTCTTGGTTTCTCTAACCCAGATACAAGAAGTGCCGCCCAAGAACCTGATTTTGTTAGTTGGTCCTCCTGGAGCGGGGAAATCTACATTTTGTAATCAAGTTGCCCTCAAGAGCTTGACGGTGGATAAACCAGTAATTTATGTGGTGACGAAGTACGGCTCGTCCCATGTTGAGAGGGCTTTGAAAGAGAGGGGACTACGGGAGGTTGAGCCTAGTCTGCTGAGTTTTGTTGACGCCTACAATGAAACGGTGGGCGTTTCAGTTCCAGATAGACCGGACACGGTCTACGCTGACTGTAACAGCCTTTCCAGTATAGATATAGCGATCTCAAGACTACGGGAGAGACTAGGGAAAAAGGACATCTTGTTGATCTTTGACTCGATGACTTCTCCATATCTATTCAGCGGCTCAGAGATTTTGAGGTTCATGACGCAGACTCTTTCTAGGTTCGCAGCTGAAGGGAACTCCGTTCTGACTTGTATAGATGAGGGCTGCGGAAAACCCGAAGACCTTGTGGCTATGATGAGCCTCTCCGACGGCGTGATGAAAATGGGTGTGGATGAGGGCAAGCAGCTCTTAGACATCGTGAAACATCCAGAAGTGAAGCCGACAAGAGTGGAGATTCCCTCCGCAGCAAAATCGACTGGAGTAAAATTCGTATTCGAATTCGAGATCATGGATCCCAATATGGGGAAACAGTGTTACGAAGCGGTTATGCACAGGGATTTTAATTGGTTGAGAAAGGAGGTTGGAGACTACGTGAACTTGTTCTGGCCAAACCTTGTCATGTGGAGTGGGATGCTCTGGGACTCAAAACGGTTCCCAACAATGAAGTATGAGCTAGACAAGTTGGATGGCACCATGGCAAAGGAGATGATCCAGTTTTTTCCTTGGCACATGAGGCTCTTGTTCAAGTTAATGCCTAAGAACCTCAACACAGTCAAAAACATGAAAAAATACTTCAAGATGCAAAGCCCTTGGGGCGAGGCGGAGCGCAGCGGAATCATGGAATACCTTGAAGCCCGCTCGAAACCTGATGAACACTACTTTAGAGTAGCTGAGAGCTATGCATGTTGGGGATTTGAGAACTTAGGAGCCCCCATGGCTTTAAATTACTTCGCTGCCTGCGCCGCAGGTTCGTGTAAAGGATTTGAAAGCATGAAAGGGCTTGAGAGAGACTGGAACGTCGTTGAGACGAAGTGCATAGGGATGGGGGACCCATACTGCGAGTTTAAACTGGTGCCTAATGAGCTCACTGAGCTGAGGGATACACTTGAGAAGGACAGCGCATTTGTAGAAAGGATACATGACCAAATGATGGATCGCCTCATGGGTTTCCTACTTCATGGGAAGCCACTCGTAGAGAGACCTAAGTTAGGAAGCGATATTCACCTCCACGCAGTCACCCACGCCATAGGTTTTCCTCATTTGGCCGACGAGAAATATAGGGTGGCGTTGAGAATGGGGGGTGCTAAGGCTGGAAAAGAGGTAGGCGAACACCTGATGGAAGCGGGGATAGAGGACGATGAGGCGGTAAAGCGCGTTCTCCATCTCTTAGACTATTGTAAGGTGGGCAAGGTTACAGCAGATGAAACAATCAGAATAAACGGTAACTGTGAAAGTGTATTCGCGAAATTTCTGACAATTACGTTTGACGAGCCTTCCTGCTTCTTCACCACGGGTTTCCTCAACGGATTCTTCTCAGCCGTCAAACACCAGCACGTCAAGGAGACCAAGTGTATTGCGATGGGAGACCCCTACTGCGAGTGGGAGTTCAGGTAAGTGATCATATGGTATCATTAGCTCAATTACAGGAAGTGCCAACCAACAATATGATTCTCCTCGTCGGTCCTCCCGGTTCAGGAAAGACGACCTTCTGCCAGAAAACAGTTCTCAGTAACATTGAGCTAAGACCCGTAATCTACGTAACAACCGAATCCAATCCATCTATAGTTGAGGAGTCACTCAGAGCGAAGGGATTAGGTAAAGAGTCACTTCACCCTCTTGGCTTCGTCGACGCTTTTCACGAAACGATGGGGCTCCCCAGCGTCATTCGATCAGACACTTTGGTTGCTTCTTCTGAGGATCTGACGAGTCTGGGTGTAGCCATCTCCAATTTGCAGGAAAAGATGGGTGAAAATGTTTTGCTGATCTTCGACTCCTTGACTTCGCCCTACCTCATGAGTGGCGTGGAGGTTTTAAGGTTCATAAGGATGACTCTACTGAGATTGGCGGCTCAGGGAAACGCCGTCTTAGCGTGTATAGACGAGGGCTGCGGTAAACTGGAAGACCTCGTAGCGATGATGAGCATCTCCAATGGTGTGATAAAGATGAAGACAGACGAGGGTAAGCAGCTCTTGAACGTTGTGAAGCACCCTAAGTTGAAGCCGGCCAGAATTGAAGCACCCATCGAACTCGAACCCATTGGATTAGAAGAACGTGTCTTCAACCCTGAAGCGTTAGCAGCATACATTAGAAATGCACGGACTGGGGGAGATCAAGCAGTAATGAGGGCAACGATGGGGGATTTCGTAAACCTCTTCTGGCCGAACTTCGCCCATTGGAGCGGCATGCTCTGGGATCCCAAACGGTTCCCAAAGATGGTGTACGAGATGAACAAGGAGGACGGCCCCTCAACGTTCAAGCTCATGAAGAAGAATGAAGAGGTCAAGCGCGCTATGCTTCCTTGGCGCACAAGATTCCGCCTTAAGTTTATGCCGAAAAATTTCAGCAAACCTAAAGATATGAAGAAACTGGTGAAAGGGATTATAAATTCGTTTGGCAGCCCAGAACAGGAACGCAGCGGCATCGTGGAATACTTAGAAGACATCTCGAAGACGGGTGAACACTACTTGAGGATGTACGAAAGCTCTGAATGCTGGGGATTCGAGAACATCAATGCGACAATGGCATTCTACACGCTTCCTGGTGTAGCAGGCATGGTGCAAGCGTTCGAGAGTTGGAATGGACTTGAGAGGGAATGGAACGCTGTTGAGACAAAGTGTATAGGGCTGGGGGATCCTTACTGCGAAGCTAAATTAATGCCCGGAAAAATTGATGAGCTGGAGGATTCTTTAGAGAAAGATGTCGCGACCATCGAAAAGATACATCAAAGGTTGATGCATCACTTAATCGAGTTTCTACTGAAAGGAAAGCCCCTCTTAGAGCGGCCTACGTTGGGAAGTATGGTGAACATTCACCGAGTCTGTCACGCTATGGTTTTTCCCGCTCTAGCCGGTGAGAGGTACCAAATGGTGTTGGGGATGGGGGGAGCCAAAGCGGGAAAGCAGGTCGGGGAACGGCTTCTGGAAGCTGGCTTAAGTGAGTATGAGGCTGTGAAACGTATTCTAGATTTCCTAAACAAAACCAAGGTTGGAAAGGTTACGGTAGATGAGACCATAAGAATAGTGGAAAACTGCGAGAGCTCGCAGACGAAGATATTCACAACGAAGATCAAAGGTCCTTCTTGCTTCTTCACCACGGGCTTTCTTAATGGCTTCTTCTCAGCTGTCAAGAATCAACATGTTAAGGAGATAAGGTGTATTGCGATGGGTGATCCTTACTGCGAATGGGAGTTCAGGTAGGTGATGGTTGATGGTTTCTCTAACCCAACTGCAAGAAATACCTTCTGGAAACTTGATTTTGTTGGTTGGTCCTCCTGGCTCAGGAAAGTCCACTTTCTGCCAAGAAACTGTTCTAAAGAGTATCACCATGGAACCAGTGATTTACGTGACCACTGAATCCACGCCATCAGAAATTGTAGAATCATTCAGGCAAAGAGGAATGGGTGAGGAATTGCCTCATCCTTTGGGCTTTGTTGATGCCTTCCGTGAAACTGTAGGGCTTCCTAGCGTGGACAGGTCAGATGTTATTGATGCTTCTTGCGGAGATTTGACGAGTTTAAGCATCGCTATCATAAAGATGCGGGAAAGAATAGGTGAAAACGCTTTGTTGGTTTTTGACTCTCTCACCTCGCCTTACCTTATGAATGGTTCCGAGGTTTTAAGTTTCATAAGGACAACTCTGTTGAGGTTAGCTGGCGAGGGAAACGCTGTATTAACCTGCATTGACGAGGGATGCGGGAAAGCTGAAGATCTAATTGCGATGATGAGCCTTTCAAGCGGCATCATAAAGATAGAAATAGAGGAAGATAAACGGCTCCTAAACCTTGTGAAACATCCAAAACTAAGACCGACAAAAATCGAAGCCCCAATGACCTCCTCTATTAAACTCAAACCATTCAAATTTGACCCGAATACGGCAAGAGAGTTTGTCCAAGCGGAGATGAGAAAAGATAAAGCGTGGCTAAGAAAGGAGGTTGGGGACTTCGTGAACCTTTTCTGGCCCAACCTTGCCCATTGGAGCGGCATGCTCTGGGACCCCAAAAGGTTCCCAACCATGATATATGAAGTGAACAAACAGGAGCCATACCGCATGATTAAAGATTACTGGTCAATTTATCCTTTGAAGATGAGACTCGCCTTCAAATTGTTTATGCCCAAGAGCCTCAGCAAGGTGAAAGACATGAAAAAAATGTCTAAGTTTTTTGGGGAGGGAGAGGAACCGTGGGAGCGTGGTTGGATCGGTGAATACCTTAAAGATGTCTCTAAGACTGACGAGCACTACGTTAGAGTATACGAGAGTTATGAATGTTGGGGATTTGAGAACATAGGTACTACGATGTCTTCACATTTTGGTCCTGAGAGCGCAGGAGGTGTGATGGGGTTTGAAGGACTAAAGGGGCTTGAGAGGGACTGGAATGTCGTTGAGACGAAGTGCATAGGGCTTGGGGACCCCTACTGTGAATTTAAATTTGTCCCCGGAGAAATCGATGGGCTGAAGGAGTCTCTGCAGAAAGACAGTTCGGTAATTGAAAAGATACATGAACGTTTGATGGATCGTCTCATGGGATTTCTGATCGATGGAAAACCGCTTGTCGAGAGACCCAGATTAGGGAGCAACATCCACATCCATCCAGTCATCCATGCCATGGGTTTTCCCCATGTGACCGGCGAGAGATACCAGATGGCGTTGAGGATGGGGGGTGCTAAGGCTGGAAAAGAGGTCGGTGAACGTCTACTAGACACGGGCATTAGTGAGGATGAGGCGGTGAAGTGCATTCTCCATTTCCTAGAGCACTGTAAGGTGGGCAAGGTTACTGCAGGTGAAACTATCCGGGTGGAGGAGAACTGCGAGAGCATACGGGAAAGCCTTTTTGTTTCTAAGCGAGATGAACCAACATGCTATTTCACTACAGGCTTCTTCAACGGGTTCTTCTCCGCAGTCAAGAACCAGCATGTCAAAGAGACAAAATGTATTGCGATGGGAGACCCTTACTGTGAGTGGGAGTTCAGATAAAAATGGAGAAATCGATTCAGAATAGGAGTTGAGGAAAGTTGGAGATGGATGAGATAATTGTTGCCGGTGAACCATGTCTTGTTATTCGTAGCCCTTTGATCCCGAGAACGTTACTGTGCAACTCGCTGCTTCAGCCTCTACTATCCCAACTAAAAGGTCCTGAAGAGTTCGTGGCATTTGTGTCAGAACCATGCATTGCTCCCCGGGATTTAGATGTGGTGCTGATCACAGCTTTTTGGCCTAGATGTGTTTTCAACCAAGTTTCAGAGGAAACTAATAGTAGGGTGGTGCAGATCATCAAACCTCAACACCTCATGCTGGTCGAAAGGGAGCTTTACATGAAACTGACCAAGAAGAATTGCCTCTTCGGAGACTTCCTAGACTCCCTGCTTCTACATAACGAAAATAAAAGAAAGGTTAGCGAGCTTCTAAGCAAGGTTCGCAGTTGGATAAGGGACAACAAATCTTACGGCCTATTCTTCCTGACAGACGTGAGGGGAATGGAGGACTTCATCGACCAGACTGCCGCAATCTTCGATATCGTTGTCAGAGCAGAAGTTGAAACAGAGCAAGATGAGCCGTTACTACGTTTCACAATAGTTAAGCATCCTAGCATTGCTGAGATAGATAAGAAAATTGAGGTGACATTTGAGAAAGGTCAGCCAAAACGAAGAAGAGGTTAATCATATGGTATCATTAGCTCAACTACAAGAAGTACCACCGAAAAGTATGATATTACTAGTGGGTGCTCCTGGCTCGGGTAAGTCGACATTCTGCCAGCAAGTTGCCCTAAAGAGCATGGTGATGGATCAACCCATCATTTATGTGACGACCGAGTACAGCCCTTCTGATGCCGAAAGGGCCTTAAGAGAGCATGGACTACATGAGGCGGAACCTGGCCTTCTGAACTTCGTTGACGCCTACAACGAAACAGTGGGTGTCTCTGTTTCAGATAGATCGGATACCTTCTATGCTGACTGTAACGATCTTTCAAGTATAGATATAGCCATCTCGAAGCTACAGGACAGAATAGGGAAAAAAGGTGTCTTGTTGATCTTCGACTCTTTAACTTCTCCATACCTGTTCAGCGGCTCCGAGATTCTTAGGTTTATGAGACAAACCCTATCGAGGTTTGCCGCTAGCGGAAACTCTGTCTTAGGGTGCATGGATGAAGGTTGCGGCAAATCTGAGGATGTTGTGGCTGTGATGACCCTATCCAACGGTGTGATAAAGACCGAGCTGCGGGAAGGAAAGAAAGTGCTGAATGTTGTGAAGCACCCCAGAGTGGAACCTACAAAAATTGAGGTTCCGGTCACTGTTCGCCCTCGTGTGATCTGCTCCTGTTTTGATACAGAGTATGTCAGAAGGGAGGCGGAGATGGCTGCTCTAGGGGTGAAAGTGACATTAAGACCGGGGGTTGGAGACTACGTTAACATCGGCTGGCGGGACCTCATATTTTGGAGCGGCATGCTCTGGGACCCCAAAAGATTCCCGATGATGATGTACGAGTTGACTAAGTATTCTGAGGACCCAACCAACTACAATTTTAATATGGTTTCTCTATTTCCTTGGTACAAGAGACTTCTGTTCAAATTGTTTTTTCCAAAAAACTTCAGCAGAGTAAAAGACGTGAAGAAAATGTTTGAAAGGACTTGGAAGTCTCTGTATACAGAATGGAGAATAGCGACTGCCGAATATCTTGATGGCATTTCCAAAACGGACGAACACTACGTTAGAGGATACGAGCATTATGAATGTTGGGGATTTGAGAATGTCGGAACTTCCTTAGGGATTATGAAAACTGCGATGATGGCGGGCTCTTTTAAAGGAATGGAGGAGCTTTTGGGGGGAACCGAGAGAGATTGGAACGCTGTTGAGACGAAATGTATAGGCCTCGGGGACCCATACTGCGAAGTCAAATTTGTGCCTGGAGAGACCGAAGAGTTGAAGAATTCTCTGGAGAAAAACAGTTCGGTTATTGAAAAGGTGCATGACCGCCTCATGGAACACTTCCTAGGATTTCTGCTCCATAAAAAGCCTCTGATGGAGAGACCCACTTTGGGCAACAGCGTGCACATCCATGAGATCCAGCACGTGACGGCTGCACCCCTCGTCAATGAGAGACTCCAAATGGTGTTTAGTATGGGCGGAGCTAGAGCTGGGAAAATGCTCGGCGAGCGCCTCTTGGAATCAGGCTTAAGGGAAAAGGATGCGGTAAAATGTGTTGTCAACCTTATGGAGCACTGCAAGGTTGGAAAGATCACGTTGGGTGAAACGATAAAGATGCAAGAGAACTGTGAAAGATTCAGAATGAAAACAGAGCAGCCCTCCTGCTATTTCACCACTGGTTTCCTGAATGGGTTCTTCTCCGCTGTTAAGAATCAACATGTTAAGGAACTAAGATGTATTGCGATGGGAGACCCGTACTGTGAGTGGGAGTTCAGGTAGATTGTTTACAACATGAAGTATGAACTCTTCGCAACCTTCACATCTCCATAATTCAAGCATAATGTTCGCTCGAATCCAGCCGCTTCTTCAAGCTATTGTATCGTCTAGCCGTTTTCTTAGAATTTCGCTTACAACTCCAGCTTTCACTCGTCCCCTCGCCTTCTTCATGACAATGCCCATTAACGGTCCAAAGGCGCCCTTTCCCCGCAGCTCGACAAACTCCGCGTTCTTCTCTATCACGTCATCAACCAAATCCTCCAGCTCCTTCCGCGACATCATCCCAAGCCCCAGACTCTTAAGAGCCTCCTTGGCACTAGCCTCTTCGTGATTTGCAAGCCAAGTTAAAATTTCGGAGATACTTTCTTTCGCTGTCTTTCCCTCGCCAATCAGCCTAAACATCTCCCTGAACTGCCCATCAGTAACGGCTTCAACGTTTACTCCATCCCGCCTCAACGCCTTCAAAGTTTCCGTCAATGTAACCGCAATAATAGTCGCAGAAACCTTAGTCTCAGTTGATAAAGACTCGAACAGGTTAAGGTATTCGGAATCCAAAATCTGCTTGGCAAGCTTCTGGTTCAGTTTATATTCCTTCATCAGCCGCTTCATCAGCTGCTCAGGCAATTCGGGAAGACAGCCACTCAACCCGTCAACATATTTTTTGGTCACTTGAATCGGCGGAACATCAGTCTCCGGATACATGCGAGCCGCTCCAGGTCTAGGGCGCATATACTTTGTAGTTCCGTCAGGATTCGCCGCCCGAGTTTCCTCGGGAACCCCCTTCAATGCTGCTCTGGCTCGTTCAGTCACCGCTTTCAGAGCATCGGTTGCGTTTTCTGGCTTGTCCGCCACGAAGACCACGGCGTCCATAGGTTCTTTGTTTAGAAGTTTGCCGAGCTGGTTCAGTTCTTCCTCGGTTATGCCGTACGCTGGCATCTCGTCTGTGTGGAATATGCCTCCAACTCTTCCCCAGAAACGTGCAATCCCCGCCAACTCGGACCCAAGCCTCATGCCCTCTGCAAGCTCTTTTTTGAGGAGCCCAGCAAAGCCACGTAGCCTAACGGCTAAGACAGGCTTGTTCTGTTTAAGTGCCTTCGCGAGGACTTTACATTTTGTATTCTTGAAAACTGGGGTGACGTCAACAAACTCTTCGACTAAATCCGCCTCCTTTACTCCCCGTTTCTTCAGTTCCTCCCTAATTTCTAGGAGGCTCAGTTGACGTTGGACCTCATTTTCGATTACTTTGGAGACTAACTCCAGTTCCTGAACGCCTTTAATCTCGATTAATGCCCCGTCACGTATGGAAACGTTTACGTCCTGGCGAATGGTTCCCAAGCCCCGTCTAACCCTGCGAGTTGCCCTCAGAATTCTGCCAATAGCAAAAGCAGTCTCCTCCGCCTCCTCTGGGGAATATATGACGGGGGCGGTGGTTACTTCGATGAGCGGTATTCCGAGGCGGTCGATGCGGTAGCTGATCAGCTGCCCATCCTTTCCCGTTTTTCTAGCCGCATCCTCTTCAAGGCTCACCTGCTGAATGGGTACTTTCTTTCCTTTGATGTCGATTTCGCCGTTTAATGCTACTACGCATGTTCGCTGGAAGCCTGTTGTGTTTGAGCCGTCTATGACTGTCTTGCGCATGACATGAATCTCATCCACTGGCTCAGCCTTCATCATAAGAGACGCTATGAGACAGATTTCCACAGCCTCTCTGTTCAGGTCGTGGGGAGGCTCCTCATCCATCTCCACAAGACAAACCGATTCATTGTTTGCTTCGTACAGAATTCGTGTTTCCTTCTGAAACTCGAAAAGAGCCGCTGAATCAACCTGACCCAACTCGCTCTGGGTTGGTCTCAATCTTCTGATAAAAGTGAACTCGGGTTCTCCCTTGAACAGCTTGGGTTCGCAGGAGCAGAAAAGCTTCTCTCTGGTGTCTAACTGCTGATGAATCTCAAGTCCTGCCTTCAAACCAATCTTCGAGTATCTCTTGCTCATGCCGTTTTCCTCAGTATCCTGTTTCCTCATAGAGTGTTCTGGACGAATACTCATTGGCAATGTTTTCTTTGAGAAGCCTCTTTGCCTCTTCAGTTTTGGTTGTTTGACCCAGAGCCCACCTGAGCTTCACATATGCTGTCTCAGGAATCATGTCATCAAGAGAAATAACGCCTAAGGATAGAAGGTCTCTGCCCTGATCGTAAACGTTCATGTTTAATCTTCCCCAGATGCACTGAGAAGTCATGGCAACAATCACGCCCTTCTTGACGGCTCTTCGGATGGCTGAAAACAGGTAATCTCCAACGTGTCCCAGCCCCGTTCCCTCAAGTATAATTCCCCTGTAGCCCTTCTCAGCATACCAATTAATCACCTCTGGGTTCAGGTCCGGATAAGCCTTCAAAAGAGACACCTTCTCCTCAAAGTCTGGTTTCAGCTTCAGTTTCCGCGAAACATCCCGTTTCCTGTAACTTTCTGTCAAAATTCTAAGTTTATCCTCTTCCAGTCTGGCCAGAGGCGAGGCGTTTATGGACTTGAAGGTGTCTCTGCGGCTAGTGTGACACTTTCTCGCCTTTGTTCCACGATGAAAAACTATTGACGTGTCCGAAACCGTTTCATGCATCGCAATCACAACCTCTGCGAAGGGGGCAGCGGCAGCCGCTTTAACGGCTCCCACCAAGTTAGTGGCAGCGTCTGAACTGGGGCGATCTGCCGACCTCTGGGAAGCTACCATCACCACGGGCACTGGCAGGTCTTGGAGAGCAAAACTCAGGGCTGCGGCAGTGTATCCTAAGGTGTCGGTTCCGTGAGCCACCACGACGCCTGCTACTCCATTTCTGATGTGTTTGGCAACGGTTTTTGCGGTTGCGATCCAGTGTTTGGCGGTTATGTTTTCGCTGAAAATGCTGAACAGAATTTCAGTGTCTATAGCAGCTATGTCTGAGAGTTCAGGAACTACGCTGTAGAGGTCGCTGGCAGAAAGAGCTGAACGCACACCTCCGGTTCTGTAGTCAACTCGGCTGGCTATGGTGCCTCCAGTGCTCACAATGGCTACCTTAGGCAACCCTTTCTTATGTTCTGGAAGCGGCGGCGGAGTGAAGGCTGGTTTAACTCCCTCCCCCACCTTCTCTATCTGCGCTGTGGAATCAACGCGGACTCCCACATTGTAGCCGCTCTTCAACTTCAGTATGATGTGCTCTTCATCCCCAAACTCTGACCGGGGAATAAGGATGCCCTCCCAGCTTTCCCCATTTTTGGTTATGCGGATCACATCGCCGATTTCGGCTTCCGCCTTCTTCAAAAACTTTAATGCTTGCCCCCTGTAACCTGGGAACTCGTCACTCAAGCTCATCTTCTCCCATTTTCTGTTCTCCTCAGCGAAGCGTGCTGAAAACATATTCCATTACTTCGACCAGTATATTAAAGGATTCAGTTAAGGCGCTTGGAAACGTATGGTCCGTCATAGTCGTAGCCTAACCGTTTGTAGTACTCTTTCGTTCCCAGGGCACTTGTTACCACCATCTTTGTTCGACTGTACTCTTCCTTGGCGGTTCGTTCAGCCTCAGACAAAAGAACGCCTCCATAGCCTTTGTGCTGCCACGCCCCAGACAGATGTTTCCCAACTGGAACCAAGGGACCGCAAACCCTGAGTTCACGAATTATCGCCGTGTTTTCGGTGGCTATTTCAGGTCTGCTTGCCGTTTCTGAGGGAACCCGCAATCGGACATAACCGACCAAAACATCGTTAACTGGATCCTCAGCAGAAATGAACAGTTCCCTTCCGCCTGAGGCCTCTTCCTTAGCTGTTCTGACCTCAATTTTGTCAGAGTCAGGCTTCACCTTGTCCTTCAGCCATCTGTGCCCCACTTCCCGGCATCTTATACAGCGGCATCGCATTCCTTCTTCTCTAACTTTCTCCAATGCTATCTGCCTAAGGTTGCTCAGTTTCACTCCCGCCTCAATCAGGTTGGCTGGGATGTCCCTCTGAACCCTCATGATTCTGACCCACGGAGGAACAAACTTCTTCACTTCCGCTATTAGCTGAGCCGCCTCTTCCGTAGTGTAGGGATGGTATTCTCCCTTCTTCCACCAGCGGTAAACTTTTGTTCCCTTAATAACCAAGCAGGGATAAAGTTTGATCATGTCCGGCTTAAACTGAGGATTCGAAAATATCTCCCTGAAACCCTCAAGGTCACGTTCGAAACTTGATCCGGGCAAACCGGGCATAAGATGATAAACCACCTTCAACCCCGCATCCTTCATTACGCACGTGGCTTCTACCACATCCTGTACTCGGTGACCCCTGTTAACCGCCTCGTAAATGTCGTCGTAAACGTTCTGGACTCCCACCTCCACCCTTGTTACGCCCATGGAAAGCATCCTGTCAACATGCTCCTCTTTCGCCCAGTCAGGTCTAGTCTCCACGGTGATTCCGACGTTGCGGATTCGGCTGGTCTCCGCCACTTTTTTCGCCTCATTCAAAGAACTGGACCTAGTTTCTGTTATGGCGTCCAAGCATTGCTTAACAAAATCTTCCTGATAGTCTGGCGACGTGCTGGGGAAGGTTCCGCCCATGATTATCAGCTCCACCTTGTCAACCTTGTGTCCTATAGCCTCAAGCTGCTCGATGCGGCTTCTAACCTGCGCGTATGGGCTGTAACTGTTTTGTGCCCCTCTCAGGGCAGCGGGTTCGTGACCAGTGTAGCTTTGCGGAACGCCTTCGGTTGGTCCGCCGGGACAGTAGGCGCAGGGCTCCTCTTTTGGGCAAGGTGACGGTTTCGTCATTACAGCAACTACGGTTACTCCAGAAATGGTGCGGACGGTCTTTCTTCGGAGGATGGGAAGCAGTTTGGCGGTTTCTTCTGGTTTAAGGTGCTGTATTATCTCTGAGTTGGAGGGAACCTTTCCTAAGCCGTGTTTTCCGGCAGCCTTCACCTTAAGCGAATCTAAGTCCCTTTTTGTGGGGTTAGACATCTCCATTAGCTGCTGAATGATGTCTCTGTAGGCTTCTCTGCTCATCAGGTTTCATCTACAAAATATGCTCGGAAGCTTTTAGATAAAGTCTACAGTTCCTGCTCAAAGGTTTGTGCATACCACAACATGCCCTTTCAGTCTTTGATTCAGATTTAAAGTCACAACTTTAAGCCGCGCCCTCTCAAGAAGTTCAACGAAACTTTTTGTTGTGAACTTCTTTTTTAGTCCAGTTACCGCGAATACAGCTTGGGGTTTGCCTATTCGCTTCATTTCTATGATTGTTTTCGTGGGTTCCGGCATGTTTTGCAGCAGAGTTATGGCGAAGACTTTATCGAAGATGCATTCAGGGAAGGGCGTGTAATCCGCATCTGCGCGAACTAGAACTATATTTGACAGGTTTTTTGTGCGCTTCTTTGCTTCTCGAATAGCCTCTGAGGACAATTCTATGCCAACCAGAAGCCCCACTCTTTTGGCGATGTGCTGAAATAGAAATCCTGTTCCGCATCCTAAGTCTAAGACAGCCTCGTTTGAGCCGAATTTTATGCTGTTTAGGATGTCTTCTATTTTGGCGTTCTGTTCACCCAAATATTGAACATCATAAATTCTGGTTTGCTGGTCGTAGTGTCGCATAGTTCGGCGTTTTTCTTTCCATTCCCGCATGCTTCTCAGAAGTTTTATCTGTGTTCGCTCTTCTAATGGTTTCTGTAAGTAATAGCGCATAGAAATTATCAGATTTATTAACGGTTTTACAGCAAGATTTACCTTAGATATATAGAACCAGAGAGTGAATCCTCGGTTACGAGTTCTATGTCTAATTCTAGCTGAGGGAAGGAACTGTAGTAAGTATCCTGTAATCAACGCTCTGGTATATGTAAGGTATTAAGGCATTGTTCAAGTCTGCCCAAAATTCAAAAAACCCAAAATAAGTTGCTTTTGCATCTGTTATTAGTGAAGAAACTAACAAATTTTAAATAGTCTTACAGAGAAGAGTCTTTGTTGAAAAATCTCTATTAGGTGGGAGAATTTGAGAAAATCGTCAAACAAAACCAAAATAATTGCTATTGCCTCTTTAACGCTCTTGATTGCCCTAGCTATACCGGTGATAAACGCGCAAACTGCAGCCATAACGTTTGATCCAACAAGTGCAGAGCAATACGATTCCGTCACAGTTGAGGGCACGGGTTTTGCGGCAACAAGTGCTGTGGGCATAGGGTTGGGAGAAGAGATAACTGTTGAAGCAGAAGCCCATCAAATTACGAATCTCCTTACGGAACCCATATACGATGAGGAACTCGGTATAGATAAATACGGACCGTTTGGGGGCAACACAACTCATGCTCCGATCAAACCGGGCTCCGTCTACATTTTCTATGATGTTGATGGTGTAACATCCGAATATTTCGATAATGGCGATGGAACGCTAAACACAGAAAGCACCTACGCCATCGGTCCCTTTGTAAACTACGCGACAGGCGAATGTGGCCGTTATTCCTCCGCGGATTGGTCAGGCTTTACGGATCCATGGGTTTACATTACCTACACCTATTACGAGAATGGCGTGACCCCCGATGCAGGCGTAACCACAGACGGC
>CAYNQS010000005.1:0-16900 GCA_964399485.1 uncultured Candidatus Bathyarchaeia archaeon | reverse complement strand
GTAACGTCTCATGTTCACATGAATTAACTTTTGAACAAATGCACGCTCTGGTGTAATTTTTGTCATTAGCATAATTTTTTTTATACTTCAGCCTTTGGTCTTCAAATAAGGTAAATTATCCGTGCTGCTTTAAATCAATGTGGAAGGACGATGTTTATGAGTGGTCAACACAAAAACATTAACGCGAAAATGTTAATAACCGTGTTAAGTGATCTAACCGCTAAAACTTCTATTAAACCTAAAAGTTTACGGTTTAACCGTTAATCATCTAAAGATTGTTGGTGATCATTGTGTCCAGTCGAAAGCCCGTGGCTACTCTTGAAAACCCAACTGTCGTAGAGGCAGCCGAGTTCATCAAAGCCGCTGTTTCAGAGCATAAAGCCATAATTCTGGTGGGCAACTGCTGGGTAAACTACAGGGGACGGGCAAGCTCAAAACTGGAACCCGGAGAACGCATAGTCATGATCAAAGAGGACGGCTCAGTTCTGGTTCACCGCCCTATCGGATACGAGCCTGTCAACTGGCAGCCCGCAGGATGTATATTTCAAACCCGAGCAAAGGGAGAAACTCTGCATGTTCGAGCTATCCGAAGGAAACCCTCCGAATCAGTCAACATATCCTTTGATCATGTTTTCCTCGTTTCCGCCATGAGATTGGTTGACAGGGGAGAGTTTTCTTTGCACGCCAGCGAATCGGACATGCAGAGGGCGATTCTGGTTGATCCATCTCTTCTGGAGGAGGACTTCAAGCCTATTTCGTACGAGAAGAAGGTTGAACCCGGATTTGTGGATGTCTATGGCGTTGACAGAAACGGAAGGCTGGTTGTGGTTGAACTCAAAAGGAGGACTGCTGGAAGGGACGCGGCGCTACAATTGGCGAAGTATATTAACTTCGTGAAGACCATGGCAAATAGAGAGCTCAGGGGCATACTTGTGGCTCCCCGTCTAGCTAAAGGCGTTCAGACACTCCTGACCAGTTTGGAGCTGGAATTCAAAGCCTTGGAACCCAAGAAATGTGCCGAGGTTTTACGAAGGTCAGAGAGCCGAAAGCTTGAGGACTTTTTTTAGTAGAACCATCCTTCCAGAAGAGAATTTGTTACCTTACGTAGTATGGTTTCTTTTCTTTTTTCAGCTTACTCATGGTGTTGACTAAAGCATAGTCAAAGTCTTTGCCCCATAGGAGCCACCGTAAGCCGTGGTAGAAACGTAGAAACTCCAGTCCTTTGCTGGTGGTTCGATAAAAATTCTCGCTCTCTTTCTCCACGCTTATCAGCTTCAGAAGCATCATTACTGGCATGTATTTTTCGAGGCTGTTGCGGTCTAGTTCGCATCCGACTATAATTTCAGATTCTTTGGAGCCCAAAACAGCTACCCGTAGGATGTCGGCGACAACATCAAACTCCTTTCTCTCCTTCGCCATCAAAACATCACCTAGACAGCATACAAGAATGGTGTTCAAGCAACTTTAACGCTTGTTTCAAAAGTGGTAATATTTCAAATCTGATAGAAGACACCTCCACTTATGTGTGCCATCGCTTTTATTCCCGCCTTAGTTGGAGGCTAGAAAAAATGATGCAGGTTTTTAGCTTACGTAGAAGGGATGTTGTTGTTCCTTCTTTTTCATCTGTTCCAGAAGACGCATCAACAGGAAATCGTTGTCCCTGCCAAACAGAAGCCATCTGAGCCGATGATAAGTGTTGAGGAACTCTATTCCCTTTTCAGTTGTTCGATAGCACATTTCATCTTTATCATCAAAAGTGAGCAAACTTAATTCCGCCAAGGCTGACAGGTAGTTTTCTACGGTCATAGAATCCAATTTACATTGGTCCATGATCTCCCCTTCCTTGGAGCCTTTGGCTGCCACCCGCAGAATCTTCGCAACTACCTGAACTTCGTTTCTTTTTTTCGTTTCTACACACCGCCAAGATACGATTGATTATTGAAGATGATTGATTCTTGAGCATTTTAATGCTTATTTCAGTCCAACCAATAGGTAACTAATAGATAGTACAAAACTCTAGAAAACCAAAACCCCAAGAAATAGCATATCTCAGCAAAAAAAGCCAGTTTTTCGCAGTTACAGTGGTTCCTTAACATTAAGTGGTTGGTTTTTACTCCCAAGCCCAAACGGTAAATATTAGTTCATTTTTTATTGGTTTAACCAATCGTTTGGTGGCTTGTTTATGGTTACGATTGTCTCGAAGGATGTGAAGCTTTTGCGTTTTGGTGGATTTTGTGGAATTTTAGGTTCAGTGTTGTCCATAGTATTGGTTCTAGCGGCTACGGTTCTTTCGCCGTGGTTCAGATGGGAAAACAATGCTTTGAGCGAGTTGGGTGTGGGAGAAGTGTCTTGGCTATTCAATAGTGCCATGTTGATTGGCGGGGTTCTCATTTTCTTTTTTGCTCTTGGAATTCGCGAATATTTTGACGGGAATCGGTTGGTCAGAGTTGGAGTAAACTTGGTTATTATTGCAAGCGTATTTTTGGCGCTTGTTGGCGTTTTCACCGTTGACATGAGGGTGATGCATGGGATTGTTTCTCTTGGTCCCTTAATGTTAGCTCCTCTTGGTTTTGTTTTCATAGGTTTTGGAACTGAAGAAGTAAAACTCAGAAAGTTTAGCATGAGAAGTGGAGCAGCAGCGCTGGTCTCCATTTTGGTGTTGCCGATGGTGATTCTGTTCCTTCCATTTAAGGTTGGTTTTGCTGTTCCAGAGATAATTAATACTATAATTACCACAGTTTGGATATTCGTGATGGGAATCAAACTCATCAAACACAAAAAGTAAAGACGCAAAAACTGTAAACTGGTTCACTCAAAGCGAGAGCAACCCAAAGTAATCTGTGATTCTCCTCTGGAATATAAGGTTCCTTAACAGGCTGCTTTTCTGTATCCACTGTTTAATCGGAATCTGAAACTGGCTGCCAATCCGGGTTAAAGCCTCTTCTAGCGTGTTGTATTTATGCGGTTTCTGCCGGTATTGTTATTGTAGAAATAGGCGTTTGGTTTAGTAAATTAAGTGATGAACAGATAACATCCTAGAAAAGTTTGTTGATTCTAAAAATTGCTTGGAATTAAATTGTAACCCCAAACCGAAATCGGAAAAAATGAGTTTACATTAACTTTCTTTCTCTAGCTCGTCTAATATGCAAAAAAGCCAAAACCTGATCAAAAAGTATAGCTATATTCGTCTTCCACAAGCTCACAATCAACAACAAAAAGCTGAAGCTCCATATTGCCTGCAGCATCCAGTTCCAAGTTCCAAAAAGCCAATACTGCCACATCCATGTCCATTCCCCCGAATAAACTCTACCTCCATTAAAAACCAAAAAATACAAACAATCAATCAAACCCCCAAAATGTGCCAAAAGAATAATTAACCCCCTCTTCAACGCAACACTCACATTTCTCATATCCTCGTAGCTTTGCCACATAACAAGACCACAAATTGAAAATATCATAGTCGAAAGCCCAACCACATACGGAACATACCAGCCAAAACTGAAGCCCAAACCATATGAATAAAGGATATTATTAACTACAAAATCAAGTCCTGTGATGTTCAAAAACACAATTAGAACTATGAATATCCACCAGTTGGATTTACTTAAATGAGACTCTTTTCCAATCAAGATTATCTTGATAACTTACACAATTAATAATATAAACATCAATTCACTATTCAACAATAATTGCAGTTCAGAACTATTCTGAGTTCAGATATTTTCTGATATTGGATTCTGAATATGACAAAAAATCTATCCAATATGCCTCAGAAAAAATGAGGCTGAAAGCTTAGAGTGCTGACATAAACAGAGAAAGAGGCAAAAACTGATTGAGCAAGATTCCAATAAGTATGCAAAATTAACGGTAAAAAAGTATTTAAAAGCCTAATTAATCCCTCTATTTCATAACGTAATCCGTGATTCTCCTCTGAAATATAACGTTCCTTAACAGGCTGCTTTTCTGTATCCACTGTTTAATCGGAATCTGAAACTGGCTGCCAATCCGGGTTAAAGCCTCTTCTAGCGTCTTGTATTTCAGCGGTTTCTGCCGCAGGGCGTTCCTCACGTTTTCTCGCACCTGCCACACCCCAACAGGCATGATGTAGCCGGGGTGCGCCTCCCTCAAAACAACCACCAACGCCTGCCTTCGTTCCTTCATAAGCAACTCTCCAACCGCTAAACGAGCCGCATAGTAGCAGCCTCCGATGCTGGCGTAGGTGCTGCGACCGCCAAAGCCTTCCCAGTCAGAAAATAAGACTGTGCTTCTGCCGCTGGGGTTCCAAACCGTGCCCGGATACCAAGCCTCCATCGCCTCATATGACCATTCTCTGGGCATCATCAAAACCTCGAATCTGTTGTCCAGATAGCAAGATTCGTAGACGCGATACTCGTTGATTTCGGGAAACGTTCTGATCTTTTCCATCATATCCTTCGAGATGATGCTGTCCACGGCTGTTATGCTCCAGCGGGTGGGAACCAACCGTCTTTGTTCCTTCATTCCAAAGGCGCCGACGCTGAAGGCGCGTTGAATCTTCGTAACCATTGTTCCTTTCTGGAAAAGTGTTGTAACCGCTTCGGAGGCTTTCAGGTCATCGTCGAAGTAAGCTTTCTGGATGTGGTGATCCCATCTGGAGTTTGAGATTTGCATCTTTTTTAGTGGAGCAGAAGGTCCGAAAGGCTGAATTTGATCGTCAAGAACAAGCGCGGCGGAGGGCTTCTTCTTGAGATTCAACTCAACATCAACAGGGTTGACGGACAAAGCTAAATCGATAGTTTGATCCATGATTTTTCCAGATTCCTCAAACTTTTTCACATGAACCCTGTGCTTTCCTCTTACAAGCAAGGAGCGGAAACCCACAATTTCGTCGATAGATTTTCCAAACCATGATTCGGGTAGATCAAATTGGCTTGTGTCTTCGTGGATTGGAGGGACAAGAGGACCCGCATAAACGTAGGGATAGCCGATTCGACCCACAAAAACTCCTGGTGGACAAGCTCCATCCAAGTCAGTGTTCTGAAGAAGAGTGGCTGATTGGAAGTAGGAACTGAATCGGACAACAAGCGGGCATCGTGTTTTGCCGCACAGGAACTTGCCGCCTTTGCAGGCTACACATAGACTGTTTCCTCTAGTCTTAGTTACCAGTTGGTCTCTGCTGTAGTTCATGTCTGCGGCGAGGTTGGGATCATCTAGAAGCTTCAGAACCCACTGGTTATCATGCAGGGAGGGCTTAGGCTTCCTAATCTGCCCTATAAACTTGCCGTTTCTCTTTCCTCCAATGGGTCTCCTCATCTTCACCCAGCCGCAAAATGTCAGGAAATACTAACTTAACCAAGTTAGAAAGAGTTTTCTGTTCTCCCTGCGAATTTTGTGAATTCATCTATTGCATTATCAATTTTTCTTATTACTTTTCTGAATGAATCTGTGTGTCTGATTCCGATATTCACATATTTCATATATACCACAGAAACAAAAGATATGTTGTCAAGAAAGTCAACACTTTGTTAGTATCCAGACTTCAAGACAGTCTCACAGGAGCTAAGGGATCATTGCTAATAACACTTCACTCATACAAAGGTGGAACTGGCAAGACTTTTCTATCAGTGAATTTGGCAATGATCTTTGCTGACAAGGGCAAAAGGGTCTGTCTGCTGGATTTGGATTTTCGAGCTCCGAGCCTCAGTTCAACATTCCACAACAATAACAAATGCTGGATGAATGACTACCTGAACAAAGCATGCAAGATGGACAACATTCTGACAGAATGCACTCCCAATTACATAAAAGAGGGACAGCTGTTTGTTGGTTTGGCAGATCCCTCAACAGTAGCCATCCGGGATATGTCATCCAAGGACAGGAAATGGGGCATGAAAGCTCTCTGCAGACTTCTTTCGCTCAAAGACTCTCTTCTAAAAGACATGGATTTTGATTACGTTATAGTGGACTCTAGCCCGGGACTTCAGTACTCATCCATTAACGCAATTGTGGTAGCGGACATGGTGCTGGTGGTAACTTCCATAGACAGGTCGGATGTGGAGGGAACACAGAGGATGATACATGACCTCTATGACTTGTATGAAAAAAAGACAGGAATAATAGTTAACAAAGTTCCCCAAACAATCTTATCAGGGAAAACCCGCATCAAACTTGATACACATCAGTTGCCCATCGTTGACCTTGTTCCCTGTTCCTGTGATGTACTCCGATCTGGAGGAGAATACCTGTTTGCGTTTGAAAAAACAGAGCATCCCTTCACGCAAATCTTGCGGAAAATAGCAACAAAAATAGAGCAGTTCTAACGAAGTAACGATCGGATATAACGTGACGACACTCCCATTCTAATGGAAATCTGGATAAGGAACCGTTGGATTGTGAAACAGATGCAGGTTCTCCTATCATCCTTTGAGGATCTAGGCAAATGTTTGAGTCTAATCCAAAAATCTTAAAGCATATGGACGAATGAAGATTGAACATGCCCAACAGGAACTTAAAGGTAATAGCCATAATAGCCGTTGTAGTTGTCGTCTTCTCGGCTTTTAACGCCTATTTGATGCTTGAAAACATTCGCGTTCAAGAGCAGCTCAGTGCCCAAGAAGAACAAATTGACGACCTACAAAATGCTGTAGAACAGCTTAGTATCCAGAACGAAAAGCTTGATGAGATACAAAGCGCCCTAGAACAGCTCAGTGTCCAGAATGAAGAGCTTGATGGACTACAAAACGCACTAGCTCAGCTGGATGCACAGAGAGAACAAATTGAACAAATACAAACAACTCTGGAACAGGTTAATGTAAATGAAGGACAGATTAGTGAACTGCAGAGCGCCCTGAACGAGGCAAAACTCAACATTGAAGAAGCAAAGTCGAACCTGTCTAACCTAACCAATCAGATAAATGCCCTAAACCAAAGCACATCCACAAGCTTGGGTGAAATCGAAGCCACCGTTGAGACACTTGAGGGGCTTATATCAGAGCTTTCGAATCTGGAGGCAATTGTTGACCAACTTCTCAACATGACACCAACGGAAGTCTACGAGGCAGCATACAGATCCGTTGTGGTAATCAGAACCCCCGTAGGACAGGGTTCAGGATTCCTATACAATACCTCAAACACGATAGTCACCAATTACCACGTAGTTACAAACGAAACAGACATCGAAATCGAATTCTTCGACAGAACGAGAACACAGGCAACGGTGATAGGCTCCGACGCTTACGCCGATGTAGCTGTGCTGTCAGTGCCAACCTCCCCAGCTGAGGCAACACCCTTGAATTTCGGTAACCAATGCAGCATCGGACAGCAAGTAGTAGCCATAGGCAACCCTCTTGGACTTACAGAAAGCCTTTCCGTGGGCTACATAAGCCAGGTCAACAGGCTTCTTGACCTTGAACCCATAATCGTTCCTATATTACAGCTGGACTTGACTATTGCTGCCGGCAGCTCAGGAGGACCTTTACTGGATATGACTGGAAACGTTGTTGGAATAACAAACGCGGGCACCGATGTGGGTTTCAACTTTGCGGTTCCCGTCAATATTGCGAAGCGGGTGGTTTCCTCTATCCTAGAAGAAGGGGAGTACAAGCATCCCTTTGTAGGTGTTTCCATAATAGCGCTGACTCCGGAAGTTGTAACCTCATTGAATATCCTTAATGTTGATCCTTCCCAGACCGGGCTTCTAGTTATGGATGTGATTTCAGACTATCCAGCAGATGAGGCTGGATTAAAGCCGGCTGTACTCGGCGTTCAAGGTTATACAGCCATGGATATTATTTTGGCTGTGGATGGTCACACTACCTTCACCATAGAAGACTGGAGTGCATACATGGAAGTGGAAGTATCGCCCGGTCAAACTATCACTCTGACTCTCTGGAGGTCTGGTGTGACAGAATCAGTTGCTGTTACTACTACGGAAAGACCGCCCTACGAGGGATAATTAACCTTCTTTTGCTTGTCGTCTGCTCACGTTTCTTATGTTCTAGACAAGTAGAAACATTAACTTCTTGACGCTAAATCTTTAAGTTCCTTAGGTGTAGCATTAAGCGGCGAATGATGATGAACCTTAAGGTGCCAGTCATTATAGTGAACTATAAGACGTATTCTGAAGCCACCGGAAAAAAAGCAGTTAAACTGTCAAAAACTGCAGAAGCCGTAAGCATGGAATCCGGAGTTAATATATGTGTGGCTCCCCAATTCGCAGACATATCGCCCATTGCCGAAGCCGTTTCAATTCCGGTTTTGGCACAGCATATTGATCCAATAGAGCCTGGCAGCTTCACAGGACATATACTTCTTGAATCGGTGAAGGAAGCTGGAGCAGTTGGAACATTAATTAACCACTCGGAGAGACGACTAAAATTGTGTGCCATTGAAGCCGTAATCAAAAAGACCCGCGAATCAGACATGGTTTCTGTGCTGTGCACTAACAATGCTGCCGTAAGCGCCGCTGCAGCCGCCCTTAAACCAGAAATGATTGCAGTGGAGCCGCCTGAACTGATAGGAACTGGGATTCCCGTCTCTAAAGCTAAGCCTGAGGTGGTCTCTGGGACGGTTGAACTTGTCAAGCGCGTAAACCCTGATGCGGTACTGCTCTGCGGTGCGGGAATAACAAAGGGCGAGGATGTAGCTGCTGCATTGAAGCTTGGCACCATGGGAGTTTTGGTTACCAGCGGAATAGTGAAAGCCAAAGACCCGCGTAAAGTGCTGATGGAATTTTCAGAAGCCATAAGTGAAACGATGTGAATACTTGATTTTGAAAAACGGTGCAAAGATTTAGAGATGTTAAAATTAGCAGATGTTTGTTAGGGGAATTGATGATTGAAAGTTGGACTCAGATGCATTTCATGTATTCTTAATCGTGGCTACCTGGAAATCCAAGAAGCCACAGACGACAAGGCGCTCCAATTCAAAACCCTGTCAGCAGTCCTAAGTTTCTTGGCTGAAGAATTCAAGCCCACAGCCAATCCCGCCGTTTTAGGCACAAAACGGGACCGTCTGATACGGAAGATAACCGGAAACCCTGACCCATACAAACAGAAGAAGCGGCTCAGCAACAAAAAGGCTCTAGAAGTCGTTCCCCTAGCAAAAAGCATCGTCTCGAAGGAAACTTCGCCGGAGCTGCGGTTCAGGAAGGCTTGTCTCTCCGCCATTGTAGGCAACATCATGGAATTCGATTTGCCCGACAACCCGTTCAAGTTCACGGATCTTGAAAAGCTGATTCAACAGGCTGAAAAGGACTTGGCCTTGGATGAAATTCCCAAAATCTTCGACAAGGCAAAGAATGCGAAAAGTGTTCTCTACTTAACTGACAACGCCGGAGAAGTAGCCCTTGACACGCTTCTTGTGCAGGAACTGAAGAATCTTGGCGCCCATGTTACGGTAGGAGTCAAGGACGGTCCTATAATTAACGACGCAACATTGGAAGACGCCTACATCGTTGGAATGGATAAAGTGGCAGACAAGGTGATGTCCACAGGCTCTGATGCCGTTGGCTTGTTTCTCGAAGAATGTTCAGACGAGTTCCTGAAACTTTACAATTCTGCGGATCTGGTTGTGGCGAAGGGCATGGGTCACGCTGAAACCCTCACAGAACTTGATTTTCCGGTTCCTCATGCTTTGCTTTTGCGGACAAAATGTAGCACTGTAGCCAAACACTTCAAAGTGAGTGTAGGAAAAAACATAGCCAAGCTCTTACATTAAATCTGACGGGATGCCAACAAAGTGGACTTACCCAAACTAACTCTTGGGCGAGACGTTCTCTCCAACGTTAATGAGGCTCTAAGCAGAGAATGGCTTGTAACCAACGGTTTAGGCGGATACGCGTCTTCGACAGTTCTGGGAATCAACACCCGAAAATATCACGGTCTCCTTGTTGCATCCCTTAACCCCCCAACAAATCGCTGGGTTCTACTAACAAAACTTGACGAGGAACTGAAGATCGGAACAGAAACTTACGCTCTAGGGGCAAACGAGTTCCATGATGTCATGCACCCTGAAGGGCACCGTTTTCTCTCCAGTTTTGTTCTCGCCCCCCTTCCAACCTACAAGTATGCTGTGGAGGACGTTAGTCTAAAGAAAACAGTTTTCATGCCTTACATGAAAAACGCAACAGCAGTAATCTATGAAGTTTCTAACCCCTTGGAACAAAAGATCTCTGTCCGCGTCTCGCCGCTCGTCAATTCAAGGCACATCTACAGCATCACAGATAAGGACACGTTGCCGTGGAGCTTTGTTCAGAAGCGCCTCGGAGAAGCCACCGTGATTGAGACGTCAGACTCGCTTTCATCTCTGATTCTGTCCTCAGGCAATGACGGCTCTTTTGTGGAGAAAAGCTGGTGGGTCGAGAAAATCTTCTTCAGGGTTGACGCCTCCCGAAGCGAAAGCAGCACCGACGACCAATTTAGACCTGGATTCTTCAAATTTTCTGTTGGTCCCAAAGAGAAGAAACGGTTTCATGTTCTCGCGGTGGCTGGAAGAAAATGGGGAGAAGTGCAGAGCCTCTTCTCATCCTTTGGTAAACGAACCGAAGACATTGAACTGCTATGCCGTGAGGAGTTAAAGCGGCGAAAAGGCTTGCTGGAACAGTTCAGGGAACGCTACGCTAACTCGAAAATGGAGGGCTGGTTGAAGTGGCTCATCCAAGCGGCGGATTCGTTTATTGTTTCTAGGGCTTCAACCGAGAAGTCAGTGATTGCAGGTTACCACTGGTTTGATGATTGGGGAAGGGACGCGCTTATTTCATTGCCTGGGCTGACGCTTGTAACTGGAAGATTCAAGGATGCACAGGAGATTCTGTTGACTTTTGAGCGCTACTGCCATAAGGGCGTCATCCCGAACCGTTTCTCGGACAAGGCAGGAGACATCCCACTCTACAACACCGTGGACGCCACCTTATGGTTCTTCAACGCGGTTCTCCAATACCTCAAGTACACTGGCAACTACACGTTTATTCAAGAAAAACTGTGGAAAACACTGAATCAGATCGTGGAGCATCACATTCAGGGAACCATCTTCGATATCCGCATGGAAGAAGACGGGTTGATTGCTCATGGTCCACAGCTTACTTGGATGGACGCTACCACAGTTGACCGTTTTGTAACCCCTAGAGACGGGAAGGCAGTGGAGATTCAAGCCCTATGGTATAACGCCCTCAAAACTATGCAGCTGCTAGCAAAACGTTTCAATCAAGCGGACAAGACAGAAGAGTACTACAGCATGGCTGAGAAGGCTAGAGAAAGTTTTTCACAAAAGTTTTGGAACCCAAAAAAGGAATGCCTCTCCGATGTAGTGAAAAATGGTGTAGCTGACTCAACGTTACGACCAAACCAGATTATCGCCTCCTCGTTGGATTTTCCTATACTTGACAGGATGAAGGGAGAGAGGGTTGTTGAGGCTGTCTGGAAATGTTTGTGGGGAGAATATGGACTGAAAACGCTTCCTGAAACTGACCCGAGATACATCGGGAAATATCTCGGTGACTGGACTCACCGCGATAACGCATATCACAACGGCACGGTTTGGGCGTGGCTTCTAGGTCCCTTCACCACAGCCTTCTTGAAGACAAAAAATCATGAGGAACGTTGGCGGAAATTTGTTTTCCAGAGTTTCTTGCAGCCTCTTTTCCGAGAAGAAATACATCGGGCGGGGTTGGGAACGATCAGCGAAATCTTTGATGGTGACGCGCCTCACCTTCCCCGAGGATGTGTCTCTCAGGCTTGGAGCGTGGCTGAGCCGTTAAGAGCATACGTTGAGGACGTGGCTTTTGTTAGACCGCCAAACGAAAAAGAAGTTCTGGAGCCTTTTGTGTATTAGTGAATGCCTGAAATCAGCATAAAACCTGCTCTTTCACTTATATCGTAAATCGAAATATACCTTATATGCTGTTCTTGGCATCTAAAAATTTGTGGATGCGTGCATTTCTATTTTCTCCTTTGAAGTTAACGAACCGATTTGTGCGCATTCACTTCCACCTTCAAACAGATCAATTTCTATGTTTGCGTTTCCTGAAATAGACTAGCGGACTGACGCCAATTAGGACCATAATGATTGCTGCAACAATCCATGTCCAATACTCTTTGCTTGAAAGCGGGATTACATCAGCGTTCTTTGGCAGATTAACGCTTACATGATGAGAACTGTGGGTGTAAGTTCCGTCAGAAACAGTATTCACCATTGTTAGGTCTTGCCGAGATTTTTCTTCATTGGCGCCACAAGAATCGTCATGTTGCGTCCATCCATCCGCTACACCGTCATCAAAGTTGTCGCTAATTATGGTGTTTGCTGGGGTTAAATTGATGTTTTTGACGGTGTCGCCAGTTAGGGCAAAGTTGTTTTCAGTGTAGATAGGGAAGGAGGGGCCTGTCTTAGGCTGAATGGTTAAGGTGTATGTTCCAGCTGGAGCAGTAACAAAATAGTATCCCGAAGAATCAGAGTACCATCCGCAGTGGAATTGATCTAACGATGCAATGGCGCCTCTTATTGGTGCTCCAGAGGAGTCTGTTAGATAACCGGATAATTTGTAGCCTGAACTTAGTGTAAAAGTTTTCGAAATGTCTGAAGTTCCCACAGTAAACTCTGGTTGGTCAAAAGAGAGGTAGTTTGAATCAAAAGGCGGCCAAACATTAACATGATAAGTGCCTGCTGGAGCGTAAATCGTGTAGTAACCGGAATTATTCGTGAAAACGCTGGGAACAATGTCGGGTACGCCGAAGATTACTTGGGCGCCAGCCAGTCCGTTACCTTCTGCATCTAAGACGTATCCTGAAATTTTAGTGGGAGGTGGAGTTTCCACGGTGATGTTTTTTGCTAGGTCACCGTTCACGACGACGTTGGACTCCGAGTAAGGGAGAAAGTCAGTTACGTTCTGCGGGCCGTTCGCGGGTCTGGCCCTCAATGTGTATGTGCCAGCGGGAGCGGTTACAAAATAACGTCCTGAATATTTTGAGTACCATCCACAAAAGAAATTGTCCATTGAAACAACAGCCTTTACGATTGGTGCTCCAGACGAATCGGTTATGTAGCCTGATATCTTGTAGCCTGTAGTTAAAGTGATGTTTTTGGTTATGTCTGACCGTACAGCAAGTGCTGGTTCATCATAGGAAATGTAGTGTGAATCGAAGGGTGGCCAGACGTTGACGTGGTAAGTGCCTACAGGAGCATAAATCATGTAATACCCTGAGGAATCTGAGAGAACAGCAGGAACAATCTGGGGCACATTAAAAATAATCATTGCACCAGCGATTCCATTGCCATCGGAGTCTAAGATATAACCGGATATTTTGAATGAATAATAATAGTATTCTGCTGGATAGTCTTGTGCTAAACCAAAACACGTGATGCCAGACACCAAGAAACCGCTGAACATCATTAACATCATAAATACGGCTACTGGAGATTTCAAACTTAACCCCTAACTAAAGCTGTTTACGATACGAATAAAAGAATTTTTGTAAAAGTTTCTTGACTAAACAAGCTCACAAATGCAATTTTTAGTCAAACTTTCTTGACCAGATTTGTGACTTTTTAGTCAAAGTTTCTTGACAAGCCAAACGACAATTTAGTCAATGTTCTTTGACAAAAAACCTTTAATTCAATATTAATCAGAGATTGAATCGTTGGGTGCGTAGCTAACTGATGCATGTTAGAAGAGGCATAAGGGCTATTTCTCCTGTTTTGGCTGTTTTGATGATGATAGCAGTTTCCATTGCTGGTGCTTTGGTGGTTTATGCATGGATTATGGGCTACATTGGCGTGTCAACAGAGAGGGCTGGCGAGGCGATTATGATACAGAGCATAGCCAACCACGAAGCAGATTTGATGGTCTACGTGCAGAACATAGGAGAAGGAGTGGCGCAGCTAGAAGAAGACACATGCCTCTATGTGAACGGAATACTTGTGTCCTGCTCCATCTCCAAGTTGACTGTTTCGGAGGGGATAGCATCCTTGAGTCAGGGGGACACGGCAGCGTTGGCGTATTCTGGTGGCGCAGCATTTCCAGGACAGAAAGTCACCGTTAAAGTAACGACTTTGCTTGGAACATTTGCAGAAAAAACTGCTTATCCCGCTGGAAGCGCACGTGCCTCACCCGTTTTAGACCACTTCATCTTTGACTATGTTGAGAGCCCACAGACCGCGGGTTTGCCTTTCAACGTAACGATTAGGACAATCGACCAGTATGGCAAGCCATTAACAAGCTACAACGGTTCTATCGTCATAAGTTATGTAGACGGTGACACACAATATCATATAGGGTTAGCAGTATTGAATGGCGTAAAGAGATGGGATGTAATGTTCACGGATGCAGCCGCTGATGTATCGATCAGTGTAGCTGCGTGGTCTGATACTTCCAAGAATGGAACAAGCAACCCTTTTGACGTAGTTGACTCTCCTTCCCCGTCTAAAGAAATCATTTTTGAGGACGATTTTGAAAGCTACGGTGTTGGAACCTTTCCATATAGTGGTGGATGGCAACTTTGGTATGATGGTAGGGGAGACGAATATCAATTTGTTGTGAATGATGTTTCTAATTCCCCAACAAAGTCTCTGAAACTGCTTGGAGTGTCTGGTTGGGCTGCCTACTCTGCAAGGCCGATTGACACAGATTCCCCTTTGATAGGTTTCACTGTAAGCGTTAGAGTTGAAAGTCTAGGTGGCGGTAACCGAGATATTGCCAGAGTAGGTTTTGCTACGATTTTGCCCCCTAATCGTGCAACTTCTTATGCGCCCATTCGTTTTACTGATTATGGCACAATATATGTGATGGGTGAGGGGGACCTACAATCTTATGTTGCTGATAGATGGTACAAGGTTACTGTGATTATGGATAGAAATGCTGAGATATACTCTCTTTGGATTGATGATGAGCTAGTGGGAAAAGATTTGCCTGTGTATACAAATAGGGGTCCACTAGAAGCTGGAGAGACCAGTTGGGATATTGAAGCATTTGCCGTCAGCCAAAATTATCATAGCACAAACGCATATTTTGATGATGTGCACATTTTTTATGTTCTGTAGTCGGGTGCATACAAAGACTGCACAGATTGATGTTGAATTGACAAAATACCTTGCTAATGGGGGAAAAAGGGTTAAATTTTAACCCCAAACCCAAACATATTCTTGTATACATCTACACTCTTTCTATCTAGAAGTAGTTTCCATAATCCTTTTAATATAAATTTAACATTCTAACATGTTATAAAATCGAACAACACAAGAGAACCAAACTCTCTGTTCGATTCTATTAGGAGACTAATAGAGGTTCATTGTTGAAAACAGTGTTTTCACAAATTTTTGCTAACACAAAAACAAACCAGCAGACCCTATTAGGCTCCTAATAAAGGTACATTATTGAAAACAGTCTTTTTTCTGAAATTCAGCAGCACAACAAAAAATTCCTGTCTAAGGTTCACACATTCATTAATATGTTCTAACAATGTTACTAAAAACAGTCTTTTTTTGGAAAAACCAAGCAGCCGCTGTTACTAATGTCTTTTAAATATGGAAAGGCATGTTACTGTTCCATGACTTAACCGGAGAACGGTCTGAAGGGCGGAATCCAAGACATGGTCACCTTAATCGAAGTGTTTATTCTCGCCGTGGTTCAGGGCTTAACCGAGTGGCTGCCCATATCCAGCTCAGGTCACCTGGTCATAGCCCAGAAAGCTCTCGGACTGAACCTTCCCCTCATCTACAGCGTCATGCTACACCTCGGCACCCTAATCGTGGTTCTCACAGTCTTCCGCAAAGACATCGCAGACATAATCAAAACAGTGGTTAAGCGCGACTTCGAAACCGAAGAAGGAAAACTTGCACTCTTCATAGTTGTCGGCAGCGTGCCCACAGCAATCATCGGCTTCATCTTCCACGACTTCCTCGAATCACTCTTCTCCAACCTCCCAGCCGTAGGATCAGCCCTCCTAATCACAGGCGCAGTACTCTTCCTCTCCGAAAAGCGGACAGGCAACAAAAAAATGAACATAACCGACTCACTGCTGATAGGACTGGCACAGGCAATCGCCATAATCCCAGGCATCTCCAGAAGCGGAGCAACAATATCCACAGGACTACTAAGAAAAATCGACAAAAAAACCGCCTTCAAATACTCATTCCTCTTATCCGCACCCGCCATAGCAGGAGCAACAATCATTGAATCAAAACAACTAGCCCTAGGCAACATCGACTCTACTCTGCTGCTTCTTGGCACAATAGTCTCCATGATAGTAGGCTACGCATCACTGAAGCTCCTCCAAAAGATAGTCATGAACGAAAAAATCCACCTATTCGCCTACTACTGCTGGCTAGCGGGAGTGGGCATAATCCTTTTCAGCATCCTCCAAAGCTGAGAACGTGTTTCTCTAAAACAGCAAAAAGACTAACCTATTTAAGTTATGTAAACATTTATGAAAAGATAATGTAGAAGTGGTATTATGGGTAAGAGGAAGGTCAAAAGCGAAGACCATAGCGCCATCAAGCTGCCAGCAGGCAACGACGTATTAGGCATAGCCAAAAAAATGCTTGGCTTCGACCGGGTTATGGTGAGCTGCCAAGACGGACATGAACGCCTCTGCAGAATACGCGGAAAAATGAAGCGGAGAATGTGGATAAGAGTAGGAGACATCGTTCTGGTCTCTCCATGGGACTTCCAATCCGACAAACGCGGCGACATCATATGGCGATACAAAAGAAACCAGGCAGACCTGCTTAGAAGAAAAGGCTACCTGAAGACCTAACAAAAGAACCCAAAATCATCACACCTTTTACGTTAATAGGAGGATTTAAAAGCTAGTCCATCTAACAATAACAGCACAAACTACGGAGAATCGCAAAATGAGCAAAAAATCTAGCGACTCAAACATAATATACGTAGGAAGAAAACCCCCCATGAACTATGTGTTAGGCATCGTAA
>CAYNQS010000004.1:126802-173139 GCA_964399485.1 uncultured Candidatus Bathyarchaeia archaeon | reverse complement strand
AGCTGGGTTTAGACCGTCGTGAGACAGGTCGGACTTTATCTGCTGGGAGTGCTGGTCGCCTGAAGGGAAAGGGTTCCCAGTACGAGAGGAACGGAACGTTGTAGCCTCTAGTCTACCGGTTGTCTGACAGGGCACTGCCGGGCAGCCACGCTGTCGCGGATAAGAGCTGAAAGCATCTAAGCTCGAAGCCGCTCCTGAAACGAGGCGACCATTCCCTGACAAGAGACCTTGGCAACAGGGCCTCAGTCATGGACGAGGGCTCCCATAGAAGATGGGTTTGATGGAGTCGGGGTGTAAGCACCAAGGTTTTGGCCGAGGTGTTCAGCCTGCGGCTTCCAACCGCTCAAGGTGCCGGGCTGAAAAAGTTTTCTGGTGTCTGGGCTAATTCGGGTAACGTGATATGTTTGGCTTGTGTTCGGTTATTGTTGCGAAAAGAGGTTTTTTGGCGTTTTTTGTGTTGGCGGATATTCTGTATGGCAAAAGATAAAAAGAAATTTGGCTAATCAGTTGTTTATGGTTTGGGAAGGGGAAAATCAGATTGGCTGTTAATTTGGATGTAATACTCATAGACCTTGTCATTAAGATCATCATTCTGGCGCCTGCTTTGTGGCTATCAGGAAGAGCTGTTGTGGGAAAAGAGAAAGCAAAGTTTGTTGATGCGGTGTGGATAATCATTCTTGGAGCGCTGGTTGGGGGCATATTCAGCTACTTTGAGATTTTCGGCTTCGTCGCCTTGATCATTCAGTTAGTGCTTTGGCTTGGTTTGGTGAAGCATTTCTTTGACACTGGTTGGCTGAAAGCGTTTGCCATATCTGTGCTGGCAATAATCATCCTTGTGATAATAGCTGTAATATTGGGGCTTATCGGAATCGGTGTAGGCATCGCATTTCTTTGGGCTGGTCTGTAGCCTTCAAAATCCCCTTTTTTCTTTTTTCAGTTCGTTTCGCTTTTGCCTTTTTGTACTTACTTTTTTGCACTGGTGGCTTCAGCAAATGATGACAGTCCTATAATTTCGCCTTTAACCATGTCCATGGGCACCGCGAAAACGATGGTGTTGCTCTGGTCATAGCTGATGTCTTCTAGGCTCGATAGTGTGCGCAGATACATTGCACGGTTGCTCATTTTGCTCACTGCTTTCTCCAAGTTTTCGGCTGCTGTCAACTCTCCCTCACTCTTGATTATTACCGCCCGTTTCTCCCGCTCAGCCTCAGCCTGTCTCGCGATTACCCGTTTCATGTCCTCTGGCAGTTCTACTGTCTGCAGATTCACTGAGGTGATGTCTACGCCCCAGTCTGTTGTTTCTTGGTCTACTATTTTGGCTATTTTGTCTGCGACTTCGTCTCTGCGTGCCAGCAGTTCATCCAGTTCTACGTCTCCCACCACATCCCGCATTGTTGTTTGGGCGATTTTCATTACGCTGTCCCAGACGTTGCGGATGTTCACTATGCTGTACTTTGTGTTAACTATTTTGACGAAGACCACGGCGTCGACTGTTACGCTGATGTTGTCTTTGGTCATAACCTCCTGCCGTTGGATGTCTAACGTGACGATTCGTTTGTCTTGCTTCAGAAAGGTTTCGACGTATGGCCACTTGAAGAAGAATCCTGGACCGACAAGGCGCTGGAACTTGCCGAACCGCAGTATTATTGCTTCTTCCCATTCTTTGTTGATTGCCACTGTTGCGGGTAGAGGAAACAGGGAGACCACGGCTAGGAACCCGAAAAATATGGCGATTGGGTTCGGGTAATTTAGGATTGCTAGGACTATAAACACTAGAGCGATTATTATGAAGAACATTAAAGGAGCTGGAGAACGTGCATACTCATTTTGTTTGCTCATTTTCTGTTCACCTCTCTGCCTTAGATTAAGGGCTTTGACGGTTAAAGTTTTGCGGCATCTTAAGCCGTTGAGGTTTAGGGGATTATTTCGCAGCTGTTGTATTTTAGGTGGTCGAAGTCAGAGAGACTGATTTTTTCTTCGGCGATTAGTCTCTGAACCCGCGGCAAAGAGGACTTCAGTGAGTCAACGAGGTTCTTGACTGTTTTGCATACCAAACTGTATGCTTGTTTGCTCCACTGTTTCGTTATGTTGGCGTAAAGGCATCTTCCGCCGCATTCCCGCAAAATTTCGCAGCTAGTGCAGGGCTGCCCCACATGAACTCTTCTCAGCTGTAGCGGATGGGAGTCTTGGATGTGCCCCAGATAGTAGTCTTTCATTCCATTCATGGCGGGGCATGGTATTATGTGTCCATCCGTTTGTATGCTGTAGTTAGCCCATCCGGAACCGCACCTCAGGAGACTTTCTTCTCCTGTGAGAAGCGACTGCATTACGCCGAGAAGGGGATAGAGCCGCAGCACTTTGCCTTCGGTTTCCATTGTGTTGACCCAAAATTCTGTCAGTCTTCTTATCTGGGGATTGTAGTTTTCTTCAACCCATCTTGCGAAGGGTCTTTTCGGGAAATCGTTTTTCCAGAATCCAGCGTCGAGTTGCCAGTGAATCGATGAAAAGGAGTGGTCGGGGTTGTTTAGGAGCCACCTAACGTTTTCGTAGATGTCCGTTTGTTCCATGAGGGTCATTCTGGCAATTATCTCGCCCCTGAAGCCGTTTCTTCTGGTTGCTTCGACGTTTTCTACGGCTTTTCTGTAGACTCCCTTTCCTCTGTAGTGGTCAGTCAGTTTTTCGGTGCCGTCTACGGAGACGAAGATTGTTGACAGCCGATTCACGTATTCTGGCTCAAGCTTGTCTAGGTGTAAGCCGTTGGTCTGGATGTTAAATTGTTTAGCTTTGACGTTGTCCATGATCTGCTTTATTTTGTCGTTGCAGAGCATTGGTTCGCCGCCATAAAAAATCAGCACTGGCTCAGGGTCTTTTCCCATGAACTTCTGCAGAAGTTCTATGTCATAGGTGATTCTGTCGGGAACAGAATAATCTACTTCAAAGTCTCCGAAGTCAGCGTCCATGTCTTCACATGATTTTCCGTAGCAGTATCTGCACTGTAAGTCGCAGTTGGTGGTCAGCAGCAGGTGAAAGAACATCCGAGGCACCTCAAAGCTGTGGTATTTGTTATTTCACGAGGCATTGAAGCACGTAAACCTTTCTCAACACAAAAGCTTGCCGTATCAACAGAAAAGACAAACCCTTGATATATTAATTAACGAAGAGGCTCTACTGTTAGGTAAGTATCTTAGGAACGAAAGGAAAGCATGGAATCCTCGATTAGTGAATCTAAGAACTTCTTGTTAGCTTTCTTTTGACAACTACCGAAAACAGTGTGATAATCAAAACCAGTGGCAATATAGCCCATGATGGAAACTCTGGAATTATGGCAACTGGATTCATTAGTGGATAGTTGTCCTGATTGTTTTCGTCTATGATGTAGGGTGTGTCTCCTATGCCGTCTCCGTCAGCGTCTGTACCATTGTAGTCGCTCCAGTAGTTTCCCCCTAAAGTGTAACCATTGTCCCATTGGCCCAAAGATGGGTTTTCCGTTTTATGTTGTACTTGAACCCTATTGTTGATGAAATTATTATGGTAAATTAAGTTGTTGGCTGCGGAATCCCAGAAAGATAAGCCATAATCGCAGTTTTCTATGGTGTTGTTGAAAATTGTGTTGCCATAGCCACCTATTCCAATTGCACATTCTTCATCAGATATTAAGTTTCCTTCAATCGTGACTCCGCTTGCGAGTGAATAAATGTTGCCTCCGAGAATGTTGTTGGCAATGGTGTGGTTATGGGTATCACATAATATGTTTCCTTTTACAATGTTTCCGATAACTTTTTGGCTATCTTTAAGTAAAGCCAAACCTGTTTCTAAGTAGTTCTCTGTTATTTCACTTCCCACCCCATTTACATCCACAAATAGGAAACCCCCTACGGTTCTAATTGTAAATCCTGAGATGTGAACATTATCTGCCTTAATACTGATTGGGGAGTCATAGCCATATATGGGAGTCATCATCTCCCACCCTTGAAGGCCCCACGATGGATACAAGTTTATTGTAGTGTTTTCTGGGTCTTCACCCATAAGCGAAATAGATTGGGCTATTACTAGCGTTTGATTCATTGGTCCATCATATGTTCCTTTTTTCACGAATATTACATCACCGTCAGTGGCGTTGCCTATTGCTGATGCTATGGTTGGATGGTCGTCTGGAACAACAAGTGTCCTAGAGTCTGCTTCAGCAACATTGATTTCTGTAATAGAAATTGCTGATGAAACGAGAATCAGTAATAGAATTGGAGCTGTTCTTTGTGCCCCCAACTGAATTACCTGAATCTAAACTAACTTGATAAAGCTGAAAAGGGTTTTTGTCAAGAAAGCTTGACCGAACCACGTCGTTGTATAGTCAAGAAAAATTGACTAATAGAATGTGTTTTGTTAGACGAGTGGAGAGTAGAGAGTAGAGTGGAGAGTTGAGAGTTTAGACAAGACAAGAGAAGACAACATGACAGGAGTAAACACGACAGGAAGCAAGAACAGCAAAAGAGAGAGAAGGTTAAAATTTAATCTCAAAGACAAAGTGTAGCCCATTTTCTAGATAGAATAGCCAAAAACAATACGAAGCACTGTCTCTAAATGCTTTAACGAGTTAGAAAATTGTTAGATTGATGGTCAAATCAAGACAAAAAATCTCTTAAGAATTAACATTCAAAACTGAATCACACAGAATTAAGAGAAAAAGCTTCAATACGAAAAAGTTATATTTCGTTGCTTATCTATGAATTTAAATATATCCAGAGCGAGGGAGAAGTTACATTTGTCAACAAAATTCTACAGTCGAAATGAGATGGTTAAGATGAAAATGGTGGTTGCTTTTGTTTTGGCAACTCTGGTAATAGGTTCCATTTGTGTTCCGCTAGGTTTTGCCCAAACAGAAGTAACTGAGGAAATTGGAAACGATTCCACTACAGGCATGGACTCTATCGGTAACGGGGTGAGGGGTCAGTATGCGAGGGCTTCTAACTTTACAGCAGGTTATTATGGCGATATCACTAAAGTTGGCATAAATGTTGCTACGCCTGCAGGAAACATATCGACTGCCATCTACGCAGATGAATTCGGCAGCCCAGGCGCCCTCTTGGCTTCCAGCAGCTCAGCCGCCGCTGTCTCAGGATGGAACGACCTCACGCTGAACACTTCAGTGTCAGTTGCCACTGGAACCACCTATTGGCTCGGCTTCAATAACGACAACGACACCATCGACACTTATCGCGAGGCAGATACTGGGTCTCATGTATACGTTTCGTGGAATTACGGTTCATTTCCAGATCCATTCGGCACCCCTGCCGGCACAAGACCTTTTACACAACACATGCGCGTCACTTATGCCACTGACCCACCACCTGACCCAGTTCCAGAGGGCTTTAACATCGGAGTTATGATTCTACTATCGTCTATTGCAGTGATAATCAGCATACAGTACTTCCGAAAACGACCCAAACTATAGAAAACTGCGAGGGATATCTTCATTTTCCCTCTTTTTATTACAAAATACCACAGTGTGGTCGAAACAACATATCCACACAAAGACCTTCAGATGCTTGGAATAGGCATTATGATTGCAGGAATCGGCGTAGGAGTCCTTTCACTCAGCATTTTTAGAAATAAACAAAAATGGTAAAAGCATATTTTTTGTTGTGTGTGCGCGCTGAGTGAGTGTATGAGAGAGAAGGTTAAAATTTAACCCCAAACCCAAACCCAAACATATACTTCTTCTCACGTTTGCACGCTTACACGCTTCACTTCTCTTCTCTCCTACTCTCTCTTTCTCCTTTAACACCTACAACCGCCACCACACCACACCGCACAACACCACACAACACAAAGAAGAGACTAAAGAATAGAGTCAAGTCTAGATTTATTTTTATTGAGACTCTTGCTTGTTAAGGCTAAACAAAGTAAAAGAATGCCTATTGCAATTATCAAAAAGGCATAATTAACCCCACCGCCCAGTTTTGAAAGTGTTGCAGCGTCACCATATTTAGGTAGGAGAACAATAATTCCGATTAATACCGATTGTATTGCAGTATCAACGATTTGTTTCAATTCAATTTCTTCAGGGATTTTTTTCAGAAGAGTGAATACAAGATTTATAGTCAAAGCATAGGCAATTAGGTCAAGAATTTCATATTGAGTATAGACATAACCCTCTTCTAAAAGATATCTATGGATAAAAAGTAATAATGTTCTTGTGCCAAGCCAAACAGCTATAAAAAGAATGGCAATGAAAGCTAATTCCATTGTATATTTCTTCATCGAATCTTTTAGATTTCTATTTTTATCTGATAAAGACTCATTTATACTTTCCCTTTTATTGCGATGAGATTTAACTAGCAAAGCAACAACGATGCCTAATGTAAAACCTGATGTTATTAATCCATTTATATCCCAAGCATGTCCCGAAAATATTGATTTTGTGTTGTAATCAAGTTCAACATATACTGAATTTGTTTGGTTTAAATTAACAAAACATAACGTGTACGTTCCATTATCATCTGTTCTGAACTTAAAGTCATGGCTTACTATGGAGTCCAATGAAAACATAGTTTTGTTGTTGGGGTCTAAAACAAAAAAGTCTACAGAACCATCGGTAACAGTTATTTTTCCAACAACTTCAATGACATTATCAGAAGTTAATTCTTCACATACCTTGTCATTAGGTCTAATGAGAAACTTATTCAGCGCAAAAACACTGCTGAATAAACAACATAGAAGGATACACAATAATAAAAAGTATAATATCTTTCTAGTTTTCATGACATGTTAGTGTTTTAATGAATGAATATTTATTATTTTTCATGTGATATTCGGTAATCTTGGAGTCCATGCCTTTTTTTCAGTTCTCAAAAATTTTGCTAACAATAAAGCCTCTTCGTTCATTAGTGTTTCAAGTGTTTGTTTTTTGCCATGTCTTATTCGAGGAATCTCTATTTCACACTCAAAAAGCTTATTCAAACGCTGTATCAGTTTTTTTGAATCAAAATCATTAAGGTATTCCCGCTTGCCGACCTTCTTTCTCGTCATAGCCTCATTTTTCGTTACAAACTGTTTCTTGCCTATTTTCCTGTAATGCTGTATGAGGTAATCGTCTATAAGAAATCGATAAAGCTCCATCATATCGCAGACAAGGCTAGGCTTTCCATATTGCACAGAGTGAAGGAATCCGAGATAAGGCTCAAGCTTTGCATTAACTAAAGCCTTGTGAACCTTCCATGAAAGAAGCTCATAACCCAGATTGAAGAGATTGTTTACACCATCGTAAGCCTTGAAGGTTCTTCTCCCCTCAGGTCTAACAGATTCGGAGAATAGAGAAAAGATTCTCTGGAAGTAAGCCCTTGAAGTATGAGCTTCATAAGCCAAAAGCTTCTTCCTAAGTTGGGCTAAATCATCAATTTTCAGATTTTTTACACGTCCTATCTTCTTGAAATCAAACTGTCTCAGCCCATACTTTTTGAGAACCTGATTCTGTCCTTCAAGTTTTCCCAGAACAAACTTCTTAGCAACCTCAGAACCTCTTCTGTCTTTCAATGCTTCGTATTGAGCCACTCGGGTTGAAGCGTGACTATCATCATCTAATCCCTTGAGCATGGCTACTGGTCTTCCCCTCGAAGTCATTATCATCACATCAACGTCCCAGAAGCCTAAACTAGCTAAAGCTCCAGTAGAAACCATATTTCCACTTCGAAGGACAACCTCACCTATTTCCTTCTCGAAAAGTGGATATCTTTCAGAATTGCCTTTCCTGTCTTTTACAACAAAACAGCCCTTCTCCATGCCAAGATATGAACCGTTGCCGTCAAGGATTATTTTCTGAGTTTTAGAACCCTTAGCCATCAGATTATTCCTTCTTTTCTAGATTATTTATTACTTTTTTGTAGCGTTTCAGTTGATTATCAAAAACGGGTTTCCATTTAGAGTTTTGGATAATTTTAAAAAGCTTATCAAAGTCAGCTTTCTTCAATGAAGCCATTTCTGAAAATATCAACTTGCTTAATTCATCAGGGTCTATTATGCCTCGAAAAAGTATAGCTTTGTCAATGATGGTTGACATTTTTGGTGGCGATAAACCTCGTATCTCCAAGTAGGTTTCTATCTCTTCTCTTTCTATAACATTCAAAGCAATTCTTTCAAGCGTGTTTGGGTTTGCGCCGTTCAGAAGAGCAAAAGCTACTCCTCTATCTGAAAGCCAATATTTAGAGAATTTTTGTCCACGATATTCCTTTTTTTCTATTTCGGTTATCATTCCTTTCTCTTCAAGTTCATGGAAGGCTCTAGTCGTAGAAGAGAGATATCCACTAATTTTTCTGTTTGTATCGCTCATGGTCATGGGTTCATTCTTTGCTAGAGACAGCACAATCTTCTTTTGAAGTCTTGGAAGCAAGTCTACATATTTTCGATTCTTCTTTAACAATACATATTCCCCAGTCGTGGTTTAAGTATACTTATTTTAGTCTTCATATATGTTGACTAGACTTAAATACTTTCCGCACCAATCCTCTTTTTCGTTGAGGAGGTAAGAATGCCTAAAATCATCAAAAAAGAGGTTGCCATGATAATGTGTGAAAGGTGTGGCTACACATGGAAGCCTCGGGTTAAAAACCCAGTAAAATGTGTCAATTGTGGTCACCGATTTGAATCAAAACCAAGGAGAATAAAAAATGAGACAGAATAATGATGAGGGAACACCTAACATAGGGACAACATGCAAAGCCACCCTCCAGGAGCAAGCTCTAAAGTTCATGCAGAAATATCCGAAAGACAGAACAGCCAAGCAATACGCTAACCTGCTATGTTGGAACATCAGGGTTTCAAGAAGAACTGCACTTGAAAGCTACATTGAGCCAATGATAGAACATGGAATCCTAGTTTATTCTGGAAAAAATCGTTACCGCTTCAACCCTGAATACGACTATGAAGGGTCTTTCATGGACAAGGTGAAAAGCGGTAAAATCAAGCCCAGAACTGACATTCCAGACAGCTAAGGAGGTGTTTTGTCTTGCCTAAAAATAAAATTAATTCTAAGACGAGCAGAGCAATAAGAACCTATATCAAACAGGGTTATAGTGCAAACAAGATTCAGAAGAAGCTACAGCATCAGGGTTTGGGTATTCAAAGAAAAAGGCTTCTTGCTGAAGTCAGAAAAGTCAAAGGAGCAACGCCTAAGGCTCATCCACAAAAATATACTCCTAAGAAGTATCGAAGGGTTACACCGAGAGCAAGAAGACCTGTCTTTTCTGGGAAGCATATTGCAGTTTACAGGTATGCAACAACTAAGAGATACAGAAAATTAGCTAGGAAACTAGGAACTTCACAGTCTTACAGTGCAAGATTCGAGTTCTACGGTATCGGAAAAGACCTAGCCAAAGCTGTCCGTCTTGCCTTGAGTGGAATCGTTCCCAGAAGTGAACGACCCTTTGTTGAGTGTTCCGCTAGGGCATTTCTTAGAGACCCTTACAGGTATGGTGAGGATGGTGAATGGATTGACAGACCGAATATCGAGAGTTGACCCGATTCTGGGAGTGTCTGACCGAGAGACGGTTATGCTTGACTTTGATGAAATGAACTTTAAGTCTGTAAGATATTGGTCAGAGTTTGCATTAGAAAAGTTTAGGCTTAAAGGATTCATCATTCTGAAATCAAGTGAGAACCATTATCATGTTGTTTTTGACCGTTACGTTAGTAGAGAAGAAAACCTGAGTATTATCGCTTGGGTGGCTATCCTCTCTAAGAGTGTTCCTTTGCTCAGGTATTTAGCTATGCAGTGTATAAAGATGAGTTCTACCCTAAGGGTTGCACCTAAAGGAGACAAACCTTCTCCAAGAATTGTCTTCAGATATGGAAGCCAAGAACATGCAATCAAAGACTTCCTGCAGTATAGGCAACTAATCAAGCGAATTTATCGTTCAGGGTAGTGAAATCAATATTTTTCCAGCGTGTTCACTCACTAGTTGAAAGTGTTTCTTCTATAAGTTCTCTTACTTGTTTTTCGTAAAGTGTTAGTCCGAAATTGATACAGATTTTCTTTAAGAAATCTTCAAGTTTTGTTTTTGGTGTAGAAAGGTCATCATAAAGAATGTCCTCAGCTACCGTAAGTTTATTGCCGCTGTATTCATAATCATTGTCAAAATGATAATTATTCAATGAAAGAATTGGATTATTATTTGACATCAAAGTTAAGCCGACACTTAATTCTCCAAAAAAACCAAATCGGTCATAGATTTTCTTGGCACTCATCAGAACTTTATTAATAAAGTTGATAGATTTCAGGGGATTATATTTGTTAACTTTGACATTTGCAGAATGTTGAAAAGAAATTTCCCCATCTCGGTATATCACACAATAGCGAGTTATCTTCCCTGTTTGTTGGTTTTTACTAAAGAGTTTCAATACCGATGGTTCAGGACGTTGTTCATGTAAGGTCATCACTTCATTTGTGATTTGAAGAAGCCAATTGCTAGTTTCCTTATTATAAAAATCTATAATGGGTTCTATTTGTCGAAATCTGGGGGTTATTTTAATTGTCTCATATGCTACAGAATCAACATCAATTTCTTTAACGTCATAAAATGGATAACTTTCGGAGTTTATATCTCCGAAATTTTTTCGTCTCTCAATCAAATTTTCTATTGTTCGCAAATCTGCTAAAGAATTTCTACAGTGAACTCTAATTGGTATTTCGTTAGTATTCAGTAAATAGTGTGGGGCAATGTAACTTGGTCGAACTCGAATAAACAGAACTGCTCGGTCACTTTCAGTCATTTTTGTGTCAGACTTGAAATCAACCACTTTGACCTCGGGAGTTAATGAAGGGGAAATGTGACTCAAACATAAGTTCACAATTTTTTCTTCTAACCCATCATTTAATTCGATGCCTGAAACATTTTTCGGTTTGTTGGTTTTTTTATCAGCTTCAACACCTATCAAAATTATTCCCCCTTGAGTATTAGCAAATGCACAAATGGTCTCAGCTAACTTTAGATTTCTAGGAAACTCTTTTTTGTATTCTATTCTGAGACCTTCAGAAAAACCTTGATGGCAAAAAGATAGTATTGCATTAATATCGAGTTGTGAAAGAGCGATAGTAAAAAGCGAAGATATCATACGTGCTCACCATTATTTCTTATACAAAAGAACTATAAATTACTCATCTTCTAATGTGTTTTTTTGTGTGTTGTATCTGCCTTATATATTTAAACCAATAATTATTTTTTAAAAGTGGGATGATTTTGTCTAAAGAAACGAAAGGACAGGGCAGAATAAAAAATTGGAAAGATGCTGTACTATTAGCTTTAGCAGTTATTGGTTTTTTAGTAATACTTGCTTTCGTAATTGGGTTGCCCTTTATTATCGTACTATTGACTTCCACTCCTTTTGATTTGTACGTCGAAGCAGAATACGTAAGCGGAATACTTACTGCTTTAAGCATCACTTTTGGGCTTTGGGCTTTCAGCAGTAGCTTATTTGAAAGAGGTTCATCATCCACTATTTGGGCACTAAGAAATATAGCCGACAACATAACATTTGTAATAGTCAATTTGGTTCTTTTTGTTGCGGGGATAATTTTTGTATTTCTCTCTATTCTAAGCATAATTCCTACATTAATTGCTGTGTGCATGTTGATTTCAAGTTTTATTTTTAATTGTATATTTCTCGCGTTTTCACTCTCAGACATAAGCAGTAGTTTAAATGAGAAAGCTGAAAAAAGGTTTAGGGATTGGATTAACAAAGCAGAAAAAGAGACAGAGAACACCAAAAAAGAAGAATCCAGCAAATAATTTTTGTTTTTTTGTGTTGTGTGGTGTTGTGCGGTGTGGTGTGGTGGCGGTTGTAGGTGTTAAAGGAGAAAGAGAGAGTAGGAGAGAAGAGAAGTGAAGCGTGTAAGCGTGCAAACGTGAGAAGAAGTATATGTTTGGGTTTGGGGTTAAAATTTAACTCAAAATTGAAGAGATTACTTTTGAACCCAGCCCACAGAAAATTTGATGGTAAATCTAAAAAGGGGAAAACCTCAGAATTGTTGCTGTGACAGATAAACTCAATCTCGTAGGAAGTCTTCTGCGCTCGCGCGTACACATGTTGTTGAATAAAAATCCAGTTCATCCCCTGTTTGTCCATTTCGAGTGCACTTACCGATGCAACATGAAATGCATATTCTGCAATATTTGGAGAAAGAACCTCTTCGAGAATGAAGCAACTGCCCCAGAGCTTGAACAGAGATTACTTGAATGCTGGGACTTGGGCTGTTCACTTGTAAGTTTCACTGGCGGAGAACCCCTGTTAAGGAAAGACCTCGGCAAACTGCTGGAGTTTTCCAGTAGAAAACTTGGCTTGTTCACAGGATTGGTCACAAACGGAATCCTGCTGGATAAGAAAATTGATGTACTATCAAAATACGTCGATGCTCTGGCTGTGTCATTTGATGTGAACCATAAGCCAACATTCAACAGGACTCGAGGTGTTGACGCTTTTGAAAAAGTCAAGAAAAACATAGAATACGCTAGAAGGGTGGGCGTAGAAATTGAACTGCTTTCTGTGATAACCAAGGAAACATTCGAGTTCATAGACGACACAATCGAGTTTGCGAAATCGCTTGAATTGCCGATCCATTTCTCGCCTGTTGATAATGTGCCGAGAGAATTCGTGGAGGTGACAGATGCTCAAGGAATGAAGGTTGCTGAAACTGGCAAGGTTTTAAAAAAATTGAATGAAGAGAAAAGGAAATACAAGAAAATACATTTTGAAAGTGACTATTTCAAATTTCAGGCTTTAGGCGGATTTGGCAATACTATTAGGTGTTCGTCGGCATCGACCACAATTTCTCTGAAACCTGATGCTTCTGTTGCTTTGCCTTGCCCCTTTTTTACCCTAATGAGCATCAAAAAAGGTGAGAATCTGAGAAATCGCCTAAAATCAGAAAAAGCAAGAAGCATCATCGAAGAATGTGGCAAATGGGACTTCTGCAAGGATTGCTCAGTAAACTGCATGTACGTCGTATCCTTGATTAAATACCCCTACCTCTTGATAAGATGGATAAAAGATAAACTCTAAGTACACAATAAGCCAAAATTTAAAAATAGTTAAATTAGGTTAATCGGTAATTAGTTCTGGGGTTTGTTGTTTGTCTGAGCGGAAAACAATCGATAAAGTAAAGGGAAAGCAGGGGATTCTTTCCAAGATTCAAAACTTCTTCACTTTAGGTTATGGAACAAAAGAAGACCTGAGAGAGTTAGACCGTAAGCTGAGGGACCTCTATTACGTTGACCTCAGGGACATGCGGCACGTTTGGGAGGACCTGTATCTGGAGGCTATGGATGCTGGTGCTGCAGAGAGCAGAGACTACAAGAAGGTTATCCAAGTGCTGGACAGAGTCACAGAAAAGGTTCGGCACGCAGACTACGGTTACGCAGGTCTCATGGACAGGAAAGGGCACATACGGGAAAACGAGTTGGCTCGGGTTTTCAATTTTGATCGTGACCTAGAAAAGGAGGTTGACGGCTTGAAGGCTGCTGTAGACAAGGCTAAAGCTGAAGTTGAAGCGGAGAACTGGACGGCTGTAGCCGGCGAAGTGAAGAATGTTAAGGGTTTATTACTTGCTTTCGAGGATAAATGGAATGAACGAGAAAAACAGTTTAGACCCTTAGAAATGTAGGATGTGAAATGAAATGCCTGTAATAGAGAAAGTTGCATGGGATTTTGCGGGTTCCGAAGATATAGCTTACCGCTTTCCCAACCTCTCCCTGAAGTATGGAAGCCAAGTTATCGTTAAGGAGAACCAGTGGGCTGTCTTCTTCCGCGACGGCAAAGCCTACGACGTTTTTGGTCCGGGCAGACACACCATAACCAGCAAAAACATTCCGCTTCTAACCGGAGCCCTGAAGGCTCTGCGGATAATCGGCGACATCTTCGAGTGCGAAGTCGTTTTTGTTAGCAACAGCCAGTTTAAAGGAAAATTTGGGGGACAAGCCTACAGTGCACCCAGCGGAACCATACAGTATCAGGCGGAGCTCGGCTACTACGGCTACCTTCTCTACAAGGTGGAGGACCCGAAAATGTTTGTCATCGAGTTTTTCGGCAACCGCGGAGCCAGCACGTCCAGTGATGTTGAAGGCTACATTCGCGGATTCATCAACGAGCGGGTCATAGACGAGTTTGCGCATTACGACATCTTTAATGTAGTCAAGAACGTGGACGAAACAACAGACAAAGTCTCCTTGGTGATAAAGGATGAGGCAGCCCGAATAGGACTCAAAGTCATAGACACGGTTTTCGAAGGCGTTAAAATCCCAGAGGAGGCGAGACGCTTCGCCACAAGCATGGGACAGCAGGCAATGACCATGCAATATATGAAGGAAACAACCGCGGAGATTCCGGAAGGAGGCGGCGGAGCCGCTGCAGCTGGTGTAGGCGCAGGCGTTGGAATAGCCATGGGAACCGCTCTGGGAAAAGCCATGCAGCCCTCTCAAGGCGGAGGTGCGCCGCAGCAGGTGATTTTGTGTCCAAAGTGCGGAGCCCAAAATGTTGCTGGAACAAAATTCTGTGGCAACTGCGGGTCAAGTTTGGCTCCTGTGCCTAAAGTTAACTGTCCGAAGTGCGGAGCGGAGATGCCAGCGACCATGAAGTTCTGCGGTAATTGCGGGTCTCCCCTGAAGCCAGAGGAAATCGAATGCCCAAAATGTAAGGCAAAGAATCTGTCCACCAACAAGTTCTGTAGCAGCTGCGGTAGCAAACTGCAGTAATAAATCTATCCCTTTAACTATGTTGTTTGCACAATATTTGAGAAATGGCTGTGAAACCTGGATTCCTAGACTCTGTTATTTGATGATTAGCGCGCATAGTTATATCTAGTAAAATCTTAAATGCAACTTGAAAAATACGTTATAATTGGCGATGAAAATAAAAAAGAAAATTGTCGTTCTCGGCATAATATTTATTATTGTTGCAGCCATCTTTTTTTTCTACGGTTCAAATTCCACTTTTTGGTACGAGCGCGTGCGCACAGAAACCCTTCCAAATGACCAATTTTGGTGGCTCAATGTGCCTGGGGTAGAATATGGTATGAAGGTTCATTATGAATACACTGCGTCCAATGAGGTTAGATTCTATATCTTAGACGAATCTAATTTTAATGATTTTGAAGCGTTCCTAAGGGAGGGAACATTTACAGTATTTCAGTTCGTCTACAATTCCGAGGGTGAGTCAGATTCTTACACATTTACTGCTCCAAAAGATGATACATACTATGTAGTGTTTATTGGTTCAGGAGACTATGATGTGAGTGTCACAGTTAAAATATTAAAGGAACGTGTTTGGATTACAAGTAGTTTAATGCTTAGTTCAGCTTTCTTCATCCCATTCGGAATCCTATCTATAATTTTTGGTCTCAAACGACCTGAGGATGATATTTCGCAAAACCTTCCTCATGCGCACGCGCAATACACACCAACTTCTTCTGGAGAAGCCCCAATCGATGAAAAAGTCCTGCGCGGCATTGAAGTTGGGAGACGTGGATTATCCAGTAGATTCGGTTTATATTTCACTAGAAATGGAGTTATCGTGGCACAAACCGGCGTTTCCAGTCTTTGGCTAATCCCTGTTGTTGTTTGTGCACTAATCAGCTTTTTGTTCATTCTGGTGGTAATAATGCTGTTCATTTTTCCCCCTTTTGTGCCTCTCCTACTGGAGATATTTCCGCCAGAATTAAGCACTATTGGCAGTTTAATATTTGATACATTTGTGGGAAGAGTAGTGTTTCTCACGATTGGTCTACTGCTAATTATATCTCCTCGGATACTCGTCACTAGGGCGATGAGAAAGAAATTCGAGAATCTCAGTAGACTGCCACCTAAGAACATTTTAATGGCTGACAAGAAGAACTTTGAAATACCATATGCTGAAATTGCGAGAATTGAGATAAAGAAAGCTTGGGGACGGGGAGCTTTTGGCACCTCCAAGATACGGATTCTAACGAACGAAAAGAAACATGAATTCTGGTTCGTTAGATTAGTGGGCTTTCTAGGCTATGAAGGTGCATATGAGCGCTTGAAGCTTAAAGAATACGTGGATTTTATTCGCTCGATCTTGCCCAACAAGACTTATGTCTCTTGACACAAGCAAAAAATGCAAAGAAATTACGCGTGTAAACATTTTCGATGAGTGTCATGGTGTGGGTTTGGGGTTAAATCTTAACTCCCACACATTTTTTGCATCAATAGACTCTGTTCAACGATGCTAAAGACGTTATAGCATACTGTCAAACCCTTTCTTCCTAGCAACTCGATTTTCATTGGTCAGTCATGTTAATTCAATTGACTTTCCATTAATGAAAAGTTTAATACTCTTTTACTGCATAACGCGGTAATCGAGAGGATAAAATTGAACAAACGTTGGATTATTCTGGGATTGTTGGGTGCAGGGCTTCTTCTATCTTATATGGTGCTTTTCTCTTATTTCTATGCTAATCCATTCGTATACTGGGAACGATATTGGTTTGCATGGATTATTTTCAGTATTATTTTCTATATTGCTATTGCAGGTGCAACGAGACCTAAACGTTCCAACTTAGATGTTGTGACGCACTCGAAAGAAATCATCAACAAGAAAGAAGTCATTGTCAAGGTCAGATGCCAATACTGCAACAAACTTTATGACGAAACACTTGATAATTGCCCTTTTTGCGGCGGCACTCGATAGAATCCAGTTCCGCATACATACGACAAGCTTTCGTGCATGCCCATTCTCTCGATTTTTACTTTTTCATTCTTTTTGTTGTTGATTTGTTGTTATATTCACTGTTTAGGATGCTACGGAAGACGTCGATGTCTATTCCGAAGTTTTTGCAAACATCAACGATGCTTGAAGCGTAGACGCGAAAGATTTCTTCGATGATTTTTCTTACCAATTCGGGTGGAATCTCTTCTGTAGGTTTAAGGAAAAGAATGAACCATCTTCCAAGGTTCGTGGGAACATACCATTTGACTCTCACTTTCCTTTTCCCTGTTACCACCTGCTCCATTCCCTCTTCAAGAATGCCAGCTGAAACCATCCGCTTCAAGTACTTGATTATGGATTTGTTGGAGTAAGAAGTCTCGTGGATAATGTCTTTTTGGTATGTTCTCCCCTCCAAATTCATGTCCATTAAAAGACTTTTACCTACCTTAGACTGTAGAATGCTCCAGATTAGCCTACGCTTTTCAGTTTCTAAGGGAAACGGAAGAACGTAATGCCAAATTTGCTCCTCCTCCATCTTCCCAGTCAACCTACCGCCTATAATTAGTGGGGGAATGTTAATAAAATTCCCGCTATACTTACAATTCAGAATTCTTATTATACTATCTGCCATCAACATAGGTGTGATTTGAACTGTGATAGATGCTAGGCGAACTGTTCTCGTTGGCTTCGCAATTTTATTCCTACTCTTGAGTGCCACTGTAACCGCTGTGGATGAGAGCGAGTTCCAAGTTGAATCCACAAATATTCGAATATACAGAGATGGGTTGGTTCGCGTCACACAAACGTTGAGTGTGAATGAAACAGTTCCGGCGGTAACTTTGCCCCTCTTGAGTTCTTCAGTTGATAATTTTATTGTGCTTGACGAGAACCAGACTGTTCTGGACTATGAAGCAGACGGAATTGATCTGACTGTTTTCACTTTGGGGGCTACAAGCGTTTCGCTTCAGTATGACACCCACTCTTTGACGAGGAAAGATTTTGACGTGTGGACTTTCCTTGTTGACACTCCATACAACATCACTGTCCAGTTGCCTGAAGAATCAACATTAGTTTACCTCAGCGGAAATCCAGTCGCAATAGAAAGCGAAGGAAACCAACTGGTGTTAACGTTGTTTCCTGACCAATGGGAGATAAGTTACATATTTCCATTGATTCCACCCGCAAACTTCCAAATCAGCAACCTTGAGGTCACACCACACGAGGTCGAAGCAGGCGAAGAGGTTACCGTCTCGGTTAGAATCGCTAATGTGGGCGGGCAAACCGGCTCATATACACTTCAACTGCTAATCAATCAAACAACAGAAGAAACCAAGACATTGACACTTGAAGAAGGCACCTCAACCACAACAAAATTCAAAATCATCAAGCAAACACCAGGAACATACAATATAGAAATAGACGGTCTAGTCGACAAATTCACGGTTAGAACGAAATCTTCAAACGGCGACAGCTCTTCAAACATGTTTCCCATTGAATATCTCGCTGCTGCGTTAGTTGCTGTGGCTGTAATATTTGCTGCTGTATTCTTCCTTGTTAGAAAAAGAGGACCCAACGTTGAAAAAATCTTCAAGATGAATCCTCGATTGAACAAGGAAGAAAAGGATGTGATACAGTTCTTAGCGGAGAATGAAGGAAAAGCTTTCGAATCTCAGATAAGAGAACGGTTTCCCGGCATACCGCGAACAAGCCTCTGGAGACTTGTTAAACGACTGGAAAAGCTGGAGATAATCAGAGTAAAAAAGATTGGACTTGAAAATCAGGTCGAACTGAAGAAATAACAAAAAAGAAAAGGTGTTTTATGGGCTATTTCCGCCGCCCATGTTGCCATAACCGCTACCATGGCCAGGCATAATTGATCCTTGTCCTCCTCTGTGGCGCCCGAACTCTTGTGTCAGAGCCGAATCCATGTTTCGAATCATTTGACCTAATTCCTTCAAGCTTTGGATTGCTTCTTCGACGTTCTCTGCTCCTTGAGCGTTTTCAATCATCTCCTGAAATTTTGCCATGAATGCTTCTTCGTTCTCGAACCCGAGTGCTTTAAGGAATTCGTCAACATCTATTTCTTCGTCCCATGCACATCCAAATCTTTCCCTGAATCTTTCCCTGTACCGGTGCGCATTACCAAGGAAACGTTCTATTCGTCCGGGGTTCAGTTCTTGGGCGATCTCCTTCAGTTGCCGGCAGACATCGCAGATTATAGAGTTTGCCTCTATCAAGGCATCCTTGGCATCCTCGATTTCACCTGAATCAAGCAGGGCCTGTGCCTCGTTCAACAGGTCTTCGGCGTCAGTCAAGTTGCCCAACAATTCTTCGTCCGCGAGCAGCTCTCGAAGTTGTTCTATTCTGTCCATTGAGCGGTCTATGGCTTCCTGAAGTACCTGCGCGTCAAGTATCTGTTCTGTTTCGATGCCTACATCGTATAGTATGTCGTTGATTGACCTTAGCACGTCCCGGAATATTGCTAATGCTTCTCGTGCGTTTTCGATGGCATCTTCGTAGTCGCCAGCCAATAATGATGTGTTAGCTGCATCTAGGTATGCCCAGCCTTCACCGTCGCCACTTGCTGGGGTTCCGTTAACCATTGTTCCATCTTTCACACAGAGCGAAACATTGCCGTAGAAATCCTCATCCAAGTCGGCATCTAGAATCAGTTGCTTCGCAGTAGTGTTATCTTCCACCAGAGCCACCAAATCCATCACTATATCTCGTGCGCCGTCAGCAATCTCCACCATTCTCTCAGCTTTGGTTTCTATGTTCTGCGACATAACGTATGCTGATGCTGGAGCCGCCATCACTATGACAGTTACCAAGATTCCCAGAATCGCTATTTTGCTTGCTTTCATCGTTTTTCACCATCCAGAATAGTTGTTAAACCTTAAATTAAGGGACACTACGGTATATGCATTCCAAAAAGTGAAACGCTTGTTCCAAGAAAAATGAAGGACAAATCGCTTTAGGTTTTTATTTAACTACCTAATTACAGTAGGTGATATGAAAGGAAACGTGAGTCATGCCTGAAAAGATTATTGGACACGGAACATGGTACGACAAAACCGCTGCTGAAATCATAGAAAGGGAACGGAAACTAGGTCGAAGCCTAGACCTGATCAGAACAGAAAGCGGTCTCGGAGCCTCAGGTTTTCCTCACATCGGCAGTTTCGCTGATTGCGCTCGGTCCTACGCCGTAACATTGGCACTTCAGGAGCAGAGATTCAAGTCAGAGTACATAGCCTTCGCTGATGACTTGGACGGTTTAAGGAAGGTTCCAGCTGGGCTTCCAAGGTCGCTGAGCAAATATTTGGGCTATCCAGTGACGTCTATCCCAGATCTCTACGGCTGTCACGATAGCTTCGGGGAGCATATGACCAGCCTTCTTTTGGAGTCTCTAGACCAGAGCGGCATCAAATATACTTTCATGTCTGCCAAGCAGTCTTACGAAAAAGGTCTCTTCAACGATGAGATTAAGACGATACTCATGAATGCACAGAGGGTGGGAGAGATTGTCCAAGAGGAGGTTGGACAGGAAAAATTTGTGGAAGTTCTTCCCTACTTTCCCATCTGTGCCAGCTGCGGCAGAATCTACACCACCAAGGCTCACACGTTTCTTCCGGGCGAAAACAAGGTTCTGTACAGCTGCGAAGGAATGGAAGTAAAACGAAAGTGGCTGGAGGGCTGCGGACACAAAGGTGAAGCAGACATCCGAAAAGGAGAGGGAAAACTTGGATGGAAGGTTGAGTTTGCAGCCAGATGGAAAGCCCTAGACATCCGCTTCGAACCCTACGGAAAGGACATCGCAGATTCTGTGAGGGTGAACGACAGGATATGCCAAGAAATATTCGGTTGGTCTCCTCCAACCCACGCCAGATACGAGATGTATCTTGACAAGAGCGGAAAAAAAATCAGCAAATCTGCCGGAAACGTTTTCACTCCGCAGGTTTGGTTCAGGTATGGCTCGCCCCAGTCCCTTCTTCTGCTAACCTTGAAGCGGTTTGTGGGCGCCAGAAGCCTCTCTGTTACTGATATACCTCAATACATGAATGAGCTTGACGAGCTGGAGGACGTTTACTTCGGAAAGAAAAGGGTTCAGGACAAGAAAGAGCAGGCTAAACTGTCTGGACTATACAAGTATTGCATGTTCTTCAATGAGCCACCTAAGCCCGGTGACCATGTGCCCTACAATCTCCTCACGTTCCTAGCTAAAATGGCTCCGGAAGGCTCTGAAACCGATTTTGTCATGGAGAAGCTTCAGGGTTACGGTTACGGAAAACAGGGCTTAACTGATGATCTGGAGCGCCGAATCGGCTACGCCCTTAACTGGACAAACGATTTCACAGAAATCAAGGAGAAAGCCGTAGAACTAAATGAAACCGAAAAGAATGCGGTGAAGGAGCTCATCCAATCCTTACAAACAGAAGCGGATGAGGAAGAAATTCAGGGCGCCGTCTTCAACATCGCAAGAAACAACAGCATTAAACCGGGAAAATTCTTCAAAACAATTTACCTGATTCTTTTGGGGGTGCCCCAAGGACCCAGATTGGGTCCCTATATCTTAGCCATGGGAAAAGAAAACGTGATTGATGCCCTGAAAAGAGCCGCCAAAAGCTAAGCCTAAAATGATTGAAAACGCAAGTTAAAGAGATTGAAGGCGGTCGTAGTCTAGCCTGGTCAGGACCCCGGCTTCCCAAGCCGGGTACTCGGGTTCAAATCCCGGCGACCGCACCAATTTACCCATTTTTTGACCATTATCGACCAGATTGATGTTTTCTGTTCCCAATGCTGTTCCCATTGTTCCCAGATTCTTGTCTACCCTGTGCTTAGTAAAGATGCGCTTGCCACTTTCATCATACCTATAGTGAACCACTCTTTGACTATTGCCTCTATTTTCCAAAATACCTACCTTACCACAAACAGGACACTCAACCTTCATTTTATTTACTCCCTTTTGACTTAATCATGTTCCTAACACCTTTTGCTAATTAATATTCCAAATAATATTACAGTCAGAAAGAAACACGTCATAGCCTAAAGTCCAAGATGATGCTGATTCGGGAATCTGAAATATTAGTGTACCATGAAAAACCCCGCCATTAAGAATTTCAACTGAATCCCAATTATTGACATAACTTGTTTCTACAGCGACGTCGTACTTGATATTATCTGCTGTTAAATAGAAGTAGAATGGATTGGTACTAAAATCATCATAACCATTATTGTTGATTGTCAAGTTACACTCTAAAAATATTTTACCAGAATCGGGTTCTTCTGTATATGTATAATCTCCAAATTCTCCTTTCCATAGTATAAAGTTCTTTTTTAATGCAGTACCAGAAATTGTTATGTTCTTGCTCTCTGAAGTCGATGTTAGATTACCACTTTCTAGGTAAGGTAGTACATAACCGAATACAAATGCTAGACCAAATAAAAGTATAATCACAGAAGCCACAATAATGACTGTTTCCTTTGCGGTATAGTCCCCCAATATCCAATCCCCCAGACTTTCTACCATTAGCATTACAACAGTTGTGCCCATATATTTTTCCTCTACGTAAAAGGCTATAGAACCGCTATTCCTAATATCGCCAGTGTAATCAGAATCCCAAAAAACATCCTCTTCATAAGAGACTCTAATGCCTCGTATATCTTGTTTTGTCGGTGTAATCAGTTCCATTATCTATTTCTCCTTCTTGCTCTTTTCTAGCTTTGTCATTAACGGCTTGAACCATTCACGCCATTCTTTATACTCTTCTTTGCAGCATTGAGTTCTCTGGCGTTAGTGTAGAAATCTAAGGTATTTAAAACCGCAATAGACGTTTAATGGGAGTCTTGAAACCTTCTCATAGGCGCGCTAATTACTGTACAATTGTACTCGCTTCTGTTGTTAACAAATTTTATTAGTTCTCCAAGTTTTTATTAATGGAACTAACAGAGGTAAGAGATATTGGATATTAGTACAGTTCATGTTAAAAAAGATGCCCCGGCATTCATAGTAAACAGAATCCTCGTCACAATGTCAAACGAGGCTGCATGGGCTTTGGAAGCGGGCGAAGGAACAGTAGAGGAAATTGATTCAGCAGTTAAGTACAGAATGGGGCTGCCGATGGGTCTTTTCGAGCTTCATGATGTCCTCGGAGGCGGAAGCATAGATGCCAGCTACCACGTTCTGGAGCAATTCAGAAAAAGGCTCGGAGAAACGTATAGGCCGGCTCCCATGTTTGAGAAACTTTTCAAAGCAGGCAACTGGGGAAAGAAGAGCGGTAAGGGCTTCTACGACTGGAGCGAAGGGAAGACGAACGAGGTGCCGCTGAGAGCGGGAGCGAAGTTTGATCTACTTAGGCTCGTCGCCCCTGCAGTCAATGAAGCTGCGTGGTTGATTAAAAAAGGCATTACAACGGCGGAAGAAATTGATCTTGCAGTTTTGAACGGTCTGAACTATCCAAGGGGCTTGCTTAGAATGGCTGACGAGATAGGAATTGACGCGATAGTAGCAAAACTGAGAGAGCTTTACGAAAAATACAAAGAGGAAAGGTACAAGCCCAATCCGATACTTGAGAAGATGGTCAAAGAAAACAAAATTGGAAGAAAAACCAATGAAGGATTCTATAAATACGGAAGAGGATGCTACGAGTTTGTTCTGGTTGAAAAGGTAGAAAACGTCGGCATCATAAATCTCAACAGACCAAGGCGAGCAAACGCACTTAATCTAACTTTCCTTGCAGAAATCAATGACGCCCTTACTATGTTGAAAGAAGACGAGGAAGTAAGAGCAGTGATGATTACAGGAGCGGGAAAGAACTTCTGTGCTGGAGCAGACATCTCGATATTTGCCTCAGGAAAACCAGAACAAGCTGTTGAATCCAGCCAAGCCGGCCACAAAGTTTTCAGAAGAATTGAACTCGACCCGAAACCCGTAATCGCAGCAATAAACGGTCCAGCACTTGGAGGAGGTTTTGAGCTGACAATGGCTTGTGACCTAAGAGTGATGAATGATGAAGCCTTCCTTGGACTTCCAGAACTCAATCTTGGAATAACGCCGGCATGGGGTGGAACACAAAGGCTGGCATACCTAGTTGGTGTAGGAAAGCTCAAAGAAATCGTACTGTTAAGAAACAACATCGATGCACAGAAAGCGCTCGAACTTGGTCTAGTCTCCGAAGTGTATCCTCGTGAAGAGTTCAAAGAGAAGGCTCTTGAATTCGCCAAAAAAGTAGCAGAACTGCCTCCGATTGCCGTCGAATACTTCAAGAAGGCCGTAGCTCTTGGAGTCATGTCTTCTCTAGAAGCTGGTTGCTCCATAGAATCCAAAGCTTCAGGCGACCTATCGCTCACAGACAACGTGACTGAAGGAATTCAAGCCTTCAAGTACAAAAGAAAACCTCAATTCTAGAGAAACTTGATCTTAGAAACGTACAAAGTAAGAATGGAAAGAAAGTACTTCCCAGAAGGAACACAGAGCAAGAACGACATCAAAGACTCAGCTATACCCAAGTGATGCGTAGATTTTTGCTCGGCTTTCGACATATGACCTACACGCTCCACAATTTCGACGTCGTCTTACTTTCTAAGGATTTAAAACGCGATGCTGCTTGCTAAAGCTTTAATATTTGTGAAAAGAATTTTCAAACTTTTGCTACCGCCTTTGGTTGTTTTGTGAGTTTTGCGGTAGACTATTATTGGAAGAGACAGTGGACAGTATTGGAGGTTTATGGTTGAGGCGTGAGTATCCATCTCAGCCTGTTGTGGGTGTTGGGTTGGTTATTGTGGACTGTGGCAGGCTTCTTCTTGTGAGGAGGGGTGCTGAGCCTGCGTTGGGGAAGTGGAGTTTTCCGGGTGGAGCGGTGGAGTTGGGGGAGGCTGTTAGAGACGCTGCGGTGCGGGAAGCGAGGGAAGAGTGCGGATTAGATGTCGAACTTGTTGAGGACAGACTGATGGATGTCCATGACATTCTGAGGGTAGATGAGGGTGGGCGTCTGCGGTACCATTATGTTCTGCTGGAGTTTCTTGCCCGACCGAAAGAAGGTACATTGAAGCCCACCAGCGACGTGACAGATGCTAGATGGGTTCCATTGGAAGAAGTGGAAAACTATGACCTAACAGAGTCGGTTCGTTTGTTCTTCAGAAAACATCGAAAAGAACTGGAAAAGCACTAGTCGAATGTATCCAAATTTTTGATCATGAAGTATTCTGTCACTGTTTTTGGGGGCTACTTTGTTTGCTATTGTTATTAAATGGAGAGTTATTTATGCAATTCATGAGAAAATTATGATTCTTTTCAGGGTATGATTCGGCAAAAAGTGTATTCTGGGTTCATATTTGTGGTTCATAAGATAGTTAAATACCAACAGTAACCATTAAGCCAAATACCCGTTAGGAGAAAAATGTGATGAAAAAATCGTTCTCCCCAGAAAATCGCAAAAAACTCCAGAAGATGATGATGGAAGCCTTCACTAGCGAAATCGGTACTCTCACCCCTGAACTTCAATATATACTGGCGGATGATATGGTTACAGCCCTTCAGAATCGTCTTATGGTCTTCCAGAGAATCCAAGCGAAGACAAGCCCTTAGCAGAAATAAACCCCAAAAAACCTTACTCTGAATCCATAAATGATATATATAAAAATGGGATGAAAATAGCTCAAGAGGCGTTAACATGCGAAGATCAAAACTTGAGATGTATATCGACATCCTCAAAGTGCTGGCTCATAAGGGTCCACTTAAGCTAACACACATCATGTACAAGGCTAACGTGAACTGCAGCGTCCTCAAGGAGTACTTGGACTTTCTTATCGAGCAGGAGCTTGTTGAAGAGAAGACTGTGGGCAAGAAAAGAATAGTTTACGCCGTTACAGAAAAAGGGTCGAAGGTTCTAAAGTACTTCCGAGAATTGAAGGTTATGTTGCCAGTTATTGAAGAGGGGCAGACTAGAATACCTGCCTCCCTCTACTAGCGGCGCCTTCCCTCATCTTCCATCTTTGTTTTATTGTTCTTTTGTGCAGTCGATCTGTTTTGTTCTAGCTTTTGGTGTGTTTGTTTAAATTGAAAATATGAACTAATATATCGTAAGATTTAATAAACTTGTGAGCTACAATACTGTATATACGGAAAACACATTGGGGACCACAACCATGGCAGCATACCGAAAGCTCGAGGGAAAATCAACACAACTGCTAGAAAAAATCAGAGAAAATCTTGAACAGCTAAACGAGAAGATAGACGTGATGATCGAAATCCAGAAGCATGGCAAAAGGGAGCTTCCAGAAAACCTGCCTGAAGCATTGGACGTAATGACGCTGTTGTCTCTGCCTGATCATCTGAGAAAAACAGCTGTTACCCTATGCAAGCTGGAGGAAGCGACAGCCGATGAGGTTGCTGGACAGACAAAGCGGGCGAGAGCAGTGGAGAGCGGTTATCTGAACCAGTTGGTTGTGATGGGTTACATGAAGAAGGAGAGGAGAGGCCGCAAGGCTTACTTCTTTGTTGATAAGGAGGGTTGATAGTAAATGGTGGGAAAAATTATTGCAGTTCACTCGTATAAGGGTGGAACCGGAAAAACATCACTTTCAGTTAACTTGTCAGCCGCTTATGCTAGGAGAGGCAAAAAGGTTTGTCTGATGGACTTGGATTTTCGTGCGCCAAGCCTTCACGCCCTGTTCAAAGACCAGAAGACAGAGTACTGGCTGAACGATTACCTCAACGGCATCTGCGAAATCGACAAAGTGTTGATCGACGCGACCAAAGATCATGGTAACGGCGGCAAGTTACTGGTTGCGCTGGCGAATCCATCCACCGAAGCGATCAGGGATATGACCGCGAAGGACAGGAAGTGGGAGATGAAGGCTTTAGGCAGACTGCTGTCTCTCAGGTCTTCTCTTCTTAACGATGGTGGTCTTGACTACATTATTTTCGATACAAGCCCTGGGCTTCAGTATTCTTCAATAAACGCTATTGTTGCCGCCGATGTTGTCTTGGTGGTGACCAGCCTGGATGCCTCTGACATTAATGGCAGTCAGCGGATGACCAGCGAACTCTATGACCTGTTCGAGAAGAAGACGGGAATCTTGGTTAACAAAGTGATTGCAGACTACCTGTCATCCGAGAAAGAGCTGAAGAAGTTCGATAAGTACATCAAAAGCATCTACAGTCTTCCCGTTCTAGCTACTATTCCGTGCTTCTGTGAGGTTCTGCGGGCAGCAGGAGACTTCATATTCTCAGAAGAGAGACCGGATCACCCATTCACGGAGACGCTGGACAAACTAGCCACAAAAGTCGAAAAATTCTAACCCTTTTCACTTTTTCATTTTTTGTTCGTACTTTTCTCTAGCCTTCTTCGCATCCTCAGCAAAGCTTCTAAGCCGCCTAAGCTCCATCTTCTTCTCAGGCAAAGTCTCAGGAGCAAACACCAAAGGCATAACAGCTGCAAAAATGAAAAAGCTAGCCAAAGAAAAAGCAGCATACAACTCGATTCCCTCAACAAAAGAATCTGTCACTAACCGTGGTATGACGTAACTTATGAAGTAGGGAATACTTCCTAGTGCATAATACTGTTCTCTAGAACCTGATTGGGATAAATCACCCCATAAAATCAAAACAAATGTAAGGTAAAAGATTCCCCAAGCCATGCCATCAATTATAAAGTACAAATACCAAGAAAGGTCAGAAGGTGGAAAGAACCCAATTGTCGCATAAGCAACACCCAATGCAACAAAACCTGAAAGAACAATTTTCTTTCGACCAATCCAGTCACACATAAACCCTGCAATCAATATGAAAAAAGTTGCAATTACCGGTTCTATAAGATACATTACTTCAAGTAATTCAGGATTTGAAATTGTTAGAAAATGTTCGATAATAGCTACTTCAAATCTATCCACTAACGAGAACATCAACCAAGCGACAAAGTAAAGAAGAAACGATCTATTATTTAGAACGGAAATAAAAGAAGTCTTAGCAACTTTTAGAGAATCATAATTTTTGGGCTTTAAGAAATAAACACTAAGACCCGTCCCTCTCCAGACTGCACAAATTACGGATTGTGCCATCAAACTCAATCCACCAAATAGAACTGCTAGAATAGGAGCAGACAGGTTGGCAATAAGAAAAATTATTCCGCCAACTCGACCCCTGTTCTCAACTTTTGTGGTTTTAGTGAAAAACGCTAAACAAGAAGGCATACCTAGACCAAATGAAGCACCAAAAAGAGCAGAGACAACCACAAGATGTATCACGGTAAAATTGTTGACTAAAGCAGGTGACAATGATGCAATTGTGCCTAAAGCAATCCAAGAATAAAGAAACTTAAGTCCACTAAATCTTTTCGACAAAACCGAGCCAATTATGCTGAATACGATAATCGAAACATAAAAAGTGGCCCAAATGACCAAATCATTTGTTATGCGGTTACTGCTAATAATTTGTTCCATCAGAGTTGTCAGAAAGACAGGCCATGTAAAAACATTGAATAGCAGCCCACAGACTACTAAAAAATCACGCCTATCTATACCGAAGTCTCTTAGGAACTTGTGAAGCATTCTACACACTGCTCATGTTAGTCTAAAGCAGTAGTTCATCAATTAAGAATTAAGAACTGGAAAACATGATTTTGGGTAAGTATTCTAACGTTCTGTAGATGTGTAGAACAAATCTTATATAGGAATATATGTACAACACATATACAAGTGATTAAAATGAAGCCAAAACTACCTATCCGAATTCGATGGTGGTAAATAGTTTTCCCAAGCAGGCAAACGCATTCCGCGAATAAGCAATTTTAAGTGTCTTTTGTTATACCTAACTTTTTCTATTTTCACATAAGCGTCTTTAGCCAGTTTATTCATATATGCATCTATACGAGCAAAGCCTCCAGCTTTATCAACAAGGGTTGAAAGTTTTTCAGCAAGTTTTGGTGTAATTGTTTTTTCCAGAATTGATCTGATTTCAGGGTTTATTTCGGGATTCTGTAAAGCATAGAGGATTGCAATGTTAATGTGTTCTTTTTGTATTCGGTGGATTGTTTCTTCTGGGTCCAGCATATCTATCATATCGTCCCGCAATATTATGAGCGTGCCCAGAAGCCTTCCATATTCTCCAAGTGCATCAATTTCTTCTTCTGAAGCACCGCCAAGTATGGCGCTGATGCGTGCATATGCTTCAATGTCTGCTCCTTTCTTTCTTACAACTCGAAGATACTCTTCGGGCATAACATCTGTTCGTCCTCTAAACTGAAGTTCAAGCGCTTCGGCATTTCCAAGCTCAAAAAAAGTTCTATTGATGATGTTGGTTATAGCAGCAATTTTTTCAGCCGAAATCCCTTTCCCAACGCCATCATGTAAAACGGTGAAACCCTTAAACAGCAAGGCATCTCCAACGAGCAGCGCTATTTCTTTGCCGAATTTTCCGTATACAGTGGGGCGGGCGTCCTTAATTTTTGATTGATCTATAATGTCATCATGTATGTCGATGGCTCCACTAATCAAAGTAAGAGAGACAGCAACAGGAGTCGTTATTTTTGGGTCACCGCCAACGGCTTCACAAACCAAAGAAAGCAACGCAGAACTCGTAAAATCGTGCCAATATTCATTCATAAAGTAATCGAGGGCTTCGCGGACTTCTTTGGAGTCTATTTTTTCGTCTAGGATTGTTTTTCTGGCTAGTTCCAACCCTTCTTTTCCTCTTTCTTGAATAAGTTTCTGTAATTGTTGGGTTATCTCTTCTTGGCTAGCTGTTTCGTTCATGGTTAGTCCTCTTTTATGTCTAGTCCTTTTAGTTGTTCTTTTAGGAATTGGTGGTATGCGTTAATGAGTTGTGTCCCCTTTGGGGTGATCTGGTAAACTTTTCGTACGCGTCCTTCTTTGGTTATTTTTTCGCTTCTGGCGTACCCTTCTGCTTCTAGGCTGTTGAGTAGGGGGTAGAGGGCGCCGTGTCTAAGTTTTATTCCGAAGAGCCGCCGGGTTTTCTTTATCATCTTATAGCCCCACATTGGCTCTGCCTGGATGAGCCTCAAAACTAGGATGTCGAGGAAGTTTCTGGTTATGCGTTGAACAATTCGTTTCTTTGGGTCTTCGGTCAACTTTTCCCCTTTCCTGTCTTCTTATTTGATAGTTGGATACTTTTGTTTATTTAAGTTATCCAAGTTTTTGCATGGTTCCGGTATGCTCAGGTATGCTTCTTTATGTTGTGTGGTCGCAAGAACCTTTATATCCCCTTTAGTATACTATAAAATACATAATATGTCTGGAAAAGGACATATTGTATACACGTAAAACGGAAGAACTGTAAAACAAGAATACAAGAAGGAAAACAAAATGAGACAAAAACTAAGAGAAGTCCAAATAAAACTCATGAGAGGCCTACTAGACCTCGTTATACTCCAATTCTTAAGCGTGAATCCCATGCACGGATACAAAATCATCACTAGCATCAGAAAAAACTTCGGAGTATATTTTGGCCCAAGCACAATATATCCCCTGCTTGGAGTCCTAGAAGAGAAGGGGTACATCAAGAGCCAATGGAACCTGAACAGCGACCGCCCCAGAAAAGTCTACTCTCTAACCCCTGAGGGAAGCAACCTGCTAAATGGCACCGAAGAGTCCCTCAACCACATCTGCCGCAGGCTCAGCAGCATAGGGCTAAACCGGATACCCCTCAACGGCAACAACGGCGCTCTGAAACAGCCGCAACAGTTAATCTAGCCGCCACAAAAAATGGGATACAACAAGACAGCCGCCATCACACAGCCTCAGCTTCTTCCATAAACCATTTTTTGTTCCCTTTTTCAGAATATTCCCAGTTCTGACATATACACCCTAACTACCGTTTTCACCCCGTTTTATGGAAATAAATTCTGAGAGCAGACACCACAACCCACAGTACAGCCGCCATCGACGACACAGTCTCGGGCACCGCAATTCCCGCACTGTACATGTCCAGCCCATATAATATCCATGAAACAGCGCCAACAGCCAAAGCCACAAACGCCAGAACCGACCTTTTCTCTACACCGTAGCTGAGGGAGGCGAATCCCAACGCCGCAAAGAACAGCACCGAAACCAGAAAATGGAGAGAACCGTAAACCTCATCAAAGGCGGCGACCAACTGAAGAGTCAACCCTGTGACCAACAGAACGTAGCTTGTGTATTTGGCGTGTTTTCTGAAACTTGTAAACGAATAAAGAATCATGAGGAATCCGCATAGAAGCAAGCCGAAGTTGAACAGCGGCGCAACATCTCTTGAGGAGTGCCCAAGGTCGCTCAAAGCGTTGCTTCCCCAGCTGAACCACGGCGACAAAATTATGGACGCAGCTATGAAAAAAATCGCAACCAAAGGTGCGAGGATGCCAAGCAGAGCATAGTTCCGTTCATTCAATGCGCCGATGAACCCCCACTATTTATTACCTCTCTCTTAATTAAATGATGGATGGAGAAACTGTATGTCAGGAACTGAAACTCTTATCCCCTTTCTCAGAGACAAAGGAAAAGGGGACCAACCAACCATCATAATAGACAGCCGCGAAGCGACAACAGCGCCCAAAATAGTCAAGGGACTGAAGGAACTGGGCGCCGACATCAGCACAAGGCACCTAGAGAAGGGAGACTACATTATCTCAAACCTGTGCGCATTTGAAAGAAAAACTGTCCGCGACTTCGTTTACACCCTTACCCGAAGGTACCTCTTCGATCAGCTATACAGCCTAAAGGAGTGCTACGAGAAACCCTTCATTCTAATCGAGGGGTACTTGCCCATCGTCTACAAATTCAGCAGAATCCAGCCCACCTCAGTCTGGGGAGCCATGTTCGCCCTCGCCAAAGAGGGGATCAACTTGATACACACGAACAGCTACAAGGAGACGGTGGACTTCCTGTACACCGCCGCAAAACAAGAACAGATAATCGAAAAGAGAGCCCCAGTTGTGCATCCAGTGAAAAAGCACGATACTCTCGCTGACGCCCAGATATTCTTTATGGCCAGCCTCCCCAACATCGGCAGAGAAAAGGCAGTAGCCCTTCTGAACTCTTACCAGTGCCCATTAAATGCCCTCGTAAATGTGGACCAGTGGTCAAAGGACGTTCACGGTTTAGGACCAAAAATCACCAAAAAAGTGAAAGATGTCATCCACAAAACCTATGAAGAAACAGAGAAAACTGAAAACTAGCAAAACCTGCACTTGTTTCTTCAACTCACTTATCGATTATGATTTAAGTTTGGCTGACAAATAAGTTTGAGAGGAAAAAGTTTTGACTGCTGCTGGAAAAATCGATTTTGACCACATCTTCAGAGCCTATGACATAAGAGGAATCTTCGACAGAGATCTGACAGAAGAAGTTGCAGCCCGGATAGGTGTAGCCTTCGCCAAATTTGTGGAGGGCAAAGCGGTTGCAGTCGGCAGAGACGTCAGAATAAGCGGAGAAAAACTTCGAGACGCCCTAGTTTCTGGGCTTGTTACCCGCTGCAACGTGACTGACGTAGGCGTGGTTCCGACTCCTCTATTCTATTTTGCATTAAATCATCTCAGGAAGGACGCTGGAATCATGGTCACTGCATCTCATAACCCGCCCCAATGGAACGGATTCAAGGCATTCAGGGGAAATGGTGGAAGCATTTACGGCAAGGACATGGAAACGATTAGAGAGTGTGCGAAGGCTGTTGACCCGAAAAAGTTGGGTGAAAAACATGGAAAAGCTGTCAGCCATGAGGGCATAATCAAGGAGTATCAGGATTTTGTTCACAAGAAGATACAGCTTGAAAGAAAGCTGTCGGTTGTAGCTGACACCGCAAATGGCACTTGTGGGCTAGTAGCTTCATCCCTATTCGAAAGGTTAGGATGTGACATCTTAACTTTGAACAAGGAGCCGGACGGCACTTTTCCTGCGCATCTGCCTGTGCCAAAAGAAGAGACCTTAGGAGACTTAATGAAGGAAGTTGTTAGACGCAAGGCGGATTTTGGAGTAGGATACGATGGGGACGGCGACAGAGCAGTATTCATCGACGAGAAGGGCAATCTGATCCCCGGAGACCTCACATTGCTGATCTTCGCCAAAGACATTCTCCAGAAAAACCGCGGTGGAAAAGTGGTTTACGAGTTGAGCTGCTCCATGGCTGTTGAAGAGTACGTGAAGAAACTGGGCGGAATTCCACTTGTTGAGCGGGTTGGACACACATTCATAATGGACAAGATGATTGGCGAGAAGGCGCTGCTGGGCGGAGAAAAGAGCAGCCACTTCTATTTCGCTGATGTCTACGGCATGGATGACGGCGTATATGCAAGCATGAAAATGGCTGAGATACTGTCCAAAACCGATGAGAAGCTGTCAGAGATGGTTGCCGCCCTGCCCCAGTATCCATCAGTGTACGAGAAAAACTTCGAGTGCCCCGACGAACGGAAATTTAGTGTCATAGAAAACGTTCGGCGCCAATTCAAGAGGTATGGACTGAAAACCTTGGACATTGACGGAGTGAAGTTGATAGAGGAGGACGGTTGGGTGATTCTGAGAGCCTCCAACACTGAGCCGGTTATAAGAGTGTCTGCGGAGGCTAGAACAAAAGAGAAACTGGAAAAACTTTACTATTTTGCAGTAACAGAACTAAACAAAGCAATGAAAGGTGATTAATTGCAGACAATCATCCTTGCGGGAGGAGAAGGAAAAAGGGTTTTTCCCCTTGCCGTGAACAGACCTAAACCCATGTTCACACTTCTAGGAAAACCTCTGATTCACCATGTTATCGACACCCTGAAGGAAGCGGGCTTGAAAGACTACGTTGTTGTGGTGGGTCACCAGGGAGAACAGATAAAAGACTACCTGAAAGATGGCGGCAAACTCGGAGTCAACATTGACTACACTATCCAGAAACAACCTTTGGGGATGGCGGATGCCCTAGAAACCGCGAAGAGTTTGGCGGAAGACCACTTCTTCGTCGTGAATGCTGACGACATTTTCGAAGCGTCCCTGATAAAAAAGATGATTAACCAATTTAGGGAAGGGGACGCGGATATAATTCTCTCCTGCAAGCCCGTCCAAGAAACATGGAAGTTTGGGATAATCCGTGTTGAGGACGAAAAAGTAACAGATTTTGTGGAAAAGCCTCCGAAGGGCAAGGAACCAAGCAACTTGGCTGTGGTTGGCGTGTACATTCTGCCCAAACAGATTTTTGATTACTACAAGAGTATCCCCGTTTCAGATCACCAGTACGAGGATGCGATACTGCAGTTTATCAAGGACAGGAACGTTGTCAAAGCCGTAAGCTATGATGGATTTTTTGCGGGTTACAAGTATCCGTGGGACCTCTTCACCATAAATAGGCACCTCATTGACAGGAAACTAACCAAGCAGACGATTGAGGAGGATGTGGAGATTTCTGGGCGAGCCACGGTTGAGGGCAGAGTTTGGTTAGGGCGGGGAGCAAAAGTGTTTGAGGGCGCCTGCATAAAGGGACCATGCTACATAGGCGAGAACAGCGTTGTTGGGGGCAACAGTTTGGTCCGCGATTACTCGTCTTTGGGCAGAGGCTGCGTTGTGGGTTTCTCAACCGAAATCAAGCATTCTCTTATCGGCGACGACTGCTGGTTCCACATGAACTACATCGGCGACTCCATAATCGCCAACAACTGCCTCTTCGGCGCAGGAACAGTAACCGCCAACTTCCGCTTCGACGAGAAGAACGTGCAAGTTAGGATTGGAGACAAACGGGTAGATTCAGGCACAAACAAGCTGGGCGCCATAATAGGAGACAACTGCAAAACAGGAATCAACTCATGTTTGGAGCCGGGCGTAAAAGTTGGTCCCCAGAGCACGGTTGGACCTAACGTGGATCTTCAAGATGATTTGGAGCCGGCGAAAATCATTTTTGTGGACAAGAACAGCTACGTAACGAAAAAGAATAAGATAGTCGTCTCATCTGAAAGCAAAAAGCAGCTTATGAAGAAACTGATGAAACCTGAACGATAACAGCGGAGCTTTGCGTAGAAATAAATAAGTTCTTCTCTTTCTATTTAGTGGCTAGGTGTTATGATGTCAGTAGCTAAAAGAAAGTTCTTAGGAGAGATAGGAGCACTCCTCGACAAAGCAGTTATGGTCACAACGGTTAATGACAAAAAATATAGCGGAACCCTGTCCGGCATAGACCCGGAGAATCTGAGCCTCTCATTGTCAGAGGCTAAGGACGAAAAAGGCACACAATTACATAGAGTGTTTCTGAGTGGCAGTGTTGTCGCCCAAATCTTCACTGTCGAGAAACCCTTCGATTTGAAGGGGCTATCCGAGCGCCTTGAAAAGGTCTTTCCAACAATGGTTAAACTCTACGAGGATAAAGGGTTCATTTGGGTCATGGAAAAGGTCAAAGTAACCGAAAAGGGCGTTGTTGAGGGGTCAGGTCCGATAGCCGAGCGGGTGCACCGAGTCTACAGTTTGTTCACAAAAGAGGCAGAAGCTAAATAAACCAGCGGAAATCCGCTTCCCGATCCTTTTTTTCTATCGATGAAGGAGAGACAATACCAAAAGACTTGAGTATGTTGCCCGTTTCTTCCGTAGCGGAGCCCAAGTTCTTCAGACTTATTTTCAGATGCAACATCTTGCGAAGAGCCTTCAGGACCTGCCGCGTAGCCACCGCGTCTGGATACAAACCATATGTTTCAGCTAGGAGACAGAGCCCCCTCATATTCTTCCTCAATTTGCACAATCCGACAAGGAGTCCCGCCACCCCAAAGATGTGCCCTTTCATGACTTTGGCGCCTAGACCTAAAGCTTCCTGCAAGGTTTCCTTGTCTGAGGCTGTGCAGTAGAGTTCCGGTTTTTTAACTTTTTCTTCCTTTCTTAGTCCCCCCACCGTCAAAATGTAGTTGCATCCAAGCTCTTCGCTTATGTCCAAGATTTTTCCGCAGAGCTCATACTGTCCAACCGTCGTCAGGGCCTGGGTGTTACCGTAGAGAATAAGAAGGTCTCTTTCGCCGTCTTTTCCTTTGTGGTAATAGAGCTGGTTTGTTGGAAAGAAGGTTCCTCCATTGCCTGTGGATATGGCAAGGTCTTGGAAGGCGGAGGATTGAATTTCTGCGAATAGTTTTGCTTTTAACTCTTTGATGAGATGTAAAGCCGTGATGTTGGCGACGAATCCGATGCCGGGTAGTCCCTCAATTAAAATGGGGTCGTTTAAGACCGGTTTTTCGTAAACTTGAACTTTGCATACCATACACGTTAACCTTCAGCGAAACCAGCACAATAAGAGACTCCCTTTCGATATAAATACAGTTGGTTGAGGACACACTTGATATGTGTAAGCATTACTAATAGTTCCAAAAAGGCTTACATCATGAAGCAGGAATCTGAATTGACCAAAGAAACTAACAATCGCCAAAAATTTGTTCGGGCACTTTTTTTCGTTGCTGGTACCGTTTCTCTTGTACTTGGAACTGTCTTTATAGTAGTACCTCTTTTACCAACCACACCTCTCTTGTTACTTGCTTTAGCTTGCTACTGCAGAAGCTCTGAGCGGATGACCAGATGGGTTCTAACTAACAGGTACTTCGGAAACTACATCAGAAGATACAGAGAGGGAAAGGGCATCCCCCTCAAAACAAAGATTGTTACATTGGCTGCCCTGTGGATAACAATAAGTTACTCAGCGTTTTTTATAGTGAACCGCTGGTGGGCAGTTCAACTGATTCTGTTCGCCATAGCAACCGCAGTGAGCGTACATATTATCAAGCTGCCAACATACAGAGAAAACAAGCCTTAACCACACATGAAACACCGTATCTATCAGTGAACTCGGTTTCTGTCTTAGTCATAAAATCATATAAATAAGTCGCCAAACAGACAAGTTTCAATACAACTGTGCCCTGGCGGTTCCTCAATGTCCTTTGAAATAGCAGACAGAGATTTGATGGCTCGAATAGGCAGACTAGAAACCAAAAACGGAGTCGTAGAGACGCCTATGCTGTTGCCGGTGATAAACCCCTACATTCAAACTGTCCTCCCCAAAACGTTAGAGGAAGAGTTTGGCTGCAGAGCTCTCATAACCAACGCCTACATAATACAGAAGAACTTCAAAGAAGCCGCAACCGAAAAGGGATTACATGACTTCTTGAACTTCAGCGGATCAATCATGACCGACTCCGGCGCCTACCAGCTTCTCATCTACAAGGACATTGAGACCAGCCCAGAAGAAATCGTGCACTTCCAAGAAGAAATCGACACAGACATAGCTACCATACTGGACATCCCCACAGGATGGGGAGTCCCCAAAGAATATGCACGGCACACTGTAAACGAAACCGTCAAACGGGCAAAAGCGCTGGAGAAGATGAAAACCCGCGACGACATCGCATGGGTTGGTCCGGTTCAGGGCGGGCAATACCTCGATCTTGTCGCCAAATCAGCAAAGGAAATGGCGAAACTGCCCTTTCAGATTCACGCTCTAGGTAGCCCAACTCCGGTGATGGAGCAGTACAAGTTTGACACCCTCGTTGACATGATAGCCACTGCAAAAATGAATCTGCCTGCAAGCCGTCCCCTTCACCTCTTCGGCGCCGGTCACCCCTTCATGTTTTCTTTGGCGGTAGCTCTGGGATGTGACCTGTTCGATTCTGCCGCATATGCTCTATTCGCTAGGCAAGACCGTTACATGACAGAGTTGGGCACTACAAGGCTGGACGAAATGGAGTATTTTCCATGTTCATGCCCGGTATGCAACAAAACAGACCCAAAAACGGTGAAAGCCCTACCAAAAGAGGATAGGCAAAAGCTGCTTGCAGAGCATAACCTTCGCGTCAGTTTCTGCGAGTTAAGGCGAATAAAGCAGGCTATAACCGAGGGGCGCCTCTGGGAACATCTGGAGATGAGGACTCACGCTCACCCGGCGCTTCTTCAAGCAGCAAAAAAATTGGTAAATTACAGCGAATATCTGGAGAAACAGAGTCCCGTGACGAAGAGGAATGGCATCTTTTTCTTCAGTTCATTGGGGCTAGCCCGTCCCGAGGTGGTTCGCTACAGAAAAAGGCTTGCTGACAGATATTCTCCGCCACCAAAAGCCAAAATTCTTATTCTGCTGCCGCAAACTGGAACCAAACCTTTTCACAACTCAAAAGAGCATGAAATGGTCAGGAAGGAGATGCAGCAGAGTTTAGGCGACACGGCGGATTTGGTTCACGTTTGCACTTATGCGGCTCCCTTTGGCATAGTACCCGCTGAACTCGATGACATTTATCCTCTGTCACAGAACGAAATTGCCTCTCCCTTCGACGCTGAAACAGTAATGTACGTAGCAAAACAGGCGGCAAACTACATCGAGAACACAAACTATGACCATGTTATCCTTCTTCAAGACCTAAAAGTTTGGAGGGGAAAGATTGCGGCAGCCTGTAGGCGGGCTTGTAAAAAGAAGCAAGTTCCCTTCACAATGTCGCGAGAAAGAGACCCATGGGCAAAAACCACTGTAAAATATCTTATAGCTGTAACTCGGGAAGCATTACTGCAGCCCTAAAACATTTTCAGCATTCCCTCAGAAAGGTGACAATAGCAACAAAATTCCCTGAAAAGGTTACTGTTTAAATGATACCTCATCACTAAACTAGTTAATATTTCATTTAACGGTACACAACGGAGGATGAAGATAATCCGATGAAAATCAGATTTCTCGGAAGTGCAAGAGAAGTTGGGCGGGCAGCGATTACAGTTAAATCTGAAAAAAATCAGCTGCTCCTTGACTACGGCGTTATGCTAGACGCTGAACCCGGATTTCCCATGCACATTTCACCAAAAGAGGTAGACGCCATCGTTCTAACTCACAGCCACCTAGATCATTCAGGCGGTGTCCCACTCTTTCACATTCACGAAAAGAAACCCGTGTATGGAACACAGCTAACATTTGATCTAGCCAAGCCACTGATCTCCGACTTCATACGCCTGTCAGGCTACTACCTCACTTTCGAGTACCTAGAGCTGCAAGCCATGCTGAGAAGCAGTGTCCACCTTGACTTCAGAAAAGAACAGACCATTGGGGACACGAAATTTCAGCTTCTGAATTCTGGGCATCTGCCTGGAGGCGCTCAAGTTTTGGTGGAAGCGGATGAAAAAAGAATAGTTTACACAGGCGACTATAACTCTAAGGACACCAAGCTTCTCTCCGGCGCGGACAGAGACTACGGAGAACTTGACGCCATAATCATAGAGAGCACCTACGCCAATGAGGTTCACCCTGACAGAAAGGAGCTGGAAAAAGAATTCATGGAAGACGTCAACGGAATCGTGGAAAACGGAGGAACCGCCCTAATCCCAGCATTCAGCGTAGGACGCTCACAGGAAATCGCCTGTGTCTTAGCCGCCAACCATTTCGAGTATCCCGTAACCATGGATGGTATGGCTCGTGAGGCTAACCGCATAATGATGAATCACTCATCCTATATGCGCGACCCTAACCTGTTCGAGAAAGCCCTTCACTCCGCAAATTGGGTGGAGGGATGGAAGGAGCGCAGAAAAATAGCCAAGAATCCGGGGGCAATCATTTCTCCGGCAGGGATGCTGAAGGGAGGACCCGCCGCATTTTACATCCAGAGGGTTGGAAAAAAGAGCAAGAACGGCGTTTTCCTTGTGGGTTACCAGATTCCTGGAACCCCGGGGCGGGAGTTGCTTGACGAGGGAAAATGTGTCATTGACGGGAAAGTGCAGAAAGTGAAGGCACAGGTGAAGCGTTTCGATTTTTCGTCTCACAGTGGAGCCACCGAGCTGAAAGACGCAGTTAAGGAGCTGAAGGGAAATCCGACTGTTTATGTGGTGCATGGAGAAGAAGAAAACTGTGAAATGTTTGCTGAATGGATAAAAACCGAAGTTGGTCTTGAGGCTTTGGCGCCAAAGACGGGAGAGGCATTCACAGTATAGAAAGAATGGGGTTAACTTGTGGTCACTATCTTTGTCGCCATGACTGGGCAGTAAATAGAAGTGAAAGGATTTTATGGGAGAACATCAATCCTGTTGTGGTCATAAACGTTGAATATCACAAAAAGAGTCCAGAATCTCGAGTACGCCATTCGCGACGTGGTAGCGCACGCTAAGCAGCTGGAAAAGCAAGGAAAGGACATAATATACCTTAACATTGGAGACCCGCTGCTGTTTGACTTCGAGACCCCTGAACACATAAAAGAGGCGTTGATTCAGGCAGTGAAAGAAAGTTTCACTGGATATTCTCCTTCCGAGGGAATTCCGGAGCTGAGAGAGGCTATCTGCGAGAAGGAGAAAAGAGTTAGTGGCATCGACGTTTTGCCCGAGAATGTAATAGTCTCTAACGGCGTTTCCGAGGGGATTCAGATGGTGCTGGGTGCCCTCGTTGATAATGGGTCAGAGATTTTGGTGCCGGGTCCCACTTATCCTCCTTACATTTCATATACAGAGTTCTTTGGAGGCAAAGCTGTCCAGTACAGAACTTCTGAGGAAAATGGATGGCAACCTGACTTGGATGATGTCCGATCTAAAGTAAATGATTCAACAAGGGCGATAGTGATTATAAACCCTAACAACCCCTGCGGAGCACTTTACGACAAGAAGATCGTCAGGGCGATGACCGATCTGGCGGCAGAATATAACATCCCCCTGATATCAGACGAGATTTATGACCAAATCGCATATGACGAGCCTGTGAGCACAGCTAATGTAGCCAAGGACGTGCCTGTTATCGGGCTTAATGGGTTCTCAAAAGTCTACTTTATGACAGGATGGAGGCTGGGTTACTTATACTTCACTGGACAGGACGAAAAACTGCTGGATGAACTGCGGGAGCATGTTACAAAAGAGGCGAGAATACGGCTCTGCGCTAACACTCCTGTTCAGAAAGCAGGTGTGGAAGCCTTGAGGGGACCACAAGATCACATATCTCGTCTGGTGGAGAAGCTGCGGGAAAGGAGAGATTACTCGTATAAGCGGCTCAACGAGATTGCTGGTATCAGCTGCGCTGAACCGAGGGGCACCTTCTATTTCTTCCCTAAAGTTGACGGAGTTGGCTCAAGATGGGTAAACGACATGACTTTTGTTAGCGATCTGCTGGAGCATACGGGGCTCGTCTTTGTTCACGGCTCAGGATTCGGGTCAGCCTACGGTTCCGGACACTTCCGGGGAGTGTTCTTGCCGCCCATAGAAACCCTTGAAAAAGCATTCGACAGACTGGATAGTTTCATGGTGCAAAAAGGACAATAACTCATGCTAATGGACTTTTGACACAATTCTTGAGATTAAAACTACAACTGTAGAGAAGTCTGGGGAATCGCGTTTAGTTAGAATTAGCGTGGGATTTCATTTGATGGGTAATAGCTTCTCCAAGCATCAGGATTCTGATATTTCACTTTCAGGCTGTCATTCTCAAATAACGCATGCAAAAATGTCTGAAACTCTTTGTTCGAAAGCCTTTGTGCAGACATTGGGACTCCTATTATTTTGAGTTTTTAGGACAAATATACTCTTTACTGCGGGCACAGATATAATTCCAAAATCGATGTATCTTTTCAGAATCAAATTTTGCACAAAAGTAACGAAGTAAAGAACGCCTGAGTATGATGATTTCCTTTTTTTAGGCGCATTTTTAAGCTTTTTTAATGTGGCTTAGGGGGTGCTTTGAGTTAAGAGATGTGTTTTTCATCGGTGATTAAAAATTCACTATCGGTATAATTGTGATACTTTATGGAGTAATAACAAAATTCCAAGGGTAGCGTGTACGTCAAGTGATTCTATTCAAGAATTTGTCATGTGCGCGCCTGAATTTTCTTGAAGAATAGATATAGAAGATTGCTTATGGCAATAGCGAAAGCTGGAAGAACGGGCAGGATGTACCAGTAGATTTTTGTCTGGACAAAAGTTAAAATCGCCAACACAATTACCATCCATTCAAGGAGCAATAGGTCTTGTTTTGTGTGTTTAACAACAGAATTGTACACGCAAAGCCCAGCTGCAAATGGCAGGATGATTATCCAGAGCATATTTTCGTTGTTGATTAGGTAGTTAAAATAGAGGAGGTAACTTCCAGCGTGACCCTCCAGAGGAACAACGGTTCGGCTGATCACACCGTAAACGAAAAACCATTGCCAAAACTCCGCCCCAAAGCGGTTATTCATGTAAATCAGCCAGGGCGCAAAAGCCAGAAGTGCAACACCCCAAAACAGAGTAAACCGTTTCGTGAAAAGAAACTTAAAGCTCCTTTGTGTCGCAGCAAGATAAGCAAAGGCGATTACTGGAATCAATAAAGCCTGAACCTGCTTTGTCATGAATGCCAATCCGAAAAACAGACCACTCAAAGCCGAATACCAATTAGAATTTTTGTTTTTTTCGCTTAAAAGCAGAAAGTATATGCTAGCCAAACTGAAGAAAATAAGAGGCATGTCAGTCATTGCGTGTCTTGCAAATGAATAGAAGGTTGCAAACGTACCTAAAACTAGCGCCGATATGAACCCTACATACCGGTTAAAAAGTTCTTTCCCTAAATAAAAAACAAGAATTAAGGACAAGGTACCGAATACAGGACTCCAAAACCTTGTGGCAAAGTTGTTTACGCCGAAGACTTGGTATGAAAGAGACATCAGCCACATGACTAGTGGAGGCTTACCTATCCAGATTGCCGATCCGCCAAACGCCCAAGGGGTCAGATAATCTCCAGTTTTAATCATGTGGTATGCCCATTGAGAGTATGTTTGCTCATCGGCACCCCATAGAGTGCCGCTACCTAGATTAGCGAAGAATACTGTTGAAAACACCAGAATTGCCATAACACAGAGGGAATCGGCATGTTTTGAAAACCAACGCATGTTTTGGCCTGTAGCGTTTTTTGCTTCAACATTTTTCCTAGACCGAATGGACAAGTAAACGGCGAACGCAATCTCAAAAACAATCACAGCTCCGATTATAAGAGCAGCTAAGTCAAACACCATTATGGTCCACGTTGATGGATTGTTTGAAGTTGAGGGCAGAGGGTCAACTGTTGAATTGCATAACTCCAAGGCATAGACCCGAAAGTCGCATGAACCAACATACAAGACATTGTTAACAATGGCAGGGGACGAATACACAGCATTTTCAGTTGCATAACTCCATTTCTTTGCCCCTGTAGAGGCATTAAGACAGTAAATACAGTAATCTTCAGAGCCTACATACAGGTTGCCGTCTGCAACCGCAGGCGAAGACCACACCCAATACCCGGTGGGGCTTTGCCAGATTTTCTTGCCCGTTGAAGCATTTAGGCAATACACATTGTTGTCTTCTGAACCTACAAAAACGCATCCATAAGCGACGGCAGGAGAAGATGTCACCGAGTTTGCCGTTTGATATTTCCAAAGTTGGTCTCCCGTGAATGCATCGAAAGCATAAACGCAGCCGTCGTTGGAGCCTATGTAAACGTAACCATTGCATACGCTAGGCGAGGATGTAACGCCGTTTCTAGTGCGGCTACACCATATTTCCTTGCCTGTAGACGCATTAAGAGCATAAACACGTTTGTCGACAGAGCCCACGTACACAATGCCATCTGAAACAGCCGGTGAGGAATGCACCACATCCAAAGTTGAGTAATTCCATATTTTAGCACCATCTGAACCGTTAAGACAATACACATTGTAGTCAGAGGAACCTACATAGACACGCCCTCCTACAACAGCAGGAGAAGACCACAAAGCACCTCCAACTTTAGACATCCAAATCAGCATTCCAGTAACAACACCCACACAATTGACGTAGCCATCAGCTGAACATATGTAGACACAACCGTCAGCAACAGCAGGCGACGAATACTCAACAACGCTCCCTATTTGATACCCCCATAGCCCTGCACCGGTGGACGCATTTAGACCAAAAACATTGCCGTCCCTACAACCCACAAAAACATATCCGCCAACGACTGCGGGAGAGGACCACACTGCAGCCCCCGCTGTGAAGTTCCACAGAGATCTGAAAGAATCAGTTGAACCATTACCAGCTGTATAGCCGGTGTGGTTTAAATCATAACGAAACATGGACCAGTCGCTGGTGCTGGAATCAGCGCTGACAGTCGGGATTTCTGGCATACTGCATAACGACAATAGAACAAAGGGAATGAAGAATGTTAGCATCCATGTGCGCTTTCTCATTATCGTTCTTCCAAGAATATCGTTATGTAAAAATAAAATATTAATGAATTCATTGGACTTCAATAATTCGAGATATGCACGCACCACAACTCTTTAAAGCATTGGGAAGGCACTACAAAATTGAGTGCGCAATGCGAAGGAAATTCGTTCTGGGAATTCTCGTTCTAATTCTAGCGTTTTCGACGATTTTGTTGGGATTCTCAAATTTCAATGGAGACAATCAAGATCGCAATGAAGAAATAATGCATAGTTTAGAGCCAACACAAACTGAGGCTGAACCAACACAATCTGAGCCTAAGCCAACGCCTGAACCTGAGCTAACTGAAGCCGAGACAATACAAGAGGAGCCTGAACCAACATCTGAACCTGAGCCAATCGTGCGCGAGCCAACTGAACCAGAACTAACACCTGAGACTGAACCAGCACAAATAACAGCTCCCATCCAAACAAATTGTTCAATCGCGGTAGCAAAAGCGATCAAATTCTTTGAGTGGTCACAGGAGCCGGAGGCCATGCTGTGGCTTGATGTGATGTATCGGCGCTTCGGAATAAAGAGTTTCGCTAACTCTTTGCAGCGATTCGACCAACTGATTTATTTGTATCCAGGTAACCCGTCTGAGTTGCGTCCGTTTCGCCGCATCGCCGACTACAACAATACGATACATGCAGAGGATTTGAAGAGAGTAAGATTCGCGCTAGACAGGATTACCCTTCCTGCACTCTATTGCGATCGACTGGATTTGCCCTCTGATTACTTGATGGTTCTCGAAGAGGGGGTGAGCCGTGGAGGTTACCAGCTGACGCATGTGCTCCTCGCTTGGGTCTGGATTCAGGAAAATGGCGTTGAACTAGAACTTCCAGACGGTTTCATAGAAGACCTGTACCTTGCGAATGCTGAACTGATCAACAATGACTCGATTGTGACTGACTTAGAGCTAGAAGCTGCTGCGTTTCTCTGTTTGGCGGGACAGAGTGAATTAATCGACGATTCCTTTCTTGAACAAGTAATAGCAAGCCAAGACATCGACGGCGGGTGGGAGTCTAGTAAGCGTTGGCACACTACAATCGTGGGCCTTTTATATTTGCTGCATGTAGAATTCCCCTCCGACGCCTATCCACCGGTGTTGGCTCCTAAACCAGCCTGAGGGAAAAATGACTGCGTATTACTTCTAGAAAACTCAGATTTCGAGGATTCTGTAGTTGGCTGGCGATGTCTCCCCTAAAATCCTCTCTTTTTAAGGGCTAAATTTCAGTCTCAAAACCCGAAAGAATTATTCGTTTACGCCTGTTCACTCATCGGCTCTTTTCTGTTCCTAATTCTCATTCTGTTTCCTCTTTCTTCTTACGCTCCCTCGTAGAAAAGCATGCAAATACCCAAATTATTAAAATGATAATCGAAAACTATTAATCAATAATATGATTAACTCTCTTCTAGGGAATTAAAGAAACAGGGCGTGAACCTTGCTGATTTCTTTAATTTAGAGAAGAAATTATCTAGTTGCTTTGGAGTTGAAAGATGTCTCTTAATGACGAAAATATTTCAAAGATTTTACTTATTTTATCCCACAAGATACGAAGGGACATCTTGCTTATTCTTTTAGAGAAAAAAGAACTGTCTTTCTCGGAACTGATGAGTATTCTCGAAATTGACACTGGAAAAATGAGTTTTCACCTTCGCAATTTGAAGCTATTCTTAGATCAAACTCCCACAGGAAAATATAAACTAAATAGATTTGGTCAAAAAGCATTGGGAATACTCAAAGATATCGAAGCGCTTTCAATAGATGTTGATTTCTTAAAAAGCAAAAGTAGCAGCTATGTCGCGAAATTCTCCAAGAGAGCGCTGGCTTTTGTTGTCGATCTGGGGGTGACTTTCACGATACTCGTCACAGTTTATTTGATTGCCGAAGTGTTTGTTTTGTTTACTGGGCAGTTTCTGTTTCATCAAAACTTCTTTTTGTTTTTAGTGTTGCTTTGGATATATTCAACGCTTCTTGAGGGTTATGGAGGGCAAACCGTGGGAAAGTCTCTGTTAATGATTAAGGCGGTGAGCATTACTAGCAGAGAGCTAAGTTATGATGCTGCGGCAGTGAGAAATTTTGGTAAATGTTTTGTTTTGCCTATTGACTTGCTGATTGGTCTTAGATTGGATGACAAGAGATTCATCAGGTTTTTTGACAAATATTCTGGAACAACCGTAATACGTGTGTGATTACATTATTTTGAAGTTTAAAGTTTTATCCGAATATTGGTTATTTTGATACGATTCTCCGCTCTGTTCTATTGCAAAAAAGAGTTTGCAAAATGCAAAAGCGAATTTGACAAAAACGCTTAAAAAAACTTCATTAAATATAAGATTGAGCCAAAAATAGAGGAGACCATGAATTGAAACGACGAATCAAAAGAAGTGTAAAACGCTTCAAAAACTGTGTTTCCAAGTTAAGATTTATTCAACAAACTCCCTTGGCAATAATAGCCATGCTTAAACAAGTAAGTTTACACTTGAAACTAAAGTTGTCAGCAATTTTT
>CAYNQS010000004.1:90586-126702 GCA_964399485.1 uncultured Candidatus Bathyarchaeia archaeon | reverse complement strand
CATGTCTGCACTCAAAACCAGAATGACAAACATGGTTCCGCATGGTCTACAAATTATAAACTTTGTAACCAAAAAAGGAAAAAAAGCCATGCTTAAACAAGTAAGTTTACACTTGAAACTAAAGTTGTCAGCAATTTTTCAGTTCATGTCTGCACTCAAAACCAGAATGACAAACATGGTTCCGCATGGTCTACAAATTGTAAACTTTGTAACCAAGAAAGGAAAAAAAATGATGGTGCTCTTGGTTATAGTTGCGAGCCTTCTTTTGAATCTATTTTTACTCAGCACAATCAGTGGACAGTTTTCCACTAGCACTCAAATGTATAGTTACGGATCGATTCAAATTGAAACAGCAGGGCTTGCATCATATAGGGATGCCGGTTGTACTACTAAAGCTTCTGAGATTCCATGGGGTAGTCTTACACCCGGTTCTTCTGGGGAATACGTATTTTATATAAAAAATGAAGGAACAACATCTCTTAATCTGTTCTTGAACACCGAAAACTGGAACCCACCAAACGCCGCCAACTACATCACATTAAGCTGGAACTACAATGGACAAACAATTGCACCGAACCAAGTAATTCAGATTACCTTAACGTTGAGGGTGTCCCAAAGCATTAGCGGAATAAGCAGCTTTAGCTTCCAGATCGTATTAACTGGAACTGAAGCAAGCTAAAACAGAACTAGATACATCCAGAAGTTCAGTGACTGCAAAACCAATCACCATTGTTTTTTCAACCCTAAAACAGAATTTGAAAAAACTAGACCACTATATTGTCCTTTTTTGCAGTCGGGAAAACTGTTACTTTTTCTAGAATACTCAGATTTCGCGGAATCAGCGTGAGATGATATCTCCCGGCTTTTTCCCGCAACTCCCCATTTTTTAGAGAATTAGGGATTAAATTTTGACCCCAAACATGTACTCCCATGCACGCCCGCGTGCGTATACTCCCACATACCCGCATACGTACCCATGTGTGTGGTCAGTCACTCACTCAGTCACTCACGCACGTAGAAAAACTAAGTAAAAATTTGATTTTTAATGAACTATAATTTAGAAATCAAAAAGTCAAAGCAATGATCTATTGATTATTAACAAAAATGGGGATGGACTATTTTTTGGTGGCGGGGATCCACTTGAAAATTTCTTGTATTGCTTTTTCCGAGTACCCCATCTTAACCAGTTCTATTCTCAAGGCATCCATTGTTTCGATTTCTTTGCCCATCCCTTTCCCCCAAAAAAATAGGTGGATGAAAGGGTTAAGCCCCAAAATTTATTATTGGACGTTCCTGTAGATGCTTGTGTCCGCATTCACATTTGTAACCAACTATTTTCTTTCCTTTCATTATTGGCTTAAACTTGCTAGCGGTGCAATTATTGAACTGTTTATGAGTTTCCCATAGCAAGTATAGTTCTTGAGTGTCAATCGCGTGGTATCTTTTTGCCGAAAGCAAATACCATGCTAATGTGCATCCAAAGGTCACCCATAATGTAGGCGCCAGAAACTCGGGATGAGAAAAGAATGATTGAAGCATGGACAACATTTCTTATTCCTCCGGTGTTCCTTCTTGTGGTGGCTCCGCGACTGTGGCTTTGAATACCGGTCTGAGACGGTTACTTTGACTAATGGCAACCCAGTCAGCTTCCATGTCAATAAGCAGATATGTAGTTTCACCGCTGTCTATTTCAAAATGTATAATGACATCGATTTTTCCTGATGGGACTTGAAGATCCTCAATAATTTCGCCATCGGTTTTGGTTGCATTCGCAGTTTCTATTTTCATTCGCAGTTTAGTGTAGTTTCCAACCGGAATTTCTTGGGATGACAGGTCCATAGTAACGTTGTAAAGGGCAAGAAGATCAAAATATACCGATTCTTTACCGCCAACGAAATTTAGTTCAATCCAGTTTTCTTCTGAATCATCAACATTAAGTGCTGCAAGGCTACTGATGGTTATATTAAGGTGTTCTAGGTCTGTAGGTGCGTCGGTTAGCAAAACTGTCAAAGTTCCAGTTTTGGCTTTTACGGTTGGCAATTGTATTCCTGAAGCGAAAACCGCTAAGATTATTGTTATAGCCACTAAGAAACCAGCTGCTACTCTGAGTCCAATTTTTTTTGTTCCGTTCTCCATTTTTAATCACCAACTATCACATTGAAATCGTAAGATATAAGAAAACGTTTTTGAACACTCTGTTCAACTAATTGAACATGGGAGGAGCTTAGAAGCAATTACTAGAACAAATCTGCTTTTGGATTCAGCTATTTTAAGGTCGGCTTCGCCAGACTCTGAATGTTTCGTACCAGAAAACCACAGTACTTACGGTTCCAAAAATTAAGGCAAAAAGACTATAGAAAGTAATTTCTCTAAGTTGGGTAAGGAAAAACCCGAAAAGTATGGTTATCATCGTTGCATAAGTTACATACCTGGGAACCATGAAGCTTCCTAGCTTCGTAAACTGTTTAAGAACACCGACGTCAACAACTTGTGTTACTTGATATTCGCCTCTAATTTTGTCAACTAAACCTAACTCCATCAGTTTGTCAAGATGATATGCAGCCAAGGCAGGACTTTTAAAGCCCAGTTCTCTCTGAATTTGACGGGGACCAGAAGAATTGTTGGGGCATTCTAATAAAAACCAGTAAACCCGTAAAGTGTTTCCTTTCAAGTTGGTAGCTATCTTTTCCTTAGGCATATCATAACTTCCATGAGGCTGTCATATCTTTTTTGAATTAACCAAATTTTTTAGGATCATATTCTAATATTGACAGAGATGAACCAGATTTTCATGGTCTGTGCTTTCTGGGTGGTACGTACCAAGAGTCTGGACTATGATATTTTACAATTGGAGCATCATGTTTGAAAGATAATTTCTTGTCACAAAGAGAGACTATTGCCGATAATATTCGTTGATGGCGTTCTTCATCGCCGACAATCAAAGTTAAAATGTTCAGCTCTCTTTCATCGTTTTTGTCTGGTTCATATTCGTTAAAGCCTCTATATTCTAAACGAAAAGCTTTTTTGTATTCATTAAACAGCAAGTTTTCAAAACTGGTCAGCGTATCAATTAACGAGATAAGTTCTTCTCGGCTAATTCTTACATTCTTTGCTATATCCTTTGAGAGTGTTCTAATCAAATCTTTGTTGTATAGGATGTTCATTTCACAATCAAGTTCTCGTGCTTTCGTGCCATCAACTTCATCAATTATTGTAGCTAAAATAGTGGAATGTTTCAAACTGTCAGTTGCTATATAGGAGAACAGGGCTTTAGCGGATATATCCTCAACTTTTTCAGATAATTTTGTGTATAACTGATATAATTCCTTCTCAACGAGTGCTAAAGAAAGGACTTGTCTCTCAAAGATTAGGATGCCATCACTCATTATATATCACCTTTACTGGGTACAATTTGATTAGTGTCCATTAGTCTTTACACAAAAGAATTTATTAAATATTACGATTTAATACAACGATTCAGCATCACCTCTCGAAAGTTTGCCCAATCACATCACATTTTTTAAGAAACAAGTTAGTTGTTTTTTAGTAGTTTGATGACCGCCATTTTTGCTCCGATTTCTGCAAAAATACCTAGATTTCGCGGATTTCGCAGCGTAGTTTTTTGACTATTTCCTCGGCTTTTGTGGGGTTAATCTTTAGGGTGAACAGGTTTTTGGGGGTTCGAAGTTTCAGTTTGACTTCTCTTTCAAGCCGCTTGATGTTGCAGTATTCTGCCCGCTCCGCAATCTCTATGAACTCGTTAACGTCAAAGATTTCTACCGGCATCTTCTTTGCCCTCGCAGATTCGTATAGAGCCGCCTCGCCTATTTTATCTTTTGTGGTTACAGCAAGGTTAAGGGTAGCCTAGTCGTGTGTTAACTTTCTGTGCGAATTGGGGGTAGTTTGTTGGGTGTGGATTTCAATTTTGCCTTTACACGTGACCACAATTCTTAAGCCGTAAGACTTAATTTATTATTTAACGCTTAATATATACTGAACATATGAAAGAGAGCGTCTCAAGACGCTTATGCTTATCACACACCAAAACATGACGGCGACACATCATGCCCATAAGTAAAAAGAAGTTTGAGGGAGGGAAAGTCCACAGCAAAGTAGAAGATGAGATAGTCTCCTTCCTGAAGGAACGAAAAGAAGGAGCTTTCACATCCCAAGAGATAATGGCGGGAATCCACTACCACACGGACTTCAACACACCAGAGATAAGCAAGATGTCAACCTTCACCATAACGGACTTCACAGCTCTCCTCCACGATCTGGTGAGACAGGGAAACATCAGAATGAAAGTGGTTGGAAACAGAATGTACTACATGATAACGAGCCCTCACACAGCCAAATGCCCCAAGTGCGGCAAAGTTTTTGAGCCCCAAAAAACTTGGAAGATGGCGGGACGCCCAGACAAAAAAGGAAAACGGCTACAACTGCACATAGGACTCTACAAATGCCCAAAACATGGAAGCTTCAGAAAGGTCTTGGACAAAAGAAAAATCTGAAAAGCTTGTTGCGTCATCGTTGGCGGCCATAATCTACAGAAATAAGCTGCACAGGAAACCGAACTTGCAATCATATTAGGAGACTAATAAAGGTACATTGTTGAAAACAGTGTTTTTTCAGAAAAACCAAGAAAGATGATGTTTGGTGCTCCTGCCTAAGTTCAATGTCGGTTTAGATTATCGGCCATAATCCTTCTTAGAAAAAGGTGACAGTTCCTCCAATTCACTTTCGACAGAATCTTTAAAGTCGCCTCAGCAAATCTATTGAAAAGGATAAAAATGATTGCTTGGATCAATTTTATTTCACTGGTTGCCTCTGCCTCACTTTTCTTATACTTTTACGTAAAAAGCGCTGGTCCTGCAGCATTAGAAGAGAAAATCGGCGAAATCGCATATTACAGATGCGCACAATACAGGATTATAGCCTTAATCTTTGAGATAGTCGCTGTCATCAACTACATAGTTTACTTCTTTTACCCTCTCCCAGTCCCTCTTCCTCAAACCTTTCCTTGGGATTGGGGGCTTTCAGCTTTGATAGCAACTTCAATTGCAATCCCAGGAGGTTACTTATGGGGAAAGGGTACAAAAGATGCAGGTGAAGAGAGCCTTATACCAAAAAAGGAACATGCCCTTTACGGAGGTATTTACAAGAAAATGAGACATCCACAAGTGGTTGGTGAATTAACATACTGGTGGGTAATTGCCTTCTTCTTGAACTCTCCTTTTCTAGCTTTGTTCTCATTTATCTGGATACCCATCTTCTATGTAATGTGCTTAGCAGAGGAGAAAGATCTGGTTATCCGCTATGGAGAAGAATACATTGAGTACAAGAGAAATACAGGTTTTATTTTACCAAAAAGAAAGAAATCAAAACATTAATTTTTGGTTTGCTTTCAAAATACGAAAACATTGCGAGTGAGGTATTGCTCGAACAAATTTGGTGCTCCGGCCGGGATTCGAACCCGGGTCTTCGGCTCGAAAGGCCGAAATACTTAACCGGACTATACTACCGGAGCCTAAACCAGAGCATCAACCACATAAAACACTCTTACGTTTTAACTTTTCTCCATCAGAAAGATATCTTCGCCGAAGAGGGAGTTCCGCCTATAACCTTCGCCGAAGCAGCACCCACCTTATCCACGTACTTTTCGTCTGTGTAAACTCGGAGGATGTTGATGAAGCCTTTGAGAACATCGAACACCGACGATATGTCGCTTAGCCGCAGAAGAACCTTCTCTCCTGTCCGGGTCTTCTGGAAAACAGGGATTTCCATGGGCTCAAGCAAATCAGAGTGATGATACGGCACCGAAGGCACAGTCGGCACATCAATCACAATGGCTTCAGGCTCAACTCCTGCCTCTGACGCAATTTTGTTTCTCACCTGTTCCCGAACCTCGTCGACGCTGAAGATGCTGGGCACCATCTTTTCTCGCGCATAGAAGGTTCGGTCATAGGCGCACTTGAGGAGCCTGCGCCTCTCCAAGTTCTCCATTATTCCTCTAGACTTTTTGCATTCTCTCAGTTTGGTCCAAACAGTGTAGTCATTCAACGCCAAGTAATCTTCGGCAGAATCAAACTCCACCAAGCCCAGCTCATCCTTTGCTTTCTCCATGGCTGTGGCAAGCATTATCTGAGCGGCTCTTCCAACACGGTGAAAGTAGATGCTTCTGAACGACTCTAGCCTCGCCAACACGAAAGACTCAAGCGCTGACAGGGCTCCCACGTCAACAGCAAGGTTTTCGCCCAGAACATCCAGCATGTGGATGAGGCGAAAGACGTCTACGTACCCGTATTCTGCGCCAGTGTGGTAGGTGTCCCTGACCACGAAATCGAGCTTATCGACATCCACAGTGCTTTGAATGATCTGGTCCAAGAATGCTTTCCCTTGCCTCCGCAGTTCTCCAACCGCAAGTTTTGCCACCGCTTCTGCGTCGTATCCCAGTTCACTGATGATGTCATGCAACTCGGATTTTTGGATAAGCCACCGGGTCATGTCTTCATGGGTTTTGTTTAAGAACTTGACGAGAAGGTGCTCAAAAATGTGGGAGAATGGACCGTGACCTACGTCGTGGAGAAGGGACGCCATTCTGACAGTCTGAACCTCTTCGTCCGAAAGAAGCGGAGAAATATTCGGGTTTTCCGTTAGTTTGCCCGCTAGGTACATGACTCCGATGGAGTGCTCAAAGCGAGTGTGGTTTGCTCCTGAATACACGAACTCTGATCCCGCCAGCTGCCTTAGACGATGAAGCCGCTGAACAGGGTAAGAGTCGATGAGCTGCTTCTCTGCTTCGGTGATGTAAACGTAGCCGTGAACCGGGTCTTTGATTTCCCCCCAGTATTGCCGCATAGGGAACGTTTCTCCTCAGCTTTGTCAATCTAGAGCATCATTATTTAAGTTCATCGATCATTAAAGGGTGGAGGCTAAACCACACAGTGAAGAAGGGAATATTCGTCTGCATCGAAGGCTTGGATGGAAGCGGAAAAACCACTCACGCCCATCGGCTGGTGCGGAACCTGCAGGAAAGGGGATTCGACGCTGTGTACACCACTGAACCGGGGCGGGGAGAACTGGGAAAATTTATTCGTGCATCTGTTTTGCAGGGGAAGGATCGGGTGCCCAGGGTTGTGGAGGCGGTTCTTTTTGCTGTTGACCGTGTTGAGCACATGGAGAAGGATGTGAAGCCGGCGTTGAGGGAGGGAAAGGTTGTGGTTTCGGACAGGTGCGTGTATTCGTCGCTTGCGTATCAGGGGGCGGCGGGGCTGGACTTGGAGTGGATTGAGGAGATTAATCGGTTTGCTCTTCCTCCTGATTTGGCGTTGTATATTGATGTGCCGCCTGAGGTTGTGGTGAAGAGGATAAGGCGGAAGAAGTCGGTTATGGAGAGGCTGGAGACCCAGAGAAGAGTAAAAGAAGTTTACATGGAGTTTGTGGACAACGGAAAACTCATGCCCATAGACGGAGACAGAAATAAAAGCGAAGTAGAACAAAACATTCTGAAGGTAATCATGGATTTTCTTGAGAACCATAAAACAGCTTGACCAAACGGTTCGTTGTTGAAGCGTTCTGCGAAGTTCTTAGACGATGTATGGTTGGTTGGGTTTTTCTAGGTCTTTAATGAGTTCCATGGCTTGCTTAGGCGCTGGTATGCCAGTTAATGGGATTCCTTTGAGGAGAGACCAGGGAGTCTTTTCAGCCAATGTTGTGGCTATGTGGTCGTCACCGAAACATTGCTTGGATATGTCATAAACTAGGGAGCGGACCTCAGCCTCTGAAACGTGCCCCAACGCGTGAAGGTACTCATGGGTTAATATACTGTAGACGAAGGCATTGACCAGCTTCCTCGATTTTGTCACCGCTTCCACGATGTTGACCAGTCTCCTGTTCAATACTATGTTGTTTGTGCCCAGCTGATGGTATGCACCTAGCTGGAGAGGCAGGTCATCCAAGAAAAGCAGCATACCCCGTCTGTGCTCGCCTAAACAAACTTGGACGGTTTCCTTGACTATCTCCCAAATTCCGCGGAAGCCTTCAGCCTCGTCAATCCTTAAACTGTAACTCTCAGCTTTAGGCAACTCTTTTTTGGTCTTCGACTCTTCGTCTCTAATTAGACGATTTGGCTGAAAGTCTGTGGAAAGCAAATTTATCGTGTTCATTATTACCTTCTAGTAACTTCACGGTATTTATACATATCACTTTTCAGAGCCACATCAAATCGCCGAAGGCAGTCAGCCTATTGTAAGCTGACTTTCTTGAAAGTCCCAAAAAATAAGGGTGTCAATTGCCTCAGGGACAGTTCAACGTTTATTTGTTTAACCAAAAAATCTGTCATGTCATCTACGGGAATCCGCTGTGTTCCCTTCTCATGGCGAATCCTCAGTTCCAAGCCGCCTTCTTGGAATGAGAAACGGAGCACATAATAATCGAACCTTAATGGAACCCGTTTGCCGCCATCCCTGACACTGTGATAACAGACAGCGAAAAAAAAATCTAAAGTCTCCACCTCTGTTTCGTCAACGCTCTTCAGGCACTGCTCAAGCTCCTTCTGGTCAAAAAAATTGAAGACCACGCCATCAGCCACGCCGAACTCGAAGCCAACCTCGCAATTCTGCTTCAAATAGGGCGTCACGGCGCCCAAATCAAAGGTTTCCTGATTCAGACGATGAAAAGTGCAGAGAATCGCCTTCTGAGCCTCTTTAGCTGAGTCTTTATACTCAAAAAGGGTTATACCGTGAACGTTTTCGGGAAAATTTTCGTAACGCCCAAGCAACCCAAACGCCTTTTAGGATGCCTTTTTCATCTTCCGTATCCTTTCAAGATTCTCAAGAAGAGTTGACAGAGTTGCTCCCAGAGTCTTGAGTTTCTCTGCATCAGTTTCTTCTGCAAGCTGTTTCTCTATCGCCTGAATTTTCCCCAAAATCGTTGATTCTAGGCTAGAGAAAGCAGGAGCTTTAGATGCCTCTGGTTCTGGTTCTCCCTCTCTAACAATCATGACCCGCTTTTGGCAGCTGGCGCACCACAGGTCTCCGCTCCTTAGTTTAAAGAGTGGCGATGAGCAGGCTGGACAAGAGTGCTCCGTGAGGGTGGCTCCCTGCCTAAGCAAATCCGCCATAGCTTTGATGTTTTTTGAATCTTTAGTCATGTCAAACCCTTCTGAACAAGCTTTACATTTTAGAGAATATATTTTTGCTGTCAGTTAATTAACTATCTATTGAAACTGATTTTTGAATGATTTGTGCTCCGTAAACGGTATAAATCGCCGTATATTTATAGGATAAGAATAAATAGGTTACATCTTGTTTAAGCATGTTAGTGGAGGCTTCTATATGGTGAGAAAAAAGAAACTACAGGAATACGAGGAGAGAATAGAAGAAGCCATGAATGTTCTTGACATGGTTTCCGAAGACACCACAACTCCAAGAAACATAAGAAGAGCCGCGAAACAAGCAATCTCAACGCTCCAAATCTCCGAAAACACCCCCGCAGTCAGAGCAGCCAACGCCATATCCATTCTTGACGAGATTCTGCAGGACCCAAACATGCCCCCCTACACCAGAGTGAAGCTCTGGAACGTCATGAGTCTACTTGAAGCCATAAAAGACTGAAAATCCGCAGGACCATCCATGCATGTTTTCTTTCATTCCCAACTCGTTACCGGCACCATAACAGCGGAAGCTTAACCCTTTTTCATTCGAATCTTGTTTAGGTTTTTTGGAATTTTGCATGCCTAAAAGCTTTTGACAGACTTATATCCACCTTATTAGCTGGATCGGGTATTGTAAGATTTCTGAAAGGATGAGACATGAACAAGTTCAACAGAGACTTGGAGATTCTATTGGCAAGGTTGAACAGTGACACAGACGAAGAAGCACAGAAAAAACTGATTGCTCTAAGGGATAAGTTGATTCGCTTGCATGAAGAGAATGTTGTCAAGATCAACCACTCAGTTATGGAGCTGGTATGTGCTAAGCATTTGATTCTTAAGGGTTATGAAATGGACATTGAGCGCCCAATAGATGGGCTGGTATGTGACCTGTATGGGGTGAAGGGTTTAGGTTCCCACATCGTTGAGGTGGAGACCGGTTTCATTCCCCCAAGTCACGCCCTTGACCCCGCTAACTACCGCAAATCTAGGATAGCCAGCAAAATAATCCGGTATGGCAACCACTCGGACAAGTTTGCCTTAGGCGTGCCACCGTACTATCTGTTGCAGATTCCCGATATCCTAATTAAACCTCCCAGAGACAGAACCCCCAAAGATCTGAAGTACCTCAAAGCCCTCTGCGACCTCTACTACAAGAATCCGCCCGTTAGCCTCGCAGAAATCAGAAACGCGCGCATCCACACCATCTACATAATAGACGTGGACGAGATAACCGTAAAGGAAATTGACCCTGCGACCTACCTAAAAAAACGGGACAGCTTTTCGCTGGCAACATAAACCAAGAAAAACAAAAATTTTTTCCCCGAGGCTTGTGCTGCTAAGCTTCTTATATGCTGTGCACCAAGTTTAGGTTGGTGAACTTGTAATGGTGACAGTTTCCTCGAATCTGATAAACTCTCATCTGAAGGAACCAAAGGTTGGACAGATGTTTCGTTTGATGGAAACCGATTTGGAGATTCAGAACACTCTCCGCATGTCAAACGTGATGGCTGTTGAACGTTTGAAATATAATGACCACGGTCCGGTTCACTCCAAAATCGCTGCCGGAAGTGCCCTCGAAATTTTTAACCTCTTAATTCAGGAAGTCACACCTACAACGGTCCAAAACAAGGTTTGCTCTCTTGAAGACGCCAAAGTTGTTGTCTTATGCGGGTCATATCTGCACGACTTGGGGAACAGTATTCATCGGCTCGACCATCATTTCCATAGCTGTGTGATAGCTAACCCCATCTTGGACAGGCTTCTGAAGAAGCTTTATCCCGAAGACTTGGCTTTGGCGGTGAGGCTGAAATCTGAGATACTGCATTGCATTTTTTCTCACGAAGATGAAGTTGACTGTTTAAGCGTGGAGGCTGGAGCGGCGAAGATAGCTGATGGAACGGATATGGCTCGGGGAAGGACTAGAATTCCTTACAGAAGCGGCAAGGTGGACATCCACTCGCTCTCCGCTTTGTCCATCACCAAGGTGGAGATTGAGAAGGGAAAACGGAAACCTGTTCAAATCTTGGTTAACATGAACAATCCTGCGGGAGTCTTCCAGATAGAAGAAGTGCTGGAGAAGAAACTGAAAACTTCAGGCATACAGGATTTGGTTGACGTTATAGCCGTAGAAAAGGGAGTGCAGATAAGAAGAAAAAAAGTTTACTGAAGACTAGTTTATGAAAATTTCGCTTGTACGATACTGTTAAGTTATTTGTGATGGAAGCTAGACTGTTAGCTTTTACGTGCTGCGTATATTTTTACCTAATATTTGCACCAAAATTGACAGAAAATGTTAAAAACAAGATGAACCCCTTTTTATTATTGATTTTTTTAAAGAGTTTCACGCCGTCTATTTTGTGTCGTAGCTGAAACCTTTCTCAATTAGGGCCTTTACACGCGTAGAACAATGTTTGTTCCTAAGTCATACCGAAATGGTGTGTGTTTTTAGTTTACATTTCGTCTGAAAAATGTAAACTAGTGAAAGGCTTCTGAAATTTGTTCTAAGAACTAAAAGACTCTAATTGACAGTCAACTATAAATATTCTTACATTGAATTCTATAAGAATTGTATTAGAGGGAAATTAGATGTGCAAAAGTAGAAGAAAATTTTTCTATGTGATTATTTGCGCGCGCAAAACGGAGGTAAGAAAATGAATAAATCCAAAATCGTGATTGGAACCTTAATATTTTTATTAGTTTTAGTTCCTGTTTTTCAAGTTAAAGCTTCAATTTCTGTTGCCTTCATTTATTCTACGGATCCTACTTCTGCAGAAAGCTACAAGTCCTTGTTGACAGCACAGGGCATGACCGTTGATTTGGTGCCTAGTTCAGATGCTGCAACTTGGGACTACAGTGGCTATGGATTAATTATTATAGGCAGCGACACAGGAAGTGGTTCTCAGTGGGAACCTGAGGCTGCAGTCTCAGCGATAACTGGGACGTCATTGATTGGGAAACCTATTCTGGGGCTTGGTGAAGGTGGCTATTCTTTCTTTGGTAAGCTTGGTTTAAACATAGGTTACCCTTATGGAGCACATGGATCATATAATCAAATCTATGTTGTTGACTCTGGGCATCAGGTGTTCAATTCCCCAACAACTATCAGCATACCTACCGATAGAATCATAACGCTCTATACTTCTACATCGCAAGGAGTGGTTATTTATTTTCCTTCTCCTATTGTAGGTGTTACTGGTATAGGTCGTTCAGTATCAAGCACCACTCACTATTTAATAATAACCGAGTCCCCTCCTGGCAAGCTTTATGCTTTATGGGGATTCACCGGATCTCCTGTAAGTATGACTCAAACTGGTAAAGATCTTTTCGTCAACATTGTCTTATTGCTAGCGCGACATAGCCCTGACGCCCTTTTCACAACTTCGCCCGTGTCTCCTGAAGTGGGCGAGACAGTAACGTTTGATGCTTCAGGAAGCAGCGACACTGACGGCTCAATCTCCAGTTATTCATGGGACTTTGGAGACGGAAACACAGCGGCAGCATCGATTGCAACTCACGCCTACACATCAGCTGGCGACTACACTGTCACATTAAAGGTCACAGACAATTATGGATTAACTGACACTGAAACAAAAACCATAACCGTTACTCCACATGAAATTGAGCCCCAAGCTCCTAGTGCCTCTTTCATCAGTTCACCAAGTTCCCCAGAAGTAGGAGAAACAGTAACCTTTGACGCTTCAGGAAGCAGTGACCCAGACGGAACAATTGTAGATTACGAATGGAACTTTGGAGATGGAAGCACCGGAACCGGAGAGACTGCATCTCACGCTTACTCATCAGCTGGCGCCTACACAGTCACTTTAACAGTCACAGACAATGATGGATTAACAGCAACCACTACAAGAACGATAACCGTTCCTCCGCCAGGTCTCAAAGCTCCTAGTGCCTCTTTCACTAGTTCCCCCCCTTCTCCAGAGGTAGGAGAAACAGTAACCTTTGACGCTTCAGGAAGCAGTGACCCAGACGGCAGCATTGTCAGCTACGATTGGGATTTCGGTGATGGAAACACAGGAGCAGGGATGACTGCAACTCACTCCTACGCGTCGGCTGGCACTTATGGTGTCACGTTAACCGTCGCAGATAATGACGACTTAACAGACACAGCCACAAAAACCATAACCGTCAAGACCACCGGCCCGATAGAGATCGATGATGAACCTCCGGTTGCAAACGCAGGTAACGATATGACTACAAAAGCTGGATCGAAAGTGACCTTTAGCGCCGCTGGTTCCAGTGACAACGTGGGCATCGAGATCTACGAATGGAACTTTGGCGACGGAAACACAGGAACTGGAATAACAACCAGTCACACTTACGAAACAGAAGGCAGTTACACCGTTACTTTGGCGGTAACAGACGCGGCTGGAAACTCCAACACGGTCACGATTGTGATAACTGTTGAGGAGAGGGCAGCGGCTGGATTCCCCTATTGGATTATCATTCCCATCATCATAGCTGTAATCGTAGCTGCTGTAGTTGTTTGGTTTTTCCTCAAGAAGAGGAAGCCTAAAGAGAAGGCGCCTAAACCTGTCAAACTCAGAATCACCGCGGAGCCTACTGAGATTTTGGCTGATGGAAAGACGAAATCTGCAATAACAGTAGAATTGCTTGACAAAGAGGGAAAACCAGTGCCGGCTTTAGCAAACACCGAGATAAAACTCATTACAACAAAGGGAAAGATAGAACAGCCTGTAGTAAAAATCCAAAGAGGAAAAGAGTTAGAAAAGACTCTTCTGGTATCCCCCAAAGAAGCAGGAACAGCAACCTTGTCAGCCAAGGTAGAGGATTTAGAAAGTACAAGCATAACAGTAACTTTCATGGAGAAGAAGCGCTACTGCATGCATTGCGGCACCAAAATGGCTTTTTCAGCCAAGCGTTGCCCCGAATGCGGTAAGAGTCCTCCAGCTGGAGTAGACACGAAGACCTGCAAGAACTGTAAAGCTGTGATACCGGTTGTTGCGAAGTTCTGCGCTGAATGTGGAGCAAGCCAACCTAAAGAAGAGTAAAACTTGTGTGTGAAACCGTAACTGAGCAGGGCGGCAGGGTTGTTGCTATCGACGTACACACGATCATGGTACCAACGCGATGAGGACTACTTTCTGCCTCTTCGCACTATCCGTATTTGTTCAAGGAGATAATTGCCACAAATTTTATTTAAAATAAAAGATAGTAATATAGCTGGAATTAAAATGAAAAACCAAATTTTGATAGTTGGATGTTTGTTAATATATCTTGCCATCACAGTTATCCCTGTTGCCTTAAGTGCAGAATCTATCTCGAAACCAACTGTTTCACCTCCTGAAAATTGGCATCTATCGGATGAGAGCCCCTATCCACAACAAGGTGGACAATACGACTCTCAAGGAGCTGGATTGCTGACATATGAGGATGGAGTAGATTATGATTTTGTCATGATCTTTTATGAGAATGCACCAAGTTATACATTAACAGCGTCTGCTCTAGAGACAAAAGCTACTGCGAATTTCTTAGCTTTTCATGAAGAGTATACGCTAGACGATACAGGAACCTTGACTCTCGGTGGTTCACCCGCAGGTTATGCAATCGGTTATGATTCTGAATCTGACTGTAATCGCCTGGAAGTGACGCTTGTCAAGAACGATGTGTACATGAGCATATACGCTTATTATGATGCAACATCTGAAGACGAGGATCAAGTTCTCGCTTTACTAGACAGCATTTCAGTTAAAGAATCCAACGGCATACCATGGCTCCCCATCATAGTTGCAATCGTAGTTGCGATAGCGGTCATCGCAGTTGTTGTTATAATTCTTTTAAGAAGACGAAAAAAACCAGCTAAACCAATCACAACTACACCAAAGCCACAGCCCCCCGAGGACAAGAGGTTTTGCATGGAATGCGGCAATAGGCTGCCTGCCAAAGGATTCTATTGTAACAATTGCGGATCGTCTGCCCGAAATTTCGGGGGACCAGAGACTAAGACTTGCCACTGCGGAACAGTAATACCTGCTACGGCAAAATTCTGTAGCGCATGTGGAGCAAAGCAAGCACCGACTTAAGGTGAAACCTGTGGGGAAACCAGCAGCCAAGCAGGGCGACAAGATCGTCGGCACCGACATTCATATCCTAATGATTCCTGCAGCTGCTGGAGTACCTGTTCCTACACCGACGCCTATGCCCTTCAACGGAATGATAACTAGCGGCCTCAGTACTGACGTGTTTATCGAAGGCAAACCCGCGGCGACTGTACAGAGCGGGGCAGTAAACATGCCGCCCCACATTCCAGCAGGAGGGCCCTTCCAGAAGCCGCCCACAAACCAAGGAAAAATCATGATTGGAAGCACAGGAGTCTTCATAAACGGAAAACCAGCCGCCAGACAAGGAGACACAGCTATTACATGCAACGACCCAGTTGACGCTCCCACGGGAACAGTTATGGCAGTAGGAACAGTGTTCATAGGAGAAACAGGAGCAGGAGCACCAGCGCCACCGTCTCAAGCAGCTACACAACAAAAACAAGTTTCAGAAGGGGAACAGACTGACAACGATTTAGAAGGAGAATCCGCTCAGGCAACTCCGCAAGAACCAAAGCTTCTTACCGCAAAATGGGGACAGCTCGGCAAAATTGTCAGCGTGAACTGGGAAAAGGACAGAGCAAAGAGCGGCGAAGAAGTGAAGATGATTACTAACGTTGAAGATTTTGATGATGGAACTCCAGCTAAGTTTTTGGTTTGGCAGAGGAAAGATGGAGAAGACATTTTCGTAGCTGAAATCGATGGAAAAGTACAAGGAAACAAAATTGAGGCCACCTGGAAGCATTCACCCAAGGAACAAAAAGAGGAAGAGGAGAATGAATGATCAGGAAGAAGAAGACTTCCGATTCGTTGTGGAAGTCGAAGGAGAAGAAGCGAGCTCAGAATCCCTGATCGTCACGAGAGAACTGAAGCATTTATCCTTACTTGAAATTCCAAAAATTCGTTTCAATCACGACAGCACAGTCATGTTGCCTGATGCACTTTCTGATCTAGCTTGTTGTTATTTAACCGCTACGAAAGATCCTTCCAAGTTAGTGTTAATCGGAGGTCACACAGACTCAAGCGGTCCCCCTCTGTACAATGAGTGGCTTGCAAAAAGGCGAGCAGAGAATATTTTAAACATTCTGTTGGGGAACCGACAAAAATGGATAGATAGTGTTACCACTCAGGACGGACCTATTTTGAAACCAGAGGGTAAAATAACACCCTCCTATCAGCCTAAAGGAAAAAGCAAGGTTGAAGATTATCAAGAGATTCTTAATTGGACAGCAACCAAATATGGGTGGCTCTGTGACCCAGGCACACCCTCCAAAACAAACAACACTAACTGGCACATTTACGCCCGCAGCCCGAAAATAAAAAAAGCCATTGAAGTCTTCCAAAAAAAATATAATGACGAATTGGCCGCGCAAGTGGGCGATAACTCTATTGCCATAGACGGTGACATGGGGCCGGAGACTTGGGGAGCAATCTTTGATGTCTACATGTTAGAGCTTGCTGAACTGCTTGGGCATTATAAGGTAGTTAATGAATGTCAGATACCTGACATCTCTTGTTTGGAGAACTATCGAAAAAACTTGAATTTCATTGATGATGACCATCAGATAGTTAGTAGCGGAGAGGCTCATGCACGTGATCCCAAACAGTATAGTCCAGATGATCGGCGAGTCCACATTATGTTCTTTGACCCTACCGACAAGCCGAAGCTTGACTTCAATCCCGACTGCCATGAGGGGTTAGCTGATAAGATACTGGGGAATCCCAAGCGCTACCGTCAGGCTAAGGAAAAGGCAAATGAATGTGAGTTGTATGGTAGACCAGGTATATATGGAAAAGCGTGTGTAACTTGCGATCTTGATCGCACCTTGTTCATAGAGGTTCTCGATTATGAAGGCAACCATATGGGTGATGTTCCGGTCAGAATAGAGCTTGTGGGTGGGGGACTTGAGACCGAGAAAACCAACGCAAACGGGGTGCTAATACACGTAGTTAAAACTGATGGAACGTACATCGTTTCCGTGGACACACAAAACCGTAAGGAACTCAGGCGCTTTAAAGGGGTTGTGGAAGAAGTCGAGGTAGGTAAGGAAGGTGTATAGACAGAATTGGTCAAGCATGTAGTGTTAAGGGAGCTGCCGCCACCCAAAGTATTTCTTGAAGTAGAAATTTTCAATCTCCAGCATAACTTAGAGTTTGTAACAGCATTCGTTGGCAAATGCGCGGGCAAGGGTGAGCATTCATATGAGAAATTTGAGGTACCAGCAGGAGCAAAGAAAGACGGACAAATAGATGAGTGGAAACCAATTGAAGGCGATAATCCAAACGACAAAGTCTTTCAAACGGAACTTGAGGATGAATTGTTAAAAGAAGAGAAATATGAAGAAAAGAAGACGATAAGAATACAAGCCAAGAGATTCTATGTCGCAAACGAATATTATGATGATGAACGGGCTGTGCAGCCCAAAAAAACTGATACTAAATATGACATCGCGAGGGCCACACGCATGGCTGGTGATGATAAGCTTGTTGAGAAGCTTAAATCTAGAAAGGGCAGCTGGCCGAAGGATGTTAGGATTGAACATCGCATTGCGTTTTGGCCTACAGAGGAGAATCTTGCCCAAATCTATGTCTACCCAGAAAAGGAAAAGGCAAAATATGACAAAAAGAAGCAGGAAGAAGTTATCGCCACTTTGAACAAAATATTGATTCTTCAAAAGGACGACGATATAGAATATGTTGCTGACCGATTTGTTTCATTGTAATTTTTGAAAGATGTGATAACTGTATGCCAGCAGCAATTGCCCATTTAGTAACTTTGATGGAAACATACGCCACACTAAAATCTGGAAATGAGAGCATATTCAATGCTGAACCAGTAAAGAAAAAAAGACTCAAAGAACCCTGGGCACATCGAGGAAAGGGAATAACGGATCAGGGGATTTCTCAATACGCATATTTAGGATCAGTTTTTCCTGACGTCCCATATTACGGTGGAATCGAATTTGCAGCTGACTTATTCCACTATAATAAAGCAGGCACCTTCGCCATAAAACTCATCGACTACGCAAAAGGCAAGGGAATAGGAAGTGACGCCGCAAATAGACTAATGGCATTTATTTTAGGGTTCATAAGCCACATCGCCTGCGACGTAGTCTGTCACCCCTATATCAACACAATTGCTGGAGCATACTTTAACCAAACCATTACGTACATCGATAAATTGAAGTTACCATATTTTGCTCACCTTATTAAGAAAAAAGGTGCCAACATGCACATGATGACAGAGTGCCATCAGGATTCTTGGCTCGCAAAAGAATACTTCGGTCTAAAAGACCTCTCAAGCGAAGGAGCTTTTAGAAGTTGGAGCGGCTTTATTGACAAACTTAGCCTCGGCGTATTCAGACCGGGTAGAAAAGACGATGTGGAAGATTTGTTTGGAGATGTATGCAGCTGTTTCGAGAATGTCTATGGGAAAAAGTTGGACGAAGACAAAGTTTGGACTGGAGGTAATAGATTTTTTGAGATGCTTGACCGAAGCTATGATACCGCAATATTCCCTTTCCCTACGGAATCTAGTGAAAGTTTGGTCAACTATAAACACAGGGATCATAATTATTGCGATTACTTGAAAAGAGGATTTACTCTATCTAAGGCATTGTGTAAATTGGCCATTGACTACTATAAAGCACCCAAGCCAGGCACCAAAGAAAAGAAAGAACTTCAAAAGTATCTAAAAGACTGGAATCTCGACAATGGATACTGCATCAATGTAGAAACCAGAAATAACGGCGATATGCTCGAAAGTATTCACATAAAATATGAACACAGCTGGTGCCACAACTATGGACTCTACGATCTTGCACCTATCACATCGGAAGCGGTCAAGTACCCGATAATTTTTGTTCCTGGCATTATGGGAACAAGCTTAACAAAGGGAAAAAGTACACTCTGGCCATCAACGGTTGCAAGTAAGATACTTGCTCTTAGAATTAACGAGGACGGTACGGATGCGACTGCAGGCATCAAAGTTGGTAAGGTAATCAAAGAAGCATCTTTCGGGAAAAACATTTACCTTGAACTCTTCGAATTCTTTGACGCCCATTACTATCCTGAAGGAAAGTGGCTCTTTGAATACGGATACGATTGGAGAAAGGACCTAAGACTAGCAGCAGAGGGCTTAGCAAGAAAAGTCGATTACGTAAAGGAACAGAAGGAAGTTCAGAAAGTCATCATCGTGGCCCATAGCATGGGCGGGTTAGTGGCAAGATATTATGCCAAAAATCATTCCTCTGACATCCACATTCTCTTCCAACTGGGTACTCCAAACAATGGAGCCCCGAAGGCATATGGGATGATCAGGTATGGCATTTTGGGACCAATTCCCAAGATAATATTTTGGGGTCCGAATGCTAAAGAGTATCGTGCTTTGGCAAGAAATATGCCAGGTGTATATCATCTTCTCCCCAACAAAACTTATTTCAGTCTTTACAGAGAAGAAAACAAAGGTGGCTTTCTTACAGATTTGAATGGAAAACAGAGGAACACGTCAGAGGAGACATATTTACAACCCCCAACCGAATTGCCCAATAAAAGCCTCGTAGCCAATACAATGAAATTCTATGATGATATAGGAACAACTTCTCATTGCGACAACACCCATATCTTTGTGGGGACCGATGGGGATACGCCTGGGAGAATAATCGAGGACCCTAAGGACATCTATGATCCTACTGTTAAGGATACAAATGGTGATGAAACTGTGCCTTTAAAGAGTGTAGAATGGTTGACAGATGTATGGTCCAAAAAGAAAACGAACATCCACTACTACAAAGGGGTTGAGCACACTAACTTAGCAAGAGATGAAGATGTGCTAAAGCATATCCTCCGAATTATCCAATCGACGCCAATATGATAAAAATTGAGAATCCTGATCTCAGACCATTGGCTCATAACATGCTTGATAGGGATTCGAGTTTTTTGTAGACGAAGTGCGACATGTCCTTTACATACCTCAGGTATATTCCGTAGTTACGAGTTAGGTCGGATGACACCTGCAGTACGGGATAATCAATGTTACGAGGGTATATTTCCCCCTTTTCGGTCACCTTCACCACTTTCGTTGCTTGAAAAGCCTTAAACCATAGGGCTCCAAAACGGTCTTGGAATAGGTAGTGTGGCTTACACTCAAGATCCAAAATTGTCTGTAGCAACGTCAAGTCCCTGAGTTCAGGAAGTAATGAAAAAGAGTGCAACACCGCTTCCTGAGTGTCCACGTTTATTAAGTGAGAATGGAGCTCATAGGGGGACTCGAAGTTCACAAAGTTTAGGAGCAGTTGAAGGTTTCCCTCATAATCTTCGCATGCTTTGGAAAGTTGTAGATCTAGTATGGGTGGCTTTCCTGTAAGAAGCATTTTGAGTTTACCCTTCGATTTTATGGATTCCTCAAGGTCAAACCAAGTGTAAAAAATATCCCCGGAATCTGAAGCCCATGCCATGTGGAGCCTTGGCTCTTCATCATAAATAACGCAATACTTTTTGATGCCGCCATTAAATCTGCAAATTTGTTCAGTCTCGATCTTTCCTTCAAGTGAATAGCCAACAAGATGGAAAATAGTCAAGTCACCTTCTTTTGCCATCACAACAAAATAGAGTTGCCCATACTCATCTGTGAAGGCGGGTTCAAGAATTCGGGAACTGGCGATAGGAAGTTTAACAGTTTTTACATCTTTCAAAACGCGTTCATCTAAAGAAGCGATCCTTACGGTGTCTCCTTGAACCAAGATTAGGTGTTCAGTGTCTTGTGCACGGCTGGCTAAGATAGAGGGAATAACCCTTTGGATTTCCTCAATTTTTAATATTTTCCGATTAGATTTTAGCCTTGAGGGCAGGAATTGACTGTTTTCCATTATGAAGAGATAGAGCCCATCTGCTTCCCTATTAATCCATGCGGTGCGAATGGGGTGACTAGTCAACCTCAAATAGTCTTGAACAGTCGTAGAGTGTACGGGTTCAGATTTCAAAACGTTGAAGGAAAGGGTTTTAGATTTCAAAAATAGCATGGATTTTGAAGTATATGTAGCTTTTGCCTCGTATTCGCCTTCAGCTAATTCTCCTAAAATATTCAGCAAATCTATGTTTATCACTTTTTTTGTCTTTGGCTGCAGAAGAATCATAGACTTCTTCCTAACAGGAGGAAATTTCAAGGCATCTCTGATTTTGGGGCTCTGAAGGGAGCCTAAAAACGTCTTTCCTAATTTATTTATGATCGAGAAGTGAAGCGAGTTGTTACGCGCAATTAGATCTTCAACTTCAATAGAAGTGGATCTATTGTTCACAAGTGAAACTTCCAAGATTATTGATTCACTTCTGACGAAGGATTTCTTATCCGTTTTCAATGATAAGCTTAGGTCTTGGGTTTCGATCAACCATATTACCTCCTTACGGTGTCACCGTCACTGTAACTGGATTGCTTGTGTAGACGTCCCCCGGATTTGGTCCATATCGTACTTCAAAGGTAATTGTTGGTGATGGTAAACTAGAATTTTTACCTTTGAGAATTGACCACCAAATATCGTCTCTTTTCTCAACAATAACTTCAGCCTTTGTAGAATCGCTTGATTTCCATTTCGCTCTAGGGTGCCCATCCACAGTGTTTGCTTGTGTAAGATATGATAGATCCTTATAAATTAAAGCCCCATCGTTGTTCATAACTGCTTCTTGAGGATAGAGGATAAGGATTTCTTTTTCATGGCCACTTTGAACGGTTAACGGATTGTTAAACTGTATTTCTTCAAATTCCTGTTCATTTTTAGGAGGTATGGGAACAGTGCCTACTTTTTCTGCAATTTTTAATGAAGGCGTTTGGAGATATTGTAGTTTTCTGAAGCTATCGTTATTAGCGAGCAACATTCTCTTTGAATCATAAAATCTAAGTTGCAGTAAACAAACTCCACAAAAATGCCAGTCCACAGGATGATTGTTACGGTCATAGTGAAGAGGATGATCATCATCAGCAAGCATGTTTCCGTTGCTGTCGTAGTAATCATTTTCATATGACATTGAACAGGGGACCATATCTTCGGAATAATGTTGGTCAAAGTAAGGCCCTGTTGAACCTTCATCCTCTGACCTTTGCGAGTACGAGGCGTCCGCCTTAAGAGGGTGCGCACCGGGATTATCTGTAGCTCTTACACTGTTAGTTACGCCATGCTCAAGAAACAGCGCATGCCCCATTTCATGCGTGAAAGTAACAGTGACGTCACCCGAGCGAACCATAAAGAAAAGTTTACCCCCCGAATGCATTCCCAGAACATCGCTTTCCTCACTTGGAGGTTTGCAAAAGAATATGCATAATCCAATTCTTCTCCCTTTGAAAGGTTTCCTAAAACTGGACCAAAATTTTTTCAATTTGGCTTGAAAAATTTTCCGAGCTAGCAGATCCACCAAATCCCAAGAAGTGGGCTCGACCTTATGATCATCTGGAGGTGTCAAATTCAAAGGAACCATTACTATATCACCTGGATAAATCAGATCAGGATTGCCTATACTCTCGGCTGGTCTTCCTGATGCGTTCTTTTGATCATCAAGGCGATCTTCATTCGATTTTTTGGTACTTATATCTTCATAATTGTATAATTCTTCCCAAGTCATTCCATGCCTTCGAGCTATTTTGGATAAAGTATCTCCTCGTTGGATTCTATATGCGTAATCATATTCCTGAGGAAAACAGTATGACCAAAGGTGAATCCATTTTTCAGCTGATGCAGAATCATAATATTTCGGATCTTTAACACTTTTATATATCTTCCATAATTTGCGTTTCCAGTTTCGACTAAATATATTTCCAGAACCATATACAAATCGGTCTAAATAATTCATCCATTCATTTTCCGAGATGTCAAGTATATGCTTAGGAGACGGCTCTTTTACCTCTATAAAGGCGTCACGATAGGCGTTGATGGTTTCATCCCACTTGATTCCCCCACCACCATCATCAACACCTTCCTGGCGTATAATCATGTATATCTTAATCCTTTTCCAAACAGTAATTTTAGGGGTTTCAAAATGCGCACACTCGCTTCCATCATCACTCCTTAATGCCATAGCCTCTCCTTTCTTGTTGTTTATGGTGATTTTTAGTTGGTAACTATCCCCAAGTATTGGTGGAGGGTGAAAGAATACGATCGCTGTGCCTTTTTTCTGCTTACGTGGGCGGATTCTGACTTTTACAAGTGTTTTGTTAGAAGGAACTGCCGGGAGAGGTTGACGGCTCCTATTATATAGGACGTCAGAAGCAGTAACCTTAAGTCCGGATTTTCTACATCTGCTATGAAATGGAGGATCAACAAAATCGCGAATACAGTTGTAATTCTTGTTTGCCGCTCCAGAGTTCAATTCTTTGATGAAATCTTCAATAAAGTTTTTTCCGGTTATTGATGATGCCGCATTTGGTCTAGGTCCCTTTATATTGCCAGTGTCTTCGGGTGGATCAATAATTTCAAAGACTGCTTCTATTTCACCTTTCTTTATTGGCACAGGATCTTTGGATGGTCCTACAAACTTTCTCACTTCAATACGCAACGGAAGGGACACATCCATCACTTTCATTAAACCATTGTTAGCATAGAACGTGCTTCTGGAGAGGCCGCTTCCTCCTGTCACCGGATCGCCGCTTGCTGTGTTATCTTCAATGATGAGGCGCATGTCATTTTGAATGGTCAGGAGGTCTTCATTAGTTTTAACCGCTTCTTCAAACTTCCCAGTAGACGGATTTAGCTTTTCAACATCATACATGTAGTGCCTGCGTTGCCTCGGTTTTGCCGATATGTACAGCTTTACGTTGTATGAAACTTTTAGTGAAACAGCTCCTGTCGCGGCTGTTTCCCCTCCCATCGTTATTGCACCACTCCATAAAGGATGCCCGGAGAATACCCATCAACCTCTATCTTGAACTTACCGATAGGAACATCAGTGAGTTTTGCATGTCCACCCAAAAACTTTCCTTGCTTTTTGCTCCCGTCCGAAAGCGTTACGGTATATTCCACGTTGTCTAAGGGATTCCCATCGTCCTCGAGATAAATGTCCAACGGATAGGAAAACTCGAGATCTCCAGATTTAGCTTCATGATCATCTATCTTAGCGATAAAATAATATTTCTCGTCTTCAGCTTGCTCCTTAATTTCACCCTCGTTTTCCATCAGCTCTACTGTGTACTCCTCAAAATTTGGATTCCACACGCCGTAAGCCTTTCCTCCCTTTGTCGCACCGTACACTTTAGCAATCTTTTCTTCATTCTGACCCTTTTTCTTCCAAATCTCAAACATTACAAGTCTTCCATCAGGAAATCCTTGAAAATCAATTAGAAGCTTAACAGGTTTTCCATAAGGCACCTTAGCCGCAGACATTTTTTTATTCTATTCTCCACGAGTTCCAATGATGTTTCCAGTATCAGCATCCTTCCTTCTGATTTCTATCCTCTCTATGGGCGGTATAACTTTCTTCACACGAAGCTCTATTTCAAATGAGTACGTCAATCGAATCTTTTCCGTCTTCTTCCCTTGCTCCCGCAAAGTTTCCCCACCAACAGGCTTTAATTCAATGCCTTCCGCTGCAAGTTCATCTTCCGCCAGTAAAAATGCCTTAACAACCTTTTCAGCAAGAGAGTCCACCTTAACTCTATCAGCATCCACCACATCAACCGCGTAGGTTCCCTTAATTTTCAGGCCTTTCACGGTCATAATCTTTTTCTTTGACAGATATTTGACGAACAGCTTGTTTTTGCCTTTGGGAGGAGCCTTACTGAAATCTATTGAACTTTCGCCATAATTTACATCGAAGTCCTTCCTCTCAGCCAAAGAGGTCCCTGGAGGACACTCCACCCGAACAGTATATTGCAGAGGTCTCTCCTTAAGTTTATAGGATTTCTGAACGCCGTCACTGCTGAACCACTCGTTCAACTTGATGTTACCTTCATCTATGTTTTCGACTAAGCCCATCTTCTCAAATTCGAAATTGAGGTTAGAGATGGCTGCTGCCGGTGATTTGGCAGGTTCCATGTTGATTACAATGTTACCTGCTGGTATCTCCTTGACTCTTTCTTGAAGAATTTTGACGAGTCTGTCTTCGATTTCCGTCAGCATTCCCTGTCACTCAGTCAAGACTTAGGTGTGATTCTGGACCTGTAATGTAAAACGTTACCGATTCGTGGAGTGCACGCTGAATCTGTGCATCTAAAGCTGATGTTTAGGACCTCTTTTTCTGGATTTGGATTGTCTATTTTATACCTGTACCACACGTACTCGTTTGGAGACAGTATATACTCAATGTAAGGGTTGTTGGCGCCTTTTGGTCTAAGCTTTGAACGATCATGAACAAAGAGTCCGCCTACAACAGCGTTGGTTCCATCCATGTAGTCGAAAATAACTTCTAACGCTTTCTTGTCGCCGTTCTCTGCACCAGACCAATAGTCAATCGAGTTAAGGTGGGTTACAACACCGAATTTGCAGATTTCGCCCGTTTTTCCCTTCTCCAGAAGCCACTGTTTTGTCAGTAGACCTACAATGGGCGCCTCATAGCTGGTTGTTTCGTTTGGTATAACCTCGTTCAGATTGTAGGAAGTTCCCCCTAGGCTACTTATGTTCAACAATGTTGTGGTCTCTTGCATGCTGTCGGTATAGTCCTTCAGTTCCTGAAGTTTGCGCTCAAGCTCTTCAAGGTCCGCTTTTATACCTCCCTGCATGTTGTTCCAGTCTTCAGACCGGATAACTTCACCCGGATTTTTCTTTATTGGCTCAAATTCTACCATTTTAGTTCACTATCCTGAAACATTAATTATTGCATTTACCCCCGTAGCCTTCATAGAGTTTACCATCTTCTCCAAATAAGGCAATGAATAGCCACTACCACTCAAAGCTTTCTGCTTGATTCTCACTTCGAAAGTGGCAGGCTGGAGTCTGATCCAATCAAAACGTATTTTAACGGCGGGCACTTTGACGGCGAACATATACTCATCAAATTTTGCTGTATCAAAAACACCGACCAACTTCTCGAGGGATTCACTGTATCTCCAAGTTGAGCCCTTCCTAAGAAGTTGCGGGATTTTCTGTGGAACAATACTTTTTGAAACGTCTTCTTCATCAAGCAATGCTTTTTTCTTCTTTATGACTAGCTTTTGCCCGCTTTTCAGTTTCCTCCTAAAAGTTATGGATTCTCCAGTGTCAACGTTCAAGATTTGGAGCTTACTAACCCCTCCAGTCTCTTCAACAGTTAGGGTTAAACTAGGCTCGGCGTCTTCTATGCTGTTGCTTCCAAGTGTCCATGTGTCTCCAGCCCTCACCGTAAATTCTGCGAAAACTGAGGTCGGGGGGTTTTCAATAATTTTCACGTCTTTCTCGCTTTTTGCGTGGATTAATGCTTGAACAGCTTCTAGAATTGTTGAAACCGTTCCCCCTCCTTCGTACTCGGTTACAGCTCGTTTCAATCGGGCTCTATATGGCGAGTCTTTTTCTCCAGCGAGCCGATCCAGACCTAAGAAAGCCCCCAACTTGTCCAATTCATCTTCTTCAGCCGTGTCAACCCAATGAGCCTTCATCATATCCGTTATTTTTTCTTCTGCTTCGTCCAACTGCTTACTCACAGCGCTGAGAAGGCTAAAAATCAACGAGTCTTTTTTCCAGTCTTTATAGAATCTGGGGAGTCTGTTACAAATTTTTTCAACCCGATCCATTTCCCGTTCACTCCTTTATTTCAAATAATATGTTGATGGTTCTCGGCTCAGCTCTTTCTTCGTTGTCTATCGCAATATTCTCAATTTCACTTTCAAAAATCTCCTCTTCTCTAGAAGCAGCAATAATTACGTTCGTCACGTCAAACACCCCCCTCACACTTAAGGCTGCCTCTATAATCTTTGAGTAAAGCACATTGTCGCTTATTCCCAATGACGATATGTAACTTCTGATTAACTTCTCTGCCTCTGCCGCAGCAACTGCAGGTGAGATTTCCTTTGGCAAGGTCAAGGTTGCTGAAACGTTTATATAGACAATTCTTGGTCTTGAGAATTCAACTTTAATGCCGGCTGCTCTTGTTTCTTCGATGACTCGTTTAATTTCATCTTTGTCTCCTCCGTCGACGATCACTTTAACGATGCCGGCTACTCCTTCGGGCTTATCCTCAATAAGCAATGATGTTACGCCTTCAACGGCTCTAATGGCTGTTTCAAGGGATGAAAATGTCGCTTTACCAGCAAACTCTAAGGCATGTTTGGCTCGTTCTCGTAGCTCAGAATCGGTTTCAGTTTCCACGCCGTTTGTTATATCCCCCTTGTTTATTACGTATTCCACACCTTGAACAGGCTGAGGCATAATTGAAACTGTTCCTGCAAGAACGTTTCCCCATCGACCAGCCACGTTACAAATCACAGGGACCTCGGTCTCCCATTTTCCGTCACTTGTAAGTTTCATGGATGTCTCTTCAGATGTGGTGAATGATCGTGATTCTTCGGGTCTTGTCGAAAATGTAGCAACAATGGTTCCTTTTGGGATCATAATTTTTTGGTAGCAGATGTAATCAACCCTAAAAACGGTTTTTTTGTCTGGCTTATTTCCTTCAGGAAGCCACCTAACTTTGTTTCCCACCAAGCTGTAATCGACATTGTTTTCGAAAGGCACTGGGGATCCTTTGGATGTTCCTTCAACTTTCACGATTTCCTTTATGAGTGGCTTTTTCAAAACATATTCTGGAGAACCGTCGTAGAGATGGACTTCACCAGTAACAGACAACTTTTCAGGTTCTGTGCTTCGACCAAAAGTAACATATCCCGATGAAGGTTGTGGAGGCTTACGTTTGACGCCCAGAAGCGAAACCACCAAGTCTAAAGCTTCGCCTGTGGAGGTTTCTAAGAAACCTGAAAGATAAGCTTGATCCATTTGAGCATAAAGGTATTCGATTTCTCTACTTATCGCCTCAACTAAGGTCCTCACAACACTTCCGGGGTTAACATCTGAAATCCCTGATGGCTTGGTAAATGTGTATTTTACAGTAAAACTAGTCTTCTCATCAGGATGTTCTCCTCCAGCTATCCATTCAATAAAATCTCCGCTTAATCTATAGTCAACATTCTTCACGAAAGATTTCGTTACATCTTTTGATTTTCCTTCAACATCATGAATCTCAGTGATTGGGGTGTTTGAGAGACTGTACAGTGCCTTCCCAATAACGTATGTATGCTTTTCAATGGTCTCTCCTCCTGTAATTTGTGTTAAGATATCTTTTGCTATTTTTCTATAGGGTTTTTTTGTTAGAGGCAATTACTTTCCCTCCAAACTGAATGGGTAAACAACACTTAGGAAAGTGCTTTTTCCAATTGGGAGAACCGTAATCTCGATATCAAGACGATTAGGGTCATACTGGTTAGGTGTGACTTTTATATCCGTAACCTCCAAGATTCGTGGTTCCTCAGCTAGGCAAGCGTGAATAAGGTTCTTGAGCCTCTCTCTTGTCCTTAGATTGTTCCGTTCTCCCACAAGTTCATGAAGGCGTGAACCGTAATCGGCGTGACCAATGTCATGGAGTTCGCCTTGGTCAGTTGTTAATCTATGTATGATGGCTTGAACAAGATTGTTTTCATCTGAAATAGTTTCGAAATCCCCTTTCGTAACAATCAAATCTGCTCCTAATGGATCAAAATCTAACTTCAAATCTTTTCCGATTTTTTCTTTTTTCTCAGACAACTTGTTTCACTCTAATTTATGTTCACTGTTGCGCCTTTGATTGTCATTTGGGCGCTGGCTTCTACCTTCATTGTGGCAGACGATTTGATTTCGGTCGCTGCACCTGACTCCACTTTCATGTCCGTACCCGATTTAAAGTTTAGATCCTTCTCACTTTCCATCTTTATGCTAGAAGCTGAAAAGCTCATGTTGCCCGTCGATTTCACTGAAGTGTCACCATCCGCTTTTATGTTGATGTTCGCTTTCGACTCGATGACTATATCTCCGTCACGTTGAATAACCACTTTTGTCTCTCCGGCATTGATATCCACTTCCTCGTCGGTAACTCTGAGAATCATTCCCCCAGGAAACTCTAAGTAAATTCTCCTTACGTCAGGGTTCTCAGCGTAGGGTGCAACATAGACAACCTCTTCAGCGTTGTTCAACGGCGGTCTATCTTCGTCGTTGTATAATCTTCCAATTACTATAGGCGCATTTATGTCTCCATTTATGAAGGCTATAAGAACCAGGTCTCCAACCCGTGGAATGCCTACTAAGCCAATGCACTGGGTAGCAATCGGAACCTTTCTTAATTCAATGTCGGCGGTCTTTAGCCTTGCATTACATTCGTAATTGTCCTTGTCGCTTCCACTTGAATGCGGAAAGATTGATGTTACAACCGCCAATTCGGGAAAATGGATCTTCTTCAGTTCTTTTTCAGCAATTCCCTTAATAGTTTCAACAATACTCATTTGTCATCACCTTTTCATCCAACAATCGATTTTTGTCGTGAAACCTTTGATCGTGCTCAAATAATGTTCGACACCTCTAACCTCAAGATCACCAAGGACCGCTGAATTAGGCATATCTGCAAGGGTTATAGTGTTGCCCACTTTAATATCAGGATTGCCCACTGTCTCGACAACCGCGGCGAAAGTGTATTTTAGTTTATCCAACTTTGCTTTTGCAACAGTTTCAGCGGTTTCCGTGTCTCTGATGGCAGCATCAGCTAATGAGAGAACATCGCCACTTCCAGCCTCACTTTTGATCTCTTGTTTCGTTAGCCAGTGGGAAGTCTCGGCGCCTTTGACGCTTGCGGGGCTTTCTCCATATACTCTTGTACTAACGTAGAGAGGAACAAAATCCAGCTCCTCAACTCGAATCAGATCCTTACCGTATTGGAGAGAATGATTTTTGCTGCCATTCCACTCTTTGAATAACAGTTTGTCATCGTCTGTTATGTAGACAACAAAGTTGCAGCGTTCTGCAAGCCTCAGAATGTGTTCATATGCGTTGGCGGTGTCGTCAACAACATATGTAGGCAAGTTTATTCCATCTGACGCCTCTGCAATTGTGAGGTTAGCTTCCTTAACTAAGTCTTGTACTATTTTTCCCGCAGTTTGGTTGAGGTAAACTCTGTTAATTCTTAAACGAAGGAGACCCAAAGCGGGTCCAAGAGCGGTCAATCTCACCATGGAGGTTCCATATTCAATTTCATCGACAAAACCACTGAACACGGACACAAGCTCTTCGTCATAACCAAGTTTGATTTTAACCTCGTCGTCTCTTTCAAATGGATAATCTTTATTTCCAACCAAGAAGACTTCGCAACTGTCAGTTGGCAAGCCGACACTGCGGATAACATGGATACATATAACATCAGTTCCGTTTTCCGTACTGAACTCCTCTGAACCTATGCTGATTTGATAGGTTGGTCTCATCATCTTGATCACCTAAGAACCTGATTTGACGGATGAGAATATTTCACTTGTTTTCGTTTCAATATCTTTCTTCGCGCTTTCCTCTTGGCTTGGCGGCGGCGTTTCACCTGGTCCTCCTTCGCCACCTGTGCTGGACGATTTATGTTCTCTCAAAAGCATTGAATATCGACTGCCTAAGGGGGTTCCACCGATGAAATGAACCGTTAGGTTCTCTATTACAACTTCTGTAACATCGTTTATTGGGGCAATGTCTGATGAAAATGGAACTGGTTCCCTCAGCTCAAACTTTGATTTAATATCCTGAAGTGTGTTCATTGTGTTGGAGCCGACAAGTTCTCCTTCAAAAGAGATTAGTAAGGGATTTCTTCCCAGATCTTGAAATACGTTGCCCGTTAAACCTGGAATCTCCAGTTCTACAATGCGTCTCTTTCCAGAGATGGAAAGATTGTAAATGCTTCTGATTTCCTCAACTACTCCATCCTTGTCAACGCGTTTTATGAGTTCAATGTCGTCCAGTTTCATGAGCATTGATTTGTCCTCCTCAAACTCTCGTCGACCCATAGTATCTTCTTATCTGATCCGAAAGAATTCTGCTTATTTTCTTTTCTAGGTCCCTGAGGTCTTCTTTTGTTGACTCAGCGGCTATGGTTACGTTGAATGTGTTCTGAACAGTAGGCCTTACTGCACTTGGTCTGGGAGTGCGTTGAGGAGCGGTTGGAACCCAGCGGGTGGGCACTGCACGAGGCGGTAATAATGTAGAAGCCGCTGCTACCCTGCTTACCATTGTAGTTCTTGTAGGACTGAAGGCATCCATCCCACTTAATGTTTCTCCAGGTAATGAACGAGCAACATGCATTCCCTTAATTAACATGTTGGACTCTTCTTGTAGTTTCTGAGCAATCAGTCTTTCTGTTGAAGCTAGAGCTACTACGGTTGACAATTTAGAAAACGTTTTCACTTCCGGTATTGTTTCTAGTGGCAAGGTTTCTTCTGGAGCAACTCCCATTAGTTCAACAGTTGATGCCAATGTTTCGCTAATTTCAGGTCCACCAGCTAGGATGGGATACTGTTGACCTAGTCCAACAGCCAGAGAAGTAAGAATTTGGGGTAGCTTAAACGCCTCAACCTCGATGGGTTTTCCCGTCATTTCTGGTCTGGAAGGTGCCAAATCAGGTTCATGAGTAGTTAAAGACCAAGGCGCCTCGACACTGGAGACGGGTTGAAGTAGGGTCCCCGTTATAATCTTTTCAGCAGTTGAAGCGGCAGTTTGTACAGCTAAGAGACCGAGTGTAGTGGCGCGTAAAACCTTAGAAACATTATAAACCCATGCAGTTAGGTCTGGAGCATCTTCTTTAAGCGAGCTGCTTATCAGGTTTGGACGCACTGAAGGAGGCGGAACTGCTCTAGCGTAAGTGGAAGCAGGTTCAATTGTTGGCAGAGGCTCCTTCGGAGTTGAAACCATGGACAAAACAAGCGAACTCAAGATCGGAATCTTCTGGTCAAAAACATAACTTGCCAATTTAACCACAGATTCTAATGAGCCTACACCATCTGATCTCAGCCTTTCAACAGGCATTGAAACTGGAAATTCAAGGGATTCAACAGTTGTAGCAGCAGATACTGGACGAAAGGCAGTTGACCTTTTCAGAATCGGAATCTCCTGTTGCATAAGGATTTTAGGCAATCCAGTTGCGTATCCAAATGATGTTGTAGCCTCAGCTCCAAACTGGATAAGTGGAATTGAAATCAGAGTCAGAAATTCAACCTTCATCTCTTTATGTGGATAAGAAGTAACCGGAGGACTTACAGGCAACGGTCTTTCAATGAAAGAAACCTGAGGAGCCACCGGAGGATGATATGGAAGACCATCAAATCTCGAAGGAATTGTTGCTAATGGTTTAGATATAGCCAGCAAAGAAGCTGGCAAAATTGTTTGTCTACTGGTTTTTTGAAGAGCTGACCCTATACTTTTTGTGCTTGGCGCTATTTTTGACTTGAAACTGGTCTGAAAATCAGCAACAATTTTAGGTACAGTCTTTGCCGGTTCTATCGCACTCTCTTCAATAACTTCAGCTTCAGAAAGAAGAGAAACGGAAGTAAGAGCTAACGTCATACTTTTCATGCTTGGAGCTACTTTTGACCCGAATCGGCTTTGAAAATCAGCAACAATTTTAGGTACAGTCTTTGCCGGTTCTATTGCACTCTCTTCAATAACTTCAGCTTCAAAAAGAAGAGGAGCCAGAGTGAGGCCGGCGTTGGGGGTTTTGGTGGCTATTCTTTCAGTGAGTTTTCTTGAAGTTTTTCTAGCTACGTTGACGTTGAATAGAAAAGAAACGTTGGCTCTTCCCATTTCTATTGGGGCGAACTCTTCCTCAGGGGGAGTTACTTTTCTGAAAAGGAAGTCGAAGGGTGGAAGAAACATGATTCTGGTTAAGGAGAGTTCACGAATCGTTCCACTGTAACTTGCCAGTTGCGTAGCAGCTTTAGCCAATGTGTTAAATATGGAAGAAAAGAGGGGGGCTATGAAATCGCCGAAACGTGAAACATCTATTTTAATTCGCCAAAGTCGTTCAATGTATTTTCCGCTTGACGTCGCTAATGCTAGGACTTTCTGTATATACCCAGTTTTTTCCGTGGATTCATTCAAGCTTCGACTTCCTCATCATCCGTCACAACTATTCTGGTCACTCCCTCTGCCGCTGGACCAGTTGTCTTCATCTGCTTAATCCTGTGAACTAATGCGGCTGTTAGAAATAGAATCTGATCCCGCGTTAGATCGGCTGGGTTTTCAGCGAACTTGTATCCACAATCTAGGCATAACGCTGCTAGCTCAATTCCCTCAGGACTTCTAACAAACTTTTCGATTTCTAACTTTTTTTTTGGGCTACCGTCTCCGTTACGCCACTCAGTTCAAGTACTTTCATACCTATATATTCAGGTACACCAAATTTCATACGAGATACTTCTTCAATGGTTAGCCTTGGATCTTCTAGACCCACAGAAGCAGCCATTCTTAAGGCTTCAAAGTTCTTTTGAATATCGACTTTACTGAAGTCTGGGGTTCCATCTTTGTTCAATGGAATATTACCTATGACCGAAAGGATCTGTGAGAGCTCACCGTCTGTGATGGGGCGTATAACTACCTCGGCGCCACCATACTCTTTGACTGTCAACGTACTCCTTATTTTTGTGCCTTCAATAATGGCTTGCTTTGTAAGTCTAGCCATACTTTTACTGCTCCCTGAGTCTAGTTCCAGTGAATGTGTATTCGCTCATTCCAACACCATTGGCGTCCATGGAGAAGCTTTTGCCTTCAAGGTAGCACTCGTCGAAGGAAAGTGTTTTTATTGATTCTCCTAGTTTCTTCAATTCCACAACTAATTGGAACGGTGTTACGTCTGCAACACCTGTTATTAGCATTGTGTCAAATGGCGGGTATGTTGATCTAACTCTTATAGATCCTTCAACATACATTGGTCCATAATCTACGCCCACACGTTCGTCAATTCCAATATTGTGGATGTTCTGTCTATTTCTAACGATCTTATAGTCAATGTATTGAAGGCCTGGAATGACTTCTCCGTCAACTTTGATGTTGCTCACGTTTGCTGAAATGATTACAGGACTAGCTGGCATTCTCCTTCACCTCCATTTATGCCTGAACGTTTATGGTTGCGTATATGTAATCCATGGCTCTCACTGGTCTCACCGCAATGTCAACTCGCACTATCCCTTGAGCAAAGTCTAGCTGCGATGAGTAAACATCCACAAGGAAAGCTGGTTTTGTTCCATCAACGCTCGGGACTATTGCATCCTCTCTAACCATTGTCAAAAGGAATTCTGTGAGTTTTTCTCTTAAAGCAGTGCGACCGCCCTCTGTGTTCAAAGTGCCGATAAAGTTTTCACAAACGTTTCTGGCACCTCTTACCGCATGATCTGCAATTCTGGTTACGCTGATCTGTTCCTTGCTTGTAGAAATGCCTTTTTCAACAATAATGCCTCTGCCGCGGCGAGCCTCAAGCGGTAGGATCCCTGCCTTCAGACACTCCATCAACTGTGAGGGTGTATAACGAACCTCAAGATCTGCAATTCCTGTTAGAGCTTTGAATGTTGGTGACTCGTAGTAATTCAGTTTGCTAATCAATCCAGCAACTGCTCCCGCGACTCCATACGGAGCCACAATCACAAACCTGTCGCTAGCCAAGACTTCCGTTCTCTTAACAATATCCGCGATTGACTCTCCCGGAGCAACTGTTCCTATTCCTATTCTATTCTTTGCGTCTTTACTCATATTTGTGCAGTGCGCGTCTACTAGAGCGTGTACCTTTGGATCCCAAGAATCGCAAGCGCAAACCATGTCGATGTCCGCCTCAATCTCAAAAGTTTCCAAGGCGGCTTCAAAATCTTTCAATGCAGGCTGAGCTGTGACCCCTCCACTCATGCTTTCTTCTACTAGAGCTGGAAGTTTGGGAGGTGTTTTCCCTGATTTGATTAAATCCTTTGCAGAAACAAGTTTCGAGTTTTTATCCAGAACGTCAACGATGAATGAGTCGCTTTTACTATCAATCACAAGATTATCCCAGACCTCGAAAGTTACACCGTTAGTTATCTGGACTGCAACACTTCCTTTAGCGCTCCCTTTGGTAACCCCCACCTTAATTTTGTTGCCGGCTTCTCCTGGGATTTTTGATTCCAATTTTACAACAGTTGCGCCGTCCTCATCCTTCAATGTAACTGATGCATCTTTGGAACCGGTAGCTTCTATGCGAGTCGCGAACACTTGGAAAACTCCATTCAGAAAACAATTCCTAACTTCTTTTGCCAAGCTTTGAGTTGCATCTGACCCAAATATGTCTTTGAATTCACTGTAGCTGGTCACTGGCGTCGGTATTAGCATTGGTCCTTTTTCAGCTGTTCCTATTACTCCAACTATTCCAGATGGATGAAGTTGTTGTGGTACAATTTCCTTTACTACCTGAATCTCAACACCTGGTAAAATTCTTGCCAATTTAATTACCCATTCCACTCATTTGTAAGTTTAAATTATTTAAAACTTGCCCCAAGCATTTATATGAATCACGTGTAATATTTTGGATGAAGCATGCAATAACTCTCATATCAATAGAATCATATTTTCTGTTCATATGTGTTTTTTGGCGTTTGCTCATCTTGAAACATACCTTTGTTACTCAAGCCAGTAGACACGGAGTAAGTGCAGAAAATATAGTATATCAAACAGGAACAGAATTAAGAACCTTAGAGAAATTTTACAGGGCAAGAGATGAAGCAAGCCTTCGTCATGAAATGCAAGGCACAGAATACAACACTACACCATTTCATAAATGGGTAAGAAAATTGAGTACTCAATTTAAGGAAAGATACGGTAAATTGAAACAATGAAACAAAACGTTTTCATTTTGAGCTTATGTACTTGGGAGTTAAAATTTAACCTTTTTCTCTTTAGTTTGGGGAGTAGTCATTACTTGTTTAGCTCGAGTAG
>CAYNQS010000004.1:0-90486 GCA_964399485.1 uncultured Candidatus Bathyarchaeia archaeon | reverse complement strand
CCTTATCAGATTTGGCAGCCTCTTTAGCTCGAGTAGCCTTATCAGATTTGGCAGCCTCTTTAGCTCGAGTAGCCTTATCAGATTTGGCAGCATATGATCCAGGTCGCTTACCCTCAGTAGATGCGAGTAGTGAGGTGGATCGTTTTCTTCTAAAAACTCGATCCATTACATGATATTTTCTAAAGATTTTTCTTAAAATCAAAAAGAGAACAATGAGCACAATAATAACTAAGATGATTTCTATGTACTCGTAAGTTGTTAGAGTAACTGTTAAGAGGATTGGAACATCTGCTGCAACATTATCAGTATCCATTTCTAAAGGTATTCCGAAAACTTGAACAACTGCCTTAACCGAATATGAACCTGGAGGCAGTTTAATCGTTTTACTCTCTCCAGATCTAAGATGCATCACTCCAGCTATTTCATCTCCAGAATATATTTTGACGGTACCAAAAACGTATATTCCCAAATCACTGGGTAAATCGACAAATAACCACCTAAAGAAGCCCACGACTGAATTGATGAACTCTTCAATTGGATCAACTCCTATGACCTGAACTACAGGCTTAGGTTCGGGGCAATCTTCTGTGTCCAATTTCACTTGGAGACTAACAGGTTTCTCAACGACCAAAATTCCAACAAGTTCATTTTGAGCAGGAGCAGCCTGTCTAACAATGTAAATTTTATAGTGAATAATTTCGTACACGGTACCAGTTTGAGTCCATGTTCTTTTCTCATCATCTTTTCCTTGCAAGTCATATGACAAGGTTATTTCGCGTGGTGGTTTTAGATCGCGTATGGCATCCAATATTCCTTCCATTTCACTGTTTGATATGGGACCAGTCATACTTAGACCCCAATCTGCTTTTTCGTCAACTTTTACGGTTTTCTTTTCATTTGTCTGTTCTATTTTCCCAAGAGCCTTGTGTCTATCAGCTACAACGTTAGGTTGTGGTTCAGATAATACAAGAACGCCCCCGCCATAAGTTCTGACTACTCCACTTAGGGGACCGGTGGTGTTAGGTCGTGTGGGAGGATCGGGAATATTTGTGTTAAGACCAAAAACTGAAGCACTAAAAGTTGACATTAAAACCAACGTGATTAAAGTTGTTACTGTCACTTTTCTGTAAAAACGAGGTTTAGCATTCAATAGGTATTCCTCAACTTGACTTTGATTTTACGGTAGTTATTGTATTTAAAATGTGGGTTTGGGGTTAAAATTTAACCTTTCTCTTTTTCCTCAAGTTTCTTGATTCGCCCATCCAATTCCTCAATAAGGTTTTCCATCATCTTTTCGCTTGTTTCCAGCTTCTTTATATGTCTCCAAAGATGTGGGTCTGAGGATTCGATTTTTTTTTCCCATCTTCGTAAACCCAGTATGCAATCATAACCGAACAAAACCAAGTTACAAAACTCCAAAATGCCAATACTAAAATAGTGGTAGAAATGTCAGTTGAGAGTTGACTAATTAAGAAAGCAAGAATGGGATTCAGAAAGAGAACTATTACAAGTATCAATCGGGTGTTCGAGATATTTCCCGTTGAGAATAATAACTCCACTTTAATACGTATCCAAATATTATTTAATTTAGTTTAGACCTAATTTTATATCAGTTAATCGAATCATTGACATGTTTGGTTACAATTCCGAGGTTACTTTCTCGTTTCAATTCTATATAAGATTTCTTTAATAAAAACCTGAAAATTAAGATTTCCATAAAGTGTAGTTAGAATTCCATGCTTCTTCTTACAAATCGTTATGTTTGTTCATGAACAAAGAAAAATTGGGTAAAAAGTTATAAAGAGAACTCCCTAAACTCATGTCTAGGGTAAAAAATATTGTTAAAAAGAAAATGGGTAGCAATAATTAGCATTCTATTGATGTGTACTACAATTTTGGTTCCAATGGCTTTACCAGTACAAGGTCAAGACACGCTGTTTCATGTAACCTTAACGGTTCCATCAACAAATCCCTCTAGACAAGCATGGTCGGAAATCATCTATAACAATATGCTAGCAGCGGGAATCGATGTGGACAGAGTAATACAGGATTGGGGAACAATCTACGATAGAGCTCTTGATCCTCCTCCAGAAGTTAGAGGCAAGACATTTGATGAAGGCGGCTTTGATATGCTGTTTGTAGGTTATGCAATGGGTACAGACCCAGATCCTTACGCACTATATCACAGCAGCCAACTTCCACCAGGACAAAACTATTACAACTGGGAAAATGCGGAAAATGACGAACTTTGTCAAAAGATCAAAGTAACTGTGGACGAAACCGAACGGCTCGAATATGTAAAGCAGTGGCAACAATTAGCATATGAAGAATTGCCTTCAATAACCATTCATTATGATGTCGAAGTAGTCTGTTTTGATCCAACAGCACTTTTGGGAGATCCCTTTGAGGTTTTTCACTACCCTGTGTGGCCTGCAGTTGATAAGTGGAAATTGAACCCCTCAACAACTCAAGACACGATTGTTATTGCACAAACCGGACCAGCTCCTGAAGAAGGATTGAATCCTTGGGTTACAACTTCATACTATGACCTAACAGTTTATGGAGCAGTTATCGAAAGCTTAACTGCACACGAAAATCTTGAAACCTTAGAAATAATCCCTAAATTAGCTACAGACTGGCAAGTCGAAGACGATGACAAAACATGGACAGTAACTTTGAGGCAAGGAGTAAAGTGGCATGATGGCGTTGAATTCACCGCTGAAGATGTAAAGTTCACCTACACTGCAGCAATGGCAGACGAATTAGCATCAAATGCTGGAGCTTTTGTAAAAGAAATCATTGGTTCTCCTGACAACATCGAGATAATAGATAACTACACGGTGAAATTCAATCTTCCCGAACCTTATGCATACTTTGCTTCAAGCATCCTAGCTGAAGGATATGGCTACATGTTGCCAAAACACATTCTGGAAAACGTACCCTACGAGGAATGGCGAACCCACACATTCAACACAGGAGAAGGGAGTTACACAGCTGGAAACGGATACACAGCTTACGGTCCAGTGGGCACTGGTCCTTACGTCTATGCAGCTTATGACCCACAAACTTTCGCAAACTACATGAACTATAATGCTGACTACTGGGGTCCACGTGGGGAAATCAAACAATATGCAGTTGTTTTCATAGAAGGCTCTGACGCCGCTATTACAGCACTTAAAACTGGAGAAGTAGATGTCTTAGATTCACAGTATGGTCTTCAAGAAAAATTAGGAAGCGTTGTAAAACCTTGGGGTGATTGGGTAGAATATGACGCCTTTGGCTTGCAAGAGCTAGGTGTCAACATGAAACACCCGATCTTGGGTACAGGCGTTGATACGCCGCTAGGCAAAGAAGACCCATCTCGAGCTGCCGAAGCCGCCCGCTACGTAAGGCAAGCAATAAGCCACCTAATTCCTAGACAAGAAATTATAGACGGCATTCTAAATGGATACGGCACACCAGGAATCACAACACCAGTTACTAGATTGACAGCCGGATTTGACACAAGTCTTGAACCATACAGCTTTGATATAAAATTAGCAAAATCTTTGTTAGCAGCAGCCGGCTACGATACAGGGGTTGCACCACCATCAACTGAGCCTACGCCCACAGAGCCTGAACCGCCATCAAACGAGACTGAACCTACTGGTGCCGATGAGGAGAGTCCAGTTGCATTTGCAGGTAGCGACATGACGGCTAAAGTTGGATTAGTAGTGTCTTTTAGTGGGGCTGGATCTAGTGATAACGTTGGTATAGTCAGCTATGAATGGGATTTTGGTGATGGAACCACAGGAACTGGAGTAACTACAAGTCACACTTACTCAGCACAAGGCACCTACACTGTTACTTTAAGAGTGGAAGATGCTGCTGGAAACTTTGATACTGCAACATTTGTGGTAACAGTAGGGGCTGAGGGTGAGGCTGGTTTTCCCTATTGGATCCTCATTCCCATTATCGGAGCAATCATAGCGGTTATTGTGGTTGTTTGGTTTTTCTTTAAGAGGAAACCTAAGGAGAAGGTTCCTAAGCCCACAAAGATTAGGGTTACTGTGGATCCTAACGAGCTTCTTGCCGATGGTAAGTCTAAGTCGTCCATCATTATCGAGTTGCTGGACAAGGAGGGTAATCCAGTGCCTGCAATGTCAGACACTGAAATCAAGCTTAATTCGACAATGGGAAGAATAGAGAAGCCTCTAGCGAAGATTTCCAAGGGCGAGGATAAGGGGCAGTCTATTTTGGTGTCTTCCAAGAGCGCAGGAAACGTAACCTTATCTGCGGATGCGAAAGGGTTGGAGGGAACAACAATAACGGTGACTTTCAAGGAAAAGAAACGTTACTGTATGCATTGCGGCGCCAAAATGGCTTATGTATCCAAAAGATGCTCAGAGTGTGGTAGGAGTCCTCCAGGAGGAGTAGACACAAAAACATGCAAAAACTGTGAGGAAGTAATACCCGTTGTGGCAAAATACTGTCCAGAATGCGGCGCAAGCCAAGATACAGAAAAAACAAAAGTTTGCAACAATTGCCATGCTAAGATACCCTTTTCAGCTAAGCACTGCCCTGAATGCGGCGCAGAACAACCAAAACAAAACCTGAAACAGTGAACACGTACTTTGAGTATTAATTCGAGACCAAAAATTATTCCTCATATCTATTGGGTTTGGGGGTTAAAATTTAACCAAAAAAAGAGGAGTTTGCGGGACAAAAACGGGTGATATCTCCATCTGTCTCTGGTTCAAGTCTAGCATACGACAATTTTAAATCATTTTTCGTAGAAAGATGATGAAACAATAATCATTTTGTTACAGTTGAGCTTTGAGACTTACTAGTATCAGAAAGCGGAAATTGGGCGTATTTTTTTATTTAATTGACAAAATAGGTTTTTTTCAATAGATTTATTGATACAACTGTTGTTTCTGGATTAAGCAATTCTTGGTAGGGGTCAGCTATACTTGTTTTTCTTATCTCATGTAAACCAGTCATTTTGAACAAATCAATTAGAGCTGATATGAAATCTGATACCAACGCAATTTGTAATAGGAATTCCACCTAGTGTAGACATAATAAGTCTTATATGTGGTCAAATTGTATAATTGTATTTTCGGTTAACGATGAAGAAGAAAATTTTGTATATGTTGCTTTCAGTTTTTCTATTGTGTTCAATGGGCGTAATGTTGGGAAATGCTCAAACTGGGACTGTAGGCGTTAATGCTGGTGACTGGTACAAGTGGGACTGGAATTATAATTGGAGTTCTGACAATGAAAGTGAAACAATGCCCTACGGTATGGACTGGATGATGTTGATTGAATGGACTAACATCTCAATTATAGATGTTTCCGGCTCAATTGTCACTTATACAGGTACAATGCACTTAGAAAATGGCACTGAGCAAACTATTGATCAGCCACTAACGTATGATGTAAATAATGGCTCAGACATCTCAAACCTTTTTTTCATTTCCCCTAATCTTGGTGCAAACGATATAGCTTTTAGTGCTGGCGAAGAGGTTAGTAGAGACCTGATGATAAACGAGACTATAAGTAGGACGTATCCAAGTGGTACAAGAGAAACAAATCACATATCATTTACGAATGAAACTATTACTAATGGTAAAACACAGATTACTTCCTTTGATTCTTACTGGGATAGGTCCACTGGAGTCATGGTTGAAATGGTGGTGGACGTGACAACATATGAGGGCGGTTATACCACGACTATGAGCATAGATGGCAACCTTGATGATTCAAATGTATGGGTAGTTCCCGAGTTTCCAACATGGGTGTCAATGCTGCTTGCATCCGCAGTAATTGCGGTAGTCGTAACACTCTACAAACGAAGATTAACCAGAAAAACAACTACAAAACATTAGTCCTCTATTCCATTATTTCCCCCTTTTTTAAGAACCAATCAACAAGCTTATTCCTTGTAGACATAAATGATGGATTCTTTAATACCAGAAGTAAACTTAAAGACCGATTTCTTGCCAAATTATTTTATGTTTTCCTCAAATATATTTGGCATACTACTATTGGAATTTTGTTATTACTCCATAAAATGATGATTACACTGATTACTAAGAGAATTATTGGTTTGGGGTTAAAATTTAACCCAACCAACTTTCAAAAAAAGGGGGTAATTCGCGGGAGACCTATCCAACGTTGGTGAAAATGGCTCCTTTAGAATAGAGAAGGTGCTGCAAATTACTCTAATCTTCTTTCTAGGATTACTTAGAATAAATGTTAAATATAAAAACAATTAATGAACAATTCGGATGCAAAAGATGAGTGAAACAAAAAATGCAATGATCATCCTAATAATAGCTGGTGTTATCTTCGTTGTCTCGTCAGCCTGGTGTTTCGGCGGATTTATCCTAGATTTTATAGAATATCCGGGTTTCTATGACATCTTTGACTTCACATATCCGGTGTTATGGTTGCTTGCTTCGCTTCTACTTATGATAGGCTTTATACTATTAAGAGAAGGCGGCGGACCAACCAGAGCTACAACGGTTCGTTTATGCGGCAAATGCGGAAGAAGCATCAGCGCCAACGCAAGATTCTGTCCCTACTGTGGGTGGAAGCCAACAACAGAAACAGATTAAAAAGAATGCCACTTGCCGCTGTGCTTTCCCTTTCCCCCCTTTTTTAGTTTGATTTATCTAATTAATCATTAAGTGCTTCCGAAAAAATTATAGGTTGGTTGGGTTAAAATTTAACCCTTAAAATGCATAACAACTGCAGAATGTTTCGGATTTACCGTCCCACCGATATTAGGAACCCGATGCGAGCGCGTGGATATATCTAGAATCTAATACTGAAAAAAGTAAATAGATATTTACATATAACAGCGTATTGTTGAAAACAGTCTTTTTCTGCTACAGGAATTGAAGAAAAAAGGAGGAAGATAGGGTGATGTCGGATAGTTGGAATTATCGCCTGTTAATCTTTCTTTCTTAGGTAGAAGAGAACTCTGATTCTGTAAGTGTCGGTTTGTGATGGGTTATGTTTTTCGTCTCCTTCGAATTGGGCGAAAACCTCTACGGAGTCATCCCACCAGTCCTGCTGTTTCGCTTTCCAGTCTATACTGAAAGTTCCATCTTTCTTTGTCATCCCGGAGACAAGCACATCGTTACCCATGAAAGACCTGTCTCTCTCGTAAATGTCGATTTTTGCATCTCCTACCCCTTTGCCAGTGTCGCTGGTCATCAAGTTTCCTTCGAAAGTTATTATCGAATTCAAATCTACGCTAGTGGGAGGACAAGACATCTTAAGAGTAGTGTCCACTGCACCAGCGGCTGGTTCCATCGGAGCTTCAGTCACTTCCTCCATAACCTGATCCACAGTTAAATCTTCTATCTCCGCGTCACAACTTTTCTGCACTGCCGCGATTCCATTCATGCAGCCCTGTTTGGTTTCATATGCTTCACTGGCTACAATTATCTCTCCGTTAGGAGCACTCAAATTGAATCTGAACTTTGAAGCTGCATCAGTGAAAACCACGTATTTAGGATGCCGCAGCGTCTCTGCTCCAATTGTCTGGTCTTCTATTTTGGAGTCACAATTTTTTTGTACAGATTTTACGCCGTTCATGCAACCTGCCTTGCTCTCGTACGCTTCACTAACAGCCACAATTTTGTTGTTTGCAGCGCGAAGTCTGAATCTAAATTTGCCTGCGGTGTCCTTGTATACCTGATATTTTGCTTTCAAAATATTTCCCCCGTAGTAACTATAGGTTGAGTGAGTAAAAAAGAATTTCTATAGATTTCCTCGGCACTCTACTATGTTATTGTTTAACTTCAGAGAACCAATAAGTTACTAAAACAAACTGGAGAGAAAACTAAAGCAGCCGTGAATACCGCCTGAACAACAAGAATAACTGTTGACATCACCGAAGCCGCGGGTTCAAATCCCGCCCCGTCCACCATTCCGATGAAGAGTTCATATTTGGATCCTAATAGAGGTTCATTGTTGAAAACAGTGTTTTTTCTGTTTTTCCAAGCAAGAATATGATTTGCTGTCCAAATCCCCGAGCATATTAGGATACTAATAACAGCGTATTGTTGAAAAACAGCTTTTTTCAAAAAACTGCTACTACTAATATCCAAAAATACATTCGTAGGACGCTATTCCTAAAAGCTTAACATTTAGAGGAACCAGCCGAAAAATAGCCTGTATAGTCTGTGTTCTAGGATTGTTAAGGGTTTGGCTCTTCCGAAGACGCGGAAATAGTTTTTTCCCATAGCCTCAATCATGTCTCCTATATCATATCTGGGAAACAGGCAAGACGAGATTATGAGCCGCCCCCACTCGCCCCGCTCCAGTTCATGAAGCATCTTGGTGCCTTTGCCCGTCTCCACCTCAAAATAGTAAGTATCATAGTTCGGAGAAACGTAAGGCAGGTCATCGAGTTGCTGTGCAAACGCTCCCTCGGTGGCGCTGTACATCTCCACTATCGGAACCTCACCGAAAACTTTCCTGAGAACAGGACCATACTTGAACTGAATCTTTCTCACGCTGGTGCAGACGAGCAGCTTAAAATTCCACATCTCTTTGGGGTGTTTTCCATGTTTCCGCTTGACGTATCTTGCAAAAGAAAGAATCACGGGTGTTACTCCCATGGTAGCCACCACAGGCTGATTCAGAGCTCGCTGATAAACCAGCTCAAACCGTCTCTCCCAGTCTGGCTTGGTGATGCCGGAACCCAACGAGTCGATTTCCTCCTGTCGGGGCAGAAGGCTGACCTGATTCAGCATAGGATTGAGTTTCGCGTAGGTTCCGGAGCTGTATCCGTAACTAAATTTTTGTCCATCAACCTCTTCGGTGGTTACTGCTGACGGAAAATTGAGGTTCAGTATCTTTCCCGCCAGAACATCCATGCTGTTCTTCCTGAGGGCATAGTTGGTGAAAGCCCGTGCGCCGCACAGGAAAATTTGTTCAATATGGGTTTTGGTTACTGGAAGCAGTTTGGCGGTGCCTGTGGAGCCTCTGGTAATAACCCAGCAAACGGGTTGCTCAGATAGGATGGCGGAGTAGTTGCCAGCTTTAACCTCCTCAAGGTATTGGTGAAGACCAGCGTAGTTGATTGTCGGAAAGTTGGTTCGAAATGTAGCTGCATCCTTCACTTCACGAACAGAGTGCCCTTTTCCATAAGCTGTTTTTGCGTATCCTTCAAGCAGTTTCTCTAGGATTTGCTGTTGTGCCTCCGCGGGATTCTTCAATGATTCATGCCAAGGATTGACAATCTGCTTCAGGATGTCTACGCCAATCATCGCTGACCCATCGACCAACAGGGAATAAGGTTACAGTCTCTTTTAGCGGATATATGTTGAATATGCATCTATGGTCTCGGATGCTTTCCCTTAGCCCTCACTGCACCTATTATTACTCCCAGTATCACGCATGCGCCAATTATGACTAAGAAGAATGGAAAGATGGAACGTACAGTAATAGTGCCTGTTACTGTGAGATAGAATATGATGCCCAACAATATTAGGACGAAACCACCGAACAATGCGCCGAAAACGCTGTACTCCTGTTTCTCATATTTCTCTGTTTTCTCCCCTTTCTCCATCTTCTCATCTTTTTCCTGTTTCTCATGTTTTTCCTCTATCTCAGCCTTCTCGCTTCTGTAACGTTCAGCCGGTCTAGCTGCCGTAACCTTCAAAGCGGCGCCGCACTGGGGACAAAAATCCATATTCTTGCTGACTTCCGTGCCACACTTCTGACAATAGGGCATAAACTTTCACCTTTACACAATTCTATTGCTCTATTATTTGAATGATGAGTATTTAAAACATATAGTCCGCTATCCATAGAGAAGTATTATAAGCTCTTACAGCGAAAAGAAAATTACTGAGGTGAATTACTTGAGCAAAAGCAAGGGGACACCCCGCCAATATCAAGAGCAACTCTTCACCGCCATTTCTATCGGGTTTTTCCTTCTTCTTGTGGGAACCCTCTTTGTCATCAACCCTGACCTGTTCAGCAGCATTCTGGACTTCTTTAATGACTTCAAGTTAGTTGATGTCCCACACACGAACATAGTATTACCTGCCCCAGAGTCTCCGCAACTACACTTGACAGTCTATCAGGCTGCTAGACAATTTAGCATCGCTTTAGGCGTATTTCAGGTAGTCATCCTGGCACTACGATTCTTTATTCCTTCATCATGGGGAAAAAGATCGGAAACAGTGGGTAATTTTGTTTACTGGGTAGGAACAAGTTTTCTCATCCAATACTTCCTTGTCGAATCCACGCAATGGTTCGTATTCTGGTCCACAATAATAATTCTCGCTGGTGTTTCCATAATCGCAAGAGCAGTCGTTATGGCAGTTACGCGAATCTAACGGTGTCGCCTGAATGTGAATCTTCCAAACAACCCAAGTTTTAGCAGAATCTGGATTTAGGCAACTGTAGTATTGGCTATTCGGTCAGAGTATTTTTGGTGAAGGTCTGTTGAAGTTAGTAAGCCGCCGATCAAATCCAAAAGCAGCAGAACCTGATGGATTTTTGTTATGTTTCGTATGAATGCCTTTTCGAAGCTTGGTTTTCCACCTGCTTTCGTAACAACCCTGAGACCCATCAACCTCTTCCCCAGGGTGGCACCATACATTGTCTCCGTAATAGGGAAATAAAGGATATAGAGTAAACCCATGGCGAAGGGAAAACTGAGTATATTAAACAATGAAGTGGGATTTGTTATAAAAATTGGAAACAGGGTAATGCCAAACAAAATTGCAGCTGCGGCGCCCACTATCATAGAATCAATGAGGTAGGCTATAGCTCGTTTTATCCAGTGATCTTGGAGATACGGATCCCTTTCGAACCTTGCAACAACCGTCTCTGCCCTAACCTCAAGCTTCACAGGAGTTCCACACTTCGGACAAAACTTTGTGCCCTCAGGCAGTTCTTCTCCACACTTCGAGCAGTAAATCTTGAACACGACCTAGGGAACATCAACTCCTTTAGGTCTATTAAATATTTGCAGTCTTAGATTAATTTCCGTGACCAACAATGTAGGAAAACCTAGTGGGCTTCGGCACAGAGGTACTGGTTTCTCTGGAGTTCTAGCGGGCATCCTCCACCACAGATTTGAAGTTGCGGGCATTTCTTACATTTTGGTTCTACGTATTCTCTGTTTCTCAGCTGTAATGCAAGCGGGTGATTCCAGATTTTCTGCCAGTCTTCTTTGAGGATGCTGCCGAGGCTTTCAAAGTAGCTTTGACAGGGATATACATCGCCGTTGGGTCCAATGCACATGTTGATTTTTGCTGCTGTGCATGATTTGACGCCTAAACCTAATTTGACGGGGTCAAACTGGCAGTATTGGGTTGGGGTGTACCACAGAAATTTAAGTCCCAGATGGTTCGCTTTGTCGCGGATTTTGGGCAGGAGCTGTTTCAGGGTTTCAAGGGGCAAGGCGAATTCTTCGCTTATTTCGTTGGCTTTTCCCGAATAGATTAGACTGTTGCATCCAAAGGCGGCTACACCAAGCTCTTTTAGGAAGTCTATGGTTTCCAGAAAATCTGGGGCGTTATGTCTGCTGAGAGTAGTGTTTGTGGTAGCGTATATCTGTGTTGGAATTATGTTTTTGATTCCAGCCACAGTTTCATTCCAACTTCCTTTTGTCGCCGTCATTAGATCATGAATTTTTGGCTTGTGCGACTCAAGAGTCACTTGAATGAAGTCTAATCCAGTTTTCTCAAGGATTTCAACGTAGCTCTTGTCCTTCAGTTTTCTGCCGTTGGTGATGAGACCAGTGACTAAACCTTTGTTTTGCCCGTAAAGCAGAAGCTCTGGGAGGTCCTCCCGCAGGGTCGGTTCGCCTCCAGTGAAGGTTAATATAAAAACGCCAATTTGGTGAAGGCAGTCGATGACTTCTTTCCATTGTTCTGTGGTGAGTTCGGGAGTCTCATGCGGTCCACCAGCGTAGCAGTGGCTACAGTTGTTCTGGCATCTGAAGGTAAGCGCCAAATCCACACGTATGGGTGCAGAAAGCTCATGGGTGAATGGCTCTACTTTCTCCAAGTCGAGAAAAGATATGGGACAAATCTCTTCAGTCTGCGCCAAGGTGCTGATGGTGTAGATTAGCCTCTCGTAATCAGTTCTCGCTGTCTTCCTGTTCACTCGGTAAATGCTCCTAATCTTCGCAACGGCTTCGTCTGTTGTCATGCCTTGCATAAAATAGAACGCGTGAGCGGTAGCTGTCTCGTTTAGATAAAGAACAGTGTTTGCGTTGATGATTAAAAGCCCTTGACCGTCTGGTTCCACGCGAAGCTGAAGAGCTAAACCTGTGAAATCGCCTTTTCCCCGATATGTGTAACGTCCCTGAGGAATCTTGGACGCATGGAACCTCTTACGAACAAAACTCACAGCCACACATAACCTCCTTTATCCCACTCCTCCTCCTGCACAGGCGCAGGCACAGGATACGCAGGCGCATGCGCACGCGCAGGCAGCACAGGCACACACGCAACTGGACTTGTGGTGAGCTGGGTTTTTGGAAGATTTTGGAGCTGACATGGGAACTATTGCGTTGGCGAACTTTTCGAGGTTAGTGACAATGTTGTTTGAGGTGTTTTCCACAGCCGTTGCGATGTTGTTGGCGAAGTCTGCGCCGGGAATTGTTGGAGGTTTTGCCGCTTGGTTGGGTGCTTTAATGTTAGGCTTGTATGTGGGATTGGGGTGATAGTGCCTGTAGCCGTACCAGTACCAGAGCCAGAAGGGGCTCGGTTCAAAGGCTAAGTTGCTGAATGCTGTTTGGGTGCGCGTTTTAACGTTCGGGTCAAGCAGAAGCCACAGCAGCTGCTCATCATAGGCTTTCGATATTAACTCTGGCGTGCCCGCCTGCTCCACCTGCTCCCAAGCCTTTGCCGCGATCTTCCTGTAGTAGTCTACGGTGTCGCGTCTGCAGTAGCCACGCAGCTTCTCTTCAACAGTCTGCCTAAGAAACATAATGGTCTGAGCAAGCTTCTCCTCATCTAAGGTCCCATCGTCCCTGATGGCGTTGAGAAAGTCGATTTCGTAGTATCGAAGAGCCATTTCAGGCGTCCCAGTTTTGTTCTGGAAAGATTCCATGATTCGAAGTTTCAGCGCGGGCGCCGCTGCCTCAGCCCAAACTGCCCTCTTCTTCAGGAGACTGTATAGTATCTCCGTGACTATCTGGGTTGGCTTTAGGTCAAGAAGATATGAAGCCTCTACTGCTGTTAGACCGCGCCTTATTCCAAGGGTTTCGACGCCGATTACAGGCTTCGTGTATGGGCTCTTGCGGGTAGTGATGAATGCGACAGCCACAACAATCGCAACTCCAAGCAGCAGAAGTACAATCCCATAATTCTGAAAGAAATCCATTACATCAGATTTTGTCTCATAAGCCTGCACATACTCCTTCGGAAACGAGACCCCAAAATCGGATCTCTGACCCGGCGCCAAACTGCGTTCCCAGTAGACCGCTAACCTGTCATCCTCAGACTGAAGGTTGTCCCAGTCCACCGACGTTTTCACCATATCTTCTGTGACTCCGGGCGGCAAAACAATCAGCACTCGAAGGTCGAGCACGCTTGCCTCGTCCCACCATGTTGGAGTGAACTGCATGCCAACGTTACCCGGGTTTTCAGTGTCTTCCCATATCATACCTGCGACATTTGTGGTAAGGTTAAATCTGACAGTCTGCCCGGCCATTAAGGGAGTGTGAAGGTTGACGCGCACCCTGTAATCGCTTCCAGAACTTGCATCAGATGACTCTAGAGTGTGACCTTGCTGGTCCATGGCTGCTCCTATGGTGAAGTCGCGTTTGGGTTGACCAACATATACAAAGTTTATGTTATCACCAGAGTTGAGGGTTATGCTGATGTCATAAAGAATGTCGATGGTTCCGTCCTCAGGATTTATCCATATTTGTGTCCACTCATGGTCCAGATGATACTGCCTCTGGGCTGCCACAGTGCCCGCAAGCATCGCCAAGATTAACATAACAGCTAATGTGGCAAGCAGAAAACGGGGCTTCACCATTTTGGTTCCTCAACTACCTCGAATGTTTGTCCGCAGTAGGGACATGTTGCGTAAGGCACCCCAGACACGATTTTGATCCGGTTAGCATCTATAGAAGCCGAACAGTTGGAACACTTGATAGCAACGGCACTCATCCGCCCTGACAGCTCCAACTGCTGGATGATCGTCTTCGGTTTTCTGGTTATGTAATAGGCGATTGCGAAGCCGACGGCAAAAAGCAAAGCGGCAACGATCAGCCGCAAAGGCGCATAGGTCGAAGCTAAAGCGAATATGATACCGAAGAAGAAGAGAATCGCTACTAAAATCGCGCCCAGCGCCGTTTTGAGGTTCACGGATACATCTGAAATAACTTCAAGTAATTTAATCTTACCGCACTAGAAGCGGCGCGAACGAAATTACAGATTAGGAAAAGATAGAACTCCACGAAAACATCGTAGATAACCAAGTTTTAGAATGGGCACGCGTTTATTGGGCAGTCGCCTGAATACTCGGAATCTGCGCTTATATTTTTCAAAATCAATAGCTTTATTTTATCCCCTAAAACTTGATACTGCAAACAAAGGAAGTTGTGGAATGGTTTCACGTTTAAGGAACCCCTACTTTTGGGCTGCAGTTGTGATACTTCTTGTCACAGTTTATCTATCGTTTGGCGCATACGTTGGTTGGTTTCAGTTAGGCTTTTTTGTTGGTCCATACCGTTTCAATCACTGGTCAAGCTGGGTCGGATTTCTTTTTGTGGCATTATATACACCTTTGTATCACCGACTGAAACGGCGTTACCCTAAAAGAGCGAAAGCACTTTTGGGCACCCACGTAATAGGCAATCTCCTTTCCTTCCTGCTAATCTCAGTTCATTTTGCTTCACAGCTAGGCAGACCCACACAATTCTTTCCCGATTTAGGAACAGGAATAATATTGTATGCCATGGTGACAATAATGGTTGTAACCGGAATTCTTCAAAGATTCCAACTAGCAAGTAGTTTCTTAAGAAAATGGCGATTTCTGCACACTAGCATGGCAACATCATTCTATCTGGTAATTCTAGTTCATGTATTGCAGGGATTAGGATTTCTGTAATTTATGTACCCTCAACAGATTTTCTGATATTAGACTAGAAGGCTTAAGAAAAGCCACCGATTGCTGAATGAATAGCAGTTTTCAGAAGGGGTAAGAGCAAGTTGGGCAGCCACCTGAATACTCGGAGTCTGCGCTTACATGTTTTTCAGTAGCAAGTTCTTTGGTTAAAAGCGGACCAACATACAGAACCTGCTCCTTTTTGCTTCCGTAACGATAAACTGTTATTCCCTTACACTTCAGCTTGTAAGCCAGCAGATACACCCGCCTAACGTCTTCCACGGTAGCTTCGGGCGGAAGATTCACTGTCTTCGATACAGCATTGTCAACATACTTCTGGAAAGCCGCCTGCATCCGCACATGCCACTCCGGGTCGATATCCAATGATGTCACAAAGACTCTTCGCACATCTTCTGGAACCGCCTCCATTTTTTGTATAGAACCTGTCTTCGCGATCTCCAGCATCAGGTCCCTGCTGTAAAAGCCCCTCTCCCTTGCTACCTGCTCGAATGTGGGCTGTGTCTCCAGCAATCTTGTGCCCTCCATGACGTTTCGAACAAAAGCCACGGCAAAAATCGGTTCTATTCCTCCTGAGCAACCGCCGATTATGCTTATGGTTCCCGTGGGCGCAACTGTGGTAACCGTAGAGTTACGTATTGTCTTGTAGCCCCGCTTTTCCCAGATGCTGCCCTTAAAGTTGAGGAAAGCTCCTCTTTTCTTCCCTATTTCAACAGATTTCTTCGTAGCCTCTTCACTGACAAACTTCATTACTTTTTCTCCCATCTTCAACGCTTCCTCCGAATCATAGGCAATACCTAACATAATCAACATGTCTGCGAAGCCCATGACTCCCAAACCAATTTTTCTGTTAGCTCGCGTGACTTCACCGATTTCGGGGATAGGATACTTGTTCACGTCAATCACGTTGTCCAAAAAGTGAACGGCAGTTCTAACGATTCTTCTCAGTTTCTCCCAGTCCACCTCTCCGTCCTTAACCATCTTAGCCAAGTTGATTGAGCCCAGATTACATGACTCAAAAGGCAGCAACGGCTGTTCTCCACACGGGTTTGTGCTCCGAATCTCCCCCAACTGCGGAGTTGGATTATGCCGATTTATCTCATCAATAAAAATGAGTCCCGGGTCTCCTGTTCTCCAAGCGTTGGAGACAATCAGGTCGAAGACGTGGCGAGCCCGCAGTTTCGTTTCAGCCTTTCCGCTTCTAGGATTTATCAGATCAACTCTCCCATCTTTCTCTACTGCATCCATAAACTGGTCCGTAACCGCCACTGAAATGTTAAAGTTAGTCAAAACTCCCTCTCGCGACTTCGCTTCAATGAACTTCACGATGTCCGGGTGGTTCACATCCAGTATTGCCATGTTGGCTCCTCTTCTTCGCCCTCCCTGCTTAATCACGTTAGTGGCGGCATCATAGATGGTCATAAAAGAGACTGGTCCAGAGGCTACTCCCTTGGTTGAGCCCACTATGTCTCCTGCTGGTCTCAGCTTCGAGAAGGAGAAGCCTGTTCCCCCGCCGGACTGATGAATCAGAGCCATGTGCTTCAGGGTGGTGAATATTCCCTCTATAGAGTCTTCCACGGGCAAAACAAAACAGGCGGAGAGCTGACCAAGTCTCGTGCCCGCATTCATGAGAGTCGGAGAGTTAGGTAGAAACTCGCGGTCTGCCATAACTTGGTAAAACGTTTTCTCTGTTCTTTCAACATCAGATTTCTTGTCATAGAAAAGGTCAGCCTTAGCCACTGCTCTGGCGACTCTGCGTAACATTTGGCTTGGGGTCTCGATGACTTTGCCCTCATAGTCTTTCATGAGGTATCTGGTTTTCAGCACTTTTATGGCATTGACCCCCAGCTTCAAATCATCAACGACGCCGAAGAACTTTTTTTGCTCTCTGATTTCTGTTCGTTTTTGACGGTACAAAATGTATGCCTTAGCCACATCAGCGTAACCGTTTCTTATGAGAACCTCCTCAACTAGGTCCTGAACGTTTTCCACACTGGGAATCTTATCTTTGAAGCGTTCGTTAAGGAGCTGCACAACTTCTTCTGAAAGTTTCCTTGCAAGTTCCTCATCACCCCTCTTGACAGCCTTCAATGCCTTAAGAATGGCGCCAGCTATCTTGGTTTCATCAAAACCTACTATACGTCCATCCCTTTTTTTGATCTTAGAAACTTTAACCAACCTCAGCCCCCAAAATACTAGTGTTCACAGTTACTTTAAGGTGTAGCTCTCAATTTGAGAATATCGGCTGACAAGAACTAAAATCTTCAGTACATTAAAGGCAAAAACGGTTTTCTGCTACAGCCAGAAACTCGAGTTAATTAGCGAAAAAATGCGATGCTGCAATCTGCGGCTTCAAAAGTTTTTTAAAATCAAAAAAGGGAAGGTGAGGGATTCTCAGGGTTTTAGTGTCATCATGGATTCTCAGGTTAGCCATCCAGTCGTGATTAGAAAGGAAGGGTTTCCAGCCAAGGATAAAGCTGCCTTATTTTGTTTACAGCTTTTTGCACTTTTTCTTGTGGGTAATTGTATGGTAGCAGTTTGCCGTGGTTGTAGTCGTCGTAGGCTTGCATGTCAAAGTAGCCGTGACCGCACAGCAGGAAGAGCAGGGTCTTCTCCTCTCCAGTCTCCTTGCATCTTAAAGCCTCATCAATTACGGCCTTAATGGCATGGGTTGGTTCGGGAGCAGGTACTATAACCTCGCTTTTTATGAAAGTTTTTGCGGCGTCAAAAACCTCCACCTGATTATAGGCTGCAGTTTCTACCATGCCCGCCTCATTCAAGACGCTTAACGTGGGCGCTATACCGTGATACCGTAGACCTCCAGCATGGATTGGTGGCGGTATGAAATTATGGCCTAAGGTGTGCATTTTGACTAGAGGTGTAATCCTCGCTGTGTCGCCGTGATCGTACATGTATTCGCCTTTGGTAATTGAGGGGCAAGCTGTGGCTTCGGTAGCTACGAACTTGGTATCTTTTGGTGCTTTTCCTGAAACTTTATCGTGGTAGAAAGGCCAGAAGAGACCTGAGAAGCTGCTGCCTCCACCTATGCATCCGTAGATTACGTCTGGGTAATCGTCTGCTAATGCAAACTGTTTCTGGGTTTCCTGTCCCACCACTGTTTGATGCAAAAGCACATGATTGAAGACGCTGCCTATACCATAATTAGCTTCTGGATGAGTCAACGCATCTTCTACAGCTTCGCTGATGGCAATCCCTAGGCTTCCAGAACTGTTAGGGTCTTCAGCCAAAACTTTTCTGCCAGCCTCTGTGTTGTTGCTCGGACTCGCGTAAACCTCAGCGTCGTAAGTTTCCATCAGAACCCTTCGGTAAGGCTTCTGGTCGTAGCTGATCCGCACCATGTACACTGTGCAATCGAGACCAAAAGTCATGCAGCCAAAGGCGAAAGCTGAGCCCCACTGGCCGGCTCCGGTTTCGGTAGCCATGCGTTCTTTGCCTGCTTTCATGTTGTAGTAAGCTTGTGCAACGGCAGTGTTGGGTTTGTGGCTTCCTGACGGGCTGACTCCTTCATACTTGTAATAGATTTTGGCTGGGGTCTTAAGCGCCTTTTCTAGTCGAGTGGCTCTGAAGAGCGGAGTGGGTCGCCACAGACTGTAGATTTCTCGCACTTCGTCAGGGATGTCTATCCATCTTTCTTTACTCAACTCTTGTCCAAGAATCTCTTTGGGAAAAATTTGGGGAACAATTCCCGCTCCAGGTGCATGTGTTTCCGTTTCTATAAAGGGTGGCATCGGTTTAGGCAGGTCAGGTAGTATGCAGTACCATTGTTTGGGTATTTCTTCTTCGTCTAGCACTATTTTTTTGCGTACCATTAATGTTCACTCTCTTTTCCGCTTTGAGGGATTAACCTTTTTACCATGAAGCATTTATATAAGCTTTACCGTACAAAAGCATACCTTAACGGTGGTAGACATGTGGAGCCAAATCAAAGAATTCTTCAAAGATTTGCCTGCACAACAACGTGTTGCCCAGCTTTTGTTTGAGCGGGGCTTCCAAGTCCGTGAAGACGGCAAAGTAGTCAGCGGTGGAATAGAGATACCTCACACCCAAATTGCTAAGGAAGTGGATGTTGAACGCCGGGCTGTCGACAGCGCCGTTCAAACGATACTTTCGAAGACCGAATTGAAGAGGGTTTACATGAATCTTAGGCAAGTATGCTCGCTGCAGGAGGTTGCTCGCGAGTTCAACCTGAGTGTAATTGTTTTTGTTCCTGAAAACGCTAGCCAGAAAGGCATCATAGCCGATGTTACGAAGATCGTGTCAGAGAATGGGCTCAGTATACGACAGGCTTTGGCTGAAGACCCCAGCACAAGTGAACACCCCAAATTAACTTTGATTCTTGAGGGCAATATTCCGTCAGAACTGATCAGCGAAGTAAGAAGACTACCCGGAACCAGAAGCATCACCGTGTATTAGCTGATTCGATCGTTGTTACTCTAAGCTGGTTTGCTAATGTAGATTTTTATGGCGGAGTACATGATCCATGCGAGAACAAGTTTTGACACTGTTTCTGGAACAGCAATGCCAATGTTGAGTATGTTCAATCCGTAAACTAGCCATGAAAATATGACAATAATAAAGGTGGTGAGTGCCGCAGCTGACCTTTTTTCCACCGTATACACGATGGAAGTGAGGCTCAGCATCACAAAATGAGGCACCGCCACAACGTAATGGAGAGAACCGTACACCTCATTAAACACTGCCAGCAACTGAACCAAAAAAGTTGAAATCAAAAGGCAGAAGCTGCTGTATTTGGCGTGCTTCTGGAAAACCGTTAACGCGTAGACCATCATAAGAAAACCCGCCAGAAGCAATCCGAGGTTAAATATAGAGGCAGCATCGCTGGTGACTGCATGTCCAAGATCGCTTAGGGCGTTACTTTCCCAGCTGAACGATGGTGAAAGAAGTAAAGACAACGCGATGGAAGCGTAGACCAGTAAGGGTCCAAAAATGCCGAACAATGCGTAGACCCTCTCCTCCATAATCTGCAACTCCGGTGAAAAGTAACTTTGTTGGTTGGATGCTTATAACAGAATTCCTTTCAGGTGTAACTTCTGGACTTTACTTCCTTCGCAGCGCCACCCTCGATTATCTGCTGTTCAAGTTCCTCCAGTTTACATTTGCATCTTGAAACGTCAGCAACCACAATCCATTCAGCCGATTTTCCTCTACGAAGAGTCCTCGATTCGCTGGAAAGCAGATCAACCCCCATCCTTGCCAGAATGTTCGCCGCTTTTGCGAGGGCACCGGGCATATCCGAGAAGGTGATGCTGAATTCAACCAGTTTTGCTTCTGGGTCAGCGAAGGGAACTATCCGGACATCTTTCTCGTCTAAATCAGCTACCAGCATGACATACATTCCCTCGGAGAGTCTCACGGCTTCGCGGAGATGGGAGGGCATGGTGATTCTTCCTCTGGAGTCGATTCGAACTATTTCGGTCATTCGCATCTTCTTTTGTCTCCCTTATTTTCTTGTAGAAACCTTTATATAAGATGTGCGGAATATGGGTTTCAACCCACAAATTACCCACGGAGGACAAATGATGACAAGGAGGAATAACATTCACCAGACTACACACCCCAAAAGGAACCAGAGACTACCTGCCTAACGAAGTCAAACAATACCGATACGTCGAAAACCAGCTGAGAAAGAATTTTGAACTATGGAACTACAGCGAAGTCCGCTCCCCCACCATCGAATTCGTCGAAACCCTATCCACAGGCGTAGGGTCAGAACTGGTCGACACCATGTTCAAGTTCCAAGACTTCGACGGAAAGCTTTTGGCACTAAGAGCAGAAATGACGGCGCCAGTCGCCAGAATCGTGACAACCAGAATGCCGTCCGCACCAGAGCCGATTCGCCTATTTTACGTCAACAACGTTTTCAGGTACAGCCAATCCTACCTAAAGAGAGAACGCGAGTTCTGTCAGGCTGGAGTTGAACTTGTCGGCTGCAACACCCCAGAGGCTGACGGAGAAATACTGGCTCTGCTCATATCATCCCTCAAACAGGTTGACTTACAGGAAGTAAGAATTGACTTAGGTCACGCCAGCCTACTCAAAGACCTGCTGAATGCGGCAGGATTGGATGAACAGCAAAAAGTTTCTGTTCAGGGTCTCCTAGCGTGCCGAGACGCGGTGGGACTAAAGAAATTCATGGAACAGAACAGTTTCCCCTCAAACTTAAGAGATGCATTCCTTCAGCTTTCTCGCTGCAGAAGATTGGATGAAGTTTCGTCAATTTCTCTCAACGGCTCAAAATACGATAAGCTGAACAAGCAGTTGGGAAGCCTCTTGGAGCTTCAGGAAATCTTGGCAGATTATGAGATAGATGACTTGGTCTTCTTCGATTTTTCTTTGACAAAAAAGATTGAATACTACACTGGGATGGTGTTCGAGGCTTCTGTTCCGAATCTGGGTCTTCCCCTCGGCGGCGGAGGCAGATACGACAACTTCATCGAAAAATTTGGAAAACTGAGGTTACCCGCAACAGGCTTCGCCCTAGAAATCGGAAAAATCCTCCAAGCCCTCACAGCACAGGGTTTCGAAATTCCAGAATCCTCGAAAACTAAGGTTGTTGTGGCATCCAAATTCAGGGACACCGCAATAGAAGCAGTCAAGCTTCTTCAAGAAGCCGGCGTCATCGCCTCACTGGAAATAACAAAGAGAAGCTTGGAGAAAACGATGGAATATGGAAAGCTTACGGAGACGGATTACGTTGTTTCAGTTGGTTCATCCCTCAAATCTCCAGTAACCGTTTACGACGTAAAATCAAACATTTCAAGGGAGGTAATGCTCGAAACTTTCTTGGGAGAAGTCGGAGGTCAAGTTTGAAATGAATAAGAAGATTCGCATAGCGATACCGAACAAAGGGCGCCTAAAGAAGCCAGCGATTGAGGCGCTAGGGCAGGCAGGAATAGAAATACTGGAAGAGGAAAGAACCTACGTTTCCAAGACCTCGGACTCAAGGTTCGAGGCAATCTTCGCCAGAGCTAACGACATACCCGTCTACGTGCACTATGGTGCAGTAGACTTGGGCGTCACCGGTCACGACCTGATTCTGGAAAGAGGAGCAGACGTTCTCGAGTTACTGGACCTGGAATTCGGAAAATGCAATCTCGTTGTTGCAGTTCCAGAAGATTCAACCATAAAATCTGTAGGCGATGTTCCTGCTCTGGCAAGGATAGCAACTGGCTTTCCGAACATAACCAGAAAGTTTTTCGAAAAAACGGGAAAGCAGGTGGAGGTTTTGGAGGTCAGCGGAACAGCAGAACTTGCGCCTAAACTGGGTTTGGCTCAGATAATCGTAGACATCACATCAACTGGCGAAACTCTGAAGAAAAACAAGCTCAGGGTAATCGGATCAATTCTTGAATCAACCAGCAGATTAGCCTGCAACAAGATCGCGTACAGAACCTTTGAGAAGCAAATCAACGAGCTTCTAGCAAGAATGCAAGGAGGCCCCCGAATAAAATGAGAATTGTAACCGCTCAGGAATTCAAAGAGCAAATGCTCAATCAAGTGCTGAACAGAGGAAAATCTGACATATCCTCGATCCAATCCTCAGTTAAAACGATAATAAATGATGTAAGAGAACAGGGCGACAAAGCCCTTCTGCGATATACAGAAAAATTCGACAAGGTGCGTCTTCCAGCATCCAAGCTGAAGGTTGACGACAAGGAGATCAGAGAAGCATACAAAAAGCTGAAACAAAGCCAAACTATCGCCTTACGGAAAGCCGCAGATAACATCGCCAGCTTCCACAAGAAACAGCTCAGAGCCAAGTGGACCATGCAAATTGCGGAGGGGGTAACCCTTGGGCAGGTCACCAGACCCCTAGCGTCTGTTGGCGTCTACGTTCCTGGAGGAAAAGCAGCTTACCCTTCTTCGGTGCTGATGTGTGCCATGCCCGCCAAGGTGGCTGGAGTAGAAAAGACCATTGTGTGTTCGCCGCCCGGAAAGAGTGGGGACGTTAATCCGTCGCTTTTGGTTGCAGCTGACATCGCGGGAGTTAGTGAAGTGTATCGGGTTGGGGGAGCACAAGCCATAGCTGCCATGGCATACGGCACAGAAACGGTGCCAAAAGTAGACAAGATCGTGGGACCCGGAAACGTTTTCGTGACAGCTGCAAAACTGGAAGTGAGCAAGGACGTGGCAATAGACGTTCCGGCTGGACCAAGCGAAGTTCTGGTAATCGCAGACGAAACAGGCAACGCCTCCTTCATTGCCTCTGACCTTCTTGCCCAAGCGGAACACGACCCTCAAGCATGTGCGATTCTTCTGACCACATCCAAAACGTTGGCATCAGCAGTCAAGAAGGAAGTTTACAGGCAGATGAAAAATCTCTCCAGAACAGAGATCATCAAATCGTCCATACAACAGAGAGGACTAATAGTTATCGTCAACAACATCGGAGAGGCGATAGATTACTCCAACATAATTGCCCCTGAACACCTGCAAATCCAAACCAAGAATCCCACCGAAGATCTCAGCAAAATTCGGAACGCTGGGGCAATCTTCTTGGGCGGCTACTCGCCAGTGGCTTTCGGCGATTACTCTTCAGGATTGAATCATGTTCTTCCCACGGCAGGCTACGCAAAAACTTACTCCGGTCTCTCAAGCCTAGATTTTGTGAAGACAATGAACTTTCTCCAGTGCAGCAAGGAAGGCTGCCAGAGCCTGAAAGAAACAACTGTTGCCATCGCTGCGATGGAGGGTTTCGATGCGCACGCAAGATCTGTAGCCATCAGAGAGGAGGAAAAACAATGAAAATCAAAGACCTAGTCCAAAAGGAGGTCAGAGACCTTTCCTGCTACGAAGTCAAAACCATACTTGGGCAAAAGAATCAAGAAAAAATCGTGAAAATGAACCTGAACGAAAATTTTGCCATGCCAAACGAGACTATACAAAAACTGTTGATTGACGCCTGCCGAAGCATCGACGTTCGTGCGTATCCGTCTCCACGTGGCAGCCTAGCCATCAAAGCCATCTCCCGCTTCCTAGGGTTCAGCGAGTCTGAGGTCTCTGTGGCGAATGGTGCAGATGAGATCATGGATCTGCTAATGAAAGTGTTTATCCGAAAGGGTTCGAAGGTCATGGTGGTTGAGCCGTCGTTTCCGATGTACACGTTCTTTGCGCAGCTGTATGGAGGCAGCACTGTTCCTGTATGGCTCAGACCCGACTTCAGTTTGGATGTTGACGCCCTATTGAATATGGCGGACAAGGACACGCGGTTGCTTTTTGTTTGTTCACCAAACAATCCAACAGGCAACCAGTTCCGAGAAGCGGACATCAAGAGGTTATTGCAGGAATTCAAGGGTGTTGTGGTTGTGGATGAAGCCTACGTTGACTTCGCTTCAGGTTCGGTCATCGGCTGGGTGAGAAAATATGATAATCTTGTTGTTTTGCGAAGCTTTTCGAAGGCGTTCGGTTTGGCTGGGCTCCGCCTCGGCTATCTCGTTTCAAACAAGTCAATCGTAGAGTATGTTCAGAGGGTTGTTGGACCCTTCAACGTGAATTCAGTAACCCAGCAAGCTGTAGCGTTGGCGCTAGAGAAATGGAGTTACTTTGAGCAGCAAATAAAGTTGGTAGTCGATGAACGGGAATGGCTGATGAAAAAGCTTAGGCAAGTCGATGGAGTGAACCCGTATCCTTCAGACGCGAACTTCATCCTATTCAAAGTAGCCAAAGACGGTCTCACCTCTACAATCGTAGCTGAGAGAATGGAAAACAGAAACGTACTAGTGAAAGACAGAGGGCACCTGCCGCTCCTAGAGAATTGCATCCGCGTCACCGTTGGAACCCGAAACATGAACCAAGCATTCCTTTCAGCCCTAAAGGAGAGTCTGGAGGAGTAGGCAGAATGTCTTACCGGCTGTTAAACAAGGAACGGCGGATATACGTGAGGGAAGATTCTGAAGAGGCTCTTCGTGGGATAGAAAAGCTAATCTTCGATTTTGATGGAGTGCTTGTTCAAACCAGCCAGTCTTACCGCCAGACCGTGAAAAAGGTTGTTGACTATTACTTCCTAGAGATTTTGGGGCTTACAGGCGAAGAAGGAAAGCTGGCTACCCTACGGGACATCCAGAAGTTCAAGGACACGGGACTATACAACAACGATTGGAACCTCTCCTACGCCTTCATCACCTACTACCTAACCCTCATAATGAGAGAGCTGGAACAAAAAAACGCCCTCAAAGAATTCACAAAACGATTCAGCAAGCTGCGGTTCTCGGACATCAAAAGTTTCCTTCAATCGCTCCTAGAGGTCAGTAACTTCCTTAGGCGCTACGAAATCACCGCAACAGATCTTGCCGACTTGAAGGACAACGGCATCATAAACTTGGATTTGTTCTTGACACAAGCCAAACTTGAAAAACCAAAACCGATAGAGACGTCCCTTGTGGGAGTCGACCCAGAAATTGCAGAGGACGAACAGAATGTTGTCAGAAAGCTGGTGCCCTACGACCTAGAGAAGCCTGACCTTTTGAAGCGCTTGTTTGAGGAAACCTATCTGGGCAAAGAGTTATTCATCAAATTTTATGGTGTACCCTCATTCTTCAAGTTTGACGGAAGCTTTCTAGACAAGGAGATGTTCATTCTCACAAAGGAGACCATGGACATGCTTCGCAGACGGTTTGGCAAGTTGGGGATATATTCGGGAAGACCCAGAACTCAGGGCATGTACATCCTAGAGAAATACGATTATGGCGGATATTTTGACGAGAAATGCTCTGTGTTCCTTGGAGACCTGCTTAAATCTGAGGGTGAAATGAAAAAGCTTGGAAAGCCAGACCCCACTCTCTTCATTGAGTTGATAGAGAAACTTGTTGACCGAGAAACCAGGGTGGCGTATGTGGGAGACGGAATCGCCGACGCCCAGCTGGTTGAAAATGCAAGGTCTGAGGGTGTTGAGAATTTGTTGTTTTTGGGGGTCATGTCCTCATCGGAGGATTCAAATAAGCTTTTTACTGAATACGGCAAACATGGGGCTGACGTAATCATGACCGAAGCAAATGACATTCCATTCATGGTCAAAAGTTTGGGAGGAAGTGTTTGAAATGAGAAAAGTGAAGGTTGAAAGAAAAACCAAGGAAGTGGACATAGTTGTGGAGCTAGATGTCGACGGAAAAGGAAACTCAGATGTGGAGACGGGAATCAAGTTTCTGGATCACATTCTGGTCACTCTAGCGAAACATGGTCTCTTCGACCTGAAAGTCAAAGCTACTGGAGACCTGAAGCACCACGTCAGCGAGGATGTAGCCTTGGTTCTAGGCGAGGCACTACGTAAAGTGGTGGCTGAAGGGAAGGGCATTAAACGGTTCGGGTCAGCCGACGTTCCCATGGACGAATCGTTGGCAAGAGCGGCTGTAGACTTGGGTGGAAGAGCCTACTCGATTCGGAACCTCAGGCTGATGCAGCCGCAGATCGAAGACATGAAAACCGAAGACATAGAACACTTCTTCGACTCGCTAGCCCAAGCCTCGAAAGCAAACATGCACATAGCTGTCATCTACGGAAGCAACGAACACCACAAAATCGAGGCGGCCGTGAAAGCGTTAGCTCTGGCGTTACGGCAGGCAGTAACTGTTGAGCCCAGAATCGGAGATGAGGTTCCAAGCGCAAAGGGGGTTCTGTAACGGCACCGCAAGTGGCAATAGTGAACTATGGCGTGGGAAACCTGAGAAGCATCAAGAGGGGGCTCGAAAAATCGGGAGCTAACGTAGAGATTACCCACAGCCCCAAGAATTTGCGCAATTCTGATGCCATAGTTCTTCCGGGCGTCGGCGCCTTTGCCCCCGCAGTCAAAAACATGGCGCCAATAGCTGACGTTGTAGCTGAGGCAATGAAGAATGGAAAACCTATTCTCGGAGTGTGTTTGGGTCTTCAGCTCCTGTTCACGCAGAGCAACGAAGGCGGATCAATCAGGGGACTGGACTTCATTTCAGGAGACATCATCAAGTTGCCTGAGAATGTTAAGACTCCCCAGATGGGATGGAACACCCTTAACATCGTGCAGTCTCATCCGCTGCTTGGTGGAGTTAAAGACGGCTCTTACGTCTATTTCGTTCACTCATACTATCCGCAGCCCTCAGACCCACAGGTAATCGTAGCAACCACAGAATATGGTGTCAGGTTTCCTTCAATGGTCGCAAAAAAGAACCTGTTTGCTACCCAGTTTCACCCTGAGAAAAGCAGCAAAACAGGATTAGCCATCCTGAAGAACTTTGTGAGGATCGTGAAGAGGTAACCAAGATGATGGTTATCCCCGCCGTCGACATTCTGGATGGAAAATGTGTTCGGCTTGTTCGAGGGGACCCTAGGAAAAGTAAGATATACTACGATAATCCGGTAGAGGCGGCTCAGCTGCTGGAAGAGCAAGGGGCAGAACTCCTTCATCTGATCGACTTGGATGCGGCGTTAGGTTCTGGGCAGAACATTGAAACAATCAAAAACCTGCTAAAGAATATTAGTGTGAAGGTGCAGATTGGCGGAGGAATCAGAACGTTAGAGAAAGCTGATGCTCTGCTGAAACTTGGTGCGTATCGAGTGATCTTCGGAACAGCCGCAGTCAACAATCCTCAATTGGTCCAAGAGGCGGTTAGACTGCACGGGTCAGAAAGCGTTGCCGTAGCCATAGACGAGAAAGATGGAAAAGTGGCAGTTCACGGATGGAAGAACAGGTCCGAAATAGATTACTTGGACCTCGCCCGCACATTCGAAGGGATGGGAGTTGGCACCTTAATCTTTACACCCATCAGCGTGGACGGAACCCTGAAGGGACCAAGAATAGAAAAAACCGTGAAGCTAGTGAAAACGGTGAAGACTCCGGTTATAGCGTCCGGTGGCGTAGCCAGTCTCGAAGATTTGGTTGCGTTGACGGAGACTGGTGTGGAGGGTGTGGTGGTTGGCACTGCACTTTACGAGAAAAAGTTTACATTAGAAGAGGCTTTGGAGGCTGTGAAAAGATGTTAGCTAAAAGAATAGTGCCCTGCCTGGACGTAAAGGACGGAAAGGTTGTGAAGGGTGTGCAATTTGTGAATCTGAGAATTGAGGGAGATCCGCCTGAGCTTGCTGCAGCTTATGAGGAGCAGGGAGCGGATGAGCTGGTTTTCCTAGATATAACTGCTTCCTACGAGAAGAGGGACACTACTTTGGAGGTTGTGAAAAAGACTTCGGATATGATTTCTATTCCCTTCACTGTGGGCGGGGGCATCAGAAACATCAATGACATACAGAATGCTCTCTCCAGTGGGGCAGACAAGGTTTCCGTGAACACTGCGGCGGTGAGAGCACCCAATCTTGTGAAGGAGTCTGCTGAGGTTTTTGGCAGCCAGTGCATTGTTGTTGCTATAGACGCGAAACGTGTTTACGTGGACAAAAGTTTGCCTGATAGGACGGTTGTGGATACTTCTAAAGGGAAGTGTTGGTGGGAAGTCTACGTTGAGGGGGGAAGAGTGCCCACGGGAATAGATGCAATAGCTTGGGCTAAGACAGTGAAGGAGCTGGGTGCAGGGGAGTTGCTGCCAACAAGCATGGACTGCGACGGGACACAGGATGGTTACGACATTGAGTTGACGCGAGCCATGAGCAAAATAACGAACCTGCCGATAATCGCCAGCGGAGGAGCTGGAAACCTTGAGCACATCTACGAGGTTTTGACGGATGGAGATGCTGACGCTGCCTTAGCAGCTTCTATTTTTCATAGGGGTCAGTATTCTGTGGGAGAGGTTAAAAGATACCTCGCCGACAAGGGAGTACCTATGCGCTTGGTGTAGAAGAGGTGGAGAAGCGTGGTGTTGCAGCTGAATGAAAAGGAGATTAACGATTTCATAGAGAAAGTGGACTTTGAGAAGGGTAAAGGTCTTGTTCCCGTTGTGGTTCAGGATGCGTCAAACGGTCGGGTGCTGATGCAGGCTTACATGAACGAGGAGGCGTTGCGGTTGACGTTGTCGAGTGGCAAGACGCATTTCTGGAGCAGAACCAAGGGTAGACTCTGGCTTAAAGGCGAAGAGTCTGGGCATTATTCGCTGGTGCAGAATGCGGTTTTGGACTGCGACAACGATGCGGTTCTGTTTAGGGTTCAGCAGATAGGTTCAGTGTGCCACACGGGCGAAGAATCATGCTTCTTCAAGCCCATAAAGCCCGAGGAAGCGGTGGTGGTTGATGCGAAGATGCTTGAGAGGCTTTTCGAGGTCATAAAAGAGCGGATTCGAAACCCCACCGAGAAATCGTATGTTTCCCGCTTAACTGCAGAAGGAGAGGATGCTGTTCTCCAGAAGATAGGGGAAGAAGCAACGGAAATAGTGCTTGCAGCAAAAGCGAACAACGCCAAAGAAGTTACGCATGAAGCCGCTGACGTGCTCTTCCACATAATGGTGCTGTTCGCCAAAAAGGGCATCCCACTCAACAGCATCTTCGAAGAACTGGAGCGCCGCCACAAAAACAAAACAGAAAGTTCACAGAAATAAAGTAAATAGCGGCTTTTTCTAAGACACTATGTTCACGGTTTGGTTGGGCAAGAAATGAGTTGGGAGAAAACGTTGGACCGTTATGGTGCAGTTATCGAGGAGCGCCTCAAAGCGTTTCTGGCTGAAGTCGTGAAAGAGGCAATAGATTATCATCCGTTCATTGGGAAGGTTTACGGTGACATTGAAGAGTTTGTGCTTCGGAAGGGCAAACGGCTGGCTTCCTGCAGCACGCTACTCACGTACAAGGGCTACAGCGGAACGGTTGACGACAGAATCTTGGATGTCTGCGTTGGAATCGAGCTGTACCGCCACGCCATTCTGGTCCACGACGACATAGTGGACATGGACCAGCAGAGAAGAGGCGGAAGCACGTTGCACAAAAAGTTCACGGACAGCTACAATCCTTACAACACCCGATTTGGAGAAGCAGCCGCCATCTTCACGGGCAACATCGCATACGCCCTTGCGGTACGCGCCATAATGAACTCGGGTTTTCCAGAAGAGACTGTTAACAGGGTGTTGCTTCTGCTTTCTGAGGGTTACCGAGCGGTTAACGAGAGCCAAATCCTCGATCTGCTGTTCGAGTATAAGGATGTGGACGTTAAGGAGTGGCGTGTTATGGCGGGCAAACGAGCTGCTTCGCTCTTCAAGGTCACGCTGCTTGCTGGCGCATTTCTAGGAGACGCTCCGGAGAAGGATGTTTTGCTGTTGGGGGAGGCAGCCGAGAATATGGGTTACTCGTTTGACATCCAAGATGACATCATCGACAGTTTCGCCGCGAAAGATGAGTATGGCAGGTCGCCGTGCTTGGACATCTCCAAAAACAAGAAGCCCCTCCACGTGATCTATGCACTAAATTCGGCGGATCAGACCAAATCTGAGGCTTTGAAATGTCTTCTCGGCAAGGAATTCCTCAACATGGGAGAGATAGAGCTGACTAGAAAGTTGCTAAGGGAAAGCGGAGGACTGGACGCCGCAAAACAGGAATCAAGAAAACACGCTGAACAAGCCAAAGCACTCATAACCCAAACAAGCCTAACCGAGGACGTTAAAGAATTCTTCAGCAGCTTCATCGCCTACATAGAAGAAAGCCTAAACTGGTACAAATAACAAGCATATTAGGAGACTAATAACAGAAGATAACCACTTTTAGTTTCAATATCTTCCTTTGAAATTCTAATCAGGTAATTAATTTTTGGGTATAGTCCCTAATGTGTGAATGTGTATATATAAATTGGTCTAGGCTTTTGGATTAATACCAAATTTTAAATACTGTTGGTCATAAAGTTATAACCCTACGCAATGTCGAAGCTATCTTTAGGTATCTTAGAAATCACAACATGACCGAAATAAGGGCAATTTAGGCTCCTTTTTCTGTCAAGTAGTGGGGGTTTTCTCAGTCGTTTCAACTAACAGTCATTAGATGATTTTAAAAATTTTTGTAACATCTGCGATTTTGAATTTCGCAGAAATTGGGGTATAGTCCCAGACGGGAAGAATCCCCTTCTTATTCTCCGTATCTTGGGGAAATTGAGTTTAATGAACCCAAGGTTGGCAATTGGATAAGAAGACATCCTTTCTCAAGTTATGATTGGATAGAAGGTCATGTTAGATGGGGTAAATGGTTACCTGACAGAAGTCCTTTCCACTATTACTTATTGGTAAATTGTCACGATGTAAGAAAAAGAATAACTGTAATTATAAAATTCACTCAAAATCCTGAAGGAATTGTTTGCATTAGACACATACATGTTCTCTAATCTCAAAATATAAACGTAAAGACCGCCCATTTTTGACAGAGATGAGAAGTAATGTCTAATTCGTCAAAAAACATATGTGCAAAATTTGATGAAATAGAAACAAGAAACATTCAGCTCTCAAAGGAACTTTATAAAAAATACTATAATACATACAACAAGTGCTTCAATCTCCTTGTAGATGTTTGTGTGCAAATTTTTGATAATTTGGAAAAGCCTCTCAATGACAACAACGCAAGCGTTGCTTTCAACTGTGCTAGAATAATAGGTTCGCTAAGAGTTTATGTTGATTTAATGGCTAAAGGTTATTATTATGACGCAAACATAATTCGGAGAACCTTAATTGAGAATTTTTACTTAATACGGTCTTTTGTTAAAAATAGAAAAAACATAGATAGATGGATGGACAACAAACTAAAATTTAGAGATATAAAAAAGGAATTAGGTTTCAAATCTGATGAAAGATTTTTAGGGTATTATAGAGAACTGTGCAACTTTGTTCATTCAAATGTTGGGGCTTTTCGATTATACGTAGATTTTTCTGAAAAGCAAAAATCTGCACTTGGATTTGATTTAGACTCGAAAATAAAAATTTTCTTCACTCCTAGAGTTATTTCAGATAGCAGTATTGAAGTAGGTTTCTTTCCAATTATTGGGTTTCTTACTATAAACTGGCTTGCAAAAATGTATTGGGACTCTCTAAAACCTGATGTTAGAACTTATGTGTCAGAGGCGTTGAAAAAATGGGAGTTTGAATTTCTAGATTTGCTAGACCGTTTTGATAAGGAATTCGAAGAAAATGAAAAAGGTGGAAAAAGTTAAAACTGAATCAAAAGAATGGTTAGAAAATGAGGACACCTTGATTTGGTTAATTTGCGTGAAAACCTGAAATGGCTTGTCGGGTCAGTAACAGCAACGATTGGAGCTATCTTGGCTTATCTTCAAGAATACGAGTTTTTGGGAACACTTTTGGGAACTGTAATAGGTGCGGGTATTGCATATTTTGTTCAAGGGAGAACACAAAAAAGAACTTGGAAAAGAGAGTATTCGATAAAGATTGTTGAAGAAGTTTATGGTGCATTATATAACAGTATAATCGGAATGATTCGCAATCTAGAAGAGAAATATTACAATGGATTAGATTTTAGCATATGGAGAGGGTTTCAAGTTCATTACAGATATTTGATGGTTGATGAAGAATTTAGAAAGAGACTTGATTCATTTTATGAAAGCGTTGAAAAATATACGAAAGCTTGTCTTCAATTTCAAAATAGAATTTTGCTCAACATTGTAAAACAGGCTATTAACCAAGTTTTTAACGTTGAGGCAGAAGGCAAACCAAATCTTGATGTTGGTTACACCAAAAACAAAAAACAATTTGCACATTCAACAATCTTACAGGATAACCTTCTGAAGAAATTTTCTTTATCAGAGTTTGTTGATGAAGCATTAAAATATGAAGATAAATCACGAATTTCTGATATAGCGATTAATATTAATTTTGCGAAGGCAGACCAATCAGGATGGTTTCGGTCTTATGATACAAAGGAAATAGAAAGGTTTTTGGAATTATGCCGAAAAGAGATGAAAGAAAATGAGACTTACACTTTCATCATTAAAGAAAATGATAAGCTTCTTAAAGAGGCAAAAAGCCTAAAAAAAGAATTAATTAAACGCATTCAAGAACCTTGGGAAATATAGATGTTCATAGAAAAATGTTATTTGTTTTCAAGACAAATTTAGGTAGAGGAAGTATGTGATATGGTTAAGGAAAAAGTGAAGAAATTTAGTTGTCTTAACTGTGGCGCTCCTTTTGAAGCTTATCCACCAGATGACCGCCACGATATAGCAACTAGAAATGAAGGGGATTATGAAGACAATATTAAAGTAAATTACATATGTAAAGAATGCAAAAATGTGAACACAATATATTGGGGACATCCCAAAATGGGTGTAGTTCTTGTATGATTAGAACCAGTAAGCGTTATTTATGCAAGAATAATTGCTAGGGTCATCCTTAGAAATAAAACTCTGGTTTTTTTCAGTCTAAAACAGCTTCTTCACAAATTTTTGCTAACACAAAACACGTAAGCAGACTCTATTAGGCTCCTAATAGAGGTACATTGTTGAAAACAGTATTTTTTCTGAAATTCAGCAGCACAGCAGAAAGTTTCTGTCTAGCGTTCACACATTCATTAGAATATCTGAAGGCGTCTTGCTGGACTATGCTTAAAGCTTTATATTTGTGGTTGATTATGAAGATTTAATCTGGTGTCGTGGATGAGCGGTGACCGCGAAATTCAAGGCTGATTCTAGACCTCTGTTGACCCAAAAGTATAGCCCGCTCGAGCTTGAACATGAAGTTCGCAGTTTTTGGGAAAAAAACCAGACACTCAAGAAACTGGAAGAAACCCGAGAAAAAAACAACGTTGGCATGCTAGGCTACGTTGAGGGCCCCCCAACATTAAATGGCATTCAGCATGTTGGTCATGCCCGAGGCAGAGTGATAAAGGATTTCCGTTTTCGACTGAAGACAATGCAGAACTATTATGTTGCCTTCTGGGCTGGCTGGGACACCCAAGGCTTACCCGTAGAACTGGAAGTAGAGAAGACTCTGGGCGCAAAAAACAAGAAAGAACTGATAGAACGGGTAGGCGAAGAACACTTCGTAGAAGAATGCAAAAAAAGCATCATGAAATATCACCGCGAATGGGTTGAAGCCGACAACCGGCTGGGCATGTTCATAGACCAAGACAAAGCATACTACACTCACGAGGACAGGTACATTGAGCGGGAGTGGCAATATCTCAAACGGGCTTGGGACCAGAACCTCCTAGGCGAAGGCTACTACGTTGTCGCCTACTGTCCCCACTGCCAAACGTCCCTCAGCAACGCGGAAGTGGGACTCGGCTACAAAGAGGTTGAAGACCCATCCATCCACTTCAAGTTCCGGCTAAGCGGAACCGAAAACGAGTACTTTGTCATCTGGACCACCATGCCCTTCACCCTAGTCACAGACATGATCATAGGAGTCAACCCCAAAGAAGAGTATGCAAGAGTCAAAGTGGGCAATGACGTGTGGATTCTGGCTAGAGCACGCGTAGAACCGATAATGGAAGAACTGGAAATAGAAGAATACAAAGTTCTCAAAATCATGAAAGGAAAAGATTTGGTGGGCACAAAATACGATTACCCATTCAAGGACCTGATCCCCAAACAAGCAGAACTGGATAAACATCCCCAAATCCACACCGTCGTAGACGAAGACTTCGTGGACGTCTCCACAGCCACAGGCATAGTCCATCTTTCCCCAGCAAACGGAGAAGACGACTTCTCAGCATCCCAAAAACGCAAATTACCCATGTACGCCCCCTTCGATGAGCAGGCATCATTCACAGAAGAAGCAGGCAAATTTGCCGGTTTCTTCGTCAGGAAAACAGACAGCATGGTTGTGGATGAGCTCCGCAGCAGGGGACTGTTACTTAAACTGAAAACCGTCAAGCACGAGTACCCCACCTGCTGGAGGTCCCACCACAAGCTAGTGTGGATGGCACGCAGAGAATACTTCATGTGGACAGACAAAATAAACGAAAAAGTCATGGAAGCCGCACAGAAAGTAAACTACTTCTTCGACAGCCCAAAGAACAGGTTCCTCGCCTTCCTGAAAGAAGGAAAACGATGGTGCATCTCCAGAGACAGAATATGGGGTTCACCCTTACCCATCTGGGTCTGCGAAAAATGCGGAGAAAAAACCCTAGTGGCAACCAAACAAGAGATGATTGAGAAAGCCTTGGAGCTGCCCAGCAAAGACTTCGAGCTTCACAAGCCGTGGATAGACCGCGTGATACTGAAATGTGACGAATGCGGCGGCAGGATGCTGCGGGAGCATTTTGTTTTGGATGTCTGGCACAACAGCGGAGCCTCACCATACGCAAGATTCACGGACAAGGAATTCGGCGAGCTTGTTCCAGTGAACTTTTTAACCGAAGCTGTGGATCAGACTCGAGGCTGGGCAAACTCACTTCTCCTCGAGCATGTGATATTAACGGGCAAACCAGAAGCGCCATACGAAGAGTTTCTGTTTCAGGGCTTTGTTTTGGATGCCAAAGGAAGAAAAATGAGCAAAAGCCTCGGAAACGTGCTGGAAATCAACAAGCTGCTCAAAGAACGGTCAGCGGACATCAGCCGCTTCTACTTCCTGTGGAAATGCTCCCCCATCGACTCCATGAACTTCGACCCCCAAGAACTGAAGGGACGCCCCTACCAAGTTCTCAGCACCCTCTATCATCTCCACAACTTCTTCCTGCAAAACGCCGAATACGACAACTTCAACCCAAAAAAACACACCCTCAAATGGGCAACCAACAGGAAGGCTCTGAACACCCCAGACCAGTGGCTCCTATCCAAACTGCAAAATCTTGTAAAGGATTTCACTGAAAAATCCGAAGCATGCGAATTCAATTCCGCCCTAGCCAAACTGGAGGACTTTGTCGTCAACATCCTGAGCCGCGAATACGTCCCCATGATCAGAAAAGACCTGTGGAGCGACGACCCCGAAACACTGAACCGCAGACTAGCAGTCTACGCAACCCTCTGGTATGTACTGAAAACTTTGGTTCTACTCTTTAACCCCGCTACGCCGTTTCTGAGCGAAGCCCTATACCAGAAAATCTACAAGAAACTGGACGACTCACTCCCTGAAACAGTGAATCTGGAAAACTGGCCCACACCAGACAAAGACTTGGAAGACACAACATTAGAAGAAGAATTCGAGATTCTATTACAGAGCCTCCCCATCGTGTATTCTGCCCGACAGGATGCTCAACTGAAGCGCCGCTGGCCTCTAGCAAAGGCAGTTGTGGTTGCGCCCAAAAAGGCTCAGCAAGCCCTGAAGAAACTGGAACCGCTATTTCTTGAACTTGCAAACGTAAAAACGGTCAAATACGCAGATGAGCTTCCCGAGTTTGACTCTGAGAGATGGGCAAAGGCTTCTGAGGAGGAACTGCAGGTTTTGCTTGACAAGATTCGTGGCGATGCACTTGAGGGAGAAGGACTTATGCGTGACCTAGCGCGTCGAGTTCAAGCCCTGAGGAAAGAGCTGGGATTCTCGCCCACTGACATAGTGGAGGCAGTTCATGTTGCGGAGCTGGACCCGAGGGATATAGAATTGCTGAAGCCTTACGTTGCTGAGATGGAGGAGCTTGTAAGAGCCAAAACGGTTCATGTTCACGGGGAGCGGGTTGAAGTCGATGCTGATTGGCATGAAAGCAAACTGGACAAGACGAAAGTATACGTTGCCGTCCTCTAGAGACTAATTTATATATCACTAGATTCCGCTACCGAATGCCTAAACATATTAAGTTTTGGCACCAACTTATTTCTAAGAGCGGCAAAAAAGAATAGTCAACCCGAGGAGACGCGGTAACATTGGATGGAATCAAGTTTGGTGTTTTTCTTCCGTTTTACGCTTTCAGAGAACAAAAAATATCATTGTTTAATCGGCTCCAAGATATTGTCCTAGAATGTGAGCGGCTGGGATACCACTCGGTTTTGCTGGATGATCATCTGATGCTGAACAAAATGCCGATTCTGGAGTGTTGGACAACCCTCTCAGCCCTCTCCTCCGCAACCGAAAAGATAAGATTGGGAACAATGGTGACCTGCAACTCATTCAGGAACCCCGCATTGCTCGCCAAAATGGCTGCAACCGTCGACAACATATCAAATGGAAGGCTAGAGCTAGGCATTGGAGCAGGAGTCCAGAAGAACGAGCACAACGCCTACGGATTCCCTTTTCCCTCATCTAAAGCTAGGATAGAACGCTTGAATGAGGCAGTGGAAATCGTAAAGAAGATGTGGACAGAGGAGAAGGCAAGCTACAACGGGAAACATTACACCATACGGGATGCTGTCTGTGAGCCTAAGCCGGCGCAGAAGCCCCATCCTCCCATAACCGTAGGCGGTGGAGGAGAAAAACTGACTTTGAAAGTAACCGCCAGACACGCAGACAGGTACGACTGGGGCTACCTCACTTCAATAGAAGAATACAAACGCAAGCTAAAGGTTCTAGAAAAACACTGTGAAACGGTGGGCAGAAGCTTCAACGATATCGAGAAGTCATGCTGGCCAGCGGGGCAGATATTCATTGGAGAGAACATAAAAGAACTTAAGAAGCAAATTCTGCAGTTGACACCTAAAGGTGTTAGCTTGAAAGATTTTATGCAAACAAGCTTCGTGGGTACTCCTGAAGATTTCATAGAAAACATAAGACAGTATTTGAATTTGGGTGTGACGCATTTTATGCTGTTTTTCGGTGATCTTCCTGACCTGAAAGGATTGAGACTCTTCGCCGAAAACATTGTTCAAAAGATCGATTAAATCAAAGGGTGACATTGGCTGCTGGAGACAATTCTGTTCACTGCCTGTTACATATTTATGCCTAATTGTGTGTCACATGGGAACAACTGAAAGGGCGAACACGGCAACGAGCAGGAGGGCGCCCAATTTTCGGCTATTTGTGAGTTCAGAAACATCGTCCAAGGGACCCGGATGTTTAGTCGCAGAGAAGAAGAGGGCTAAGATGGCCATTGGCCACCATCCAAGTAGCGCTAACAGTACGATACCCAAATATGATATAATTTTGTGTGCCTTACTTCCCAGTACACTTCGAGCCACATGACCGCCATCAAACATACCTGAAGGAACAAGATTAAGCATAGTCACAATCATTCCAACCCAACCAGCGAAGGCAACCGGATGCAACTGTATCATTTCTCCTAGACCGCTGGGAGGAAACAGCATTACGATAAACTGGAACAGAAGAGGCGCGGGGATTAACTGTGCGTCTGGGTCTAGGGGAACGAGTGTAGAAAGCTGGATTCCTATGACTGTTACTATTGCTGCGATTACGAAACCTGTTATTGGCCCTGTGAAGCCTATGTCGAAGAGGGCGTCCTTGTTTGGGGGAAGAGCCTTTTGTCGAATAAGGGCTCCGAAAGTGCCAATACCATAAGGAAACGGAATGCCTGGAATGAAATAGGGGTACGTGGATTCAACATCATGTTTGTCCGCTAACAGCTTGTGTCCCATCTCGTGAGTACCTAGGATAGCCATAATCGCGCCAGTGAACAGCAATGCGTCTAAAATGTTCAGAGAGTAAAAGTATCCGGAGATGAACACGGTTCCGAGCGTCGCAAAAAGTAGTGCAATGTTGATTATGTTTCGGTTTGGTTTTGTGGGTGGTTTCGACAAGACTCGGAGAACCACTGTTCCATCTTGTTGCCTGAGAAGTGGAATAAGCTCCAGAGAGTCCAGATTTTCCATAAGCCTCAGGAAGGCTTCCTTCGAGTCCTCCCGATATCTTACATGGAAGGTTGGGATATCATGGTCAATAAAGCCTTCCTCCACGTCAAATTCTGCCTCAACCATGACCTGCACTTGCTCAAAAGGAGGCGTCCCCGCAGGGTCAGTGAAGTAATCGTCTGAAGATGCACAGCACATGTTGACCTCGTAATCAGGTCGTCTAGAAGTATTAGAATGTTATGTAAACCAGTTTTCCGTTCCAACTTCTGCGAGTAGACACTAAACTATTGAAATTTCAGTCGACTGTAAGAGGTGAAGAATTCGTAGTATATGCGATTGTTTAATAATTCTTGTTTTTTAGCCTCTCTGTTTTTGAGGCTTGAAGTGTTCTGAAAACACAAAATCTTTATAACGGTGTTATAGCATCGTTAGATGAAAGATTAAATGGTGAACCAAATGATAGCAGATAACATCCTCGACTTCATCGGAAACACACCGATGGTGCGAATAAACCACCTGAACCCCAACCCAAACATTGAACTGTTCCTAAAACTCGAAAAATTCAATCCAGGCGGCTCAGTCAAAGATCGAGTAACCAAATACATGATCGAAACCGCAGAAAAGAACGGAGAACTAAAGAAGGGAATGACAGTCATCGAACCCACCAGCGGAAACACCGGCATCGGACTCGCCTTGGTCTGCCGCGTCAAAGGATACGACCTCGACCTCGTAATGCCCGACACCATGACAAGAGAGAGACGCCAGATACTATTAGCCTTAGGCGCCAAAGTCATCCTCAGCGACGGCTCAAAGGGAATGGACGGAGCCGAAGACCTAGCACACGAGATTGCAGACCAAAACCCAAACAAATACTTTATACCAAACCAATTTGCAAACCCAGCCAATGTTCTAGCTCACTACGAAACCACCGCCGAAGAGATATGGAGAGACACTAAAGGCAAAATCACACATTTCGTGGCGGGCTTAGGCACCAGCGGCACACTGATGGGAGTATCAAAGAGACTGAAAGAACTTAACCCAGACATTAGAGTGATCGCTGTCCAACCCGAAGCCGGCACAGCAATTCAAGGACTAAAGAATGTTACGACCCAGTATGTTCCAGCCATATGGAAACCTGAGCGGGTAGACGAAATCTACAAGGCGTCTCCAAACGACGCTGAGGAGACAGCTAGGCTTTTGGCTCTTCAGGAGGGTCTGTTCGTGGGACCGAGCTCAGGGGCTATTTTTCACATCGCCAGAAAGAAGACAAGGGAGATCGAAGGAGGAGTGATGGTGGCAATAGCTCCTGACGGAGGAGAAAAATATCTCAGCACATCTCTATGCGATCCAACTCTATGCATAGAAGCCGTCAGAAAATTTGGAATCCAGTGCTCCTACAAAGACGGAAAACCAGTAACAGAATCTGCTGTTGCTGCCTCCAAAGAGGTTTCACCCTAAAACAGACCACTGCCAATCGCAGAAGAACAATAAACGGCATAAAAATTTATTCTCGGGAATCGGGTAAATCGGAAAGTTTACGGTTAAGAAGTTTAATGCCGAGTTATTACCAAGACAATTTCGGCTTTGCGGTAGCATAACTTAAATATGACTTTGGTTGAGTGGGACTGAAGGATTAAATTTCGTATAGAATGCTAGTTCTGTGTGATAGTTGGAGGTGCAAGTTGCATGTCTGATAGAGAACCTCGCGAAATGCATAGTGCAGTCTGCTCTGAGTGCGGTAAAGAATGTCAAGTTCCATTCAAGCCTGATCCCAGCAGGCCAGTCTATTGTCGAGATTGTTGGTCAAAAAGAAGACGAGCACGTAGTTTCCGTTACTAGACGTTTACGTGAACGTAGATTTTCAACCTCTTTTTATTTTCCATATTTTTTAAACAACAAAAATTGTAATCGTCAACGTTTTCCGGTTTGCTGTGCCATATTTTAGGCTCAGAATAGGCAAGTTACCTCATGGATAAAGGTTATTAGATGATGATCGATAACTTTCTGTTATGCCCCTAAACTCAGATTCAAAGATCAGCGCTTCAGGGTGCTAGATGTGTCAGCGTGTGATGCAGGGCATGACCATTAGATCAACAAAAAAAGGTGAGGAAGATTAGACAGAAAATTTCTGGCGTAGAATACATCGAACTAATCAGCGACAACATGCTGAAAATGACAGAAAAGAACCTGCTTCCATTGTACGAAGATCTGAGAACCGCAGATTGCATCGTATGTGGCGGCTCAGGAAGATCACTTCATTCATTAAACATCGCCATGAGCCAAATAGCCATGATGAAGGATCCTAAAGTAATCATCACCAGAGAAGATGTTGGTTTTCCGGGAAGAGGAATGTATGACGCAGCTTCAAAACTAGAAAAGCGGCACAAAAAAATTGTTCTTCTTATCAATTCTGGAAGCGGTGAATCCGACGACCCTAGGCACCTCGCTGAAGAGCTGGAAAAATATTTGGAAGAGACAGGCAGCACCAAGTTCACCATGGGTTTAATAACATCCAATCCTAACTCTTCAATCGCAAAGATTGCTCAAAGGCACGGTCATGTGGTTAAGGTTGAGGGACGAAGCAAAAAGCAACTACCCTCATCTGACGCTTATAGTGAAACAGGAATAATGGGAGACCTTTTTGAGCTTGGCAGCTTGTTTTTGCTGCAGATGATCACCGAAGCAATAGCTTATGACAGTTCCGTGGATAGAGTCCTTGAGCTCATATCTGAGGAAGCACCGATTTTGAGAAAAATTACCGAGGATGCGATTCATTCTGAAGCCATCAAGGCAGCCCTAGATATTCTTGAAAGACGCAGTGACGTGTTCCTAGGAGGAAGAGGAACTGCCGAGGAGGTGGCCAAGATGACTGCTGTGCGGCTGTTTCACATCAAAAAGTCTCTGGGCGACGACGTTTATATTGCCCGCGGAGTAAACACGCCTCATCCGAGGGCTGGAGACCTTGAGATTCTTATTTCCTACTCGGGAAGAACCAAGCCTGTTGTTGGTTGGTGTAACAGGTTTAGAGGTTTGGGTGGAACTGTTCTCTCGATTGTTGGGCGTGAAGGCGCAACTCTTGACCTTAATTCTGATCTGAAGATTATTCTTGAGGAGACAGTTGAACATGGAAAGCCGAGAAGATTTTATATGCGGGCAGCCTATGTGCTGAGTTGCCTACCTATATTGTTGACGGAAAGACTGAGCAAGAAAGGTCTCGTTCTGCCAGAATACATCCTCAGCTGGTACCACTCTGTAATTGAGTGAAGCCGAGCATTCACAGCAGGAAAGAATATATCAAGTTGCGATTAGACCTTTTTGAACACACTTCCCTTATGTGCAGACTGGACAAGCTTAGAATAACGCACCAAATAGCCCGTTTTAACGTTCGGTTCCTTTGCAGCCCAAGACTTTGACCGATTAGCCAGTTCTTCAGTGCTCAGTTTCACGTTCAGTTTTCTTTTCGGAACATCAATCTCTATTATGTCCCCGTTTCTCAGCAGGGCTATGGGTCCGCCGACAGCAGCCTCAGGGCATATGTGTCCTATGCATGGTCCTCTGGTGGCTCCCGAAAACCTTCCATCAGTAATCAGGGCAACGGACTCGCTCAACCCCATCCCTGCTATGGTGGCAGTTGGAGAAAGCATCTCACGCATGCCCGGTCCTCCTTTAGGTCCTTCATAGCGGATAACCACTACGTCGCCTTTCTGAATTTTTTTGTTCAGTATAGCCTTCATGGCATCCTCTTCAGAGTCGAAGGTTTTGGCTGGACCTTGGTGAACCATCATGTTTGCTGATATGCCCGCAGCCTTTACCACGGCTCCGTCAGGCGCCAAGTTTCCGGTCAAAATGGCTATTCCCCCTTGCTTATGAACAGGGTTATCTAATGGTCGAATCACTTCAGGGTTGAGAACAACCGCGGATGTAATGTTTTCTTTGACAGGTTTACCCGTTACGGTGATAGCGTTCAGATGAAGTGCTTCTCTAAGTTCTTTCATCACTGCTGGGATTCCTCCTGCCTCATCCAAGTCTTTCATGTCGTAGGGTCCGCTTGGAATCATGCTGCAGAGATGGGGAACCCGCCTACTCAACTTGTCAAATGTGGATAAAGGCAAATCAACTTCTGCTTCGTTTGCTATGGCTGCAACATGTAACACCGTGTTGGTTGAGCCGCCGAGAGCCATATCTACCATAATGGCATTCTCGAAAGAATCAGGGGAAAGTATGTCCCGCGGTTTCAAATCCTCTTTTACTAACCCAATAATTCTTTCTCCTGTTGCCTTGGCGATTCTTAACCTTTCAGCGCTGACAGCAGGTGGAGTGGCGCATCCGGGCAGTGACATTCCTAGTGCCTCGGTTACGCATGCCATAGTGTTTGCGGTGAACATACCGTTGCAAGACCCGCAGGTGGGACAGGCAACATCTTCAAGGCACTTCAACTCTTCTTCGCTCATTTTGCCTGCCGCAACTTTGCCTATCGCCTCAAACATCGAATCTGTTCCCACCTTCTTCCCTTTGTAGAAGCCTGAAAGCATTGGACCACCAGTAACCATTATTGCGGGGATGTTGAGTCTAGCCGCTGCCATAAGCATGCCCGGAGTTATCTTATCGCAGGTGGTGATCAAAACTATTCCATCGAATCTGTGAGCTTGAACCATAACCTCAACCGAATCGGCGATCAGCTCCCGAGAGGGCAAAGAATACCGCATTCCGCTGTGACCCATAGCGATTCCGTCACAGATGCCTATGGTGTTGAATTCGAAGGGAACGCCACCGGCACTGACTACGCCTGCTTTTACTGCCTCAGCCACTTGATTCAGATGAGCGTGTCCTGGAACCACGTTTGTGTAACTGTTTACCACTCCAATGAATGGTTTAGTTAAGTCGCTGTCTGCGATTCCAAGAGCCTTTAACAGGGCACGGTGAGGAGCCCTCTCAAACCCAACTTTTACTGCATCGCTTCTCAATTTTTTCCCTCTATAACTGAGTAAAGAATAGTTGATTCTGTTAAGTGTTTTGACCCAATGAAAAATGTAGCAGAATGGATAACGTCCACATTATTCGACTTGCAGGATGTAGAAGACGTAACCGTAGTAATCTGAGTATTTGCGGAACATCTCAATTTCTGTCTCTTCGCAGGCTATAACCTGCAAGGCTTCTTCATCGTCTTTGTATCTAGCCTTCAGGGAAGGCAGTTTCGTCTCTATCGGCGTATAATAGTTGTCCCACCAACTCTTTGAGGGAAGAACAAAAGAGCCGACTAACCGATATCCGCTGTTTCTGATAATCTCGACGTTTTCTTCTATTGTTTTAATGACTGGATACACTTGCATCATATAGTCTTTAGCTTCTTGAGGAGCATCCTGTTTTAGCCAAGACAGTTCCGAAACAACAATATACCCACCTAGATTCAGCAGTCGCCTCCACTCCCGCAACCCCTTTTCAAATCCGATTATGAAGATTGCGCCCTCAGACCAGATAACATCAAAGCTGCCATCATCAAATTTCATGTTACGCATGTCGCCTTTCACTGCCTCGACTCTGTCTTCTACGCCAGCTTTTTTGACAGATTCTTTGAGTTGTTCTAGGAATGGCTCATGGAAATCCAACGCAACTATCTGCCCACCGGACAGCTTTGCCAGCTCAACTGTTTGCATGCCCGGACCGCAACCAACATCTAGTATACACGGATTTTTTGGCAAATCTTTGAGCATTCTGTAGGCTCTTTGTGTTGATTTGTTGTCTCCTGGCCCCTCTCGGGGGAGACCACTATGTATTGTCCAAAAGAATTCAGGCAATTTTTCTCTCATTATTGTAACACTCGACGAATACAGATTGTGAGGCTACATAGTAAAACTTTTATATTAAGACTTAAGTTGTTGTGGTGAAATGAGGAGTGAATCATGAGGGATCATTGGGTATCCGAGGGACAGAAAATGGGGGATCGCTTTATCCGCTAGCTTCCCCAAACAGATAAAAATTTTTGACACCACCCTCAGAGACGGCGAACAGACTCCCGGAGTTTCTCTAATCCCAGAAAAAAAGCTCAGAATTGCCAAAAGCTTAGACAAGCTCGGAGTCAACGCCATAGAGGCTGGTTTTGCCGCGGCTTCGGAGGGTGAACTAGAGGCAATAAGACTCATTGCAGATGCGGGACTCAAGGCAGACGTCTACAGCATGGCCAGAGGAGTAATAAACGATATAGATGCCGTGCTGAAGACTGGCGCCGTGGGGGTGCACTTGGTTATTCCCTCCTCAGATTTACATCTAAAATACAAATTGAAGAAGACCAGAGAAGAGATTCTGGAAATCACGGCGAACACCACCCAATACGCTAAAGATCACGGGCTCAAAGTTGAGCTTTCAGCCGAGGACGCCACCAGAAGCGACTTAGATTTTCTCACCCGAATGTTCAAGGCAGGAGTCGCTGCGGGCGCAGATAGACTATGCCCCTGCGACACTGTGGGGGTTCTGATACCTGAAAGAACCAGCGAGCTTTATTCCGAACTGAAGAAAAGAATTAGAAAAGTGCCTCTGAGCGTCCACTGCCACGACGACTTCGGTTTAGCCGTAGCAAACACTATAATTGCCCTAAAATCCGGAGCCGATCAAGCCCACGTAACCATAAACGGGTTAGGCGAGAGAGCTGGAAACGCCTCCCTAGAAGAGGTAGCCGTCGCCCTCAAGGCAAACTACAACGTGAAACTGACAATAAAAACGGAATTGCTGTACGAGACATCCCGTCTGGTTTCGCGAATAACCGAGTTTCCTCTCCAACCCAACAAGGCAATAGTAGGCGAGAACGCTTTTGTCCACGAGTCAGGGATGCACACTCACGGAATACTTGCTAACCCATCAACATACGAGCCTTTCCCACCCGAATTGATTGGACGCACAAGAAGAATAGCCTCAGGCAAACACTCTGGTTCACATGGAATCAGGGCATCATTAAACGAAATGGGACTGAAACCCAACAACAAGCAGCTGAAAGAAATCTTTCTACGCGTGAAAACTCTGGGAGACAAAGGCAAACGGGTTGCTGACGCTGACTTGCAGGCAATCGCTGAAGCAGTTATGGGGTTGCCGACTGTTCGCCCCATAAAACTTGAGGAGATAACAGTTGTCACCGGCAGCAGAGTCACCTCAACGGCTTCTGTAAGGCTGAGCCTCAACGATAAAATGCTCACGGAAGCAGCTACGGGGGTAGGTCCAGTGGATGCTGCTATTAACGCCATAAAAAAGGCGGTGGGAATCGTTGAACCGATACAGTTAGAGAACTATTCTGTTAAGGCTATCACCGGAGGCACCAACGCCGTAACCGAGGTGGCTGTGAGCCTCAGCAAAGGAGACCGAAAAGCTACAGCCATCGGAGTCAACGAGGATATAGTTATAGCTAGCGTTCAAGCAATGCTTAGCGGCATGAACGTATTAATGACCAACTATAACAATCAAAAACCAAAGGAGAAATCTTGAAAATGACTAGAATGACTGGCGCAAAAGCGCTCATAGAGGCTTTGAAACGGGAAAAAGTAGAAAACATATTCGGAATCTCAGGAGGAGCACTCCTACCCATCCACGATGTTCTATCTGACTCGGGAATAAGGCACATCCTTGCTCGCCATGAACAAGGAGCAGCCCACGCAGCAGACGGCTACGCACGAGCAAGCGGACGAGGCGGAGTATGTATGGCTACCTCGGGTCCAGGAGCAACAAACCTTGTCACGGGTTTAGCCAACGCATACTTGGACTCTTCGCCGGTTATCGCTCTTACGGGCCAGGTTAACGTTTACTCAGCTAATACAGCATACATGATTGGGCGGGACGCATTTCAGGAAGCGGACATAATCGGAATAACCACGCCAATCACCAAGTATAACTGTCAAGTGAAGACCGCAGCAGAGATTCCTAAGGCAGTGAAAACAACATTCTATATTGCCACAACAGGCAGACCCGGACCAGCTTTGATTGACCTTCCAAAAGATACTCAGACTGCCAAAGCGGAAATGGACTTTTCAAACAATGTGCAGATTCGAGGCTACAAACCCAACACTGAACCACATCCACTTCAGATCAAAAAGGCTGTTAAACTGCTTCTCAAGGCAGAGCGCCCCATGATCCTAGCCGGAGGAGGAGTAACCCTCTCGAACGCCTCTCCTGAGCTGCTACAACTTGCTGAACTTCTGATGATGCCAGTGGCGACAACATTCATGGGAAAAAGCTGTTTCCCCGAAAATCATCCCTTATCCATGGGAAACATTGGCATGCACGGCACTCAATTGGCGAACAACGTGATTTTGGAAGCTGACGTGCTGCTGGCGGTTGGAACAAGATTTCAGGACAGAAGCACAGGAACGCTGGATACTTTCTGTCCCGACACAACGATAATACATATTGACATAGATGCTGCGGAGATAGGGAAGAACGTTGATGTTGACGTGCCGATTGTCGCTGACGCAAAAATGACCCTGAAGCTGATTCACCAGCAGCTAGTTAAGAAACTAAAGAGGCAGGAGAACACTCCATGGGTCAACAGGGTTAAAGAACTCAAGGACAAGTTTCTGAGCGAGATGAACCTTGGCGAAGGCGACTTGACTTCTCCAAAGCTGCTGAAGGAGCTTCGAAGGATACTGCCAGAAAACGCTATCATCGCCACGGAGGTGGGGCAGAATCAGATGTGGGCAGCTCTCCACTTTCAAACAATCAAACCTAGAACTTTCATCAGCTCAGGAGGGTTAGGAACCATGGGCTTCGGTTTCCCAGCGTCTATCGGAGCCAAAGTTGCCTGTCCCTCATGCCCGGTTGTTGACATAGCTGGAGACGGAAGCTTCAGAATGACGGAGCAGGAACTCGGAACCTCAGTCACTGAGGACATACCGGTGATAGTGGTTGTTTTGAACAATTCGATGCTGGGTATGGTGGCTCAGTGGCAGAGGCTCTTCTATAATGGAAGATACGCTGCCGTGAAGCTGGGTAGCGTTCCCGATTTTGTCAAGCTGGCTCAAGCTTACGGCGCTGAGGGAGTTCGGGTTGGGTCGCTGAAAGAGTTTTCTGCGGCGATGAAAAAAGCTTTAAAGACTGAGGTTACCACGGTCATTGATGTTCCAATCTCCCCTGAGGCGGATGTGTTTCCGATGGTTCCGCCGGGTAAGGGTCTAAAAGACACGATTGCGGGGATGTAAGCCATGGCACAAGAGCATAATCACATAATCTCCATTATAGTTGAAAATAAGCCGGGTGTCCTTTACACTGTTTCGAATCTTTTTAGGCGCAGAGGATTCAACATAGACAACATCTCAGTTGGACCTGCAGAAGAAAGTGGGTTAGCTAGGATGACGATAATGGTGAGGGGAGACGACAGAACGATAGAGCAGGTTATCAAGCAACTGAACAAGCTAATCGATGTTATCAAAGTTACCCGACTGAACCCAGAAAGCATTGTGACAAGAGAATTAGCGCTAATCAAAGTGAACGCCATAAACACTAAAGCTCGGTCAGACCTCATTAACTACGCTGACATATTCAGGGCTCGGGTGGTTGACGTTTCCTCCGAGTCGTTGATGATGGAGATTACAGGAACCTCGGAGAAAATTGATGCCTTTATTGGTTTGATGAAGCCTTTTGGGGTAAGAGAGGTGGCTAGAACTGGGATAACTGCCCTCTCCAGAGGAGCCAAATCGGTTAGAATTGATGAATAAATTGGGCGGAAAAGGATTTATTATCAACTCTAATCTACATATCAGAACTATGTGAGGTGCCGTTATGGTTGAATTAGACTTTGGAGGAGTAAAAGAGACTGTAATAACAAGAAATGAATTTCCTGTAGATAAAGCAAGAAAGATTCTGAAAAACGAAACAGTTGCCACCCTAGGATATGGTATTCAAGGGTCGGCTCAATCCTTGAACATGAGAGATAACGGAATCAATGTTATTGTGGGGCAAAGCAAGAAATTTCCAGTAAACTACCAACAGGCACTAGACGATGGATGGATTCCCGGAGAAACACTGTTCTCGCTGGAGGAAGCTGCGGAAAGAGGGACCATCAAACAGTATCTGCTGACTGATGCTGCGCAGAAAGCACTGTGGCCAGTAATCAAGACCACTCTTAAAGAGGGTGACGCATTATATTTTTCGCATGGGTTTTCGATAGTTTACAGAAAACTTACAGGGGTTGTTCCTCCAAAAAACGTTGATGTTATTATTGTTGCGCCAAAAGGGTCTGGAACTTCGGTGAGAAGGAATTTTCTGGCGGGCAGTGGAATAAACAGCAGTTTTGCGGTTCATCAAGACTTCACAGGCAAAGCAGAAGACAGAGTGAAAGCCATTGGAATTGCTATTGGCTCGGGTTACCTGTTTCCAACCACGTTCGAAAAGGAAGTGTACAGTGACTTAACGGGAGAAAGGGGAGTTCTGATGGGGGCACTTGCAGGGATAATGGAGGCACAATATAATTGCTTACGGCAAAACGGTCACAGCCCCAGTGAAGCCTTCAATGAGACTGTAGAGGAATTGACTCAAAGTTTAATCAGGTTGGTTGACCAGAACGGCATGGATTGGATGTACAACAACTGCAGCGAGACTGCGAGAATAGGGGCGCTTAGATGGAAAGGACGATTCAGGGATGCGGTGAAGCCTCTGTTTGATTCTCTTTATGAGTTGGTGGCTTCGGGAGAAGAAACGAGAATAGTTCTTGAGAAAAGTGCAGAATCCGATTATGCAAAGAAATTGAAAGAAGAATTAGAGGCGATGGGAAATTCTGAGATGTGGAGAGCGGGCAAAACAGTACGGTCACTAAGACCTGACAGGCAATCTTAAGAGAACATGGTCATCGGCAAGACTACGGGAATCGAGAAATAACCTTTTTCTCTTTTTTCCGGATTTCACAGTGATTTTAGTCTAACATTTTCTGCTCCATATTTTATTTACAATATGTCAAGTGTCGGAATATGCCTGTCTGTAGAGGATGGTATTTATAGAAAAATGCTGGTTGGTTTCTAGTAATGGAATGTGGTTTAGATGAGAAGTTCCTTTGAGATAATCGCTGAGATCCTGAAAATATCAAAGAACGGCGCAAAAAAGACGCGTATCATGTACACGTGTGGGCTCAGCTACAAGTTCATTCAAAAATATTTGGATTTATTGCTGGAAACAAGTCTTCTCAGAATAGGGAATTCCTATCACACCACCGAGAAGGGCATAGAATTTCTCCGTAAATATCAAATCTTAGAGCTGCTGCTGAACACACAAGTTTGATCACAGTCACTCCTTTTCTGTTTCGGGAAAAGTTTTATGTTTCCCCCTGAGCAATCTGAGGTATGATAAGCAGAATATTCACGGATGAAGAGCGCCGAATCTTGGAAGCCTACCTCACCAACGCAGAGGTTGACAAAACGGTTCTCTCCAATCTCTTTGATCTGATCAAGAAACGGAAGAGACTTTTCGAGGACGTTTTCCTTTATCTTCAAATCAGGAAAGCGACTACTTCCTGAAAAAGCTGTTTTTCAACAATCTTCTGTTATTAGTCTCCTAATATGAATGGATTCTATTGTTGGTTTGACGTTTTGGGTTTATCTCATGCTCTGTAGTATGGCGAAGGGGTTGCCTTCTGGGTCGATGGCTTGTGCGATCCAAGCTATGCCCGGGATTTGCTGTTTGGGTTGTGTTATGGTTCCTCCGAGGTTTCTGATTTTCCGGACGGACTCGTCGATGTTGTCGACTAGGATGTAGTTGATTGGCTTAAGATTGGGATGATCCTTTTTGTACATTGCGCCATTCACTCCGGGTCTAACAGGATTACCTTTTTCGTCCACGGGAACGGTTTCGATCATCCAGTACTCTATGGGTCCTGGGTCTCTGTAGATTTTCCAGCCGAAAAGTTCTGAGTAGAAGTTTTTCAGCGTCTCTACGTCTTTTGCGGGAATCTCAAAGTGCACTATTGTATGGTCTACCATATTCTATACCCACACAAGATTCTGTGAGAAAAAAATAAAAGGTTTTATAGTGCCCGCTTGTTTCTGTCCTTGGTTGCGTCAAAAAAGCGGAAGCTTAATTTCTTCCCTTTCTGTTTATGTCGCATAATTCCTTTAATAGAGGAAAATGTTTCCTAATCCTGAGTGATCAAGAGGCGCCGGATAGCAGATGCTGATTCGAGAAGTTATCTTGGAGAACTTCATGTCCTACGAGTATGCGAGGATACCCTTCAAAAAGGGCGTCAACGTAGTCTGCGGTCCAAACGGCGCAGGCAAATCCTCTATACTCATCGGAATCTCCGTGGCTCTAGCTCAATCCTCCACTGAACGCTCCAAACGGCTGAGCGACCTGATCAGATACGGAAAAGACGAGGCACGGGTCACCCTAGTTCTGGACAACTCTCCACGGGATGGACGGCGCCCAGTCTCCAGAATAAAAAAAGACCAAATCTTTTTGACCAGAACTTTGAGGCGGGACGGAAAATACTGGTTTGAACTGCAGAACACCGCCGCAAACAAGGTGGAGGTTAACAGGCTTCTCTCCAAGTTTGAAGTTGACCCCGAAAACATGCTCATCATAATGCATCAGAACATGGTTGAACAATTCACTGTGCTCTCAAACCAAGAGAAACTGAGGATGGTGGAGGCGGCGGTTGGCTTCGAATCCTACCGCCAAAACGTCTTGAAGGCTCAAAAGAAGCTGAGCCGCATCTTAAGCCAAGGCGATTCAGTTGGGAAGCTTCTGGAGTCAGCCCAGCAGACCCTCTCCTACTGGCGAGAACAGTATGACCGCTACCAGCAGAAAAAACAGTTGAAAATCAAAAGGCGGTTTCTTGAACGGGAGCTAGCATGGGCTGAAGTGCTGAAAAGAGAAAAAGCAGTCTCCAAACTGAAGGAGCAAAATCAGGAGAGACAAAACAAAATCACGAAAATCGAAAGCGAAACCGAAACCATCGCTGAGCAAATCGATGCTCTTCAGAATAAACTTGAGCACTCGAAAACCGCGTTGAGGAACCTCTTCGAAGACCGACTGGCACTGGAACGGGATAGAGCCAAACTGGAATTAACTGCCTCAACCGCAGATCAAGCCCTGAAAGAGACAGAATCTTGGAACCAAAATCACCGCAGAGAAATGGAAAACATCTTAGACAACATCAAATCCCTTGAAACCATCCTCCGCGAAAAAACAAACCCCATGGACCTCACACCCCAACTTGAAGAAATCAAGGCAAGCTACGACACCCTGGAAGACGCTTGGAGCCAACGCTTCAACCTAAGAAGCGAAAGCCTGAAAAAGTCTGCCGAAAACTCCAAGGAACAACTCACAAAATTGGGTCATCAGATTTCAGACATCAAGGATAAGGCAGACTCTCTTGATCAGGAAATCGAAGACACCACCGCAGAAGTTCTGGACCGCAAGATCAGCTTAGCACTGTTACAGTATCAAAAGGAAAACCTCACTAAAACCATGAAGCGGCTAGATAAGGAGCTTCAACAGGCTCTCGCCGACTTGGGTGAATATGTGAACAGGGCTGAGAAGGTGGGGCAAAGGCTTGTGTCCATGAAAAACACGATGGACATTCTGGAGGAGCTCAGGGTAACCGACGGGCACCTTGCCGCATTGGCGGACGTTTCCGAGGACATAGAACGCATGTATGAATCCTACTCCAAACTGTTTTTGGAGCTCAAAGAGAAGGCTCGCTTGGTTGCAGAAAACCGCGAAAAGGCAATGGAGGAAGTGAGCACCAGAATGGACGCTTGGAGAAACGTTATTCACAATCTTCTAGACCAAGTTAACCTCAGATACAGGAAGATTCTCTCTGAAGCCTACGCGGTTGGAGAAGTAAAACTGACAAACGAGCAGGACATCGAGGACGCTGGTCTGGAAATTCTTGTGGGCTTCAAGGGAGGAAACCCTGTTCCCCTCAACGCTTACACTCAGAGCGGAGGAGAACGAAGCACCGCCACCGTGACTTTCCTTCTTGCGTTACAGCAGCATGTTCATTCTCCCTTCAGAGCCGTTGACGAATACGACGTTCACATGGACCCAAAAAACAGGGAAATCATCGCCAACCTCATCGTCTCCTCAGTCACAGGATTAGACACCCAATACTTGGCTATCACCCCCAGCCAGCTCACCTTCACCGGCAAGGACATTCACCTAATAACTGTCCAGAACGTGGAAGGAACCTCACTCATCAAAGAGGTAACATAATTGTCCACAAAAGAGAAGAAACTAAGCAGCGAACGCCTTCAACGCATCATCGAACTATGCAAATCAGTTGAAGAACGAGGAGTGGACCCGTTTGCCGTAGACGTGGACGACATCATAGCAACTCTTCACAAATGTTTTTCTGAGTGGGAATTGCCGGAAGAACTGTCTCTGGACGCGGAAGCTGTACAATACTTGGCGTCGGTGATACAGAATCAGGGAGACTGGGTGAAGCACAGATCAACCTCTCTGTACACCGATCCCTTCCTGCTTGAAGAAAAACTTCAGAGATTAGATAAAGAAGAGCTTGTCACCCTTTTTGCGAGAGTCTGGAATCCCATCATCGAACTGGAGCAACTTTCCATCTCCAGCCTAGCGGAAGCCATGAGATACTGGGGTGACCTCGCTCCAATAGATGAGAGATGGCAAAAATTTGGTCCCATGCAGGTGGCGGCTGGAGCCACTACACTGGAAGAGCTGGTTAGGCTGCGAATCTTAGCTGAGAAAACATTCTTCGAGGAACTGGAAGCTTTCTGGACAGAACTGAAGCAGAGGGTGGGCGAAAACGGGAAGATTCATTACTGGGATTTTGTTGGCGCCGACACCTACCAAGAAACGTTAGACAGAGCATACATGACAAGTTTCCTGGTAACCTACGGCTATGCAACATTGGAGCTGCGTCCCCTAGAAGAGGAAATTTTCATCAAACCCTTCACAGAACCGAGAGCGGAGCTGGCTGACAACATGATGGTTTCTGTCCCCATATCAGTAAGCCACGAAGAATGGACGAAATGGAAAGAGGAGAAACAACGATGAAGAGAAAAGCCTACTATGCCCGGAAGATCAAAAGGGCGGCGCAGCTGCTGTTCTACAAGCGGCACATGAAGCCGGGCGTGAAGGGGTGGGAACTGAAGAATGCGTTGGGGTCCGATTACCCTAAAATCCTCAAGGTGCTGGATGATCATCTGGAGAAGCTGGACCTGCAGGTGAAAACGGTTTTTGAGGGCGAAGAGCCTACCGGGAAGCCGACGCTTGAAGAACTGAACAAGGCCCGATTCTTCGTTACTCTTAGAGGTGGTTTTCCGTCGAAGGATGCTAAAATGATGGGCTGGCGGATAGATGACATTGCTGGTTTGGCTGTGGCTATTTCCTACATAATCTCCAAGAGGGGGAAGGCTCCCCGCGAAGACGTGGAGGACATGCTCCGCAGTAAGCTGCCGGGATGGAGAGTTGACATAAACATGAACCGCTACATCAGGGCTGGGTACTTGGCTGAGGACGAGAACAATATGCTTTACTTGGATTGGAGAACCCGCGCAGAGGTAGACCAAAAAGAGCTTGTTGACCTTCTTCTGGGAACCGGAACATAAACTCTCTATTCCCGACTGAGTTAAGTTTCCCTATTCTGCGTGCATATAAGTAGCTTGGATAAAGCATTTATGGAAAGCAATGAAGATAATAGCTGAATTCTGATTTAGGGCACATTATAAATGAATGAACCCGTAAAATTCAACACTATGCTTCATATGTTAATACGTTACAGCCATAACAGACCATAAGGACGGTGAAATCACCCTTGAAACAGACAGGAACAAAACATAAGCTGCTTTTCCTTTTTTTGGCAGCGCTTCTCTTCACCGTTCCCTTCTCATCAATCGCCTCCGAAGTTCTGGCTCAGCAAACAGTTGAAACTGACCCAGAATATTTCATGGGAATGCTGATCCTTGAAAGCCAGCAACAGGCAATCTTGGACAGCATAAGAAAAGTGAAAGACCTACAGCTCGGCAACCTAGTCATTCTCCACCCCATGGATCAGGGATGGGATTTAACGCTGATAGAGGAGGCAATCAGAGAGGCAGACAATCTGGGGCTGTACACGATGTTTGAGCCTTTCAACTTTTCAGACCATGAAATAAGAATATCTCCTGAACAGTTTGCATCATGGAAAGAAAAGTATCCCCACCTCTTGGGCGTCATGGTTTCAGAAATCACGGGAAAACAGGCTGACATGAATCTGTGGCTAGACAACTCAACTGGAACCATCGGCACACGTCTTCAGGCAGAAGAGGCGATGGTCGAAACCCTGACCTCCCGAATGCGGTTGGCAGAATACAGGGATAACGGCGCCAGAATATTTCTTCAGGAAAACGTTATCGGATACGCCGCGGCGAATACGTCTTACTGCGATGTTTTCCTCAGCAAAGTATTCAATGCCCCAAACACGGAACTGATGATCGGCTTAGCCCGAGGAATACAAAAAACCTATGATGTACCCGCTTGGGGGCTGTTTGTGGACACATGGAGGGAATGGTTACTGCCTCCGGCTTTCACGCCCAATGACGTTGAGAGGGCTCTTTATGAGGGCTGGTTCTATGGAGCAAAATACTTCTTCTTTGAGCAGGGTTGCTTTTTCGGGACTCTTGATCGCGACTGGCCCAACAAATACATCATTCTGGAACCTGATGGCACGCTAACCGAGTATGGGAAGGTGATTCAGAGGTTCTATGCCTTTCTGCGAAACGCGGGCAAAATGGGGTATGAACAGCCAGATTACAGTCCATCTGTTGCGGTGATGATTGGGCAGAGCGGATGGAGCAGCCGAGGTCCAGACTGGGGATTTTGGGATCAGGATGAAAGGCAGGGAGACCTCGATTATAGTTTGTTGAATCTGTTTTTCCCCGGCGTCGGCGACAACTGGCAGATTGGCGGTGCCCTAACAGGAAAAGAGTTTACGGGATTGCCCTTCGGAATGGTGGACATTATCACCGTCTACGCTCCGCCGTCTGTACTGAAACAGTACGAGATCGTTATTGGCTTGGGGTGGAGCCTGATGACCGACACCATCGCAGGCAACATCGAAGATTACGTTGAGGATGGCGGAGTTTTCCTCTCGTTTCTAACGTTTACTCACAGTAACGAAATAGTGGATGACCTTGGAGACGCTTATGCGTGGACTGAAAGTTTTGTTTCGCTGTTCGGCATCAGCGTAAGCACTCCTGCTGCCAGTCAAGGGGATGTAACGGCTGACACATTTTTACATAGAATTACTTTCACCCAAGATACGTTCTGGTATCCATGGAGCGGAAAGACCTACAGCTACTTTGACTCGGATGAAACTGGTTCGTGGTTCTGGAAATTCAAGTATGAGCTGTCTGATAGCGAAAACACAAGAGTAATAGCATGGGCTAACGGGATTCAAAGCGACTATAACGCCTTCATTGTTGAGAACAAGCTGGGTGCAGGCTACACTTACATTATTAACACCCGTAACTCCAATTCTCTGCCGAATGGTGTTTTAACCGATGTCCTAACAGACTTCATCCATGCTCTCTGCACGTATTACGGGCGAATTATGGTATACGCGCCATACCCAGAAACCGAGTACTGGCTGAACCAAGGACAGGCTGACAGAGCCGTCTACCTCCTGCATGACAACTCCACAACCACACAAAACTTCACGTACTACGTTAGACCAATGGACGCGGGCTTAAGCCTCGATAAGAAGCACATAATATTTGAGTATATCAACAGCGAATTCTACGGCGTCACAGAAGAAAACATAGTTCCGCTTAACGTGACACTGCATCAAGACGAGGCAAAACTGTTCCTGCTGCTTGAAGACGGTGGCGAGCCTCAGGTGCTGTACTCGGATGCTCTTTTAACTGCAGCTCCAATCTTTGCTGACAGGCGGTTGACAGTTGCGGTTGAGGGCATCGAGGAAGCAGCAAACGTGACCAAGATTTATTGCTCAGATTTTGGGCGCCCACGCTACATCCTCGGCGTACCTTTCAGTCTTGCGCAAGTTTATGACTTTGAGACCAACATTTTGACGTTTGTCACTGATTCTGATATCACTGTCGGTTGGGAGAACGTGATGGATTTTTCTGTGCTTTCATCAACCGTTTCTTTAACTGAATTTTCATGGGACTCAACTCGTGGGGTTCTAAGCGTTTCCGCAAAAGGCATCGCTGGACAACAAGGCTCCATGCAGGTGCAGATGGAAGGAACAAAACCTTACTACCTCAAAGTTGACGATGTGGAGATCTCAACATGGAGTTACGATGACTCAACGGGTATTCTGTCCGCCAACTTTTCATTTACATCCGAGACTGCTGAAGTTGTCTTTGGCTTCAAGCAGATCGAGGTGGATCGGCTGTTTGTTAGTGATGCGCGGGCTGATGTCGGTAGTGTCCAGACTGCTGGTTTTCATGTGGAGTGGATGCGGAATGGTTCTGATGTGGCTGGAGCAACCGTTGAAGTTAATGGCACCGAATACGTGACAAACCAAACAGGATGGATCAGTTTCGACGCCAGACATGATACTGTTGGCAGAGTTGATTGGAGCATCACGGATGTAGAATACAAAGATGTAACTGATTACGCCAAATCCGTTACTGACCTCTCCATCATCTGGGACAGAGTTAACGTTACGGAGTCCAGCGTAATCGATAGAGCTGTTCAGATGGGTTCGTCGCAGATTGTGTGGCTGAAGGCTGAGTACGAGTACGATTCTGTTATCTTCGACAACACAAGGGGAATCATTTTCCTTAATGGCGAGCCTATGAGCTGGTCTAACCAAAACTCAAGATGGGAGTATAATGCAACAACCAACATTCTTGGTCCACAGGTGTATGAGGTTACAGCGGTTGACGATGAAAGTTTTGGGCTCACAACTATCTGCAACCAAAATGAGAACATAGAAATAATTTGGGACAAAATTGAGGTAACTAAGACGGAGTTTGAGACCAATACATTGGGAGCTACGACCATAAAAGTTCATGTCGCCTATAATTACACCAAGAATCCGGTTGTCAACGCAGATGTTTCAGTGAATGGAAAAGCATGCAACCAAATCGAGCAGGGAATATACGTGTGCGAAATAGCCGATTGGAGTCCATTTCAGAGTTTCCTTGTTGAGGTGGATTATCCAGAGTTTGAGCAAGCCACCAAAACCGTATCCAATATTCACGTCTCAAACACAATATTGTACGTGGTAATCGGGTCAGCAATTCTGTTAACAGCAGCATTTTTTGTGCTGAGGAAAAAGCGGAGAAAACAAAAACCTGAAACAGTATCTTCAGGCACGCCACCAAACATAAGGCTTTTATCCTCTAACTTGAGGAAAAGGGATGGGTAGAGTGAAGAAATTGGATTGGAAAATTCTTCTATTAACGGCGCTAGCTGCATTCATAGGCAGTATTGGGCAACTGGAATTTAAGCAAGGAGCAAATAACCTCCAGTTCGACATCAAGCTGCTGCTCACAAATTACCATCTAATCGCCGGACTTGTGGTATACGCCTTGTCCACTGTCCTTTACATTTACGCCTTAAACAAGGAGAACCTTTCTATACTCTATCCCATAATCGCCACCTCCTACATCTGGACACTCATATTCTCCAAAATCTTCCTCAAGGAGCCGGTGGGATTAACCAGCTGGGCAGGCGTCTTCTTCATTTTGTTAGGAGTCACACTTATTGCGACACAAGCAGGTAGATAACCGTTGATTGTAATAACGGTTCCAGCCTGCAATGAAGCAAAAAATCTGAGAAAATGTATAGAAGTGCTTCTGAAAGAAGCTCATCGATTAGGAGAGGACTTCCGTATTGTGATAGCTGAGGATGGAAGTACGGATGGAACCGATGTTATCGCTCAGGAATTGGAACAGACGTACACACAGCTTATCCACCTTCATTCGCGCCAGAAATTGGGAAAAGGGTTAGCGTTGACGCGGGCGTTTAACAAAGTGGAGGGTGACATCTACGCTTTTGTTGACTGCGACCTTTCAACAAACATAAAATTTTTTCCTCAGTTAATTAATTCGATACGAGAAGGAAATGATTTGGCGTTAGGGTCAAGATACATGGAAGGCGCTGAAGTTAATCGATCAGTTTCACGGGATTTTCCGTCAAGAGTCTACAACTGGCTCATCAGAATCTTGTTCAAAGACAGGGTTTTCGACCATCAAATAGGCTTTAAGGCGTTCTCTAATAGGCTGATCAAAGACATTCTAAACGACTGCAACAGCACCGGCTGGTTTTGGGACACGGAAATCATCGTCCGAAGCCTAAATAACAATTACAAAATTGTCGAGTTTCCGGTTGAGTGGAAAGAAAAGAAAAACGGTAAAGGCTCCCTGAAAATGGTTACCGGTGTTGCTATACAAAACGTGGTTGGAATTATCGAATTGAAGAGACTTCTCCAAAAGTGAACATGGGACTCATCGATTGTAGATAAGAGAAACGGAAGCTGTTCATGTCATCTTTTTATGGGTGATTACAAAAATTTAATATTGCCTTGCAGATTTAGACAAAACAATCCAGAGGGACGGGTTAACACTTGGCTTCTGCTCTATCAAGGATTGCGTCACGATTCAATAGATGGCGCCTGGCATTTCTCATTTTTGTTATAGTGTACGCGGCTCTCCTGTTACTCTCTTTAGATTATGCCCCAATCCGGTGGGATGAAACACCGCACCTGTATGGTGGACTGCTACTAAGCCGTGGACAGTTTGACGAGTACCTGCGAGAAAGCGCTTTTTATCCCCCACTGTTCGATGTTACAACGGCTCTGTACTTCAAGACAGTAGGATTAAGCGTGCTCTCAGCCCGATTAGTGGCAGTTACGTTCGGTCTCCTCTCCATATGGATTGTTTTCGAGTATGGCTACAAACTTTATGGACCAAGAAACGCCCTAATTTCAGCTGTTTTGTTGGCTTCGATGCCGGGTTTCATCATACTGTGCAGAATGGCGTTAATCGAAACGATGCTGATGTTCTTTTTCTCCGTTTCTCTGCTTCTGTTCTTCTTTTGGATGCGCACAAACAACGACAAGATGCTGATTCTGAGCGGAATAGCCCTCGGCTTAGGGTTTCTTGTTAAGTATCAGACGGTGATCGGCGGCATAATCGTCTTGGTCAGCTTACTCTATTTCGGCAAACAACGTCTCAAGACCAGGCTCGGCAAATTCTTGATTGTTCTGGTAGTTGCGGGAGCCGTTGTTGCGCCATGGGTGATTCTCACGTATCAGCAATACTCTACGAAAATGTTCGGGAAATGGCTCTATGTGGCTGGTATGGGCAACGAGGAAAGACTTGCCTATAGCACACGATTTCCTCTCCCCATCTTTTACTTCATCGAAATGACTCAGCCCTACCCGCATATACACCCGATTGCTTTTCCTGTTTACGTCTTTGCTTTGCTGGGTTTAGCACTTTGGTTATGGAGAAGAAGTGAAAGCGACAAGTTTTCTTTGCTCTCATTTGCTGTAGTCTACATTGTTTTCACGATAATCACCAGCAAGGATTGGCGTTACATAACCCTCGTTTTTCCAATCTTAGCCGTCTCCGCTTCAGAGTTCATCCTGTTTCTCTGGGATAAAGCAAAAAACAGACTGGAATTGCGTAACCTCAGCCTTCGCCAAAAGAACCTCATCAAAGTTGCCGCCGCAGTTTTAGTAGCAATAGTGAGCGTTTCGATCGTCTACAGTTCATGGGAAGCCTACGTTTGGGTAAAATTTGATCACGTCAACATTCCCATAGATGAAGCAACTCAGTATGTGGCTGAGCGGGTAACACCAGATGAAAAGCTAGTGGTTCTCTGCGCGGGAAACTACTTCAGCGCAGACATGGTGGAGTTTTATTTGCTGGTGTCTGACCCAAACCAAGAGCAGCCTATGCAGTATCCTGAATTGGCGGTTGACGCCTACAAGCCCTCCTTCAATTTCACTTGGCTGATTGAGAGTTCCGAAGACTTGAATGTTAAGTATCTGATGCTGTTTGAGCACGGCAACGGAACATACTATGAGTCAGACTGGAGAGCCCAGGATGTGCTGGAGGCTATGCTTGACACTGACAGATTTACTGTTGAGCGGGAATTCGGAACCTTTCCCCGCCGGATATATATCCTGCGATTTTTGTATAACTCCTGAGTGAACATGAAATGATGCCGAGACGTGACCGCAAGCTTTCCGTAGCCATACCCGTTTCTATAGTCTCCGACATTCCCCATCTGCGAGAGAAAACCCTGAGATTGGGCTTGATCGGCAGAGCAGCAGCCATCTTCCGCGTCAACGAAATCGTTGTGTTTCCGGACAATCTGGGCGCCAAGCAGACGCGGGACAAAAACCTGATTGTCACCCTTCTATCCTATCTGGAGACGCCCCAATATCTAAGAAGACGGCTCTTCAAAATCAAGCCTGAGCTGCGATATGTGGGTATTCTTCCGCCCCTACGCACACCCCATCATCCCCTAGAAAAAAGAGCCAGAAAACTGAAGACCGGAGAATATAGGGAAGGAGCCGTGGTATCCGTTACCGAGGGGGGGTCACTTGTGGACATAGGCGTCGAGCGGCCAGTGCTAATAGCCGACAAGAAACTGCCAGTAAACAGAAGAGTTACAATCGAAATAACAAAAGCTGGAAGGCACCCCAGAGTTGCGTTGGCTGACAGGGAGGAGATTGAAGCTTACTGGGGCTACACTGTAACGACGTCAAAAGTCTCTTTCGGGCAACTAGCTAAAGCAGGTGCATACGATTTGGTGATTGCCACATCTAGGATGGGAACTCCGTTGACACAAATCGCTGATGAGCTGACGGAAAGATGGAAAAAAGCGGTCAACATTCTGGTGGCTTTTGGTGCGCCAACTCAGGGACTTCAGGAGATTGTGGCGCAGGAAAATCTTAGTTTAGACAGGGTTGCTGATTTCACGGTTAACACTATTCCAGATCAGGGAACTGAGACCATTAGAACCGAAGAGGCACTATATGCTACTCTAGCTCTCCTGAACGTTTTCGGTAACTGAAAAAGGGAGATGGAATCGTCGATTGTCTGCGATGGTTATGTTGTGCTTGTGGTGGCAGGGGGGCGGCTTCCCAACTCAAGTGATAAGGTGATTGTTTCGTTGTCTCTTACTATTGTTAATTCGATTGTTTGCCCCGGTAATGTATACTCTTCCAGGTAAGAGGAAAGGTCATCTATGCCAGTTATCCGTGTTCCGTTAATGGTGACTATTACGTCCCCGCCGATAACCACAGTCTCTTCTCCGATTCTAACCTGCTCTGTTCTGCCTTGAAGACCTGCTTTGTCTGCTGATGAAATTTTGCTGAGCATTGTTTGTAACTAGTTTAGTATTCTTGGACACCACCAACCTTGATTAGTTCGAATCTTGAAATAAATTTAATTAAGTTATCTGGGCAAAGCTCAAGTTTCTTATGAATTGGGATTGAGTAGCTTCTTTTTGTAGGTTACAATAACCAAAGTAGCAATTAGGAGCAATGATGTGAGGAGCCATGAGGAATACTCTGGAATAACGCCAAACTCATCTGTTTTAATCAGCCAAAAATCTGATTCGCCAGCACCAAAGGAACGTGTGTAGCCAGCTAAGGCGAATCCTCCATCAGAAGTGGCGACCAACGTATAAGCAGCATCATATTCCGTTCCCCCATATGTCTGATTCCACTCCATCTCACCATATTCATTAGTTTTAACTAACCACCAATCACCTTTTCCAGCACCAAACGATTGCGTAAATCCAACTAAAGCGTATCCTCCATCAGGAAGCTCAACTAACGAACTTGCTTCTTCAACGTTAAAGTTAACAGGTTCAGTATTTATTCCTCCGTATGTCCAGTTCCATTCCATGTTTCCATACTCATCAGTCTTGAACAACCAAAAATCATTATACAGATCACCTGCTAATGCGTATCCTCCATCCGATGTTACAATCAATGCATTAGGAGAGTCATGGTATGGTCCACCATATTTTTGATCCCATTCCATGTTTCCATACTCATCAGTCTTAAACAACCAAAAATCAGCACCTCCCGTACCAGCGGAATGTGTTTCGCTAAGTATTGCATATCCTCCATCCGACGTTACAACCAACTTGTGGGCAATTTCACTGTCTGTTCCGCTTCCGTATGTTTTATTCCACTCCATATTTCCATACGCATCGGTCTTGATCAACCAAACGTCAGTCGGTCTGTTAGGCAGGGGAGTTATATCCGGATCTACAGTGGCGAATGATTCTGTGGAGCCCACTATTACATATCCTCCATCAGAAGTTACTGCCAATGAACGGACCTCATCAGGCCAAGTTCCTCCAAATGTTCTGTTCCATTCCATATTCCCATATGCATCGGTTTTAACCAACCAAGCATCGATTCCTCCAGAACCAAAGGAGAATGTGTTACCCGCTATTGCGTATCCTCCGTCAGAAGTAACAACCAGGGAAGTAGTAGTCTCATATTCCGTTCCCCCATATGTCTGATTCCACTCCACAAACCCAAACTCATCAGTCTTTACTAACCAAAAATCGAAGCCACCAGCACCAAAGGACGATGTACGTCCGGCTATTGCATATCCTCCATCAGAAGTCTCAACCAACGACTGAGCAGCATCATCTTCTGGTCCTCCATATGTTTGACTCCACATCATAGTATCGGCTTCAACTACAACAACCAAACTAAGCAAAACAAAGAGAACCGTGCTTGAGAGAAACAACTTTCTACACAAAAGCCTCTCCCCTTTGAGTATCCTTTTCAGGTGTTCAAGCTAAAATATTTTTGGTCAAACAATCCTGCAAGTGAATTGCTTCACACACACCCCAACACTTGGTTAGTTAAATATACATTTACAGTTCTTATGTTAGCTAAATCCCTGATTCGGTGAGAGTGAGATCAACCCCCAATGAACACACCTAAGTTATTTCAACCAGTGTTAAGGTAAATTTAAATACACAAAACAGGGAATGTTGGTATTACTCCATGACTGCAAAAGAAACTGAAAAGGTTGAATGTTTATTGAAGTGCCCACACTGTGGTGAAGAGATTCCTTACGAGGATGTCAAGTTTTGTCCGAAATGTGGCAAGTCCCTTGTTGTGAAACAAAAAATAAAAACAGATTTGGTGCTTGCCGCAGCCATGTTGACTATAATTTCAGCAGCATTTTCCGCTGGCTTGGGATGTCTTGGATTTGAACGTTATCTGTTTTGGAGTCCTTATACTGAGTATGCCCATCTAACACCCGGTTTTGTAATCGTCGGGCTTCTTAGCATTGTAGTTGCTGTGTTTGGCATCATTGCAGGCACATTCATGCTGAAAAGGAAGAACGTCAACTTTTCAATGTTAGGGATTATTCTTCTATTGATTTCGGCATTTGGCAATTTCATGACCCTTTACTATTATCGGTTTGCATATGCTCAACAATACGTCTTCATGGAAATCGCATTGTTTTGTGAAATAACAATACTCATATTCGCAAGCTTGAGCGGAATGTTCATTGCTACATCAAAGGCTGAGTTTATTTAGGCTAAAATCCAGTTTTTCCCCTCAACTCGGCTACTTCTTTTAATCCCCATTTATCACGTAATTTTATCAACGCGGAATGTAGTCCCCAATGAAAGCAGCAGAAGCTTAAAAAAGAGGGAAAGGAGGGGAATTCTGGCTGCTTCGAAAGTTGTAGTTTAACTCATGGTTTGAATTGGCTGAAACCTCTAGCGCCTCTTCCACGGAACCCCCATAAGAAGGGATGCATAGTTTTTTCTTCCTCAGTGGCCATATCTTCAAACGCGGAGACGGAGAAGAGTAAAGCGCTAAGAACTGTAGCTGCAACTGCTATAGACGGCAATGCAAAAACTTTGTTTTTTCTAATTAACGCCATTCACCTCCCCTCTGGTTAGTACCCTCTACCTTGATGGCTGATAATTAAACGGTTTTTCAGAATTAGACCAAAATTTAACCCAAATCTAAACGCAAAAAATGAGCATTAACAAGCCACGGCAAAGCCATAACAGACCAGAAATCAGAAACACAGCGACATTTATTATAAACACCAAAAATATCTTATTCAAAGCCTGTTGTTTCCTTGGAGCTGTATGGATGGCTGTTCGTGTTCGCCCATTGAAGTATTTGCTAGGTTGGCTTATCGCGGGAACTAGGGGCGGTGTAACCCGCGCCAAGATACTTGAGACCTTACGGGAGAACCCGCAAAACGCAAATCAACTGGCGAACTTGCTTGAAATGGATTACCGAACAATAAGGCATCATCTAAAAATCCTGCATAAGAACAGGCTGATCACCTCCGCGGGAGACGGGTATGGCACCACCTATTTTGTGTCTACTGAATTGGAGGAAAATTATGGTTTATTTGAGGAGATTCTGAACAAATTATGGAAAAAACAAAAAAGGAAGAAAAGGAAGTGAAGTTGCAATGAACAAATACGTGAAAATCTGGATAATCTTGGCGATTTTGTTAGTGGTGGCTGCGCTCTCAGATTTCTTTGCTATGCAAAGCGCCCCGTCTCCGCCACCATCCATATTCGACCCCAGACCTCCCTTTGACATTATGGGGGACATGGAGCTATTCTACAAGATCAAAGCAATACTTTCCTCAGTCAATGCCACACTCCTAGTTTTCCTGTTGGCTACATACGTTGACATGTACAGAAAAATCCATTCAGAATTCACAATCGGACTAATAGTCTTCTCACTGATTCTGCTGCTTTACGCCCTTTCATCTAATCCCCTACTGCAGTGGCTCTTCGGCTACCGAGCGTTCGGTCTCGGACCATTCGCAATGCTTCCAGACATGTTCACAACCTTAGCCCTAGCTGTGCTGCTGTATCTAACAATGAAGTAAAAACCAAAAAGCCCATAAGTCAGACAACACGCAAATCCGCGGACTGCCGAACAGCCATTCATATTAGGAGACTAATAACAGTGCTATGTTGAAAACAGTGTTTTTTCTGAAAAACCAAGAAGAACCGTGAATATTTTTCTAGGTTTACAAATCTTTGCACCCACAATAGAGTTAAACGCTTTTAGCTTCAGCCTGCCTAAAGTATGTTCGGATGGGAAGTTGTCCATGACCAAGTTTACCGTAGTCTCCGCTAAACTACCTGACGAAATATACAAGGAACTCGCTCTCCGAATCCCGGAAGGAGAAAGAAGCACCTTCATCAGAGAAGCAATACTGGAGAAACTGGAGAAAACTCCGCGACCAGACAGAATATTTGGGCTGGAACAGAAAGTCAATCAACTGATAAACGAAGTCAACAGAATAAAAGATGGACTAGCCAAACTTGAGCTTCTCACCTACGAAGGAGAGAAAGTGAACCCCCACGCATTCTGCATCGACGAAACCGACAACAAAATCATGGATTACCTACTCGACCACAGAGGAGCCACAACCACCGAGCTTGCCGACTTCCTGAAAACCAACCGCTGGCTTGTCCTAAACCGCCTCAGAAAAATTGCCAAAACATCCAAAGAACAACTTGGAAAAGCCATCATCGATTACTATCCAGGACAAAGATATGGAAAAAGAAAAGCATGGTGGATACGAGAAGACATAACTGAAACGTGATGTCCACCTTTTTAATCTAAAAAGATTTTAAGTAACTTCTCTGACCATGTAGCTGTAGAGTTGGAAGACATGCCAAAACTTGTGAAAGCCTATTTGGTGGCTAACGTAAAAAGAGGAGCTGAACACAAGGTTGCCCAAAAAATTCGAGACATGAGAGAAGTCACCGAGGTCCTTGTCACCTACGGACTCTGGGACCTAATCGCCCGCATCGAAGCAAAAACCTTAGGGCACCTCGACAAAATTATCACCGACATGCGGCAAATTGAAGAAATCGAGCAGACCAGCACGCTCATAGGCTCCTAAAAACCTCCAAAAACACACCCTTGCAGAGACGGAGAAACAAAACTTAATTTACCTAAAGGAACTGATGAGTGAAAAGGGTCCGTAGCCCAGACAGGATTAAGGCGCCGAACCATCCCACAAGGACGATGCGCAAGCCTCCGAAGCCGGAGACCCGGGGTTCAAATCCCCGCGGACCCGCCACGTTTCAGGTGCCCGCCAAGTGACTGCGTCCCACTTTTGAGCATAGCTGCTTCAAAGAATAGGCTTAATGTTTGGGAAAGCCGAAAAAGTTGGTTAGCTGTTTCTGCAGTTCCTCCTTTATGCTGAGGTTGGAGACTTTGACGCCTATTCTTCTTGCCTCAACATCAGATTCGTCTAGGAACTTTTCGTAGAGTTCTTTCACAGTATTCTTGAATGCTTTCAGGTCGCTTGTTGGATTTTCGAAGGTTTTAGATCTGCTATGGACGCTAAGGTCCCCCGCAACAACATATATGCTCACTGACCTGTAGACCAGCCCCCGCTGCAACAGCTTAGCATACACTTCGTCGCATAACCTGTAAGCTTCATCGAGGATAACAGCCAAGTCTCTGGTGTCCTCTTTAAGAGTGGAGATTCGGCTCACAGACTCGGGTTCACTTCTTTCCTGCACAGGCTCTTCGTCTATTCCCAAAGAGGCGTTATGGAAGTAGGCTCCCAATTTTCTTCCAAAAACTTCGATCAGCTTCTGCACATCAAATCGCGCTAGCTGACCAACTGTTCTGACCCCAAAAGTCTCCAGCCTCTTCTCTGTTTTTCTTCCAACACCTATTAGACGGCGGACAGGCAAAGGCGACAAGAAGCTTTGAACCTCCTTGGATTCAACTAAGGTTAAGCCGTCGGGTTTCTGGATGTCTGCCGCTATCTTGGCGACAAGCTTGTTGGGTCCAATGCCGATAGAGCAGGTTAGTTGCTGTTGGGCTAAAATGTCGCCTTTTATTGTCTCTGCCAGTTCCTCTGCTTCTTGGTAGTTTTCTTTTGTTCTCTGGGTCACATCCAAGTAGGCTTCATCTATCCCCACCTGCTCGAAACTGTCAGCGTAGCTTCTCAGAATCTCCATTATCTCGTCTGAAACTTCACGGTAAAACTCCTTATCCACTGGTAGAAAAACCGCGTCTACATCTTTGAGCTTACTTTTGGCTAATGTTATGGGAATCCCAGATTTCACGCCATAATTTCTTGCCACATAGTTTGCTGTGCTCACGGCTCCGCTGTCTTCGGTGCGCCCAGAATACACGCAGACAACCACCGGCTTGCCCTTTATGGAAGGGTTTCTCCTCTCCTCGCATTGAGCAAAAAAGTAGTCTAGGTCAACTAGCATCACGATTCTGTCTTGCAAGATGGAAGCAACCTCACACACGGAAGTGACATGCTTGCGTCATTAGAATTTGATTAGTTGTTGCTTAATAAAATAATCCAGCCGAATATGCTGGAAGCTATTGTGTGTGCCCGGTTGCATGCGAAATATAATATTCAAGTTATTAAGAAAACAGTTGTAGGTAAGAGAACGGTACATGGAAGGCAGAATTTATATGCAACGGATTAAGACGATAATGCGATCCGACTATTTCGTACTGTTTTTGATTGCATCCATATACGTCATCATCGTTTCCACTTTAGCTCTATCGCGGCATTACACATTCGAAACAAACACTTGGGATCTAGGCATTTATTCGCAAAGTTTGTACTCTACATTGAACCACGGAAAAATATTGTATTATACGGCTGAGCTGATGGGCAACCCCTCTGGAAGCCTTTTTGGCATACATTTCTCGCCCTTCCTTTTCCTACTGGTGCCCATTTATGCCATATACCAAAACCCTGTTACCCTGCTCATACTCAGACCAATCGCCATTTCGATAGGTTTAATCCCGCTTTACTGGATTCTCCGTGACCAACAACTAAACAACAGATGGCTAACATTCTTTCTTGCAATAATATACCTAGTTTACCCGCCAATAACAACTCCGCTTTCAAACTTTGATGTTGAAGTGTTCCTACCTGCATTATTCCTTTTCGCCATTCACTACTTCAGGAAGGGAAAACTGTTTCACTCTTACATCTTTGTTGCATTAGCCCTGATGGTTAACGAGTTTGTTCCCTTAATCGTCATGGCAATGGCTGTTTACGTTTTCCTTTCCCATAGAAAAGAAATCGTTAATGGTTTACGATCAAGGAAACTGACAAAAAACGCCATATTCTCCATCACACTTTTGCTGAGTGGTATCCTCTTTTTTAATCTAGCTAGCGCAGTCATCACAGCTTTTAACCCAAATGCTTTAAGCACAAAATGGGAGTGGGGAGAATTTGGCACCAGCCCAGGTGAGATAGCAACCAACGCGCTGGCAAACCCTGCGAAAACGATTCAGGTACTTCTGAATGATGGGCAAAACAAATTCTTTTACATAACAGCCCTGTTCGGTACGCTTGCATTCCTCTCCTTCTTAGACCCCTTAACTCTCATAATGACCTTGCCATGGCTGATGGCCAGCCTGCTCTCAGTTAATCCTCTGTATTACGCTATTGGAACTCAGTATCCGGCGTTCGTTTCACCATTTCTTTTTGTTGCGGCAATCAACGGAATCAAAAAGTTGGTTAACCTAAGCAGCCGAGACATACTAAGAAAACTTGCTTTTCTAATGTTCATAAGTTTAGTCGTCAGCACGCTGTTGCTTCCAACTGACGAATACTTTTCGGTTACAAAAGCCGATGAGACCACACGAATGGCGCTGAGTGAGATTCCAGCAAACGCCTCCGCCTCTGTTATGCCAGAAATGTTTCCTCACCTCTGCAACAGTCTCGAGGTTTATCCCTATTTCAAGAATAACGTAGATTACGTGTTGATTGACGTCTATTCTTGGTGGTACACCGTTAGGCTTCCTCGACCAGCACATACGGCTCCAAAATGGCGTGACGCAGAAATTGGCGACAACTACGGAATAGTCGTCAACGCGAACGGCATAGTACTATACAAGAAAGGGTACACCGGAGCAGTGGAATATTTTGAAGGTGTAGACTTCACATACAACTGCCACAGTGTACTAGCAGCAACTGGAACAATCGTTCAGGACACTATCGCTTTCGGCGACTCTATCACCGAGACAGATGTGCTGGTTCACAAGGTTACTGACCCAACACCGTTGTTTTTCGAGATACCAGAAAAAGTTCTTCCCCCCGGAAGCTATAAGGTAACAGCTGTGCTGAAAGTCTCATCCACCACTCCCCAAGAAGCCATAACCTTAGAGGCTTTGAATGAACCGGAACTTTCCGCAATAGTCACCAAAACGATTAGGGGCAGCGATTTCACTGCAGCGGACAGATGGCAGGTTTTCACCTTCGATTTTACAATCGAACAGCCGACATTCGTAGATTTCACTGCTTATGTAACAGATTCCACGGATGTGACCTTTTATTCCATGAACGTTTTACAGGTTTCAGGCGGCGTGTAACTTTGAAGGTTTGTGCAGTCACCACTTGGCCTCCACACAAGGATGGGATAGCATTATACTCCGCTGAATTATATACGCAGACGGCCAAATTAGTGGACGTGGAAGTTGTTGCGAACATTCCGAGGCAACAGAAGTTAGCTGAATCTCGGGAAGAAACTGACGTAGCAGTTTCGAGATGCTGGAGAAGGGGGTTTCGGTATCCCACACGCATTTTCGGTTCCGCATTAAAAACCAACTGTCACGTTGTTCATCTGCAGCATGGATGGCTACTGTATGGCGGTTTAGTCTCGGCTCTCCTTTTTCCAGCGTTGCTATCTTTTTTTCGTTTAGGTCGTAAACCATTTGTTGTCACCATGCACACGGTGATACGGAAAGATGCCCACATCTTCGCAGATTCTGTGGTTAATTTCTTGGCGCGGATAGCTGTTCTGTTCATTTCAAGGTGTATCCTACACTTTTCAGACAGGGTAATTGTGCATAACTGTTTGATGAAAAAAGTTCTCCAAACAGAATACGGCGCAAAGGAAGAAAAGATATCCGTGATTCCACATGGAGTGAAGAAAGCCGCTAAGAAAACCAAGTTTTCTCCAAAAGGTGAAAAACTGCGCATTTTGTCTCTTGGGTTCTTAAGGAAAGGAAAGGGAATCGAGCACTTAATTGAAGCATTCGAAAAATTTCTTGAAAAATGTCCAGACGCAAAACTGGTAATCGTTGGAGGAAGCCACGCCCATGACAAGACAGGATACCCTCAGGGCTTTAAGCGATTTCTAGCACCGAAACTTCAGAAGCAGGTGTCTTTCACCGGCTTTATTGATGAAGCAAGTTTAGTGCAGCTCATTTGGAGAAGCGACATAGTTGTGCTGCAATCCACAGAACCATATTACGTCGAGGCGAGTGGAGCATTGGCTACAGTTGCGGACTACGGGAAACCCGTTATTTGCAGCAGAGTACCAAAGTTTCAAAGCGGAATGCAAGATGGAGAACACTACCTTGCTGTAGCGCCATCGGATTCAACGGAACTGACCAAAGCATTTGTCCTATTACTGGAAAACACGGAACTCAGAAGCCATCTTGGAAGAAACCTCAAAGAAAAATCTAAGGACAGACAATGGAGCACTGTAGCAAAAGAACATGTTGCCCTATATTGCCGCGTTTTGGAGACCATGAAAGCAAAAGGCGCATAGAACATGGGAAGTTTATCACAAATACTCTTTGAACAGCTTAAGCCACTTCTCTGAAATGTTTTTTATGTCAAACAGCGAGGCTCTCTCTATGCAATCTTTTCTCATCTTCTGAGGGTAACCATGTTTCCAAATCTTTGAAGCGAATCCCAATAGCTCCTCATCACTATCTGCAAGCCAGCCTGTCAACCCATTTACAACTGACTCACTGGGTCCCTGTATATTGTAAGTGAGAACTGGCGTTCCACAGGCCATGCTTTCGATAGGTATGTATCCAAACGGTTCATGAGCAAACGTGAAAAGGACGTACAGAGCATTAGAGTATAGATTCACCAGCTCCTCATCAGAGACCGCCCCTAAGAACTGAATGTTGGGATGCTTGGCGATGTAGGCTGGGATACCAGATGCCTTGTAACCAAAAGCTTTGACTCTTATTCCACTGTCGGCTACCTGCTTGATAACTGCAAACTTGGTCTCCTTATTGTAGATTCCAAAATAGGTTAAAACGTAGTCCTGCGATGGCTTTGTGGTTGTAGGCCTGAAGAGACTGCGATCTAGAGGGGGAGGAATCACACCGTCAACTTTGACCCCAAGATTCTCGTACATCGACGCGCAAAATCTTGAGTTAGCTATCACTGAATTTGAAAGATGAGCGTGATCTCTCACGGTTTTCTTTTCTAAATATCTCAATAAGGGCGCAATCAAACAGTATACATACCTGTAGCGTATAGGCAGCTCAGAGCGCATGTCGTCAAGGGCTCTCGTTATGGGACCCTGAGCATAATACAAGTGAGACTTGATCTTTATGCAGGATGAAGTGTTGATTACCACTTCACTATCGCCCAGATCAGTTGAGGGGACCATAATTTTCGATTTGAGTAGCAGCTTGGCCCAAGCTTCAAAGAGTGGAACCGCGTGCGTAATGTTACAATTCGAACCTAAACTTTTAATTTGGATATTACTTTCCTTCGCGGTTTTTCTAACTTCCTCGCTGACGACCAGAGAAATAAGTTTAATATTGTGTCCATTTTTCTGCAGTTCCGTAGCTAAAAGAGATGGCGGTCTTGTAGCCCCCACTGTTGTCAGAAGGGGATCGGTTACGAAAGTTATATTCATGGACTAAACTCCGGTGCCTAATTTAGTTTAACTGTTTTAGTGCCTCCATTATTTGTTCAGTTGATTTCTCTATAGTAAATTCTTTTAGGGCCCTCTCTTTGGCTGTTGAACCCATTTCATCGGTAAGCACCTTATCCTCTATCAAGCATTTCATATATTTCGCAACCTCTTTTGGATCATATGGGTTAACTAGAAAGCCGTTCTCTCCATGCCTGATGAATTCCTTTGTTCCTCCCTGATTTGAAACGATGGAGGGCTTTCCAAAGAGCGCAGCTTCTATGGGAACTAAACCGAAGGGCTCATGCAGAGCTAGATGAACAATGAACTTACAATTTTTGTAATGACTTACGAGTTCATCTTCATCAATGTGCGATTGAAAGATTAGATTGCTTAAGCCAAGCTCATGTGCTAAGGACTGGATCTTCTCCTTTAGCGGACCATCCCCTATTATGACAAGTTTCACTGCTGACCGGTACTTTGGCGGAAGTTGATGGTACGCCTTCAATAAGTTGATGTAGTTTTTCATCGGAATCATCGCCCCTATGGCCAGAATATAATTGTTTAAAATGTAATTCACGCAATTCCTGTTTTGTTGCCCAATTTCTATGCCTGGATATGCAACGGTTATCTGATGTTTCAGGTTGTAGAGTGTTTTGATGACTTTTCTGGTGTAGTTGCTGTTGACAATTATGTGTGCGTAACGTTTTGCAGTTTTTTTGTCTATGGCGCGAAGAAAGTTAATTGAAAAGTCGTACAATATGTTAGAGAGAAGTATGGATGTCAAGGATTTGCCGTAGCATTCTTTGCTGGTTGGTCTGACTGTGGAGCTTAACTCCTTGGAGGTTATTCCTGTCAATTGGTTTTCCCACAAGGCTCTGAGTGGCTCTCCACTGTACCAAACAAGCTTGGTTTTAAGAAAGAGGGTTAGATAGTAGGCTAGAAAAGGGCAAATATGATGGTGTACCAGCACCACATCAAAGAATTTGAGGCGGAGCAGCAGCTTTTCTATGTCTCGAAAACCTTTGAAGGATGGAGGAAAACCGAAAGGCAAAGTGTTTAAAATCATGCTTGAACGCGCCCTTTTTTTCCAATCAGGAGGCAATGGACCGTCATAAAACAGTTCAGCGTCGAAGCCCAGCTTTTTCATGTATATTCCATGGAGTATAGCAGTTTTTTCGGCTCCTCCGAACCTGCCTAATGCGTGGTGGAGAATTGCTATTCTAAATGGGAATCCCTCCTTCTGTTTGAGGTAACTGAGGCTTGCGTGTTTCTCTGCGGATTTTTCGGCTTATGTAAAGCCATAGGCGCTCAAGCTTCTTGGATGGAACAATTATTATCGCAACTACGATGACTAGAGTGATAGCTGAGATTTGTAATCCAGTGTCTGCGTAGGTTTGGCCTGTGAAGTATATTGTTACGTTGAAATTGCCTGTTTTGTTTATGTAGAATCCGTTGACTAGGGAATACACGGGGATCGGCGATATTTCCTCGCCGTCTATGTAGGCTTTCCACATTGGATGATAGGACTCCGAGAATGCTAAAAGAAAAGGTTCGTCAATGTTTTCGATGTGAGCCTCATACTTGCATGGGTTTATCATTTTGTAGCTTACGTTTGGACCGGGCTCTGCTTCGAACAAATCGTCCAAGAAACCGAAATCCCCTTCGTCGTTGAGTGTCATCGTCAACTCACTGAAATCTGCTATGCCGGTGGCGCTAACGGTTACGTTCTGTTCGCCGGCGTGAAGATAAAATGGTCCAATCTCGTAACGTTTAATTTCGGTCTCGGGGCTGTTGCAGGAAACGGTGATTGTTGTGTTGTTTATTGTGAGGTTCAATGTTCCATAGTTTGGACCTGAAGCAAGCTGAAATGCAACTCGGTAATATTCGTCCTGAGGGATGAACACTTTTTCTGAAGCAGTTGGCGTTGCATATGCCTCAAGTTCCAATATGCTTACCATATCATATGCTGGAGCGGATGTCACGTAGAGCCTTAATTTTTCTGTTTTCACTGGTTCCGTAAAAATGTGAGAACGGTTGAGCATGGCGTTTCCAGTTACTTTAATTTGGTCTATCCAGCTGTCGCCATTCCATGTCTGAATCACGTAATCTTCTGGGTAAGCCAACTCAAAAAACACCTGTATTCTGGTAAGCTCCTGCGGTGTTTCCCATTCAAGCTGTAGCCATTGGGGCATCGTTTTATTTTGAGGGTTTGATGCCCACCTTGTTTCGAGGTTTCCGTCGGTGGCTCGATGTGCCCACAGTTTAGTAGAGTCCAATCCTTCAACTGAGCTGGCAGACGCGCTGCCGTTAGGTGAAATGTTCCAGCCAAACTCATTTGCATGAAGACTAAAATCATCTAAGGCAGCAATTTGTTCTTCGTATTCAAGCGAGTAAATGACTAGCTGGTCAAAAACTATTTTTGCTGAGCCACCGATTTCTATTAGGTGGTCGCCAGCGTTAAGATATACGGGTCCTGCATCGTACCACTCTACGTCTTCGCTGGAGCTGAGATGGCGTACAGCAACTGCTGTGTTATCCACATGCAGCTGTGGGCTACCTTGGTTTGGACCTTGAGCTAAGCGAATAGCAAACATGTATCTGCCTTCGCGTAAGATTGTGGTGTTAGCTGCAAGAAATGTTGAGGGTGAGTCTGATTCTAGTGCGTAGCCTTGGTATGGTACTGTGGTTAGATGCCATCCTGACGGAATCTGATGCGAGAAAGTGTGGTGCGCAGTTAAAATGTGAACTATTCTGCCGGAATAGTTCTGAATTTGGTTAAGCACCTGCTGGATTTGGGTCTCTAATGTGGATGATTTTACAACTGCGACTGCATCAACATCGTTCCAGCCTGTGCCATCGTTTGTGAGACTTAGTTCATGCTTGCCATTCTCTAAGCTAAGAGATCCAATTTTTATCCATTTCAGTGCTGTCCGAGCGTCTGCTGATGGGTACACGCTTCTGATAGGGATGCTGTCAACATGCACAGCTAAATTACCGCGGTCATTGCAGAACCCAAGGCGTATCATTACTTCGTAATTTCCATCCTCATCTACTTCGAAGGGGATAACCACTCTGTTATTTCCGGCTGTTGTCAAGGTGTATCTGCCAAGGGCGAGTACCCCAAAATCCTCCCATGGAGCAGCTTTCCCCCAGTAAGCAGAATAATTTCGACTTGGCAGTGCATACTGTTCTGCGCGTATCACATTCATATTCTCTGACGAGGACATAACCAAGTCCAACAAGTCGCTGTCATCAAACAGAATTGTTCCTGAACGGTCAAGCACTGGTTTTTGATCTTCAAGTTGATCCGCGAAGAAGAATATGTTTTGATTAAGATTAAGCGACTTGATCTTTGTTGCAGTGAAAAAGCTCTTAATTCCACCAATGACTAACACGGATGCAGTGGAGCTGGAGATTCTTGAATTGTATAAAGAGTTTCCAAGTATTATTGAGCCGCTTTGGTTGTAAACCAGTTCCGTGCCTTCTTGGTTTAAGAAGAAGGATCTGACGTTTTCACTGGCATATTCTGGTATGACAACATACTTGTAATCAAAGGTGCCGAGCACTTTCACGAGCTGGTCACTTAACTCATTTCTGCCAACTCCAAAACGAAGATAGCTGACGAATTGACGAGACTTAAATGTGTGACCGCCGTCTTGGAGAACAGGCTTGTCATGAAGAAATACGCTATCAAAGCCCAGATCATGTCCCCATCCTATACTAGTTAACATTCCGCCAGATCCAAAATCTGTTAGTGCATTCGGAGCTAGCTCCCACTCTTCGGGGCTGCTAGCTACTGTGACAATTTTGAATTCCTGTGACTGGTTTGCGATCCATTCGTAAGGTGTAATAAGCGTTTCAGAAGGCTTGTAAACTTGAAGACCGTTTTGCAAAAAGAACCAGCATGAAAGGAAACCGATTGACAGAATAATAATCAGCAGCAATGTGAAAAAATAATACGAAAACGTCTTAATCCTCTTTAGCGCCCTATTGATAGGATTGAATAGAAAACCTTTTTTTTCAACAACCCCGTTTGGTGTTGACTTTCTAACGTTTGGCTCCAGATCTGTTTCTTTTGCTTGAGAGCTTCTTGTCTTTGAAATATAGCCAGTAAGTATACTGACAAGTACCGAAATAAAGAATGCGTGACTGAAAGCGGTTATCATTGCAAATCTGCTTGCTGCCCTAAAGACTGAAAAATGAGGGATGTTAAACCAAGACCACACGAAGATGTTTCCATACGGATGATTAGGCCCTTTCGCCAAAAATATGGAAATTAAGCAGGCTACTAAGAAGAAAAGCGTGTAGCTGTCGGTTTTGACAAAAACGGTTGAATATGCAATCAAAAAAATGGCAACCAAAATCACTGAGACAGGTATAATCTGTAGACTCACTTCGGAAGTAACATCAACAACGTAAAAGTACCCCCATTGTTCAGAACCACGCAAAACAAACGCGTCGAGCAAGTTTTCATAGCTTATGCCGGCAGTCTCCTCTAGAACGTAGCTGAATTCTGCTGAATAGAATGGGGCACGTGCATTGTTCACAAATGGCAGGATGTAGAAGGCAGATAAGAAAAGGAATATCGCTCCTGAGAATGCGAGCACCTTCAGAACTCGTTTAGTTCGATTCCAGAAATGAAAGCTGCTTTGGGGTATTACAAGATAAAAAACTGTGAACAACGCTAAAAACAGCATGTAAACAACAACTGACAACGGGTTGAAGCCTGTTAAACAGATCGCTAATGCCACTGCAAATATTGTCAGGTCTTTAAGTCGTCCATGCTTCAATGCTCTGGATAACAGTAGAAATAATAGGGGGGCGAGAGCGTAGCCGAAAAGTAGCCCGAGGTGTCCCTCAGTAAATTGTGTGAAAAACCAGTGGTTGAGCATATACACAAGGGATGCTGAGAGGGCAGCCAAGTTGTTGTGTGTGTAGTGGTATGCGAAACCGTACATTGAAAAGCCAGCTGCAAGAAATGTGAAAAACATAAAAGCCTTCACGGTTACTGCGCCGCTTTGGCATACTGAATGAATCAGCATAAGAAAAAAATCGATGGAGTTTATTCCTTCAACAAAACCAAAGGAGTACTGTCGCCAAAGATTTAACCAACGAAAGTCATGTCCAAACAAGTATTCTCTGGCAACCCACCCTAGAGTATCTCCTCCGCTAGGCCAACCGCCTGAAAAGATAAAATTGCGGAAGATTATGATTGCTACGAATGTGATGATGCTGAAATCAATAATAGCTCGCCCTTTTTTCGTGTAAGACAGGTCTTTCCACCGGTATACGGTTTGCACTGTCGAATTCACCCGTATCAATACGGTATTATGACGGTAAACTGTTTATTTGATTTGCGGTTTGATTGCTTAAGATTTTATTTTTGATATACACTCTAAATTATCATCCATAAACCAACACACTATTTTATCTAAAGTGATTCACAACGCTGTTTCCGCTAAAGTGATGCTCTACGTTTCTGCAAACATAACACAAACGTTGACGAAAACGAGCAAAACCGGCAACACACTCAATGTAACTGATGAACATACAATGGCTGTACTTCGACTTTTCAGAAAATCTTCGTTTACTAATTATATGAGGCTCTTATACAGACAATGGTAAATTGAGCTAATTTTTTCCCAAGAATATTTTTCGCTAGCTGTTTTTCTTGCGCTTGCTCCCATCTGTTCCATTTTCTTTTCATCATCCAGCAGTTCAGTGATTTTTGTGGCAAGAATTTTTGGTTTAGCCGGAGGCACAAGCAGCCCACTTTTTTCTTTTTGGATTATTTCTGCTGGTCCTCCAATGTTGGATGCGATGACTGGCTTTGCGCATGCCATGGCTTCTATTATGGCTTTTCCGAAGGGTTCTCCGAGTGTTGGGAAACAGAAGATGTTGCATCTCTGATAGTATTTGGGCATCTGTGTGTGTGGTACCAAGCCTTCAAAGATTACTTTATCTTCTATTTTCAGTGTTTTAGCCAACTTTGTGAGACGTGATTTGTCTGGTCCGTTTCCAACTATTCTAAGTTTCACGTCTTTGCGGTTTTCCGCCACTATCTGTATGGCTTTAACTAGGTATTCTACGCCCTTTAGTTTGTAGAGGTAGCCGGCGAATAATATCTCGTGATTGTCTTTCTGTGAATCAGTTTTTTGAGGTGTAAAAAGCTTTGTGTCTACCCCCAAAGGTATGGTCCATATTTTTTCTGTATCAAAAATCTCTGAGTAGAGAGTTTTTACTTGATTGGTGACTGTTATTAGTCTGTCACAGTTTTGAATTGTTTTTCTGTGGAGCTTGGACGTTAATTTTGACAGTGCTTTCTCATCTATTGGTCTTGGATAGATGTGAGCTGATATTGGACCGAAAACAAACGGTTTCCTCTTACTTTTTGTGAGGATTGCAAGAAGATCGAATGTTTGATTGTAAACCGCGGGCAGCATGTGATGTATGATGCTGATTTTTTGTTTTTGCAGGATTTCCTGAGACTTTTGGTAGCTGTGGATTAAAACTTCTATGTGGCTGAGATATTTTTCGATGGGATTGCTGGTTGGCGATGTTTCGAAGGAGCCTGTTTGATGGACTGTGACATTTCTTAAAGGCTTTTTTATGTTAACTTGGGCTGAGATCGCTTCAAAGCAGTAGCCGAATTTTTCCAGCTTTTGGAAAAGATTGTAGCAGGAGATTCCTTCGCTGGAGAGAAGATTATCCGTGAGAACATGGGATGCTGACGGAACTAGTATGTTGGTCATGTGTTAGCCTCGGCATCTGCGTGATTTTGAACCAAGTTCCCAGGAAATGCGAGATAAGTTAGGATGAAGTTGCAAATTGATGTGTGAAAAGTGCATTGTTATTGTTTTCTTTTTAGAAGTTGGTCCCATGAGACTTTGAGAATGTATTTGAAAAATGCGGTTATTTCTGTTTGAGTTAGTTTTGATTTTCCTTTTTTTCTGTTTTCGAAGACGATGGGTATTTCGCCTATTTTTGAGTTTTGAAGTTTGGCCTGTCGAAGTGTTTCTATTTGGATTTCGTATGTTTCGCTGTGAAGTTGTGGAAGTGCCTTTGTGAGGTATCCCTTGGAGTAGCATCTGAAGCCGCTTGTAAAATCGTTTAGTTGAAGACTGATTATCTTGCCAGTTAGTTTGTTGGCTACCTTGCTTATCAGTAGTCGAGTGGATTTCCAGCCTTTGACTTGTCCTTCCTGACAGTACCTGCTTCCGATGACAAGGTCGCAGCCCTTTTCGGCGAGCTTTAGCAGTCTGGGAATGTCTTCGGGGTTGTGGGAGTAGTCTGCATCCATTGTGATTATGTATGTGGGCGGTTTTGGTAGAGACAAAAGAAAACGAAAGCCGTCTGTGATTGCTGTTCCGAGCCCCATTTTTTTGGGTCTTCTTAGCAAAAGAATGTTTTTGTTTTTTTCTTTTAGCTTTCTGATAATATCTTGTGTTTCGTCAGGACTTGAATCGTCTACCACCAATAGAGTAGAATTAAGCTTTAGATTTTCGATTGCGTGGATAATGTCTGCGATGTTTTCGGCTTCGCAGTATGTTGGAAGGATTATTGCCACATCCCGCCCCTTTGTAGATTTCAAATTTTCATCCCCCTGATGGCTTTTGTTCATGCTAGGGTGCGGAATAGGTAGCCTAGAATTAATTCGATAAGAAAGAAGCAGAACTCTCTGTATTTGTTCAGTATTTTTCATTGTTCTGATCCTCTTTTTATGAAGTCCTAACAGCCTTTCTGTGAAATTCGCCATTTTTGCGGAGTCTTATCTTCATCGGCAATGATTTCTTGTATGATCTTTGCGAGTTCTCTTCTCTCGAACTCGCTCATCGTGTGAAACTCCTTAAATTTCTCCTTCAGCTCTGGATATTCCTGTATCAATCTTTCCATTTCTGACCATACCCACTCAGCCTGTTTTAGGGTTGTAGGAATCAAGTTGTTGACGAGAGCCCTGAACTCTTCTATGTTGATGTTTTTTTGCTTCTTTTCCTGTGTTAGTTTCAACCCTTTTCACCCTTGTATGGTTTGCACGTTTTCATTAATAACATTTACCGTATATAGACGGTATTTCGACATCAAAATCGTTAAAGGTTGGTTTACTGATTTCCTAAAGCGTGACGGTATCTTGCCTGTAAAAGGATACGATTCGGTGAATCTGCCATCCGGGTTATACAGTAAAGTGAAATCTTTGGTTAAGGCTAGGGCGGATCTAGGTTATAGAAGTGTAACCGAGTTTGTGGCAGAAGCTGTTAGAAAAAGAACAGAGGAAATCGAAAGAATAAACAGCCTAACGTCCCAACTTGAAGAGAGTGTCTCAAATTCCGCCGCAAAGAAATGAAGTTGAAAAGACTGGTTTGTAATTTCACAAATTTTATTTTATATTTTTTCGTTTTTTCAGCCGTGTTCATTTGATTGATTAGTTTTGGGCCCGTATACCGTCAGAATACCGTATTTTTGTTCGCTAAATATTAGGGAGTGTCTGGTTTAAGGTAAATATACCGTCAACATACCGTCAATGGAAAACCTTTTAAATGAAAACATCACACCTATCCAGCGCGAATAAAAGAGGAAAATAAAATGCAAACAAAACATCCAATTGTGATATTGACGACAATAACACTGTTAACAACACTGCTAGTTCCCATGTTTCTCATACCAATGATACAAGCACAACCAGTAGACCCTCCAGAATGGACTACAACCGTCTACGGTGTATTGGACTCGGACAAGTATTCGCTTTATCCATACACCACTGAGAGCCTAAACGTAGGGTTCTCCAAATTCGGAGAGTTAATTGATTGCCATACCGGAATAGGTCTGGAATATGGTGTTAGGGACCCATTCGGCAACGAAGGCATAAACATTAACAGATGGTTAAACGGGTGGTTTATCGACATCAGCTACAAACACAGATGGTTGGCGCAGAAAGATAGAAAGCTGTGGGCTATGGCAATGCACGCAGACGGTCTGGCTCATGGAGGAGACTGGATAGTTGGTGCCACAGATCCGAGGGATGCACCTCACGGTGGCAGGAAGACAAGCGCTTATGCTGAAACTGAAGATTTAATGGTTCTTTACGATGGACCGAGGCGCTTCGTTGCGGTCTCAACAACACACATCTACGACATGGAGGAAGAAGCCCAGTGGCCTATAGTTGACGTGATCCTAACGCTGATCTTCAACAAGGTGAAGAAGGAAGTGATCGTTCTAAAGGACATAAAGTTGACCATAGATACCAAGGACCTGCTCGGCAAAGTGGACATAGAGTTTAGCAACAGGGCTGAGTGGGATCTGGGGCCGGCACCGACCTATGCGAGCTATGCTCACTTCTACCATCAGTATGGCGACACGTGCTACGGGGGAGAGTGGCTCATGGCGGATTCCATACTGAGAAAACAGGTAGACAAATACACATATGTGGAGAGCAAAATGGCCCCATGGACAGAATGGCTTAGATGTCCAACTTTGGAGGAATTTCCTGTGGCTGAGGGTTCGGAGAAAGTTTACATCAACGATATGCTGCTAGAGCGAGGAATCGACAAGGACTACACAATCGACTATAATTCTGGTGAGATAACTTTCCTAGACTCTTATGAAGCTGATGAGGATAATCCTCTCAAGCTTGTGGTAGAGTACAAGAACGTCGTGAAGTGGCTAAAAAATCCTGTAACTGGTGAAGAAACGGCTGAGAGCCATCACTATGATGTAGCTCAGATAATCAGCGCCGACACAATGCACAGTAATAAGGTTGTCGGATTTGCTGCTTTCTGGCCTACAACTTCTGACTATACCGTTGACGGATGGGACGACTGGTATAGACCCCTCAGAAATGTACCATTCGTGTTCAGCGATGATGTGGACATGACTAATGAGCCTGACATACCTTTCGTGATTGGCGAGTGGGACTTCCTCCTCGCACACACACCAGCTCAGGATGAGATGCAGTTCAGGGGTGTAACGGTTTACGGAATCACAGATTACCACGACGCTTTAGACACCGCTATGCCGGCTCCCGTAAACCGGCTTGACAGGGAAGTTCAGTATCAGCTGGACGAAGTTTTCATGCCGTTTGATCTCAACGACGCTGTGCACAAATCGACAAAGAGGTGGGTTGAATGGAAGCCATACGGTATGACAAGCTACACACTCACGGCCGGTACACCAGTGGTTGTAGTGCCTGACGAAGAGTGGGATCAGTACTGCACGTTCTCGGAGAGAGTCATACGCCTTGACAGGAACGAACTACTGCACAGACGTTCAAGCGACCCAAAGGCTGGTGGCTGGAAAGATTACAACATTATTCTAAACCCTGATGGCACAGCCACGCTGACAGGCCTTCCAATTGCGGAGTGCAAGATACTCTACTCCACAAAGGAGGTGGCGGGTGGCATCGGCGGGTTAATACAGGTAGGACTTTGCCTTGACGGGTCTGGAAGCATCAGTGCCGCAGACTGGACTGTTATTAAGAATGGAGTAGCAGCGGCCATAACAGACAGCCTGCCACACGACGGCTCGGTGGAAATCACTGTAGTTCAGTTCGGATTCAATCCCCCTGTGTACTCACAACTAGAGGTCGCGCCCACGATCGTTAATTCTGACGCTACTGCCAATGCTATAGCGGCTGCGGTCTTGGCGATGGCCCAAGGCGGAGACAATACTCCTATGGCTCATGGTCTCAACCTGACTTGGTCCGCAATGAAAAACTCGCCGAACTTCGTTTCCAGCGAGATGCAGATTATTAACGTGGCTACTGACGGATTACCCAACATTAACATAACGGATCCGGATCCCTCGCCCCATGGAGGAGCTGCGGGTGACGTTACGTGGGTTCGTGACATGGCATACCTAGAGGGGCTAGATGAGATAGATGCCGAGGCAATCGGAATGGGTGCTGACGTCATGTGGATGCGAGACGGTCTTGTGTTGCCTCAGCCAGGCACCGTTGCACCACCATACGATCCAGGCTGGGTGGAAGCGGTTCCAGACGCCGAGGCGTTCGCTGAAGCAATGGCAACGAAATTCGAGATAATAATTCCGTGGATCCCCGGACGCTACGAGTGGATGGTTGTCGGTAAAGACGCGGCAACTGTCGACTCTATAGGTGCAGCCTACATGACCGAAGCTTTCGACTCCATAAAAGACATACCGGTGTGTATGACTGGCTTGGACATTAGAGACACAGAACACGGAGTGAATGTGCCGTTCGTTATGGCTGGATCCAGCACAGGAACAAGAACAGACTACTATTACTACTGGGAGGAAGATGGCGATGTTGACTTGAGAGTAGCTCTACATGATGACTGGTGCAGGACCTATCCGGTGGCAAGCAGCAACATGCTCTTCTCCGGAGGACCCCGCGCTAACCTAGGAACGGAGTACTTCAACGAATTCACAAACGCCTTCTTCACTAGTGGCGAACTCGTACCCGACAACTCCCTTGGACAAGCAAACAATATCTTGGCGTTAACATGCTGGAACAAAAACGTCTACGGAAGTGGATACGCAGTAATATCCACATACAAAGACATCAACGGAACAGTAGGTCTCCTGATCTGGGGTATGGACGGACAAGACACATATTACGCAACACAATGGTTCTGGGACATTCCACGTGGAATGATGGCACCTGATGGCACAATAGTGTATTCAGGCATCGAATACCTACAACATGAGAACGAATGCGTCACCGACATAATACTGCAAATAACCTACCCATTCTGGGATCCGATACACCCCTATTTCAGTGTAGTTGAATGCTTAGGTACAATCAGCGAAAAACCACAACACGACCCATAAACTGCGACGCAAAGTCGCAAAAACTCCCCTTCTTTTTTTGTTTAAAGACCTCAAGACCACCGATTGTACACATTCAAATAGAACACAAATTAGCTAAATTCTACTGTATCCTAAAGGTGGATTGATTAAGAAGAAAGATATACTCTAAAAGTACATGCTCGGCTGTGCGTTAGGAAATACCAAATGGTTGTAGAAATCAAAATTGATTACTGCCGCTGCACCGGCTGCAAAAAATGCGTGGAAGCCTGCACTTTCGGTGTTCTAGAATGGTTTGAGGAACAACCTATCGTCACAAATCCAAGCAGCTGTTCAGCATGTTTAGAATGTAAATCAAGCTGCCCAGTTGACGCCATAACCGTGAAAGAAAGATGATTCTACAGACTTTCCAATGCTCAACCGGTCTACAAGCGTGCATATTTTTAAGGTTTATTCCGAAATGACCATAAAGCATTTTAATAATGAAGCACATGTTCGTCAGTCATATATCAAAACCAGCAGTTAGGTAGTTGCTGCACACTCAACGTTGCGTTAAACCTTGAATGGTTTAATAGACATCGAGGTTGATAAGAAAACGCGCAGTAACTATACAAACACAACGAAAACAACAACCAAAAGGAAGTAAAAAAATGCCTGTGAAGGGATACGATTCGGTGAATCTGCCGTCAGGGTTATACAATAAAGTGAAATCTTTGGTTAAAGCTAGGGCGGACCTAGGTTACAGAAGCATAACCGAGTTTGTGGCAGAAGCAGTTAGAAAAAGAACAGAAGAAATCGAAAAAACAAGCAGCCCCACATCCAACGGCTGAAGGCTCCACCGAGAATGATGTTCTCTATTTTGCAGTGACAAGTTCGGTGTCACAAGTTTTTACCATTCAATGTCTTTTTCCGCGATGGTGCCCCAGCATTTTCTGCAAATGGGGAGACGCTTGTTTCTGTAATAGATGTAAACTTCAATGTCCGTATTTCTGCATTTTCCGTTCCAAGGATTTTGGCAGTTTTCAGTTAATTTACTTCTTAAGCTAGTCATAACGAATCTAAATCAGCTGATGATTGGGTGGATATTTAAAATCCTCGACGCAACGACATCCTATTGAGGGGAGAGCAAAGTGAAACTAAAGAACATTCACGTAACACTCAAAAAGGTTACCTCACAAATTCTTATGGTAGATTCTGGGATGATAGACTCCTACGATTTTGGCAGAATAACAATAAACGGAAAACATTACACCACTGACCTCCTAGTTTTCTCTAACAAAATTAAGGCTGACTGGTGGAGAAAGAAAGGGCATTGTCTCCACATAGCTGACTTAAAGGAGGTTCTTGAGGCAAAACCAGAGGTGCTTGTGGTGGGCACAGGCTACTCTGGAATGATGGATGTTCCCCCTGAAACCAGAAGCTATATTGAATCTGAAGGAATCGAACTTGTAGTCCAGAAAACAGCTGAAGCCTGCAAAACCTTCAACCGCCTATCTGAATCCAGAAATGTTGTGGCGGCTCTCCATCTTACATGCTGATTCGGTAGCTTTTTCCTGAGTCTAGTATGCAAAAATTTGGGTTTGTAGGGTTAATGTTTATATAACATGACATATGTCATATTGTTAGGAATGTTTATGCATAGAAAAAAGACATTCTTCCTGAATCTTTTGCTGGTTGGATTACTTGTTTCAGTTGTTCTAACTAGCTCACCGATAATAGGAACAGTGGCTGAAACGACAGATGAAACAACAACACTTGAAAGCGTAGAAATCAGAGAATATGAAGGAGAAGACCTTTCCTCAATTACTGCTTTCAGAGAAAATTCGATTAAAGGACCACAATACATCGATATAGAAAATTACACACTCACAGTCTCAGGTCTCGTAAACAACGAATTACAATTAAGCTATGATGAGGTCATTAACGGTTATCAGAATTTTGAAAAGGTTGTCACACTCAATTGTGTAGAGGGCTGGAGCGTAACCATACTCTGGGAAGGCGTCTTGGTTAAGGACTTGGTTGAAGAGGCAGGAGTTGATCCAAACGCCACCACAGTGATATTTTATGCTTATGACGGATATTCCACGTCAGTGCCGCTGGACTATATAGTAGACAACAACATACTTATGGCTTACAAAATGAACAACGTAACCCTTCCACCCGAAAGAGGCTTTCCCTTCCAGCTTGTAGCAGAGAGCAAATGGGGATACAAGTGGATAAAATGGATAACAGAAATTGAACTGTCAGACAATGAGGACTACAGAGGATTCTGGGAGAGCTATGGCTACTCTAATGACGGAAGCCTCAACAAAGGCTTTTTTGAATCCCAAGTTCCAGAGTTTCCTTCATGGACTATTCTACCCTTACTAATTGCCATAGTTGCACTCGTAGCCATAATCTATAGAAAGAGACTGGCAAAGAAAAAGGTGAACTAGTCAGATTCGCCATACTTGAACTTCATTTCTGTTCCGCATTTATGAGGTACTTAGCTAGATCGAAGCCTCTTCAAACTATCTGAACCATTTTAGTTTGTCCTACTTTTTCCTTGAAAGTCAACGAAAGTTTCTTCTTACATCACGTAAGAAATACTCACTGGCAAACCAGAATCTAAACATCGATCAATCCATAACTTGTAGCCACGATTAACCAGGATTCTTAGTAGTGTATCTTCCCAGATTGGCTGAGACAACAGTGTTTGGTCCCGTAGAGTAGATGTCTTGCTCGCCTAGATTACCGTAGACATTGTTTCCAGTGATCAAATTATAATCAGAGTTTGCACCGTATTCTTTGATTCCATACTGTTGAGTTTCGTATTTCCACTCACCAAAAGATCCAGCTCGGTTTCCAGTTATGATTGTGTAACTACTATTGTATAGATAAATCCCACTCGATGAATTCCATAGATTATTGCTGTTCAGTTTTGCAGTGTTGCTTGTTATTAGTAGGTTTTGGCATGAGTCAATGTTGATTCCGTCGAGATCATTATTGTCCATGATGTTTCCAGTGATTACTCCGCTAGTCACCGAGTAAACGTTTAGACCATAATTTGAATCCCACAAGGTGTTTGCTGCGATCAAAAATCCGCTTGAAGTAACATATATGGCACCTCCTGTTACGCGTCCAACGTCATTATCAACTACATGAGCATCTGAAGCGTAGTCGCCTATCCATATTCCATAGTCCGAGCTGCTGTTGCCAATTTTTTCGATTCGATTCCTGACTATCCAAGGTTGAAGGCTGCTCATCGGATATGTACCATTGATATGTATAGCGGTCTGTCTGATTTCATAGAACTGGCACCTTTCAATCAAAACTCTCTCCGAGTTATATACAACTAATCCTTTGCCGCTTGTTTGAGAGTCTCTGTTTCCCTGAAAATAGATTGATTTAATGGTGGTGTAATTTGAGTTTTCAACATACATCATGTCGGCGTTTGAATTTTGTGTGAGATTGAGTTTTGTTTCCCAGCTTTGTCCAATGACGTGAATGTTGAGTTTTTCCACAACATTAATTGTGCCGTCTATATTGTAAGTTGCATCACAGAGGAAAACCAGACCGCCAGTAGGTATGCTTGAAATCGCGTTGTTTATGACTGTTGTTGCATTGGTTCCGAAATATTGTATTTCTCCAGTTGAACCGTTCTTTGCATAATAGGTTGAGCCGTCTCTCCAAATTAGAACGCTGAAAGCAGCTTTCAGTGTCCCATTGTCTATTTTTTCTGGAGTTATACTTCCATTAGCCAATTTAGTGGTTACTATGGCGCTGTCAGCTATCTTTTCCGTCGTAACTGCGGCGTCAGCAATCTTAGGGGTTGTAACAGCTCCATCGGCAATCTTAGCGGTTGTTACTGCGCCATCGGCAATATTGATTGTTATGATTGAGCCGTCAGCCAAATCCACAGCCGTTAACGTTCCATCCTGTATCTTCGCCGAAGTTACATTGCCATCAGCCAACTTAGTGGTCACTACGGCGCCTTCAACTATCTTTTCTGAAGTAACTGTGTCGTCTCCAATCTTGTCGGTGGTCACAGCGTCATCTGCAAGCTTAGCAGTTGTCACTGCACCGTCTGCAATCTTGGAGGTTGTTACTGCGCCATCGGCAATATTGATCGCTATGATTGAGCCATCAGCCAAATCCACAGCCGTTAACGTCCCATCCTGTATCTTCGCCGAAGTTACATTGCCATCAGCCAACTTAGTGGTTATGATGGCGATGTCAGCTATTTTTTCTGTTGTAATTGCGTTATCGCTGATTTGGGTAGTTTGTAAGGGCAGGATGCTTGGTGCAACGTAAACCACAGCCAAGGTGGTGACTAAAGAAAGAATCCACGTTACAACAATTAAGGGAGCCGCTTTCTTTATTGAAGTTACCATTCCAGACATTGTATCATCTCCTCCTTCAATTAACACTGATAGAGTTTTTCGAAGAAATATAAAATGATAACCCATCAAGAATTGTTAATGCTAGTTGATTATGCTAAAATGTAACATCGAATCAATCAGCATTTTGCGCTATTTTTTCTCTAGAAACTCTTCCCAAGTTAATTATTAGGTCTCGTGTGTTCTTCACGTCTTGTAGATAAACGAATTCGTCTATTCCATGATAGCGGGTATCGGTTCTGATGGGCCCATAACAGACCACAGGTATTCCGTTCTTGGCGAAAAAGCTTCCATCGTTTCCCCCAAGCTCCGCGGCAAACGGTAAATTTTGACCCGTAGTCTTCCTTATGCTTTCAGAAACTGTCTGCACAAAGTTTAGGTCTTTGGGCGTGTGGTAGCCCTGCTGCCTGTTCACCAACTCCAAGGATGCTTCGCAGCCAGTTTTCTTGAGTGCCTTCTGGAAAAACTCGTTCACTTCTCTCTCAGCCTGCTCAAGCGGTTCTTCAGGTAGGAGTCTCCGGTCAAAACGAACCTCACATATACCCGGTATCACGTTTTCTTTTTCGCCTGCACTGATCATGGTCACCGAATATCTTCCCCAAACAAATTTTCTCGGAGCATCTGAGGGTGCATGCAAGGTTGACTGCTTTTTCTCAACCATTTTCCGGTAATTTTCAAACTCTTCAATTAGCCTCATGGCTTCCTCAATGGCGTTTTTGGCTTTGAAGGGGTACCCAGCATGTCCCTGTCTTCCCTTAACCACCATTTTTCCCCATATGACTCCGCTGGCTCCTAAGAAGAGGCTCTCCGGTCCGGCGTCAACTATCAAAGCTGCGTCTCCCTTCAGTCCCCAGTCGCTCATAACATAGTCAACGCCGTATCTTCCCCCTATCTCCTCATCCACCCCAGCCACAAGCTTGAGGTTAATGTCCAACTCTTCGTCGCTCAGCTGCCGCAGGGCACCCATAACCGCTGCAATGCCTGATTTGTTGTCTGCAGAGCCTCTTCCATAGGCCTTCCCGTTTTCAACCGTCAGTTTGAAGGGAGGATACTTCCATCCTGTTCCCGGAGGAACAACATCAAAATGGGATTCAAGAAGCAAAGTTGTATCTGAACCTGAATCTAGGGTCACAATAACGTTTGGGCGGGAAAGGCCGTCCTTTGCGCCCTTCTCTCCGTCCACTATCTCTGCTGTTAGAGAGCTGTTTTCGGCTTCATCAACGATTATGGAAGCGCATTCACTGTATCCCTTCTTCGGGACTGATTCTGTGTTTATCTCCACCAATCTGGAGAGAAGATTAATCTCGTAATCTAGCGAAGACAACGCACCCATCTCCTGTTTCTATCTGCTCTGCCCAGACCTTTATCTTTTTTGACACTTATACTAACTGAAAAGAAGAGGAATATAAAAGAACAGTTACGAACAAAACATGAAGCGGGAAGCCTTTTTATCGTATCCTAACTTTTCTTCCCGAACGAGGAATTCTTTCCTCTTTCATTCTTTCAGCCACAAAAAAGGTTAGTTCCTCAAATTGTTCGTTGCTGAGAACTAATTTTGCTTTGGCGAGAATCTCAAGACACACATCCTTGAAGACAGTGTCTGCGCATCCAATCTTGGCATCGTCAATCAAGTCTTTGCAAGCCAAAAGAACAACTTCACTCAACACAGTTCACCTTCCTTCTGAACAGTAAAAAATTGTCCACCATTATATTTTATGACCCCAAAATCAATATCAACAATAAACATTCTCATCCACCTGTACAAAATTACACTTGAAACTTCACACATAAAAGGCCAAGCGGAACAAAAAATCAGTTCACCCTCTGTCTTCAGGCCTTCAGAAAAGTTAATTAGGTCGAGACAAAACAAAGTAAATTGCACGATCGTCACAGATACCATCTTGACGAGGTGAGTGCCATAGCCGTGACCTTAGGCGGCTTCAACCCCGACGTTTAAGGCGTTTAACGCCCCTGGATGATGGGTTCGACCTCCGGTTGCGGCGACAAAGATGAGGACCTGATTTGGATCAGATCCGAAGTGGGCTTTGGCGCTAATCCCCAATTCCAGTCGGTTTTGTGGCT